>NZ_PJAI02000044.1 GCF_002843355.2 Colwellia echini
ACTAAACGTGAATCAAAAAATAAACCATAAGCAAATAACCCAAAACACCTAACGCTTCATTAAGAGGCAAAAAATTGTTTGCTAAAATGTTGAGGCACGAAACAGCAAACTGTTTTTTGTCCTGCTTTAATGCCTTGTTAGGTGTTTGAACTGATTAGAGTTTATGCCACCTAAACTTACCAAACCACAATAAAGTAATTGGCAAAGTCTTGCACGAAATTTTGCAGTAAAAACTGAGAAATTAGCGCACCAAAAAGTTAAATAAACTGCTTTGCTCAATTTTACGCATCACCGCGAAACAATAATATACGCGCGATAATTAAAAAGCTAAATTACGGTTTAGGATGCGTGATTGATGCGCAAAACGTGAATCAAAAAATAAACCTTAAGCAAATTACCCAAAACACCTAACGCCCAAATAACAGGCTAAAAATAGTGGGCTAAAATGGAGCGAAGCGAACAGCCCGCTGTTTTTAGTCCTTGTTGATTTGCTTGTTATGTGGCTTTACTGCAATGACCCAAAAAGCCAAAGAAACAAAGAAACCACCAAAACCATAAGCAATATAATCTGTTGACCTAAGCTCAGTAGGCATTTCACTACCTAGCAGATCAACATACTTATAAAATAGAGGTACTAAAATACCAAGTAAACAATAAACAAACCAGTTTGTTACCCGAATTTTGGAAAGTCCTAGATGGATTGGTAACCCAACGAGAATGACAAAAGCAAATGATATAGAAACAAAGCCAATAACAAATAGAACAATTACAATAAAACCTTCAAAAAACTGAATGCTTTCACCTCTAACGAAAGATTCAATGAACGCGACAACTAAAACAATAAGTGATGCGAAAGGTGATAAGAAAACAGCTATAAATGTGCGCTTACTATCCATTGATAACACCGTTCCTCGATTGCCACATAACGCCCAAATAATGGGCAAAAAACAATTGGTTAAAATAAGCGACGCAGGAGCAAAAACCAACTGTTTTTTGTCCTGATTGATTTGCTTGTTATGTTTTAAATACGCAACTTAACAAATGTCATTTCACCTGACTCATAAATATTACAACGAGGTTTCGACAAGAACTCATATTTATGTTCAAGCTTATTGAAACCAGCTATCGTTAAATTATTATCTAATTTTGATAATTTAAGTGGCTGAGTGACAATGAAGATATGACCTCCCTTAATTTTGATTAGCACCTTATTTTCAGAATACTCAATAGAAGATAATTGGTGATGGTTATCATAAGGTCTGCCAATCCACCCATTTGGAGTAATAATTCCAAAAGTTGAGTTTTTAGAAAACCACTTTTTAATAGGTTTTAAAGTTAGAAACCTGCGAATAAACTCCATAGTTTCCTTAAAACATAACGCCTTACTAAGAGGCAAAAAATAGTTGGCTAAAATAAGCGACGAAGGAGCAAAAGCCAACTGTTATTTGTCCTTTTGAGTAACTTGTTATAAGTTTATTGCCACAATTCTGTTTTTATATATTGTTTCAAGCCCAAAGATAACTCGTTAAGTTTGTCGTAGTTACTTAACTCAAGTGAGCCAGAGGAAGTTTTTAAAACTAGTTTAATGACGTTATCATTTTTTAGTTTTTGCTTAACTCCCGTTACACTTTCCCATGGAAGTACATTATATCCGTCTTGTTGGATAGACTTTAAGCCCTCTTTGAGAATATGAATCTCATGATTTTTAGCCAACGCCAAAAACCTTTTAGTACCAAGAATGTTTGAACCAACAGCAATAACGGCTGTAATACCAAAAATGAAGGCGAAACCAAGCCAATCGAAGTCTTCACCTTTTGATGGTAATGAAAATAAAGTCGCTAATCCAATTACATACAACGCAACAATATATGGACCTCTTTTTCGCTTATTTATTACACTTTGACTAATTTTATACACAGGACTCTCAAAACTTATAACGCCCTGTTAACAGGCAATAAAACTGTTGGCTAAAATTAGCGACGAAGGAGCAAAAGCCAACTGTTTTTTGTCCTTGTTTAACAGCTTGTTAGAGGTATTTAGCTCCGAACAAGAATTCTTTTTACATTACCGTATTTATCTTTTAGCTTACCAGAGTTAACTTTAATCTCTGCTTCTTTAGACAAGGTTTTAGCTAATTTCCATAACTTATTAGGATCTTCGGGGTGACCCAATGAATAGTCCATTAAATTTACACTACTTACAAAAATACCTACATCATCTAATCCAACTGGAGATGATTTACCATACGACAGTTTAGGGGGAGTTAAATTTGAAAGACATTTAGATGCAAAAACAGGTGGGAACTCATATCCCCCAATATTAGGCATGCAAACCGATGCATCAAGGACTAACCCTTCAACTTCCACCCATGAATGATCGAAGTATGAGTTATCATCTATTTTTACTTCACCAATACAAAGTTTAGCGTCAACCCCTTGCTCCATAAGTAATATGTATAAAACTGCTGAAGTATCATGGCACGCGCCTCTATACTGGGTTTTATAGACCCAATTCAGAACCGCTTTGAATGTTTTTTTTATTTTATAATCAGACTTCTGAGTATGTGATAAGTTTTCTATATTCTGAAGCCACTGCTTGAATTCCATGAATACCTCTAACGCCGCAATAAGCGGCGAGGAATAGTTTGCTAAAATGTGAAACGAAGTGGAACTAGGCAAACTGTTACGAGTCCGACTTAATTTCCTTGTTATGTATTTTTAACTTCTCTTTTTTAAGCACAAAACCTAAATTCAAGAAGTTAACCATATGCGCTAAATCATCAAATTTAATCTTCCATCTTTTTTCCATAAATTTAAGAAGGTGTATACCTCGATGTAAAATTTCGACAGCTGTCCATTGTTTATTATCGGTTAGTTCAATTTCTGAAAATGAACCATATTTAAACCCAATAGTATTACTAGAATTCCCAACTTTGTCTAAGAAAGGCTTATTTTGAAAGCTAGAATTTTTGGGATGTGACAATGGTACGAGGTTACCTAACGAATGTCGGAGCAGACTTCTTTCTTTACCTGAGTAATCTTTAAATTTAGATGTCCAACAAGGTTTTCTTGGATTTTGTGGATAAATATGTTCAATCGTTTTATGATCTCGAATGTCATCACTAAGTAATTCCCAATCCAATTTGTCAGTATAGGTTTTTGACTGTGATTTAAGCTCTTGTTCATACTCATACATAAAGTATCTTAGCCCTCTCCAACGGTAGAATCCTCCGTCTTTGAGTGAGTCAGAAATTTGATTAATTATCCTTTTATCAGATATTAATGTATCTCTAGTTTCATCCATTTTAAATATTATTTTTTCCAACGTGGTTTCATCGTTACTTAGATCACTAGCCCATTCAATAAATCTGCTAGCATCAAAGTCTATTCCAAAACTTCGACGAATAAGCATCATAGTAAAGAGAAGTCTTTCTATTGAAGTTAAGAACTTCACAATAAGAGGTTGAGCAGTTCCTTTTTGTAAACTTACCATTATTAGAGGTAAACACTCTTCAGAGTCTATTCTGTTTATTTTTTCTAACCATTTAACCACTTCAGGGTCCAGTGAAGAACCTTTTGGATTCGATATTTCATACCACTTTTCTACAGATGTTTTTAAACTACTAACATACCTATACAATTCTTCTATGGTCAGTTTCTCTTCACCATCACTAGAAAGAGACTTAGTAGTGAACTTAACATCAAGCAAATACTCTTGATAATTGGTTCCATAACCTCGTCTAAAACGTCGATAATTTATTGAATTTCCATTATTTACTGACTTACCAAAAAATAAGATAAAGTGATTAAATAGAAATACATCATCATCAAGAGGATTGTCTTTATTTCGTCCCAATTGGTGGTAAATAGTTTTCCAACATTCATTAATAGAGGTTCGTAATTTTAATTTTTCATAAGATTCTTCATCTAGTTTAGTAGATAAATAAATCAATCTATTTTTTAATAACTCTAAGTGAGATAGTGACTTCCCTCTATTGTTCATCGTTTCAAATGAAACATGTACATCTATTTCATCTGACATAGAATAAATATTAAAGAGAAGGTTTTGAGTGACTTTCGTGTAAAGTGATTCTATCCACTGAAGCTCCATGTCTTTTAATTTATCAAGAAAAAATTCTTTGGCATTCAATAAATTATTTGTATATATAGTTTCCTGAATATTAAGTTGATTATCTGAGTCCTCACAGAATATTTTTTGTTTTAAAAACTCATAACTTGGGTTATCAACTTCATAACCAAAAAGATATGAACGAGATATACCCTGATCTTTTGTCTCAAATATGAATTTTTTTCTAATATCTTGTGGCTCGGTATAGTTTAAATTATTTTCTTTTATAGCTTCTAAAATACATTGAATCAAAACCACTACAGTAGTTAGTCTTTGTTGGCCGTCTACAACATAATGTGGTTCATAACACTTTGATTTTATGATCCAAGTGTCGTCTTTCCAGTTTACAACTTTATCGTTATGGACATCTTCTAAAGTTAAAACACCAACATAATGATTATGTCCTGATTCTAATTGTGATAAATCACTCCAAAAGTCTTTTAACTGTTTGTCTCCCCAAGCATAACCTCTTTGGTAATCAGGAATTCTCAATAAACGTTCAGTAAATATCTTAGATATAGAATATAGTTCTGTTTTCACTTTGTTTCCTTTGATTATTCATAATAGGTGCTCAAGGGTTAGATGAAACACTAAATACATAACGCCTCATTAAGAGGCAAAAAATTGTTTGCTAAAATGTTGAGGCACGAAACAGCAAACTGTTTTTTGTCCTGCTTTAAT
>NZ_PJAI02000045.1 GCF_002843355.2 Colwellia echini
TCCCAATAACCCGTTATTGGCTTCGCTTTCCCGCCTTGTACTACGAATAATTAAAGCTATTGTAGATACGTGAATACAAATAGTTGATATTGTTATACTTTACAATTTAATTATCCCGAACTCAGGTTATATTACTTAAAAACTATACCACTTAAAGCTATGCCCCCTTATAACCGTATCGCTTAAAACCGATACGTTAATCCCAAGTAAACGATATCAATATCACTCAAAACCATACACCAACCCTCAGTAATGTAAGCACCAAAACCTATAGACCAATTTTTGGCTGTATCATCAAAGCAGGGTAACTCCCTTGTTGATGTTGGGTCTGACAAGCTTTTTCTGTTAGTAATAGTAAGTTCGTTACGGGCTGGTATTTTTAAACCGAACATACCACTTGATTTGTCTGTTTTGCTGTCTGAATTAACAAGTTAATAATCAAAAATCCATAACTAAAATCCCCATAACTGTATTTTAAAATTAATTACCACATCAAAAAACACGCGTTGACAGCGCTGTCAATTGCGTGCTAGTTTAAAATAGCATCAGAATTGTGTATGTAAAGTAAAAAAAACGTGAATATTTTAAACGACATCCGTCATATTCATATGAAATTAAAACAATAATTAAATACAGGAATTTGAATGAAACTCAAACAACAGGCTTACTTCAAGCCAAATAAAACATTTATGGCGATATCACTTGCTGCAAGCGCAGTGATTTCATCAAACACATTTGCATCTCAAAGCTGTGAAGGCATTAATGCCTATCCAGACTTTCCGCAGGTAGACTGGCAAGGAAATCCTGAACACGCTAATACTGGTGATGTAATGCAATTTGATAGTAATGCATACAGTGCTAAATGGTGGACCAAATCCATACCTGGAAGTGACGACAGCTGGTCTTTAGAGTATGAGTGTACTGATGGTGTAACTCCAACTCCAACACCTACGCCGACACCAACTCCTACTCCAACACCAACACCAACTCCAACACCTACGCCGACACCGACACCGACGCCAACACCTACGGGTACATATCAACCTGGTACTGTTTATTCAGCTGGTGATGTTGTGAGCAATAATGGTCAATCGTACCAATGCGATGTTGCAGGCTGGTGTTCTTCTGACGCTGATTGGGCTTACGCTCCAGGTACAGGCAGTGCATGGGAAAATGCATGGACGTTAGTCGGTGACACTACACCGACGCCAACTCCTACACCGACGCCAACTCCTACACCGACGCCAACTCCAACACCGACTCCAACACCGACTCCAACACCGACTCCAACACCTACGCCGACGCCAACTCCAACACCGACTCCTACACCGACGCCAACTCCAGAGGGTTTATGTGCTGACTTCAGTATCTGGACTGAAGGCGTAACAGCGCAAGCAGGCGATATTCTGATTAATGATGATTACGTTGCTTTTGCCGCCAAATGGGAAACCACTTCTCGTCCAGGCAGTGATGATACGTGGACCTGGGAAGTTAACTGTGATGGAACTGCACAAGGTACTGCACCTTTGTTATCGCTCCCTAATGCAAAAGATCCTGTCAGCTTAAAAGTCAATGGCTGGCCAAGTGATTTTGTTGTTGCAAGTCCAACTTCCGCAGCACCTGATACACTAACAGTTAACGTAATCAACAGCACTGATTTATCAGATACAACCAAGTTAACCAATGATTTTGTTTCATTCATTGAAACAGCTAAATTGCTTGGCTCTGAGTCTGTCATTATTAATAGCAATGTACTTGATAATATTACCGCTGATAAGGGTGTATCTTTAGGCTCGATTGCAGTCAAACAAGCCTTAACAGCAGCTTTAGCTTCAACCAATACTAGCGCTATTAGTGATAGCGACATAAATGCTTTAAGTGATGATGCCAAAGGTTGGGCTCAAGCTCACAATCTAATACTTTCTACACTTGCTACAAATGCCACCTTTGGTTGGTCATTAAGTATAGGTGATTTTGCTTATGCTACGCATTCCGGTAAAAGGTCTGTTTGGAATGCTGCTTCTAAAGCAACGTCAGATCTTCTTGATACGTTAGCACTTTACAAGGGTGCTTCAACAGCTGACTTTATTGCTTTTACTAAATCAAGTACTTCTGCTAGCTTATCAAGTGATCAATGGCACAACGCATTAGAATACGTTAAACAGGTTACTGATTTTGTTCAAGCACCTGCAATTTTGTCCTCTGTACCTACGGCCCAAGCGACAACTTATTTCATGGGTAATACTGCAGGAGAAAGTAAAATACGTAAAGCTGCACATAGCAATATTTTCGCTATTATATTTGATAATGACAACGCTGTCCTCGCAACTAAAATCGCAAATTATCAAAGCATTAAAGTGCCTCTTTATCATGTAGGTTCTGGCTCAGGTGTTACTCCATTAACAAGTATTTCTTCGTTAAATAATGATTTATCTGGTGCTGAGTCAATAATGGATAGTCAAGTATTCCTTTACGAAACACCTTCTTCAACTTGGGTACCATCAACTATCTACAAATGGGCTGACTTCTTAACAGGCTTAAATTCGATGCACAATGTTGGTGTAGCGGGCAATAAGTTTTGGCTAGTAGATAGCACAGCTGATGATGCAACCAATGCTATGTATGCAAAAGTAGCTATTGCCGCATTCCTTTCACAAAGTATGCAAGAAACTATTCGTTTCGATGCTTGTGATGAAAATAACTGGTCTGAAGTAAAATACGGCGCCGCTGTAGATTACCCTATGACTGCAAGTTGTGGTCAATTAGGTCAGAAATATGCAGATTATGGTACTCACCCTGTTTCAGGTAAAGATCACGCCTATTCTTGTCCTCGTGATAATAAAATGGAACAAACAGCGAATACTCACGCTAAATGGTACGGTGCGCCAGCGCCAATCTTTGTCGCACCTGATGCTGTACTTGAAGAGCAAGGATTATTAGTTAATGGTAAAGTTGGTCGCTGGACTAACGCAGGTCACTGTAATACTGTACCTACCGCTATTGATACCTCTAAACAAGTTTTTGAACGTGAAGACTGTAAGCAGTATGTAGGTCAAAAAGCGGGAAGTTTTATTTGGGATGGCAGTGATGAAAGTGTTGAAGGTTGTGGCTGGTGGGGCCGTGGCGTAATTCAAACTACGGGTCGTCAAAACTTCGGTACACTGAACCATTTTGTTGGTCGTTCTCACGTTGATCCAGATACCATTGGAACAACAATAGACGGAACGATTGTTGAAGCAGCACCTGATAGCCCGCTTTACGCTGATTTAGATTTATGTTCAAACCCAGGGTTAGTATGTAGCTCTGAAGAGCATAAAGAAATTAAGTGGATTGCTGGTTTATTCTTTTGGGTTAGTTCTGTGCAAGCCTATGATAACGAAGGTGGTCCATATGCCGATTGGAACTATTATACAGAACTTAAAAAATATGTTGACGGTGGTATGGTAGGTACAGAGTTTGTTGATGCTGTATCTGGTATCGTTAACCGTGGCTGTCCTGATGATCATTGTCCAGTAAGTGGTGAAGTTCATGCAATTGAGGAGCGTCGCGCTAACTTCAAACTAGTCCTTCAAAAGTTGGGACTTAATCCGCAGTAAGATACATATCTAACCTGAACTCTGGATAATGCCTGTTAGTTTATTACTAACGGGCATTTATCCTATTATCTATCAAACATCAGCTACTAAGGTATATAACGCGGGATACATGTACATGCCTGATTTTAATTGAATCCTATCATTACGTTAAAAATTACGTTATAAAAATTTATTGCTCCGTTGTTCAAGGCTTTTTATATGAAAATAAAAAAAATGATGATCTCGAGTCTATTGGCTCTAATTACGGTTAACCCAATAAGTACTATCGCAGCACAAAATAACCAAACTATTTCAAATCCACTGGCTATTCCTTTGCAAGCCTATACCGCTAAAGATATGTGGGAAAGTTACTTTAACCAATGCATGTCATATAATTTTGTGGATAAAAGTGAATTAAATAGCAGTTTTAAAGCATGGCAAAAGCGTAATGCTAATCGCTGGCAGATCTATTTATTATTAATGGAACAAGCTGCTCTTGAAAATGAAGTTTTTCAAGCCAGTTATAACAAATTTAAAATACAAAGCTTAGCTCATGCAAAGCAGCAAACTAAAGCTCAACATAGTAAGCTAGATCAGTTAGGCCAAAAAGATCGTTGTGATCAATTAATTATAATGCTTAATGACCCTCGTTCTGATCTACCTGAGGACAGCACCAAGAAAACCCAGCAGCAAGAGCAATAAGATGTTGTCGTTATAGGTAAATAATTATGACTTTTTCAGGCTCTACGCTTTGTTAATTATATTTATAATCGATGTCGCTAATTAATGCCTTGCCCTTCTAAGCCTTTAATTGTCACTAATACCAAATTGATTAAGTTCTTTCCCACTCAGCGAGAATTAAAAGGTTTAAAA
>NZ_PJAI02000046.1 GCF_002843355.2 Colwellia echini
CTAATTACCCGTGAGGCTTAACCATACAACACCCAAGTAGTTTTGCGCTATGAAGTGGATTGTATGAAGACTGACAAAAACATGAATAATGTAAAATCACGTACTTACGTGTTACTTGAACTAGAATAAAGAATAAAACGATATTTATAGCTCATTGAGCAAGCTTTCTAAGATTGTACCTTTTTTGTTTAGCGACAATAGCGCTGTGGCCCCACCTGAATCCATTCCGAACTCAGAAGTGAAACGCAGTTGCGCCGATGGTAGTGTGGGAGTTCCCATGTGAGAGTAGGACATTGCTAGACTTCTAATTTAGTTTGGATAGTGAACCGCAACAACGCCGATGGTAGTGTGACTTATGTCGCAGAAAAGCCCATGTGAGAGCGTAGCGGGACATTACTTGACTTTTAATTTGAGCGAAAGCTCTGAAAAGCCCGTAACGATGTTACGGGCTTTTTGCTGAAAGTTTTATCTATTAGTCTACTTTTACCTAAAAAGTAAATTAACAAATAAAAGTTTTTGTTTAGCGACAATAGCGCTGTGGTCCCACCTGATTCCATTCCGAACTCAGAAGTGAAACGCAGTTGCGCCGATGGTAGTGTGGGAGTTCCCATGTGAGAGTAGGACATTGCTAGACTCCTAATTAGGTTTGGTTAGTGAATCGCAATAGCGCCGATGGGTAGTGTGACTATGTCATAGAAAAGCCCATGTGAGAGCGTAGCGGGACATTGCTAGACATATAAATTCCATCAATATAATTGATGAAATGGCCCCGTGGAGGGGTTCCCGAGTGGCCAAAGGGATCAGACTGTAAATCTGACGGCTCAGCCTTCGGTGGTTCGAATCCACCTCCCTCCACCATATTTCCTTTTAGGAAAGATTAAATACCAGCAATACGCTGGTATTTTTTTTGCATTTTTTTTAGCTTTCCTTCTTCATTGTTGTTTAAATGCAATGCAGATATTTCAACGATTAGTTTGTTAGCTTTAGCCAGCTCTTCTGTAGTAGGCTTAAGCTTTTCATATGAAACTAATAACACCTGTAATAAGTTTAATTTAATTCCTATATGCTTAGGAAATAAGTTTAAAGCATTCTGTAATTTACTTATCGCTTCCGGATAATTTTCCTGTTTGTATAGGCGTAAACCCAGTTCAATATCTGCTTGAGCTTGATCTTTTAAGCTATATGACTTTTTCTTAATTTCTTTATCAACATCCGAATTTTCTATATTAGTTTTAAGTAATTGCGAGGCTAGATGGTTTTTATTAAGTCTCTTTAATGTCTGTGATATTTCTATTAATTTATCTGCGGGGATATTTAATTGTTCTTTAGATAATAATTTTTCACCTTTTACTATTTCATCATTAGCTAATTGACGTTCTTTTGTTATTTCGTATAAGCATGCACCTAAAAAGTGTGCCTGAATTTTTAAATCGCTACCTTTAAAATCACGGGTCATTTGTCTTAGAAATGATAACGCTTTATTGTTCATTTTCTTTGCATCGACTAATGATAAAGTTGGTGCATGCTCGATGAGTGCATTGACGTATTTAATAGTATTATCAGCGCAATGATGAATAGAGTTATGTGCTAATTTATAGTTATTTTCATAAGCTATTGTTGCTTTGGCAAAATGTTGATTTTGGATGCAAAGGCTTGCGTATTTTTGTAACCTTGCCAAAGATCGAGGCGATAAATGTAAAGCCTTCTCTAATACTTCTTCGGCTAGCAAATAATGAAATTGCTCTTCATATGTTACAGCCAGCCAATCATAACTTGATAAGTAAAGTGGATATTCTTTAATTAATACTTTAAATAATCTTTCAGCTTGGCTAAGTTTGTTTTCATTTAATGCTATTTTTCCTAGCCCTATAGTTGCCCATTGACAGTTTGCTGAATGTTGATGCTTTAGATAGATAGCATTAGCCTCTTCAAACCTTTCTAACTCAAAATACTGTCGTGATAAAATACCTAAACATTCGGTTATATATGGTGTATCTTCAGCTATTGCGCGTTTACAGCGTCTTATTACAAGATCATGGTTATTATCATCCAGTGCTTGATATATTTTGCCCATGACTATTTTCTTCTTGAAGCAATCTTGCAAACGTTTATCTAAATCATTTAAAGAGTATGGTTTACATAAATAATGATCGGGTTTGTGCTCTAGTGCGGCAAGTACCATCGATTGTGAAACTTCAGCGGTAATTAATATAATAATACATTGTCGATTTATATAATTAT
This sequence comes from Colwellia echini, assembly GCF_002843355.2. Lineage (GTDB taxonomy): Bacteria > Pseudomonadota > Gammaproteobacteria > Enterobacterales > Alteromonadaceae > Colwellia > Colwellia echini. The sequence continues at coordinate 2,242 of NZ_PJAI02000046.1, forward strand.
TAACTCGAAGATCTTCTAGAATTTGCTGTCCATTCTTTTGATTTTCACCAAGATCGTAACCTAATAAAATTACATCATAAGGTTTTTGTTGGCAAATTGAGGCGACATCTTGCGCATAGTGCGTGCTATCTACCTGCTTATTAGTAGATCGCATTACAAATTGCTTTAAAATTTCTTGCGAAGGCTTGATATTATCAACTATCAAGAAGCGCATATTTTGATAATAATTTGTTGTCATGATGCCCTTAAGGTAAATATGCTAATAACTAAGATAGATATATACGACTTCTGTTACAATTACTCAACTCAAATTAGTTCTGGTTAAACGAATGGCATTTACATCTTTTTCTTTAGATCCATCATTACTTAAAGCAATATCAAAGTCTTCTTATAATGAACCAACAGAAATACAAAAGCAAAGTATCCCGTTAATTCTAGCTAAACACGATGTTATGGCAAGAGCACAAACCGGAACAGGTAAAACCGCCGCGTTTGCGCTACCAATACTACAGAACCTTCTATTAACAAAGCCTGCAAAAACTGAGCTTCGAGTATTAGTGTTAACACCAACAAGAGAGCTCGCCCAACAGGTATATAAAAGTTTTTGCCATTACGGAGAGTACACTTCGATAAATATGGGGATAGCTTATGGTGGCGTGAGTACAAAACAACAAATTTTAGATATCAAACAAGGTATAGATGTTTTAATAGCGACACCTGGTCGCTTGTTAGATCTGCTCCATACTAAATCTGTGAGTTTAGATAAGATAAATGTGCTCGTTTTTGATGAAGCCGATCGTATGCTTGATATGGGGTTTAAAGACGAAATAGAAAGAATTACTCAACAGCTTCCAAAAACCAAACAAACATTACTATTCTCAGCTACTTTTGCCGATGAGATCTATCGGATGAGTAAGAACATGTTAATTAATCCTAAAATTATTGAGATAGACGAAAAAAATAAAGCTGCGGAAGATGTAGAGCAATTAGTTTATGGTGTTGATGCAGATAGAAAAAGAGAGTTAACATCTTTCTTGATAGGATCAAAAAATTGGAAACAAGTTTTAGTCTTTACGCGCACTAAACAATGTGCAGATGATTTAGCGAAAGAAATGACCAAAGATGGTGTTAAGTCAGTCGCTATACATGGAGACAAATCTCAAGGTGCTCGAGAAAAAGCATTGCTTGAATTCAAAGAAGGAAAAGTACGGGCTTTGATTGCAACAGATGTTGCGGCTCGTGGTATTGATATTAAAGGTTTGGCCCATGTTATAAATTATGAGCTTCCTTATAACGCAGAAGATTATGTACATCGGATAGGTAGAACAGCGCGAGCTGGAAACTCAGGTTTAGCTGTATCTTTAGTAAGTGTTGACGAAGAATGGTTATTAACTGCGATTGAAGAGTTGTTGGATATTAGGTTACTACAACAATGGTTACCGGGTTATGAACCTGACTTAACAAAAAATTTAAAATCAGTTAAGCGATCGATCAATAAAAAGAATGCGCGAAAAGATGCATTATCTGGTGGTGCTAAAACAAAAGCGAGAAAACCAAACACAAGGAATAGAAGAGGATAATTATATTAACCGCCATAATAGACTTTTTAATAAACGATATTGTTATGCTAAATAATCTATTAGTAGTATTTATAACCGAACAGATAATTAAATGAAATTAGTGCTTGTGCTCTATCAAAAACTCTCTACAATGCGCATCCAGTTCCAAGGGGTTCACGCAAAATGAATCATCAAGAGCTTGTTTTACTAAGTTATCTACTCG
>NZ_PJAI02000047.1 GCF_002843355.2 Colwellia echini
TCGTACCTCGCGCAGTATAGCCAAACTGTTATTTTCCGCTTAGTGTGGCGTTAGGTACACCAAAAGGATTGGAGTATGAAAAGGGATTGGGATGTTATCAGAGAGATATTAATTGCGACTGAGAGCCTTGAACCAAATCAAAGCCTCACGTTGAGTGCATTTGATGCTGATAAAGCATTTAATATTTCTTACCATGTAGAGTTACTCGACGAGGCAGGGATTATTTATGCCTCTTTATCGCAAGAGCTTGGGCGCGGTCCAACTCAATTTCATGTGCACCGTTTAACTTGGGATGGGCATGAGTTTCTTGATTCAATCAAATCCAAATCAACTTGGGATAAAACCAAATCCCTCATCAGTGAAAAAGGTGGGGCAATGAGCTTTGATGTAATTAAAGGCGTTGCAGTACATATCGGTAAATCTGCTCTTGGGTTATAGTGTACCTAACAAGAAAATGAAGTGGGACTAATTACAGCTGGCTGCCTCACTTCGTTCGTTATTTTAGCCAGCAATAATTAGCCCCTTATTTGGGCGTTAGTAGGCAATTCGATGAGTGCACTTAGTTCAAATACCGAGTCTTTAATTCATACGCTTTATAAGTCTCGTGAAGCTAAAGAAATTGCGGATATATTAGAAAATGAATGTGGTACAGAGGCTCTTGGTTGTACCGGATGGACTCCTGTTCAAATGGAACGTATAAGGTTCGCAGTTTTGAAATTATCACTTGAGAGTGAAACAGGTTTAGATAGGGCTTTAAAGCTCGCAACATCCGATTGTAGAGATCTATTGATGGTCGCAGGCTTTGGCGAAGACTTAAAAGCACATGAAAAATGGTATGAGTCAGTTGCCAACTAACAAGTCATTTCAGCAGGACAAAAAACAGTTGGTTTTTGCTCGTACCTCGCTTATTTTAACCAACTATTTTATTGCCTCTGAATGAGGCGTTAGGTGTATTGGGTTACTTACGTAAGGTATATTTTTTGATTCACGTTTTGCGCATCAATCACGTATCCTAAAACGTAATTAAGTTTTGTATTTATCGCACGTATATTATTGTTTCGCGGTGTTACATAAAATTGAGCAAAGCAGTTTATTTAACTTTTTGGTGCGCTAATTTCTCAGTTTTTACTGCAAAATTTCGTGCAAGACTTTGCCAATTACTTTATTGTGGTTTGGTAAGTTTAGGTGGCATAAATTCTAATCAGTTCAAACACCTAACAAGGCATTAAAGCAGGACAAAAAACAGTTTGCTGTTTCGTGCCTCAACATTTTAGCAAACAATTTTTTGCCTCTTAATGAGGCGTTAGGTAATAAACAAAGGTAGTAGTTCATGGATAGTGTTGAGTCCTATTTAATAGCTCTTATTTCTACAGGTATATGTGGCTTTTTTGCTGGTGGTGCAAAAAAGCATTTAGAGTTACAGAGAAATAACGAAATTGATTCTACTAATTCACCCGTTACCACTCTTTATGTGCTTTTTTGTGGTTTAGTGGCTTTTGTATACGGAGTGTTATGGGCACTAGCTGTTAATCACAATTTATTGGTAATGATTCCGTTCTTAATGATTTGGTTTGGTTTCGGTCTTATCGGCGATAAAGTATATGGTCCACCTGAAAAGTGGAAGCTTTCTTTATACGGATTAATTTGGATCCCTGTTACTTATCACTTAGGCGTTTCATACATTGTTCAAAAGTTCCCTGTTAACTTTTGAGTAAATTATTACCTAACAAGAACATTAAACGGAAAAATTACAGTTGGCTGTTTTTCGTTCCTCAAACCATTTTAGCCAACTATACTTTTCCGCTTATGTAAGCGTTATATTTTTATCGACAAGTGATGCGCATCACGCTACACTTGTGGCATGATTAAATCTTTCAAGCACAAAGGCCTTAAGAAATACTTCCAAACTGGTAGTGTTTCCGGTATTCAGGCAAAACATCAACGTAAATTACGAATGCAACTTGCCGCAATAGATACCGCACAAGAAATTGATGATATCAATTTACCCGGCTTTAAGTTACACCCATTAAAGGGGAATCGTGACGGGATTTGGTCTATTACTGTAAATGGTAATTGGCGTATTACTTTCGAATTTATCGATGGTAATGCTTATATTCTCAACTATGAGGACTATCACTAATGAGTATGCATCATAATCCGCCACACCCAGGGGAGTTTATCTATGACGTTTATTTGGAACCATCTGGTCTTAGCTGTCGTTATTTAGCTAAACAGCTAGATGTAGCATCGTCTACTTTAAATAGAGTTCTAAAGGGTCAAAGCGCTATCTCACCAGAAATGGCACTTCGCTTATCTAAAGCAATTGGCAGAACACCAGAGAGTTGGTTATCAATGCAAGATAACTACGATCTCTGGCATGCTAAACAGCAAATAAATTTAACTAATGTCCACTTTGTAAATTTTGCAGTGGCATAAAAATATAACAAGTTGCTTAAACGGAAAAATAACAGTTGGCCATCGCTTCGCGATTATAGCCAACCATTATTTTCCGCTTAGCAAAGCGTTATATGCCTTGAGAGTGTTCAGTGAAAGATTCTATTCCCGAGCTAATTACCGAAAATCTTATTATTACTGTGCTTAGCCCAGAAGATTTTACTTTATTAGCTAATTACGAAAATAATAACCGAGAGCATTTATCAAAATGGGAACCAATAAGAACAGAAAACTATTTCACCAATGAATCCGTAAAAAAGCGAGTAGAGTTAAACTTTAAAGGTTTTAAATCTGGCTCATCAATTCCACTTGTCGGTCTCGATAAAACACGCTCTAGAGTCATTTGCACCTGTAATTTTTCTAATATTGTTCACGGTGCATTTCAAGCGTGTAATTTGGGTTATTCAATTAATGCTAAAGATGAAGGTAAAGGGTTAATGTTTGAAATGCTTCAAGAGGCAACGGATTATGTTTTTTCTAAAATAAAGCTTCACAGAATCATGGCAAACTATATACCTTCAAATATTCGCAGTGAAAACCTTTTAACAAGGCTCGGCTTTGAAAAGGAAGGTATGGCTAAATCATATTTAAAAATAGCTGGCTCGTGGCAAGATCATGTTTTAACATCAAAAATTAACCCGAGTAATATCGGCATATAACAAGCCAATTAAGCGGGACTAAAAACAGTTTGCTCGGTTTCGCTTCGCTACACATTTTAGCAAACAATTTTTAGCCCCTTATTGGGGCGTTAGGTGTATTGGGTTATTTGCGTAAGATATATTTTTTGATTCACGTTTTGC
>NZ_PJAI02000048.1 GCF_002843355.2 Colwellia echini
CTTCATAGCGCAAAACTACTTGGGTGTTGTATGGTTAAGCCTCACGGGTAATTAGTATTGGTTAGCTCAATGCCTCGCAGCACTTACACACCCAACCTATCAACGTTGTAGTCTCCAACGACCCTTTAGGGGGCTCAAAGCCCCAGTGAGAACTCATCTCAAAGCCTGCTTCCCGCTTAGATGCTTTCAGCGGTTATCAGTTCCGAACGTAGCTACCGGGCAATGCCATTGGCATGACAACCCGAACACCAGTGGTTCGTCCACTCCGGTCCTCTCGTACTAGGAGCAGCCCTCTTCAATTCTCAAACGCCCACGGCAGATAGGGACCGAACTGTCTCACGACGTTCTAAACCCAGCTCGCGTACCACTTTAAATGGCGAACAGCCATACCCTTGGGACCGACTTCAGCCCCAGGATGTGATGAGCCGACATCGAGGTGCCAAACACCGCCGTCGATATGAACTCTTGGGCGGTATCAGCCTGTTATCCCCGGAGTACCTTTTATCCGTTGAGCGATGGCCCTTCCATACAGAACCACCGGATCACTATGACCTACTTTCGTACCTGCTCGACGTGTCTGTCTCGCAGTTAAGCTGGCTTATGCCATTGCACTAACCGTACGATGTCCGACCGTACTTAGCCAACCTTCGTGCTCCTCCGTTACTCTTTGGGAGGAGACCGCCCCAGTCAAACTACCCACCAGACAGTGTCCCCAAGCCCGATTAGGGCCCTAGGTTAGAACATCACGCATACAAGGGTGGTATTTCAAGAGTGGCTCCACTTCATCTGGCGACAAAGTTTCAAAGCCTCCCACCTATCCTACACATGTAGGAGCAATGTTCACTGTCAAGCTATAGTAAAGGTTCACGGGGTCTTTCCGTCTAGCCGCGGGTATACGGCATCTTAACCGCAAATTCAATTTCACTGAGTCTCGGGTGGAGACAGTGTGGCCATGATTACGCCATTCGTGCAGGTCGGAACTTACCCGACAAGGAATTTCGCTACCTTAGGACCGTTATAGTTACGGCCGCCGTTTACCGGGGCTTCGATCATGAGCTTCTCCGAAGATAACCCAATCAATTAACCTTCCGGCACCGGGCAGGCGTCACACCGTATACGTCATCTTTCGATTTTGCACAGTGCTGTGTTTTTAATAAACAGTTCCAGCCACCTGGTTACTTCGACTCTCCTATGCTTACTGAGCAAGTCATTCACATTAGAGAGCGTACCTTCTCCCGAAGTTACGGTACTATTTTGCCTAGTTCCTTCACCCGAGTTCTCTCAAGCGCCTTAGTATTCTCTACCTAACCACCTGTGTCGGTTTGGGGTACGGTTCCTATATATCTGAAGCTTAGAAGCTTTTCCTGGAAGCATGGCATCAATGACTTCATCACCGTAGTGACTCGTCTCGTATCTCAGCCTTAAGAGAGTCCGGATTTACCTAAACTCTCAGCCTACATACTTTCACACGGACTACCAACGCCGTGCTCACCTAGCCTACTCCGTCCCTCCTTCGCAATATATAGAAGTACAGAAATATTAATCTGTTTCCCATCGACTACGCGTTTCCGCCTCGCCTTAGGGGCCGACTTACCCTGCCCTGATTAACATGGGACAGGAAACCTTGGTCTTTCGGCGGGGGAGTTTTTCACTCCCCTTATCGTTACTCATGTCAGCATTCGCACTTGTGATACCTCCAGCAAACTTCTCAATTCACCTTCAACGGCTTACACAACGCTCCCCTACCACTCAGAGTAAACTCTGAATCCGCAGCTTCGGTGACTAGTTTAGCCCCGTTACATCTTCCGCGCAGACCGACTCGACTAGTGAGCTATTACGCTTTCTTTAAAGGGTGGCTGCTTCTAAGCCAACCTCCTAGCTGTCTATGCCTTTCCACATCGTTTCCCACTTAACTAGTACTTTGGGACCTTAGCTGGCGGTCTGGGTTGTTTCCCTCTTCACAACGGACGTTAGCACCCGCAGTGTGTCTCCCGCATATCACTCATTGGTATTCGGAGTTTGCAAAGGGTTGGTAAGTCGGGATGACCCCCTAGCCTTAACAGTGCTCTACCCCCAATGGTGTTCGTGCGAGGCTCTACCTAAATAGATTTCGGGGAGAACCAGCTATCTCCCGGCTTGATTAGCCTTTCACTCCGACCCACAAGTCATCACCGCATTTTTCAACATACGTGTGTTCGGTCCTCCAGTTGATGTTACTCAACCTTCAACCTGCCCATGGGTAGATCGCCGGGTTTCGGGTCTATACCCTGCAACTAAACGCGCAGTTAACACTCGCTTTCGCTACGGCTCCCCTAATCGGTTAACCTTGCTACAGAATATAAGTCGCTGACCCATTATACAAAAGGTACGCAGTCACCAAACTAAATTTGGCTCCCACTGCTTGTACGTATGCGGTTTCAGGTTCTATTTCACTCCCCTCACAGGGGTTCTTTTCGCCTTTCCCTCACGGTACTGGTTCACTATCGGTCAGTTAGTAGTATTTAGCCTTGGAGGATGGTCCCCCCATATTCAGACAAAGTTTCACGTGCTCCGTCCTACTCGATTTCACAACAAAAGTTCTTACGTGTACGGGACTATCACCCTGTATCGTTATCCTTTCCAGAATATTCCACTAAAACTTAAGTTGCTTAAGGGCTGATTCGCGTTCGCTCGCCGCTACTAACGAAATCTCGGTTGATTTCTTTTCCTCGGGGTACTTAGATGTTTCAGTTCTCCCGGTTCGCCTCATTACCCTATGTATTCAGATAATGATACCTAGCTTATGCTAGGTGGGTTTCCCCATTCGGATATCGTTGGCTATAACGGTTTTTATCACCTCACCAACGCTTTTCGCAGATTAACACGTCCTTCATCGCCTCTAACTGCCAAGGCATCCACCACATACGCTTAGTCACTTAACCATACAACCC
>NZ_PJAI02000049.1 GCF_002843355.2 Colwellia echini
TCGGTGAATAATATCTATTAGATCACAGCGAGGAACTTGCTTCAAGCTTAAAAAACAAACAATTAAGGAAATATAAAAAAAGACGTAAACACGTCTTTTTTGGAGAAATTCTACAGCCTCAACGCCCTAATAATGGGCTAAAAATAGTTTGCTAAAATGTTGAGGAACGAAAACAGTAAACTGTTTTTAGTCCTTATTTATTAGCTTGTTAGCTGCCTTTGTTCACCCCATTCTTCAAAATAGATTGCCAAAGATTCAGTAAATCTTTTACTTCTTGAGAATAGCTTGGAACTCTGGGTTGAAACAATACACCAAGATCATTTATTGCTTTAGCCAAAAATGCTGAAGCATATTGGAGTGAAATACTCATCAAAGTTAAACATTCAGGATCTCCAGCTTTAAAGTCCATCAGCTGAGAAACAGAAAATGGATGTGTATGAACATGACTAGATAGTTGCATAACAACCGCTTTATGATAGTCATTGTCAATTCCAGAGCGGCTATCCCTCTCTCCCTGATTTATATGATAAGTCTCATATCTTTTTTTCTCTAATTTGGTTTTCAATCCTTTGTCGCATTTTTCTAGATGTGGGTGCTGTAAAACTTGAGAATGAAGTAAGCAAACTTCTTCTTTTACATAGTTCAGTTCTGGATGTTTACTGCGAATTAATTCCAGCATTTTTTCTCGTCGTGACTCTGAGTGTAATCTCCAAAATTTGATCCTAAAGTCACGTTCTATTTCATCAACATTATCCAGTGAAATATAAAATAAGGCATCGTATGTTTCGATTAAAGTCCGTGAAATAGCATAGTGCGATGAAACATCCCAGAGCTGTCGGGTGGGAGTAGTTGAAATATTTGGTGAGAGATCAAGTAAAGTCTTTCCGTGACACCATAATTTTACGAAAATTTTCTCGGCATAACCTTCATGAACAAAATTTGGCTTCAAGCCAACTTGAAGGTCAACAAGAGCTTTTCCTGCATCAAGTAACAGTGAGAATTCATTGTGAATTTTTTATAATTTTCGAATTCAGAACTCATAGTATCCTAGGCAGCTAACGCCCAAATAACAGGCTAAAAATTGTTGGCTACAATGGCGACGAAGGAGCTAAAGCCAACTGTTTTTAGTCCTTGTTAATTTGCTTGTTAGGGCGCAAATTATACGGCACACCTTTGTTCTGTCCAAATGCGCCTCCATAATATTTTTCGAAATCAAGTCCAAACTCCTTTTTGTTTTTAAATTGCAAAAACATATTGTCGTCTGCGACGGCAAGCTTTGAACCCGCAAGGGAATAGCCATTTTCAATTTTTTTAATTGGTAAATGCTCTAGCATTTCATACTCTATTATTAAATTTTTAAATTGCCCTTTATCTGAAACACCTTCTAGGCAATTTATGAAAAGTAAAGCAAGTTCTTTTGTTGATAGCTGTGCTCTGAGTATGCTTGTGTATTTTCTTTTTTGTTTTTCTGACAAAAGACTTTCTTCATAGCTATGAATTACTTTTAGAGCTTGATATAAGTTTCGAAAATAATGGCCAAGAACATGGTTATTATGATCTTGTAGAAACTTATAACGCTCAATTACTTCTTCTGGTGATGAAGAGTTTATTGATAAAATATTTAGTATTTCCTCAAAAGCAACCCGCCCTTCAAACACTGATTTTCTTGATATCTTTGCTGTCCCCAATACCATTTCTGAAAATACTTTTTCAGTTTTACTTTTCTGACTTATTTCATCAATATCAACTTTGATGCTATCCGCAATTTTATGGTGTAAATCTAAGATATTAAAAAAGGTGGTTTCTACCGCTTGAGTGCCCAATGCGTCAGCTGTTTTCTCATACTCAACTCTTGCTAACCGAAGTTCCTGTCTTTGAATTACGATCGTTGCGATAAGTCCAAACAATGTGAAAAACGTGAGTATTGGATTGAGCACGCCGCCCATAAAGTCACCAAAAACTCCACCTCGATCTGTAAATGAGATAAGCAATAAGTTAATAACTAAAAGGGTTGCCGCAGAAATAACTGCATATGTAAGAATTTTAAACAGGATTTTATTTAGAGAAGCTGAGTTCTGCTCTCCGTTTTCATCCGTAAACATACTTTCAAACTTAGGGAATGAATCATTTATCCATTTGGTGAGAAACTGCATTGATACTCCTTGCGCCCTAACGAGCTTGTAGAATAACTCATTTTTATGTTATTTATTAATAAAAATACTCTAACTGGATTATTTTCTTTTAACAATCAAAAACGTTTACGTTTTTGGCGATTTAATTTTTTACATCGTTAATTCATTGAAATAGCTAATTGGTGCTTAATAATTCAGTGTAATAGCGGTTTATATGATGTGTAGTTGGGCTTTTAACCCTTAATGCAGGTTGTTTCTTAACTTTTCAATATTATGAACAAGGCAATACAGTTGCCATTGGGTGTTTACTTTTTCTTGACCGCGTAAGGTCAATTTATTCATGCCTTTATTGACAGTAATATTGCCAAATACAGGCTCGATAGCACCTAATCGCTTACTGTATTGTCGTCGTCCTATTGGGCTATCTATTTTGACTTTCATTTTGTCAATGTAGCTTAGCCTTTTACCCGAGCCACATTGTTTAAACTGAACTTGCCGTCCTGTTTTTATTGGCGGTTTTCTCATGCATTGCTGTTGCAGTGGGCAACTT
>NZ_PJAI02000005.1:0-66378 GCF_002843355.2 Colwellia echini
CAGCGAGAATTAAAAGGTTTAAAAGCAAGGCATTGATTGAAGAGAATGGTTATTCCCTTGTCAAAATCAATAACGCAGCTTGTAAACCTTTTAAAATCGCCCTCTGGGAGCTATCTCGATACCCACTAACATCGTTAAATTTATTTGATTTAGAATGACTAAACCGAAACAAATTTGCCTTGTTAATGAGTATCGAATATAGCTCTGAGTTGAGAAGAAACTTAATCAAATTGGTATTATAGCAGTTCATTAATTAACTTGTCATTAGCGTTAACGATAACTGCAATGTTTTAGTCTGCTACGATTAGACAATAGAGTCATCACGGGTATATATGTATCCTTAAAAAATTACTGCTAAACAGTCATAGATAAAATCTGATAACATAGTTACTTCATTTATTAAGAACTTACATCAGGAATACTATGATCACCTTATACGGTATAAATAACTGCGACACAGTAAAGAAGTCAACTAAATGGCTTGAAGCAAATAACATAGCATTTGAACTTTATGACTTTAAAAAGCAACCCTTAACTACTGAGTTATTAACAAGCTTTGTTGAATTAAGTGATTGGTCTTTATTGTTAAACAAACGCAGTACAACTTTCCGTAATTTACCTGAAGAGATAAAAAATAATCTTACCGACGAAGTTATGTTCGCCGCCGTACTTGAACAGCCTCCCCTGTTAAAAAGACCATTATTACCATTAAATGGTGAGCTAAACTTAGGTTTTAAACCTGAACAATATCAAGCTATATTCACAGCAAAGTAATTAATCTATAAATTATATTCAACGATATGTCATAAAACGCCCATTTAAAAAAGGTAATCATTGTGAGTCAAGTAGTGCCAAACGAGCAAAGCCCTGTTATTGAACTGGCAATAGATCTTCTGTCTAGAGCTTCCGTGACCCCTGAAGATGCAGGCTGTCAAAAGTTAATAGCAGAACGTTTATCTGCTGTTGGTTTTACCAACGAAAGTATGGTTTTTGCTGATACCACTAACCTTTGGTCTCGTCGTGATACTAATATTACTATCGAAGATCAAGCTAAAACGCCAAATACTCCAAGTAACAACAGTAATGATATTGTCTTTTGTTTTGCAGGTCATACCGATGTAGTGCCTGTTGGTAACCTTGATTTATGGAATACACCTCCATTTGAGCCAACGATTATCGACGGTATGCTATATGCTCGTGGCGCCGCTGACATGAAAGGTAGTTTAGCGGCGATGATAGTAGCGACTGAACGTTTTGTTGAAGATCATCCTGATCACCAAGGTTCAATAGCTTATCTGATCACCAGTGACGAAGAAGGACCATTTATTAATGGCACCACCAAAGTTGTTGATACGTTAGAAGCTCGTAATGAAAAAATAACTTACTGTATAATTGGTGAGCCCTCAAGTACAAATAGCGTTGGCGATATTGTAAAAAATGGCCGTCGTGGCTCTATTTCTGCAACATTAACCGTAAAAGGTAAACAAGGTCATGTTGCCTACCCTGAACATGTTAAAAATCCAATTCACTTAGCTATGCCGGCATTAATTGAGTTAAGCCAAGTTGAGTGGGATAAAGGTAATGATTATTTCCCAGCAACAAGCTTTCAACTTTCTAATATAAACTCAGGTACTGGCGCAACTAATGTCGTCCCTGGTCATATTACCGCGTTATTTAATTTACGTTACAGTACTGAATTAACCGACGAAATTATTGTTGAACGAGTTGAGGCAATTCTTAATAAGCACCAACTTGATTACGACATAGATTGGACTTTCAACGGTAAGCCGTTTATTACTGAGCATACCGGCGCTGAACATGGTTTTTTACACGCTGTAAGCCAAGCTATACTTACCGTAACAGGTAACGAAACTCAACTTTCAACCTCTGGTGGCACCTCTGATGGTCGTTTTATCGCACCAACAGGCGCGCAAGTGATTGAATTAGGGCCATGTAACGCCACAATACATCAAGTGAATGAGTCGGTTTCATGTGACGATTTAGAAAAGCTAGTTGATATTTATTATCATTGTTTAGTTAATGTTTTGTGTTCACATAAATAGAGTTAACTATGAAAACTAATACAACTAATACAACTAATACAACTAATACAGATCATACAAGTAAAAATATAGCTCAAGTTTCCTTTGACCAATTACTCGGAAAAACAGAGCAACATCTTTGTCATTTATATGACAATGTATTTATTCATCAAGGAATGAAAAAAGATTTTGAGTCTCTTGTCGCTTCAGCACGGCTTGATGGTATTGAAATAAAAGTGGCGAGTGGCTTTCGCTCTTTCGATAGACAACTGTTGATTTGGAATAATAAATTCTCTGGTAAAACATCAATTAAAAATGCAGCCGGTGATATTATTAATCCTGAATTATTAACCCCACTTGAATTAATACATAGCATTTTGTTGTATTCTGCCCTGCCTGGTGCCAGCCGACATCATTGGGGGTGTGACATTGATGTATATGCGCCTAATTTATTAGCTGATGGTTACCAATTACAACTTGAACCATGGGAATACAATGAACATGGTCCATTAGTAAAGTTGTCAATTTGGCTTAATAAGCATGCTCATAAATTTGGTTTCTACTTTCCTTACGCGATATTTAAAGGCGGTGTTGCTCATGAACCTTGGCATTTGTCTTATTTGCCATTAGCGACACAATATCAACATAGTTTTGACTTGGAACAATTAAGTAAAACATTAATGACCAGTGTATTGTTAGGAAAGGAAGTTATTATTAATAACCTAGACGATATCGCCAAACGCTATATTAACAATGTATGCTCTGCGCCAAGTAATGTTATCATTGAATAGTAAATACTCATTACGACTACCGAAATAAATAACAGGATTTCAAATGGATAACTGGTTAGCTATTTTTATGATTGTGATAACTATCGTTATCATTATTGGTAACTTAAGTACCTTTCAAAAAAGCTCAAAACATAAAATGCGAAAAAAAAGTTTAAATGAATTAGAAGAAACCTTACCAAGAAGTAATAAAACCGATCATAAAATGCCGTCAATAAACAAAAACAAACAAAAATAAACATCAGTAAACACTTGTTTTTTTAAAGTTAAATGACGTTACCATCATGCAAGGTTAGCCATTCTACCGTTCTATTTCAGTACATTCCTTATCTCGAACTCAGGTTATTGTGGGACTATAAACGTTACAAATTTCAGACATAAAAAAACTCCAATACTGGAGTTTTTTTATGTCTTTTAACAAGACTCTTTCACTAAAACTACACTTGGCTATTTATGAATAGCTAATTTATAAATAGCCTATTCATAAATTAGCCAAGTGTCAGTTATTACACCTTGTTAGAAGATCTCTCTAAACGATAACGATGGTTCTACAACAGGGAACACTCGTTCTAATGTTTCTGAGGTCAACGGCGTACCATCTTCCTTGTAAATAGTAACAGCGGTTTTGTGTTCAACATCATCAAGAGGTGACAATACAAATTGGTACTGTACTTCATCTACTTCAATTACAGAAACACCATCACCCCAAATAGTATCCCAAATACTGGTATCTGGTTTAACAAAATCGACATAGTAAATTTTATTTTCTTCATTAAGATCTGTAATAGTAAAACCATGTTTTTCAAAGAACAACGGCATACTATTCCATAAATCATCAATGCCAAGTTCAACAATATAAGCTGGTTCACCCGCAGCATTTTCACCTAATTTAACTAGTTTCTGGTTAGCGCGTGCTAATCTATCTTTGTGCTGCTGAATACGATATTCATAATCAACTGAAGCAATTAATTCATTTAACATCGCTTTTTCGGCGCGTTGCTTATCAATAGGATCCATGGTTTTACTGCCACCATCTTCATCCGTTTGTAAGAACTCAACCACAGAAACTCGTAACGATACACTGCGGCCATGAGCTTTGGCTAAAATTTGAAAGCGATAACGAACACTTTTAGCTAAAACGATATCGGTAAAAATCCAACCTTCTTCAACTTCATTGTGATACCAATTAGATTCAATAATTGCGGTTTTGATACCGTCACGTTGAATACTAGTTTCTTTTAAGCTAGTTGAACCTTCAATGACTTTACCTAGAGTAACTTCCTGATCTTCGTCAACAAAATTATAACCAACACCATCTGCAGCAAGTTTCCTTTCAACAACTTTTTCAATTAAAGTCATTAAATCTTGATCTTCTAATACTTTATCAAACCAGACAATAGCAATACCTGATTCGTCTACCACACGTGACGAGCTGGCAACTGGCATAACAAGCGACGGAGCTCTAATATCTACTTTTTCGCCAATTGGGCCTGCATGGTTTACTTTATTGGTAATGTAATATTCTTTTGACTGCTTAGGCTTATCTAAATCAGCGGGGATCACTATACCTTTAGCTTCTTTCTCATCTTGATAATCAAAACTTCCAAGCGCTTGCTTATTATTAATAGCACCGCATGATGTTAGTGATAGTGCTAACAGTGATAAATAAAATACTTTACAACTCATTAAAACTCCTGTGGTTTAGGTTGTCCACACGCAATATAGACGATAAATATCATCTAAAATATACTTCGACAACAACCTACTAAGTCCACTAAAAATACTCTGATAAAAACAAGGCTATATAATGCGCCCCATGGTACTTCGCTGATTTTACAAACACAAGTTATATGACCACAAAAATGCAAGATGATTCCAACTTTAATTATGATAAGTTACAATGTAACTAGCTTGACTCCTAATCCACGCATTTGTTCGTCAAAACTTACACCGCTAAGTTCTTAGGTTAGTCAAATTTATGCTTTCTATAAAATATGAGTGAATTTACCATGAATACATTAAACGTCGGTGATGTAGCACCACTATTTACCCTAGCCAATGAAAACAATGAATCTGTATCACTCGCTGATTATATTGGTAAACAACAAGTACTGGTTTACTTCTACCCTAAAGCAATGACCCCTGGTTGTACCGTGCAAGCGCAAGGTTTACGCGATATTAAAGCTGAACTTGAAGCCTTAAATACGGTTGTATTTGGGATTAGCCCTGATGAAGTTAAACGTTTGACAAAGTTTTGTGAGCGCGACGCGTTAAACTTTTCATTATTGTCTGATGTAGACCATCAAGTTGCCGATGCCTTTGGCGTTTGGGGCTTGAAGAAATTTATGGGCCGAGAATACGATGGAATACATCGTTTAAGCTTTTTAATTGGTTTAGATGGTAAAATTAGCCATGTTTTTAATAAGTTTAAAACCAAAGATCATCATGAAGTTGTATTAGCCATACTAAATGAATTACAGCAATAAATTCATTTCAAGACATTTAGTAATACTGAAAAGCCCAAGTAATATAAATATCACTTGGGCTTTTTTATCTAGCCGTGTCTTATCTTAAATTAGCTTAGAATTCGTCTAGAGCTGAAATTTAGTAGTGAAACCATGATTTACACCTTACTCGTCCGTTTACTCAAATATGCTTCATAATCTGGAATTTCAATCATACTGTCTTGAGTCATTAACGCAGAGTTCATTAAAAAGTTTGCGCTCGATTTATTGGTAGCAACTGGAATGTTCCATACCGCAGCCAGTCTCAATAAAGCTTTAACATCTGGATCATGGGGCACCGCATCTAAAGGATCCCAAAAGAAAATCAACACATCAATTTTACCCTCACAAATAAGTGCGCCAAGTTGTTGGTCGCCCCCCATGGGCCCTGAAAGTAAACATTTAACAGGTAAACCTATAGCTGAGCTTAACAATGTTCCTGTAGTGCCTGTCGCGAATAAACGATGAGGTTTTAAATCTTCGATACGTTTACTAGCCCAATCAATTAAATCGGCTTTTTTATGATCATGTGCAACCAATGCCATGCGTTTACTCGCCGGTATTAGTCTTTTAGTGTACGTTATGTCCATTTACTATCCTTATATTTATTTTTCTTCCACAACGCCTGGCGTAGTTTCACTAATAAGTTTTTGATCAGGCTCGATTTCAGGAATTGATGGCCAAGCATTAATAACGGCCTTAACAAGCGTAGCTAACGGGATAGCAAAAAATACTCCCCAAAATCCCCAAAGACCACCAAAAAATATTACCGCAATGATAATGGTAACAGGGTGCAAGTTAACAGCTTCAGAAAACAATAAAGGAACAATAACATTACCATCAATCGCTTGAATAATTCCATAAGCAAGCATTACGTAACCAAATTCACTACTAAAACCAAATTGAAATAATGCCACTAACATTACAGGAAAGGTCACTACGGTAGCGCCAACATAAGGCACCAATACTGACAGCCCAACTAAAACTCCAAGCAGTAAAGAATATTGTAAATCAAGTAACATAAAGGCAATGGTTGTTGCTGTTCCTACAATAATAATTTCAATAATTTTTCCGCGAATATAATTTAGAATTTGTTGATTCATTTCAATACTGACTTTATTCGCCATACGGCGCTCTTTTGGTAAAAAGAAGGTAATACTACCGATAAGTTCAGACTTATCTTTCAAGAAGAAAAACACCATTAGTGGTACAAGAATCAAATAAATGAGTAAGGCGACAATATCAGAAATAGCATTGAGTGAGCCTTTTAGTCCTAATTGCCCCCATTGCAAAAAGTTATTTTTAATCATCGCGATTATGCTTTTTATTTGTTCCACATCAACCAGATCAGGGTATTTCTCAGGCAAGGTCATTAAAAATCCTTGAGACAAGGTGAGCATGTGCGGAATTTCTTGCAGTAAATTGCTACTTTGTTTCCAAATAAGCGGCAGTAGGACAAAAGCTGCTAATAACGCAAAACCTACAAAGGTGCTAACGACAATAACCGTTGCCAAGGTGCGCGACATAGCATTATGCACTAACTTATTTACCGGTAGATCTAATAAAAAGGCTAATACGATTGCAACAAATACCGGCATCAGTAAATTACTAAAAAAAGTTATAAACAAAGCGATACTAATTAAAATAACAACCAGGGATACGGCATGGGGATCTGAAAATTTACGTTTGTACCATTCACTAAATAATTTATACATAACAACCTATTTAACCTTATTGGCAATATACTTATATTTTAATACTAATTTCGACCAAATCATTATCAATATTTTTTTGTTGATAACGAAAGCCTTGTTTATTTAATAACTTGGGGATATCGGTTAATGAGCCTGTGTCATTTATAATTATCAAGCACACATCACCTTTGTTCATTTTTTTTAGTAATAAACGTAGGTTAATCAAAGGGATTGGGCATTTTTCACCGCTTCCATCATATTTATAAATCATATAACATCTATTATTTAAAACAGCTATTTCAAACATAGCTTTAGTTTAATTCTCAAATTTGCGACAATTAATAATTTAGGTAAACGATTGCCAGAGCAATGTGACTGTTTGTACCAAGGTAAGTTATCATAACTTACCTCTATAACTGTTAACATGCAAAGTGTTTACCTGTGCATTTAATACAATGCAGCTTAGAGTTGTCTTTATCAACTATGGCTATGCAGAACAACTACTCCTCAGGAATTTTAATTACATGAGTTCATTAAGCGCTAACGCAAGCTTAAAAGAAATAAATGCTTACAAAAAGCAATTAAATTGGGGCGAAGTATCTGCAATTTATCAACTATTTTCTTCATCGCTGAGTGATTTAGATGGCATACTTACTCATGGTTTTGATAGTGCCTACAAACAGGTATTAAACCCAAACTCGTGGAATTTAGCTTTATTAGGTAAAACTATAAAAACCAGTGGTAAGTTTACCATGCAATATAAACCACAAATAAGTTTGCGCCATGAGTTTAATGACATGGGTTATGAATTACATTGTTACCCAGTTGTCGATGGTGAAATTATCACCCAAGCAATGAGTAATAACGAGAAGTGCCCTTTTATGCAATGGATACCCGAGAAGATGCAAATGCTTTTTCGACTTAATAGTTTTGTCGCGTTTGCTATTTATTGTTTTCAAAGTGGTGATGAAGCGGATAAAGCACTATTAAGATTTGCCCACTTAAAGGTTGTTTCTTTAATTGCAAAATTAAACGAATCTTTTCAAATTGATGTGGTCAAAGGCTATAGTATTGCTGAATTTTATCAAGAAATAGCTAAACGAAATGGCGATATACTTATCCAAACCCCAAATTAAGCCAAAAAAAATTAACCCGTAATTTTCACGTTCAGTTATTTAATCTCCGAACTTACTCCGAATTTAGGAAGTCATATTGTTTACTATGAAGTTGCTTACTATGAAGTTTAATTTAAAGTCTCATGTAATGATTAAATCATTTTACAAAATAATCTCTATAAAAATGTTTAATATCTTCCCGTTAATGATCAGCTTATTGTTAACGCTTGGCATAGCAACGATTACAAGCCCATTGGCCTACGCCATTGAAAACAATAAAAATAAGCTGCCCGATATTGGAATTTCAGGGTATAGCATTTTATCTATCGATAAAGAGCTACAAATTGGTCAGGCTATGATGAGACAATTACGTGGCTCTCAACCTTTAATTAATGACCCAGTGTTAAACGAATACATAAATCACTTAGGTAATTCCTTAGTAAAAAATGCTCAAGGTGTTAACTATTCGTTTGAATTTTTTCTCATTAATAATAAAGAATTAAATGCTTTTGCCTTTTTTGGTGGCCATGTTGGTATTCATAGCGGTTTGGTGACCACGGCTGATACTGAAAGTGAACTAGCCGCGGTTATAGCCCATGAAATATCACATGTTACCCAGCGCCATCTAGCCCGCCGACTTGAGTCGCAAAGCCAATCACAAGGCTTAACTATGGCAGCAGTACTGTCGAGTGTATTAATTAGTTTAGTTAACCCTACCGTAGGTATGGCAGCATTAAGTGCCAGTATGGCGTTAAGTCAACAAGCGAGTATTAACTATACCCGTGGTAATGAAAAAGAAGCCGATAACGTTGGTATTTCATTATTAGCCAACAGTGGTTATGATCCGCAAGCAGCGGCAAGCTTTTTTGGTAAGATGTCTGAAAAATACCGCTACGCTAGTAAACCACCTGCTATGTTATTAACGCATCCTTTACCTGATTCTCGTATTACAGAAGCGCGTCAACGTGCCTTAAACTACCCTGCCCGCCCGTTACCTCCTAGCCTTGACTTTGAGTTAACAAAGGCAAGATTACAAGCACGATATGAAGGAGATAAACAGTCAAACATCAACTATTTTAAAGGGCTGTTAGCTAAAAAGCGTTACACATCTAAAGAAGCTGCAATGTATGGTTTAGCACTATCTTATTTTGAAAATAAACAACATGTAGAAGCGCTTGAGTTATTAGAAACGCTATTAAAAAAAGATAAAAACAATTTGTTTTATGTGGATGCTATTACCGATGTGTACATTGCAAATAAGCAAATACCAGATGCTCTAGCAATGCTTAAGCAACTCAATATGTTTATGCCTAATAATCAAGTTGTCAGTTTGAACTACGCGAATGCTCTTCTTAGTGCGAAAGAGTATGATCAAGCAATACAAATATTGAAAGATTATATCTCGATCAATCAAGATAACTATATTGCCTACGATATTTTAACAACTATCTATCGCGAGAAAAAAGAACTTGGTTTAATGCACATGTATAAAGCCGAAATATATGCCTTGCTAGGCGGCTATTCAAAAGCGGTAGAAGAGTTACAAACAAGTTATCCTCTACTTGATACTAGACCGTTAATGCAAAAGAGAATTAAAGCCCGAATATTACAATTACAAGAAGATGAGAAACGTTTACAACGTTTATAATGTTATGTAGCGCCAATTTATACCGTCATATTAATTAATTGTCCGCTTGGGCTAGCATAACCAGTAAAAACTAAACGCGTTGCAATCAAAACTCAGATAAGCAACTTATCTTTACAACTATTTTTAACAAAGGAAATACCATGTTTACTATTTACCACAATCCTCGCTGTTCAAAAAGCCGTCAAACGTTAGCTTTACTTGAAGAAAAAGCCAGCCAATCTCAACAGCAAATTACTATAGTAGAATATTTAAAAAAACCATTAACTGTTGATGAAATTAAACAATTGTTAGTGCAACTAAATTGTACTCCCATAGCTATGATGCGCACTAAAGAAACTGAATTTAAAGAACAAAACCTAAAAGGTGCAACTGACGCAGAGCTTATTACGGCTATGGCGAATACCGCAAAATTAATAGAACGCCCTATTGTCACCAATGGCAGTAAAGCTATTATTGGTCGACCTCCTGAAAATGTTTTAAGCTTTTTTTAGCGCTAACCTTTTTAGTACTAACCAATACCCTTTTATATTATTGAACAGATAAGCAGGCCATGAATAAACAAAGATTACTCACCAGTACCTACAAAAAAATAGCATTATCAGGTTATTTTTCATTACTTGTTTTTATGCCGCTGTGGTTAATTGTACTTAGTCCGAGCGCAAGTTTAAGTATAACCACGGCATTAGTAATGTTTTCCTTACCCTTATTATTTCCATTAAAAGGGTTATTACAAGGCAACCCTTATACTTATGCTTGGTCAAACTTTATTGTGTTAATCTATTTTATACACGGTTTAACAACACTTTGGGTGTTACCTGAAGACAGAATTTGGGCAGTATTAGAATTAATATTTGCCAGCGCTATGTTTTTTGGGGCAACCTATTACGCTAAATTTCGTGGCCAAGAGTTAGGCTTAAGTTTACGAAAGAAAAAAGATGAAGAAGCGAATCAGTAGTATTAATGTAAGCCATTAAGATTGAAGCAATACGTAAATGATATTGATAAAAGTTCAGACAGTCATTTCAGACAGTAAAGAAGGAATAATTAATGTGCTTATTGATTTCTGCTAGAAGGTTCCCCTTAACAGGCTACGGCTACCGCTCAATCAGACCTTTTTCACTCAGATCTGACTTAATCCGGTCTTGCTTATTCAAGTCCGGATTAATTATGTCTACATCAATGCTACTATTTGCTTGTGATAGTAACCGTTTCATTGATAATGATAACCTAACACAAGCAAGTATAATACAATTAGATGACACCCAAAATATTAACCAAAGTGTTGATCTTCTTCTTTATTATCCTGATGATACAGTCAGTAACATAACCTGGCAACAAACCAGTGGTGAGCCAGTCGCTATTTTAACGAACACCAGTAAAGTTATCTCTTTTACGCCAAGTCAAGCCGGTGAATATAACTTCAGTGTTACCTTCTCTTTGAATGAAGAACCACTGAAAACGCTAACTAAAGCAATTACCATAAATGATGATGAACATCAGCTGACCGCCCGGTTATCACATACTGTTTTAAGTGATAATAAAGTATCTTACCGTACACAAATACAGAGTAACATTGATAGTTCCACCATCACTTGGCAACAAATAACAGGGCCAAAAGTTACCTTAACTACTGATGACAACACTAATAATATAGCTGACGGTACTGGTGATTTAGCGATATTTTTTGATGCACCACAGGTTGATAAAGACACCATTATTACCTTTAACGTATCTGCTACCGACGATAATAATATAACTTACCACGATCAAGTAGGCGTATTAGTTGAGCCAGCCGCTGAGATCAAAAGTAATGCTTATTTTTCTGATCGCAAAGCCACTGTTTTTCCTTATAACACTAACAGTCCCTATGCCCAAAACATTGTCGAATGTGTTTATTCAAATACATTATCTAGTTCATGTAGCTTAGCTAAAACACCTTTACTTGCTGCTGAGGTTATAGAACAGAGCTTATCTGTAGCGCCAAGCATAGACGCGATAATGGACAGAGTTGTAGTGTCTCATCAATGGATGGGTGATAGATTCAGAGACTTTTTAATCAACTATGATACCAACGACGACATTAAATACTTACTTAGAGCAACCACTGCTATTGTGATCTCTTATGATATACGCCCTTCTTTTTATTGGGCAGCAACTGGCGCTATCTACTTAGATGCTGAAAACCTATGGTTAACAGCAAATGAACGTGACACGATAAACGAGGCTCCAGATTATCGCGCTAATTTTGGCAATGATTTACAGTTTGTTATGCCGTGGCGCTATGTAAAAGACAACGTCTATGCCTACAGAAGCTATAGTAAATTAAACAGAGTTGATCGCACGGCTAATGATGCGTTATATCGATTAACATCTTTGCTTTATCATGAATTAGCTCACGCTAATGATTTTTTTCCAAGTAACGAATGGTATATTCATGACAGTGATGAACGAGTTCTTGATGCAGCGGTCAATAGCAATTTTGAATCAGATTTACTTGCGGTAAGTTTTCCATTGGCAAGTCAAGAAATGCGTAATTTAGGACAAGTCAGTTTTGCCGGTGAGGCGGCGAGCCCTACCCAACAAAACTACTTACCTGCTGATATTGAAGGCTTCTTTAGTCCTGATAGTGCTTCAGATTTCTATTCTTATTCAAGTTTGCGTGAAGATTACGCCATGTTGTTTGAAGAGTTAATGATGCAGCACAGATTTGCTGTATTACGTGATCTTGCCATTACTAACCAACCTACTGGTGACACTATTTCAGCCAGCGATTATATAGTTACTTGGGGACAACGTGGGCGAATAGGCGATGAAAAACTGAAAGACCGAGCACTTTTTACTTTAGAGAGAGTATTGCCTGAATTAGAAAGTGATACTGTTATAGCGCAGCTAGCAACACCTGTTACCATGACTAAAGGTAATAACTGGATTGAAAACTTAGCCATTAGCACAACAGTGGCAAGTAAGGCCAATACAAAGCAAAGCTTATTGCGCAGTAATCATCTAAGTACTAATCATGATATTGAGGAAACTGAGTTTACCTCAACGGTCGAGGCTGATTCACAACTAATACAGGTAAACCACGGTACTCGTTATTACCAAAAACCTTTGCCTGATCATTAATAGCTATCTCCATATTAAGCATTAGGCGCTAGGTTTTAGGTTAAGGTAGATTAAAAACTTCTTTAATAAAAGGTATCGTAATTTTTCGCTGCTCTTGGATTGACGCTTTATCTAATACATCTAGTGACTCGATCAAACTGCCCATATCGCGACTTAAACGGTTCAGTAAGAACTTAACCACTTCATCAGATATAATAACGCCTCGTTGCGTAGCTCTATGCTGTAATGCTGCTATTTTTTCTACGTCATCAAGGGGTTTTACTTGTTCGGTTAGCCCCCAAGTGAGCCGTGAAACTAAATCAGGTAAACTAATGCCAAGTTGTTGAACACTTTCATTGGCTGAGATTAGAAAATAATTGTTTTGCTCAAGCACACGATTATATAAATCAAATATGGCTTGTTCCCACAACTTATTACCAGCAATTAAATGAATGTCATCAAGGCAAATCAAATCAATTTGCTCTAACCCTTCTAACACGGCTACGGGTAACTCAGTTAATTCAGCACAAGATAAACAAACCGAAGACTTACCTAACTGTGCCGCATAACTACTACTAGCATGTAATAAGTGTGATTTACCCGCACTAGGTAAACCAAACAAGTAAAACCCGTGAGGCGTCTCTTGTTTTTGTTCAATAAAAGCTTTTAACTGACTAACAATATTTACGTTAACTTCACTCTTATAGCTATCAAACGTCTCATCGTCAGGCAATTGTACCTTTAAGGTTAATTGAGCAACCTGTTTCATCCTTGCTTCCATGAAAAAACAAGAATATTTGGTGTAATAGTTAATGGTATTTTATTTTCGACTTCATCTGCCATTTTATCTACAGTTAATGTATTTAATTGCTCTTCTGCAGAAAGCTCCATTTCATCAGTCAATTCTATACTCTCAGTAGCCTCCTCAATACTTGTTTCGGTACTATTATCTAAATTCTCTTCCAAGTCTTGATGAAAATCACCTTGAATGCTCGCCTTCGCATAAGTTTTTTCCGACGCAAAAGTTTCAGCTACATCACTTTCTTGTTTAACATTATCTTCTTCAACATTAGCATCAGCAACTGGCGCTTCAAAAAGATTAATTACATTTTCAGAATCGCCTAATACAATAACTTTCATGCCTTTGTACATCATTTCATTGTTATTAGTCGTTTCAATCTCTGTAGAGTCTGAAACCATAGTTTCGTCTTGTTGCTGTGCAAAAGGTTGAGGTTCAGTAAATATAGGCTCAGCTGATAAAGGAGCAACAATAGGCTCTACTACTTCTTCTAATGTTGGTTCGATTTGTTGAGTTAGTTTATCATTAAGCTTTAATGAAGCGATAAACGATTGTTCAGAGCCAAGTAACTCCAATTGAAAACGACGAACATCACCCTGTGCACTGATCAAGGTTACCGCTTTCACTGCCGATAAATTTGCTAAAAAATCAAATAACTGAGTATCGTCTTTTAATGAAGCTACCTTATTAACCTCAATCACAAAGTCATTTTCTGTATTGGCAGATAAGGCATACGATTGATAAACTAATTCGGTAATATCTGATAAGCCTTGGTTTATCAGAGTAACAGTATCAACGCCTTGGTATTGCTGAGTATATAATGCACCTTGAGTATACATTTTCCAATCAAGCGCTTTAGGCGTTACAACCACTTGGTCTTGGCATAATAAACCACAAGAAATATTATTTTGTGTTTCGGCCATTTTTTTAGCCTCATCACTAACTAACGTAGAATCTGACACTCTCATGACAATTACCATATCGGCAAAGTAACGTGAAGATGCTTGTTGAATTTGCTCGGGCATGTAACCCCAAAGATCACTTTCCGATATTTGTACACTGTCATCAAAATCCATTAACGGCATAACAATAGGTAAACCACGTTGTTTAGAAAAATCAGTTACACTTGTTGGAATAATGGCTTCGCTATCATAGGCTATAATAGTTCGACTATCGCCTTGCTCATCTATTAACCACAGCAGCACTTGCGGACGTAAACTGCCCCATAGTGCTAAGTCGGCTTGTTTAAACAGCGCATTGACTTTTTTCTCGTTAAAACTGACCACCAAACTTAATTGATTATCGACTCGTTGATAACGATATTGGTTAACATAACTACTGGCTCGGTTTTGTGCTTTAACTAAAACGTTATTCTGCAATATGCTCTCTTTACCGCCAATTTTTAAAAATACCCCTTGTAAAGCTGACGATATAGCAAGTTCACGTTGCTCACTTGATTGTGAGTCAACCACTACAGTAACTTGATATAAATCATTTACTTCTAAGGCAACAGCTTTAACACTCGAAAGTAAAAAGCACAGTAAAAACAACAAAAACGGGAATTTAAACATTCTAAATTTAAACACTCTTAACACTCTAAACATAGTAAGCTAACTTAAAAATCACTTGAAATAGCGCTTTTCAAAAGCACTGTCATTACATGCGCATTATATTATCACAGTATTATCGCAGTGCTCACAATTAACCTCTGCAATTATCAATAATTTCAATTAATATCGAATCATTTTAAAAACCATTTGATAAAACAAAGACAAGATCGCTTTATCACCTTGAGTATGTTTGGTTCCACTGGTAGAATACGGCCCATAAAATACTGTCGGTAAATTCTGAGGTTTCCCCGTGAGCGAACAAAAACAGTCGTTAAGCTATAAAGATGCTGGTGTTGATATTGATGCTGGTAATGCCCTTGTTGAAAACATTAAAGGTGCGGTAAAACGTACTACACGCCCAGAGGTAATGGGTGGTTTAGGTGGTTTCGGCTCGGTATGTCAATTACCTACAGGTTATAAAGAGCCTGTATTAGTTGCTGGCACCGATGGTGTTGGCACTAAATTACGTTTAGCTATTGATTTAGCTAAGCACGATACTGTAGGTATCGACTTAGTTGCTATGTGTGTTAACGATTTAATCGTTCAAGGTGCTGAGCCATTATTCTTCCTTGATTATTATGCAACTGATAAACTTGATGTTGCGGTAGCTTCTGCAGTTGTTGAGGGTATTGCTGAAGGTTGTATTTTATCTGGTTGTGCGCTTGTTGGTGGTGAAACTGCTGAAATGCCAGGTATGTACCACAAAGGCGATTACGATATTGCTGGTTTTTGTGTAGGTGTTGCTGAAAAATCTCGCTTAATTGATGGTACTAACGTTGCTGCTGGTGATCAACTTATCGCACTTGGCGCATCAGGTCCTCATTCAAATGGTTTTTCATTAATTCGTAAAGTATTAGAAGTAAACAATACTGACACTAACGAGTTACTTGACGGTAAGAAAATTGCTGATCACTTAATGGAGCCAACTAAAATCTACGTTAAATCGGTACTTGAATTGCTTAAAAGTGTTGATGTTCACGCCCTTTCTCATATCACTGGTGGTGGTTTCTGGGAAAATATTCCACGTGTATTACCTGAAACTGCACAAGCAGTAATAAAAGGTGATAGCTGGGCATGGCCAAGTATCTTCAACTGGTTACAAGAAAACGGTAACATTACAACACATGAAATGTACCGAACTTTTAACTGTGGTGTTGGTATGGTTATTGTTGTACCAGCTGATAAAGTTGAACAAAGTATTGAAATATTAACAGCGCATGGCGAAAAAGCTTGGCACATTGGCGAAATCGCTGATTTACCAGCAGATGCTGAGCAAGTTGTTTTTGCATAGTCATTAATTGCTAGTTAACTATTTATTAAAAGGGCTATAAAAGCCCTTTTATTTTATCTCCAATTTAGGGCTGTTGAGCTTTTAGGGTTGAATTTACTTAATTTAAAACGGATTTAATTTAAAACGTTTTTAAGTTAAAACTGTTTAAATTTAACCAAAGAGCAGCAGTTCCTAATAATACCTTTAAACACAAGGAAAACTCATGTCGAGTAGAATAGTTGTATTAATCTCTGGCAGCGGTACTAATTTACAAGCAATAATAGATGCCTGTGATGATAAAAATTATCCTGGCGAAGTAGTCGGTGTACTTTCTAATAAAGAGGATGCTTACGGATTAACGCGTGCTAAAGATGCGAATATAGCCACAGTATCACTTTCTCATAAAGCGTTTACAACTCGTGAAGATTACGACCAAGCATTAATTGCTAAAATTGATGCTTTTGATGCAGATCTTATTGTCTTAGCCGGTTTTATGCGTATTTTAACACCTGCTTTTGTACAACACTTTCAAGGTAAATTGATCAATATACATCCTTCTTTGCTGCCTAAATACCAAGGTTTAAATACACATCAACGTGCAATTGACGCTGGCGAGACTGAGCATGGCGTTAGTGTGCATTTTGTTACCGAAGAGTTGGATGGTGGTCCAGTCATTTTACAAGCTAAAGTTCCAGTTTTTGATGGTGATACGGTAGATGACTTATCTGCTAGAGTACACGAGCAAGAGCACCGCATTTATCCACTTGTGGTTAAATGGTTTGCTGAAAAACGATTAACCATGCAAGGTGACAATGCCGTATTAGACGGTAACGTTTTAGCGGTATCTGGTTACGCTAACGATTAAACAAGATTGAGGTGTTATCTTAACCCATAACACCTCAGCTACCGAAATATCAGCTGCATAATACCTACAAAAAACTGTTTTAAATACTAACTTGCTACCTTACAACCACTTTCCACGTCCCCTTATTTATATTTGATTCACTTCAATAGTAATATGCGACAATTCAGAGAATTGCGCTTGAAGTAACTTAGTATAATAACTTGGCTGATGTGATTCGCTTGTAGAAATTGACGCCATTAATGCTTGCTGACCAGAAGATATTTGCCAGATATGAATATCGGTTACAATTGCCTCTTTTTCATTGCTCATTATCTCAACCGCTTTTGTTAACATGCTAACATTGTCCGACTTATCTAATAAAACCTCACTAGACTCCTTAATTAAACCGTAAGACCATTTAGCAATAACAATCGCGCCAACAATCCCCATTAGCGCATCCATCCAAATCCAACCAAAATATTTACCTGCTAATAACGCTATAATGGCAAGTAATGACGTTAAAGTATCTGCTAGTACATGAAAATAAGCTGCCTTTAAATTATGATCATGATGGTGAGAGTCATGCTTATGTTCGTGTGCGTCATGATGCGTTTGGTGTTTAACATCATGTCCATGCACAACATGACTGTGGTTATGAGTATGATGGTGATGGTGATGGTGATGGTGATGGTGATGGTCATCATGTAACACAAAAACAGACACAACATTAACCACTAATCCAATAATCGCGACAATAATAGCTTCATTAAAATGAATGCTTTGCGGCTCAATCAAACGATAAGCCGACTCAGAGGCCATCATCAATGCAACAACCGCTAACGCAATAGCGCTAGCAAAACCACCCAAATAATTTACTTTTCCTGTACCGAAACTAAATTTTTTATTATTTGCATGTTTTTTGGCATAGCTATACGCAAAAATAGTAATTAAAAATGCTGCTGAATGCGTGCCCATATGCCAACCATCAGCAAGTAAAGCCATTGATCCTGACCAAGTACCCGCGGTAATTTCAAGGATCATAATTACCGTTGTTAACCAAAAAACAATTTTAACTTTACTTTGGTTTTGCTGGTTATCAACAGAAAATTTATCTGCATGAGTACATTGAATTTTGTTTACCTTATTCATGTTTTGCCTTAATAATTATGATTTAATTAAAAATGTCGAAATTACTAATACGAGTTATTATCAGTAATTACTGTTATGACTTAAACACCATTAGTAGTGTTTTGTAATAACTATCTATATACTATACCCCAGTATACTATTGATCAAGTTAAAGGATAAATTATGGCGCATACTATGGCAGGCAATAAAAAACTGTTAACACGAGTTCGTAAAATCAAAGGCCAATCAATCGCATTAGAGAATTCACTGGAAGGTGAGCATGAATGCTTGAAAGTTTTACAACAAATTGCAGCTATTAAAGGTGCGGTTAATGGCTTGATGAAAGAAGTATTAGAAGGTCATTTACGAGAACACCTTGCTGCAGAAGACATAACACAAGTACAACGAATGGAAGAAGTAGAGCAAGTTATTTCTATTCTTAAAAGTTATTTAAAATAGCTAGCCTATTTCCCTAAAAATTAAATAGAGAGTTTTATATGATAGAAATAATAATTTTAGCCATCGCCTTAAGCATGGACGCTTTCGCCGTATCGATTGGTCTAGGTGCAAAACATAAAGATAAAGCCAAGTCGTTAGCCTTCATGGCCGCAATATATTTCGGCTTTTTTCAAGGTATAATGCCTTTACTTGGTTATATAGGAGGTAAGAGTTTATTAGGCTTGTTAGCATCCTACGCATCATGGATAGCGTTTTTATTGCTGGTGATCATAGGTATTAAAATGATTTACGAATCTTTTGAAACAGATAACGCTGACGATATAATTAACATAACCCACCGTGTAATGTTAATACTAGCTATTGCAACGAGTATAGATGCCATGGCTGCCGGCTTCTCTTTAACTGTATTAGCTGTAGACCCTTTAGTCGCTTGCTTTATTATCGGTATAATGACTTTTAGCTTTAGCTGGTTCGGGGTAATAATTGGCGCAAAAACAGGTACTTGGTTAGAAACTAAAGCGGAGCTTTTAGGCGGTGTCACATTAATATTAATCGGCTTTAAAATATTACTCACCTAAACTTATATAACTGTTAACTTATCCATATCCTTTTCCTACCTCAAAGACCCGTGCTTTGAGGTAGTCATTTCAAACCTTCCTTTCTGCTTATCGCAACATAATTAATAGCCGACTCAATAGCTAATTTAATCACTAACCTGAGAACGGGATAATGAAAATGTAAAGTATAACAATATCAACTAGTTGTAATCATGCATCTACAATGGTTTTAGTTATTGAGAGCTTTCTTAAAGAATGAATAGGGATAAATAATGCTGTCGCAGCACTTTTTTATCCCGTACTCAGGTTAAATTTAAGCTTAATCATTAAACGTAAATCCCCTCCTACTAAATACCTATAATAATACCTATAAAAAATATCTACAGATAAATATGAGTAAATAAATAACAAATAATGCTTGAATACTCTACAAAAACGACGTACTGTACAAATATACAGTATATCTATTTAGCACAATTATTACCTAATAAATTATTACCTAATAAATAATCGCTAATAAACACGAGGTAGCACCATGTTTTCAATTAATACATCTAACAATAATCCAAGCACAACAATGGCAAGTTCTATCACTAACACAATTATAGCTAATCAAACTGAGTTAGTAGTAAACCAAGCATGGTTAAAGTCTGACATTGTTGAAAACCATACTGAGTTATCATTAAAATATGCTGATATTTGCCATCAACATAATCAACAAAAGAAGTGGGTATTGTTTATAAACCCTGAAGAGTCATCATTAGAGCAATTAGCAAAAACTCATGGAATTGATATTTCAAAAATACTTTGTGTTAGCTTTAAAGGTAAAAATAAAGTCAATAATATTGTTGATGATAAATTTGCCCATTTAGATATAGAGCAAATAAAAAGTGTGTTGAGTCGAGGAAATTGTTCGGCGGTTATTCTTTCCAATGCAACTTTTAGTGCAGACCAAATGCAAGCACTTGATAGCAGTGCTAGATTAGGTGAAACCCATTGCCTAGTTTTAAAAAACAACAGAAGCAATGAAATCTCACTTAACGTGCACTAACAGTTTAACTTTAACTATTATAGCTAACTTGAATTTAACATTTTGTTAAATTCAAGTTAGCTATAATAGTTAGTTACCATATTTGACATAACATAAATATCCCTGCCTCAACCAGAAGTCTATTTTAGTAAAATAGGCTTCGTCTATGATTATCTTAGCTTGTGATAGGTAGTGTACTTCCACATTATCTACCAATATCAACTACACATCACTGGTATCAATAACACAGTAGTAACAACATCAAGTAATTTTCAACAATTACTTTATCTTAAACCGCTAAAAACACACTCACCTGTACAAAAAACCAACGAATAAACTTAGGCTTATTTATTAAATCCTGCTATAATCTCGCGCCCGCTATTGCGGTAAAATACCTGTTTGGTATTTCAACTTACAATCAGTTAACCCCCAACGGGAATGGTGATATGAATTCAGTAAAACAACAAATAATTGCTAAAAAACAACAGGGATTATTTGATTATCCAAAATACTGGGCTGAATGCTATGGCACAGCACCATTCTTACCTATGACTCGTAAAGAAATGGACGTACTCGGTTGGGACAGCTGTGACATCATTATTGTCACTGGCGATGCGTATGTTGATCATCCAAGCTTTGGTATGGCAATTATTGGTCGAATGCTTGAAGCACAAGGTTTTAGAGTAGGTATTATTGCCCAACCTGATTGGCATTCAAAAGATGCCTTTATGGAACTAGGTAAACCTAATTTATTTTTTGGCGTTACCGCTGGCAACATGGACTCCATGATTAACCGCTACACCGCCGAGCGTAGAATGCGTCATGACGATGCTTATACGCCAAATGATGAAGGTGGAAAACGACCTGATCGCGCAGTGACAGCTTATACACAACGCTGTAAAGAAGCTTTTAAAGGCGTACCTGTAATTATTGGTGGTATTGAAGCGAGCTTACGAAGAATTGCTCATTACGATTACTGGTCAGACAAAGTTCGCCGATCCGTTTTGTTTGATTCAAAAGCTGATTTATTAGTGTTTGGTAATGCCGAGCGCCCGTTAGTAGAAATAGCACATCGCATCGCTAATGGTGAAGATGTTAAATCAATTACTGATGTCCGCGGTAGTGCCTTTTTAACTAACCAAGTACTTCCTGGTTGGAAAGGTATTGATTCACGCGATATAGACAGACCAGGTAAGATTGATCCTATTCATAGCCCTTATGAAGAAATTACTCCACAAAGTTGTAGTGATAACGAAGCAAAAACGGCAGAAGATGCGCTAGCTAAAGATGCTACATTAGATGTAACTAAAACCGCACAGCCTATTCAAATAGCAGATTATCGTAATAAAACCTGGGAAAATAAAGCTAAGCCTTGGGAAACTACATATATTAACTTGCCAACTTTCGATCAAGTTAAAGATAATAAAATACTATATGCACATGCCTCACGTATTTTTCATCAAGAAGTTAACCCAACATCAGCTAAGCCATTAGTACAGAGCCATGGTACACGTCTTATTTGGTTAAACCCACCAGCTAAACCTTTATCAACTGAAGAAATGGACGGCGTATTTGGTCTCGCTTATAAACGTGTACCACATCCAAGTTACGGTAAAGCAAAAATACCTGCTTATGACATGATAAAAACCTCGATTAATATTATGCGAGGCTGTTTTGGTGGCTGTACTTTTTGTAGCATAACTGAACATGAAGGTCGTATTATTCAAAGTCGGTCGCATGAATCTATCATCAACGAAATTGAAGATATTAAAGAAAAAGTACCAGGATTTACTGGTGTAATTTCTGATCTTGGTGGTCCAACAGCTAATATGTATCAGCTTAATTGTAAGAGTGAAAAAGCTGAAGCGACCTGTAGAAAACCATCTTGTGTGTGGCCAACTATTTGTGGTCATTTAGATACCGATCATACGCCAACTATCGAACTATATCGTAAGGCACGCGCGGTTAAAGGTATCAAAAAAGTATTAATAGCATCAGGTGTTCGTTACGATTTAGCCATTGAGCACCCCGAATATGTTGAAGAGCTTGCAACTCATCATGTTGGCGGCTATTTAAAAATAGCACCAGAGCATACTGAAAAAGGTCCACTTGATAAAATGATGAAGCCTGGTATGGGCAGCTATGATAAATTTAAAGAGTTGTTTGATCACTACTCAAAAGTTGCAGGTAAAAAACAATACTTAATACCGTACTTTATTTCTGCTCATCCAGGTACAACGGATAACGATATGGTTAACCTTGCGCTGTGGTTGAAAACTAATGATTTTAAGTTAGACCAGGTGCAAAACTTTTATCCATCGCCTTTGGCGAATGCAACCACGTTATATCACACAGAAATTAACTCGTTGCGTAATGTCACTAGTAAAAACATCGCAAAAGAAGGCGGCAGTATTACTGTACCTAAAGGGACAATTCAGCGTCGGTTACATAAAGCTATTTTACGTTATCATGATCCGCTTAATTGGCCTCAAATTCGTCAAGCGTTAACAAAAATGGGCTTAACTAAACTCATTGGATCTGGACCTGACTGCTTAGTTCCGAAAGAAACTCGCAGCGAACAACAAGCAAATAAAGGTAGACAAGGTAAGAATAACTCGCAAGGCTTTAAAACAAGTCCAGGTCAAATAAGAGCTAAATCAGGACAAGGTAAAGCAAAACGTACACCACAGCATAAAAAAGGCTTAACTCGTTTTTCTAACGATCAATTTAACGACAGAAAAAATAATAATAAGCATAACTAGCCTTAGTTTACTTAGCCAAGCAATACAAAAAATCAATGACGATGATAATACGTCATTGATTTTTTATGCTCGAATTTTCACTTTAAAGTAAAGTATTTAATAGAGAGCTAATGTTCACATATTTAATGGGATTAATATTAATGGTAATTCCAACCAAGATATAGATCATCGGTTAATTTAGCAGCAGCGCCCTGCTCTTTAATGAGTCCAAAGCGATCCGTTGAAATAAAAATATCTATTGCAGTGTCATCGATAAAAGCACTTATCGTCGCATCAGTGTTACTACTTTTAGTTATATGATTTAACTGTACATTGTTTACCGATACTGCAAATTGATTTTGCATAACCGTAATCACTTGCTGTTTTTGTAATTCATTAGTATCTACATTATTAATGTTTATTGAGTTCATCTCTAACTCCAAATCTGTTGCGATAATTTATTTTGGGAATATCTCCTAAAGCATCCTCTAACACAATAATAGAAGGTTCCAAGGGAGAGTTTTAGCAAATTGCCAACCCATTAATTTTGCCGTTTTAGGCTGTAATTAAGTACCGTTAAAATGTTTTAAAATGTAGCCCAATAATTTTCGATCGTTTACATCCACCCTACCTCTTTTAAGGTGACTGCGGTATAATCGCGGGCATCAGTTTTAGACATAAAGAAATCAAGTTTTTTTAGTATGACTTACTCACGATATATACTCGCCTGAGCTTAAAAATCACTTTATACCTTTAACTTATATCTTTTAATATTCACTCTATTAACAACGACGGAATTTATCATGCTAGCAGCAAATAATATTACCCAGCAGTTTGGCGCCAAGCCATTATTTGAAAATATCTCCCAGAAATTTGGTGGCGGAAATCGCTACGGCTTAATAGGCGCGAATGGTTGTGGTAAATCTACCTTTATGAAAATTTTAGGTGGTGATTTAGAGCAAACGTCTGGCAATGTTAGCCTTGATACTGGTGAGCGTTTAGGTAAATTACGTCAAGATCAATTCGCGTTTGAGAAATTCAGTGTTATCGATACCGTTATCATGGGACATACTGAACTGTGGGCTGTTAAAGAAGAGCGCGATCGCATTTACGCTTTACCTGAAATGAGCGAAGCTGATGGTATGAAAGTAGGCGATTTAGAGTCTGAATATGCTGAAATGGACGGGTACTCAGCTGAAAGCCGCGCCGGTGAATTATTAATGGGCGTAGGTATTCCAGTTGAACAACATTACGGTTTAATGAGTGAAATAGCACCAGGCTTTAAATTACGTATCCTTCTTGCTCAAGCTCTGTTTTCAGATCCTGATATTTTATTACTCGATGAGCCAACCAACAACTTAGATATTCACACCATTCAATGGCTTGAAGAAACCTTAAATGAACGTGACTCAACTATGATCATCATCTCCCATGATAGACATTTCTTAAACAGTGTTTGCACTCACATGGCTGATTTAGATTACGGAGAGTTACGTGTTTATGCGGGTAATTACGATGAATACATGCTTGCGGCAACACAGGCTCGCGCACGTTTATTATCAGATAACGCTAAGAAAAAAGCACAAATCGGTGAGTTACAAGCTTTTGTTGCGCGTTTCTCTGCAAACGCTTCTAAAGCTAAGCAAGCAACTTCTCGTGCTAAGCAAATTGATAAAATTCAATTAGATGAAGTGAAAGCATCAAGCCGAAGCAATCCATTCATTCGTTTTGAGCAAGAAAAGAAATTATTTCGTAATGCTTTAATCCTTGATAATGTTAACAAAAGCTTTGGTGATGCGCATATTCTTAAAAATATATCAGCATTAATTGAAGTAGGTGAACGTATTGCTATTATCGGTGAAAACGGTATTGGTAAAACGACCCTACTACGTGCCTTAATGAATGAAGTTGGCTATGAGCCAAGCTCAGGCGAAATCACTTGGTCTGAGAATGTTAATATAGGTTATTACGCACAAGACCATGAATACGAATTTGCCACAGATATGAATTTATTTGAATGGATGAGCCAATGGCGTCAACCAACAGACGACGAGCAAGCGGTTCGTGGTTACTTAGGTCGATTACTTTTCTCTGCCGATGATATTAAAAAGAACGTAAGTGTTCTCTCTGGTGGTGAAAAAGGTCGTATGTTGTTTGGTAAATTAATGATGCAAAAACCAAATATTCTAGTACTCGATGAGCCAACTAACCACATGGATATGGAATCAATTGAATCGTTAAATATGGCGCTTGAAACGTTTGAAGGCACCTTGTTATTTGTCAGTCATGACCGTGAATTTGTATCCACTATTGCTACGCGTGTTATTGAATTAACCGCTGCGGGTTGTATTGATTTTGCAGGTACTTACGATGAGTATCTAGCAAGCAAAGCATAATAAACATACAACGGCTAGGCTGCTCATAAAGCTTAGCCGTTTTTATTTTACATTTAATAGCTCTCCCCTTGTTAAGGAATTACCTTGCTTAGTTATCGTCACGCTTTTCATGCTGGCAATTTTGCCGACGTACTCAAACACAGTGTTTTATCACTCGTTTTAGATTATATGACACGTAAAGAAAAAGGCTTTTGTTACATCGACAGTCACTCTGGTGCAGGGATGTACCAATTAGCGGATGAATACGCCCAAAAAACCGGTGAGTATAAAGACGGTATAGCCAAAATAATTAATGATGAAAATGCGCCTGAATCACTTGAACCATATTTATCATTAATTAATAGCCTTAATTTGAACAATACTGAACTTGATATTTATCCTGGCTCTCCAGGTATTGCAAAAGGTTTTGTTCGTCGTCAAGATTCAACACATTTATTTGAATTACACCCAACTGATATCACTCATCTTGAAGATTTTTGTTATCGTTGGAAAAAAGTATTTGTTAAGCAGTCTGATGGTTATCAAGGTGTTTTAGGTTTATTACCACCACCAAGCAGACGTGGTGTTGTGCTAATTGACCCACCATACGAGCTGAAAGAAGATTATCACAAAGCGGTTAATACGATTATTAAAGGTTACTCAAAATTTTCAACCGGGACTTACATCCTTTGGTACCCAGTGGTTAAACGCGAGTTAGTTGAGCAAATGCGTAATGCCTTTAGTAAAAGTGATGTTAAAAATGTCTTACAAGTAGAGTTTTGCTTAGAGGATGATACCGATGAGTATGGTATGACAGGTACGGGTTTATTTGTTGTAAATCCGCCTTGGCAATTAGCGGCACAACTTGAAGAAATATTACCTTACATGAAAGCTAAGTTAGGCGATGAAAAATCTAACTATACGCTTGAGCAACTTGTTGCTGAGTAATTTTTATAAGTAAAAATAATAAAGCTAGTTAACCTGAATTCAGGATAACTAGCTTATAAAGATAATTAGCTTATAAAAGAGTATAACTTATTGTCCTTGTTTTACTTGCTGATGATGAAATTCTGGTGATTTAAGAATAAATAAATCATCTACATAGAATGTATCTGCACTACTAGCATCCCACCAGTTTAACCACGTTTCATCAATATCAAACTTACTAATTAACGGGTCAACAAAAGCATTTTCAACAATAGGTGCGACTAGGCTACCCATCGACATTTGTGTACCATAAGGTGAGCGTCTTTTTACCATTTGTGGAACCAATTGATTTGGATCATCCAAGCCCATACTGCCCACTAATTCAAAGAAGCTAGCTAAAGTATTTCGATGAAAGTTCCTGACCCGCTCGCTTTTAACGTCAACGTCAATTGCTTTCGCTCGTGCAGGATCTTGCGTCGCAATCCCCGTTGGGCAAAGGTTGGTATTACAATGTTTAGTTTGAATACAACCAATCGCTAGCATCATAGTTCTTGCGGCATTAACAATATCCGCACCCATTGCTATTTTAGAAAGCAATTCAAAACTTGAAGCAGTTTTTCCTGACGCGATAATTTTAATTTTATCTCTAAGGCCGACACCAATAAGTGCACTATTTACTATACTTACCCCTTCTAAACAAAGTAATCCTAGTCGATTAGCAAACTCAACTGGTGCAGCTCCTGTCCCCCCCTCAGCGCCATCAACTGTAATAAAGTCAGGCGTAATACCAGTTTCTAACATGGCTTTACAAAGACTTAAAAACTCTGCAGGATTACCAATACATAATTTAAAGCCAACAGGCTTGCCGCCACTTAATTCTCTTAATTGCTCAATAAATGCAAGTAACTCTTTTGGCGTGGTGCATTCAGGGTTAACAGCTGGAGACACACAATCTACATCTTTTCGAATATGTCTGATCTGAGCAATTTCGTCAGTAATTTTAGCTTTAGGCAATACCCCGCCATGACCAGGTTTAGCACCTTGAGAAAGTTTAACTTCAATCATTTTTACTTGCGGTAAGTTAGCTGTTTTTTTGAAGCTTTCCGCGTCAAAACGTCCTAAATCATTACGACAACCAAAAAGTCCTGTACCTATTTGCCAAACCAGATCGCCACCGTGTTTGAGATGATAAGGACTTACGCCCCCTTCCCCAGTATTATGATAACAACCCGCTTTTTTAGCGCCTAAGTTAAAGGCTTCTATCGCATTACTACTTAATGAGCCAAAACTCATTGCTGAAATATTTAAGTAAGACGCAGAGTAAGGTTGTGTACAACTGTCGCCCCCAATAATAATGTGCTTAGCGCTATCTTTAACATGTTTTGGCGACAGCGAATGCCATAAACTTAAGTAGTTATCTTCCGATAAATCACGCTGCGTACCAAAGGCAATAGTATCGTTTTCATTTTTAGAGCGGCGATAAACTAACGTACGTTGCTCACGGTTAAAGGGTAACTCTTCGGTGTTATTAGCAATAAAATATTGTTGAATTTCAACCCGAAAAGATTCTAAAAAATAGCGGATATAAGCCACAACGGGATAAAGTCGATTTAAGCTATGGCGACTATAAAAAACATCATAAATACCAACAACACTGTAAATAAGCGTGGCTAACAATAAAATTATGCTAAAAGTACTTTGGCTATGCATATAGAAATAGCCGGCTGAAAAGTTACCCAAACTGACTATTAACCAGAGTGTTTTTTGCATGATAGTCATGAATTTTTCCTATGATATTTAAAGAATATTTTATTGAAACTATGTTTGACAAGTCAGCCAGACAAGCTAAGTTTGCTAATATATCATTGTTTTATTTATGAATACAAAAAACATATTTAAATCAGGGTGATAATCTAATTTTAATCGAGGTAACTTAGCAATAATTTAAGTCATACCACTGCAATTAATTAGTTGGATTGGTATAAACTAAACTTTGATGTACAAAAAAGGCCAGTAACATCAGTTACTGGCCTTTCAATGTAAATCACCTCGCTTGGCTTATGCTCTAAACATAAACTGAAGCAATAGCAATCGATTTAGTTCGCTTACTTTAGTTCAGCTATTTTAGTGTACTTATTTAACTTTACTATTTTTCTTGTTAAATGCTCTAAAGCCAATAAAACATAATATTGATAAGAATAATGACGAAGGTGCAGGTACTGAGGTGTAGTCAATATTGTCGATAGCGCCTGAGCCGCCAAAGTTAATGCGCATTGACATAACACCTGTTACATCTGCAAAAAACAATCTGTCCCAGGTATTATCACCACCAGTACTTGGCACATAATAAATGTCTTCAAATACAATATTAGTGAACGCATCATCAGAATAAAGTTCAATTGCAAACTTAGGGGCATTAGCTTCATTGTATTCAATATCAAAGAAATCAATGCTATTTAATGTAGTTTGCTCAGAAAATGAAAACTCAAAGTAACCAGAGCCTGAAGAACCACTTTTACCAGCATCATCGGGATCAGTACAAGTTATACCATTACATTCGCTAGCGGTTTCATGAATAACTAAAATATTACCTGGAGTGAATGCATTCTCTTTTTGTGAATCTGTGTTTTTATAAAATGGCGCGGCTAAATCTCTATCACCACCAGTAAAGTTATTGCTGTCAAAAACAGTAGCAACATTATTTGTATCAGGTGTGTTATAAGTATTTACACCACTTATGGTAACACCATGAGAAGTTACATATTCATTATCAATAATTGTCCCTGCAGTAAAGTTTTCAAAATCAATAATCGCGGCTTGTGTTGAACCAACGAATGACAAAAGACTAAACCCTAATACTGCTGCTTGTACTACTTTCATATATAAAACCTATACTAAATAAAAATTAATAAATAAAATTTCTGTAATCTTTGTTTCTGTAATCTTTATTTCGGTAATCTTGTTAAATTAATCATGCTGGCGAAGACCAGAGCAATTTTCACGCCAAAACCATAACCACCTGTTTCATAATGATAAACCTAGTTGCGCTTAATATTGTACATATGTATTGTAAAGTTTCCTGACACTTGCTTAGAACATACAAAAGCAGCCGCTTTTTTAGTATGCTATATATTACTTCATAAGCCTTTAATCTTGTTCTTTTTTAGTAGATTCTTCAATTTGATCAGCCGTTAAAGCTTTCTTCCGTTTAATAATTTTCATTGCGCCAGCATCTTCAATATCAAGAAACGTTTTCTTAATCACTTTTCTTGGTTTGTTATCGGCAACTGTTTTAACCTTACTCACATCCGTATTTACTTTAGCTGCTTTCGGTTTTTTAGGTTTCAAGCCTTTAAATTTAACTTTAATACCGTCCACTTTAGTAAAGCTTATAGTTTGTTGGAGAAAAGCTTCAACGTTTTTAAAACTTAACCAATCATTAGGGCCAACCAAGGATATAGCGTCGCCTTTAGTTCCTGCGCGTCCTGTACGACCTATACGATGAACAAACTCTTCTGTATGTTTTGGCATATCAAAGTTAATAACGTGAGATACATTCACTAAATCTAACCCGCGTGATGCTAAATCCGTAGTGACTAAAATTTTGTGCTGACCTTTAGCGAAACTATCCATGATCTGATTACGCTGAGCTTGGTTCAACTCACCACTTAAGGCTGCTGCATTAAGGTCTTGCTCAGTTAATATTTTAGCTAAACGCTCTGTGTCACTTCGAGTGGCGGTAAAAATAATAACTTGTTGTGATTTTTCAGTCGCTAAAAAGTGTTGTAACAACGCCTCTTTTTGAGTCAGGTTATCAGCAAGATAAAAACGTTTAGTAATATCTATATGCTCGGTATGACCTGCTTCAATAGCAATACGTTTAGGCTTTTTCAGTAACTCTTTGGCAAAGTCATTTACTTGTGCGTGATCTAAGGTCGCAGAAAAAAGTAACGTTTGGCGTTTACGATGATCTGCCGCTTGGTTAATTTGACTAAGCTCTTTACTAAAACCTAAATCAAGCATGCGATCAGCTTCATCTAAAATAAGTAACTCTAAGCCATTTAAGTAAAAGTGACCTTGTTTTAGATGATCAGCCAAACGACCTGGCGTAGCAACGATAAACTCTGGCTCTTTTTCTAAAACTTTTACTTGGTCATTAAAGTTTTCACCACCTAAAATTAATACCGCTTTATATTGGGTATTAGCAGTAAATAAACGTAATTGG
Source organism: Colwellia echini (assembly GCF_002843355.2). Classification (GTDB taxonomy): domain Bacteria; phylum Pseudomonadota; class Gammaproteobacteria; order Enterobacterales; family Alteromonadaceae; genus Colwellia; species Colwellia echini. The sequence continues at coordinate 30,859 of NZ_PJAI02000005.1, forward strand.
GTAAACACTTGTTTAGCCAATTCACGGGTTGGCGTTAAAATTACCACCCGCGGATCACGTTTTGATAAGGCTCTATTTTTATTTAATCGCTGCAACGCTGGAATAATAAACGCTAACGTTTTACCCGAACCAGTTTTAGATGAAGCAATTAAATCATGCCCAGCCATAGCTGCAGGAATTGCCTGTTGCTGAATTAGTGTTGGTTCACTAAATCCCAGATGCTCTACGGTACTCATTAAGGCACTGTCTAAACCAAAATCACTAAATTGCACTAAGTATTCTCCTGCATTTATTTAAACTAATTAAACTAGTTAAAGTTAAAGTTAACAATATCATTAACTCGCTGCAATTCTTGCTTCTAGAACTGCTAACGCTTGATCAATTCGCTCAATTACTTTGTTTTGATCTAACAAGGCTAAAGTAATATCAAGTGATGGTGAATTACCGCCACCAGTTGCAGCAACGCGAAGTGGCATACCTACTTTCCCCATTCCTAATTCTAATTCTACCGCGGTATCATTAATAGCTGCATGAATAGACTCTGGTGACCAATCAGTTAATGCCGCTAACTTTTGTTTAACAAGCATCATTGGCTCTTTAACTACTGGGCGTAAATGCTTTTTAACTGCGCCCGCATCAAGCTCGGTAAAATCTTCATAAAAGTAACGCGAAATTTGCGCCATTTCTTTTAAGGTTTTAACACGATCAGCTTGAACTTTAACAATTTCACTCAACGCTGGCCCATGTTCAGTATTTATGCCTTGATCTGCCATATGCCATGCAAGGTGCTTAGCAACATATTCAGGGTCCATGGTTTTCATGTAATGCTGGTTTACCCAAATTAACTTGTCGGTATTAAATCCAGACGCTGCGCGGTTACAATCTTTTAAATCGAATAATTCAATCATCTCTTCACGAGAAAAAATTTCTTGATCACCATGAGACCAACCTAAACGGACTAGGTAGTTTAAAAGCGCTTCTGGCAAGTAACCATCATCACGATATTGCATAACACCAACCGCGCCATGACGTTTAGATAAACGTTTACCGTCATCACCTAAAATCATTGGAATATGTGCATATTCTGGAATATCAGCACCTAACGCGCTAAGAATATTAATTTGCTTAGGCGTATTACTGATGTGATCATCACCGCGCACAACGTGTGTTACTTTCATATCCCAGTCATCAACTACAACGGTTAAGTTATACGTTGGCGTACCGTCAGAGCGAGCAATAATTAAGTCATCTAGCTGATCGTTACTAATGGTAATATCACCTTTAACCATATCTTTGATAACAACATCGCCGCCAATTGGGTTTTTAAAGCGAATAACATACGGTTTATCACTTGGGTGATCGGTACGATCACGCCATAAACCATTGTATTTTTCAATACCACCAGCGGCTTTAGCTTCTTCGCGCATTACATCAACTTCTTCAGCTGTGCTGTAACAACGGTAAGCATTACCTGAAGCGAGTAACTGTTCAATAACTTCTTTATAACGATCAAAACGTTTAGTTTGAAAATATGGACCATGTGTCCATTTTAGATCTAACCAATTCATACCATCCATAATGGCATCAACTGATTCTTGTGTAGAGCGCTCTATATCAGTATCTTCGATACGAAGAATAAAGTCGCCGCCATTTTTTTGGGCGTATAACCAGCTATATAGGGCAGTACGAGCACCACCAACGTGTAAGTAACCTGTTGGGCTTGGAGCAAAACGTGTTGTTAAAGTCATAAAAGTCTCTATATGTATCACTAACAATGTTTATTTAACGATGTTAGGAGGATGAATCAGAAAAATGGTGGTTCATAAAATTGAGCGCATTTTACCATTGCGAGTAAGTTTATTCATCACTTTGATGTGACTTTACCCGAATTAAATCGCATATTTAATTTATTGAAATATTAATGCAAATAAATAACTAAAACGAGAGTATAAATGACGTGTATAAAATAATTTAATAGATGAGGTGTAGAAAATGGTGGACGATACTGGGCTTGAACCAGTGACCCCCGCCTTGTAAGGGCGGTGCTCTCCCAACTGAGCTAATCGTCCATTTTAGTTTTAATTCTTAATGGTAAAGAATTTACTTTTTATTCATGGCAAATAAAAAGTGGTGGACGATACTGGGCTTGAACCAGTGACCCCCGCCTTGTAAGGGCGGTGCTCTCCCAACTGAGCTAATCGTCCATTTTAGTTTTAATTCTTAATGGTAAAGAATTTACTTTTTATTCATGGCAAATAAAAAGTGGTGGACGATACTGGGCTTGAACCAGTGACCCCCGCCTTGTAAGGGCGGTGCTCTCCCAACTGAGCTAATCGTCCGTCTCTTCGGGGGCGTATTATAGGGAGTTAGTAAAAACTGTCAACACAAAACCTATAAATATCTTCATTTTTTTCAAAAAACTAACTGTTTGATTTATTTTTACTCATAACGCTGTATTAGTGTGCAAAACATAGCATAAAGATAAAACCTATTAAATGAGTTGACGTTGTAATCAAGGAATATTAAAAGGGGTGTCCAACCATCAACCAAGTACTTGAGCCTTCGTGGGCGGTCGTTGTAATATCAAGCCTGAGAACAACACCAGAGGTTAAAGCACGTAAGGAAACACCAACATCAGCTTTCCAATCAGACAGTAGTGTGCTGGTTTTCATTGTTGGTGATACCCTACCACCTTCCACATAAAATACTGTTTGGAACCAATCAAGATTTAGAAAGCGTAACCAATGTATATCAGCGATGGGGTTATAAGCTAATGTCATTCGGTATTCCGCAGTCGCATAAATTACCGCTTTATCATGGAATCGATTTTGTCTAAAGCCACGCATTCTATACATACCACCCAATGTAGCTCCTTCTAGAAAGGGGGCGTTATCTATATATTGACTCGCACCTTGTTCATTATAAATAACATCCCAACTTGGTGAATAACCAAGCCAACCATTAAGGGCTATTATGTTCTGTTTAGCAAATGAAGTTGCACCTAAGGAAAAGTATTTACTGACTTCCAATTCAATAAAGTCCCATTGTTGTCTTGCTTCTAACCACTCTGGATTATAGCTGTACCCTATATATTGCGAGCTACCTTGACTTGGGTTTGCGGGAAAATCGGTATTGTTATAGTAGTAACCAAGTTCAAAGCCGTGTACCGCACCAGAAACCTCTCCTTGATCATTTTCATAAAGTTGATAACGATTAAATTGACGGGCAATTAAGATACTCGTCCCTGATTTTAAAGGGTTCCAATCAGGCTGTTTTTTAGGATTAACTAATAGACCACCCTGTAAGTTATATGTTGCCATACTGTTTTGTTTTGCACTGCCCCATGGGAGTACATACTCTAGCGAAATATCCCACCAATTACTGGTGCCACTTGCTTGAATGAAATCATCAAAAGAAGAGTCGTTTGCACCTGGTTGGGTGCCAGTTACATATTGTCCTGGAAAAGCCGAATAGGCTCGTAGTAAAGGAAAGTCGCCCATCACTCCAATAGCACTAAAAAAAAAGCGCTGGCTATCTAACACGCGATAATTGAGTAGCATAAGACCTAGCCCTTTAGAGTCGCCACCATAAGCAGTTCCGGCTAGTGTCATTTGTTTTTGGTGTATTCCTGTAGCCATAGCGCCAACACCAGCCACAATACCCAAATCATCAGTACTAAAAACATAAGGTAGTACTAACGTTTCATGCGTTTTAGTATTTTCTTCACGCTCTACAGAATACTTTACAGTAGCTGGAGGTTTGGCATGAATAGGGGCTGATAAAATCAGCCCCTGTGCAAGTACTATAAATATCAAGGAAACCTTTCTTATATATTGCTTATAAAAGGTTTGCATTTAGTACTTCCTATTTTAACTAAATAATACGGTTTGTTATTTAGTTGCTTTCTTACCTGCGTCTTCAAACTTAGCTACTAACGCTTTTGCCCATTTTGTGAACATATTCGTTGCGCTAGCTTTATTCGTTACGCCTGAAGACCAGTATTGTTGGGTCATATCTGACGCTGCAGCAGAGGTAACAACACGAGCTAAAATTTCGCCACTAACACCATCAAAGGCTTCTAAATATAGTGTAGCGCCGCCAGTTTCTTGGGTTACTGTTCTTGAGTTACCGCCGTTATTATCAGCAGATGTTACATCTAAATTTACAATTGCAGGCTTTAAAATAATTGTATTAGAAGTTACTTCTGTAACTATTTTTATATCTTTGTCTGTCAGAAACTCTTTGTTAAACACTTCATCTAAAATATTAGCTGTTTCAGTTTTCATGCGCATAACATCTGCATCAGTAACACGTGTGCCTGGTGAACTTTGGCTACGGTTATATACTTTTTGCCAGTCTTTTTTAAACGCTACAGTGCTTGGTAAAATAAGTACTTTTGTATATTCTGATAAATCAAGGCCTGCTTTTTCATAAGCAACGGTAGATGTAGTTGATTTAACTAATGCTAAGCCGTCAGACATTTCTGGCGGGTTTGATGGGTTAGGAGCCGTTGAGTTACAGCCAACAATCATCGCAGTTGCTAAGGCAATAACACTAAGTTTCATTGTTTGTTTGTTGTTCATTCTTTTTTCCTTTCTCATTGCTTTTTTTATAATAAACTAGGCAAAATCATGCTGCCTAGTTTTGCTTTTTTTGATAGATTATATTTCTATCTACGTACCTATTATCCATGATCTATTATCGTTTATCTACCTCGTCGTACACTTCCCATTCCTTGATGTCCGCCGCGTGACATATTACCCATTTGACGACCACGTAAATCTCGATTCATGCTGTTAATATCAAATCCACTATTGTTTCTTTGATTATTTAACTGCTGTTTGCGAATCGAGCTTTGACCATAGCCTTTACCTGAATTAATCTTTTCTTGTTTAGGTATTGTATTCCAACTTTTATTATCACGGCTTTGCCATTGCCCATTTTCATGACGTACTACTGCACCTTTTTTATCGGCATAAACATTATTAGCGCGGTTTGGAGATAATTTACCTTGGGTTAATTTTTTATTCGGTAACTGTGTTGCCGCATTACGCGCTTTATTAACACCTTGATTATATAAATTATTTACACGATTTCCATGACCTGCATTATTAAAGTTTTTATTAGGAAATTGTCTGGCAATATTATTTTGTGCATGATTTCTGTTGGCAATACTTATTGAGTTACCAATATTAACATTACCATTAACATTAATATTTACGCCACCATGGTAACCACCGCCATGATATGGTCCACAACAAGGTCTTGGATGATTATGGTAACCACCACCCCAAACAACACCTACCCTAAAGAATGGACTTCCCCAACTTACGCCAACATTCCAACCTGTCCATGGATTGTAACCAACATGTAAACCCCAAGTCGGTGGTCTAGGGTAATACCAACCACCTGCATAATATGGCGGGTAATACCAACCAGTACCGTAAATAGGTACACCATAATAAGGGTAAGACCACTGATAACCAGGTGTATAGCCAACATAGACAACATCAGGAGTAGAATCATAAATAGTGACATAGGTTGTGTTGTACATAGGTGAACTAGGCGGTATTTGAGCTATTTCTTCTTTTGGTATGTTATCTGCTACTTGCCACTGACCTTTAGGGCTTGGCGCAACAAACCAAACACCATTATCAACAGCATAATACTTACCTGCTATTTTCAATACTTGAGCTGAGGTGTTTATAGCGTATTCAACTTGAGTTCCTTCAATGGCTTTAAAGTTAGGCTCGCCGTCATATTCCACAGTCAGTTTTGCTTCATTACGTTTAATGGCTGCCGTTTGAGGTATTTGAGCATCAAGTATTGCTTGCTCTGCTTCATCAGTACCTGCAATTGATGTTCTTAATCCGCCAATAGCTGAATCAGGTGGTATATCTTTAAAGCTTGCAGGTAATTTATCGCCTCGAACAAACACCCAAGGTGCTTTATCATTTTTACGGCTAAACCATCGACCTGACAATAATAGGTAGACTTTGCCACTAGAAAGCTCTCTTAACCAAGGTGTTTCAGTATTTTCTACATATAATAACTTACCGCCAACCAAACTTGTCCAGTTAGGTTGGCCATCAGAAACAACCAATTCTGTTGGTTTAGTCGCAGTAATTATATTAGGAAGACTTACGGTTTCTTGTGAATCACTTTCTGTTGTATCTTTAGGTATTAACGCAACAAGATCTGCCGGTGGATTTGCTAAGAAACTCCATGGACCTTCAGCATTAACAGCCTGATACCACAGTCGGCCGCTCGTTAAATAAAATTGATTGGAATTTTTTTCTTTTACTACGGCAAGTGGTGTGTTTAATGCGCGTTGGTAATTACTGTTCTCAATATCTCTAAAGATTGGCGTGCCATCAAAAGTTAATAATACTGACAGCTTTTGTTCGAATAAAATAATTGGTGGATCGTTTTTAATATCTTTCAAGCTATCTTGTACTTTACGCTCGCCAATTAAACTCGCCGTCAATTTAGAAAGCGAACTATTAAAAGATGAATGTTCTAACTCAGCTTCTACAAACTCAGTGAATTCTTTCTCCCCTGCTTCTTTCGAATCAGGCCAGCCAACTTTTGTGACTTGTAATTCGCTAAACGTTACAGAGTCTGTACTTCTATCAGTTTCAATTTTCGTTGAAAACCAAAACACACCAAAAATAGGCTCTTCATTTTCTTTCAGCTCTAATGACATAGCTGCGCGACCAGTAAGAATATTACCCACCAATTCTTCGGGTTGTGGTTGATACACAACGATAGTACCGTGATCACTAGTTAACTGTTGAGGCCAACTAACAGCATAACCTGCGACAGAAAAAAACAGCAAATAACAAGCTAACAAGCTTGTTTTTAACCATTTTGCGGGTTGAACGTTCAAGCTAAGTTTCATTTTACTATCCTGTATTCTTGCTTTGTATTAATGTATAAAAATATCGAGTATGTTAATATCGCCTGAAAATAGGCTGCTGTAAATACAAAACCACGAAAACTACACAGCTAACTACTTAATATACACTAGGATTATTAATGAAAGCTCCTTTATATAATGACATTCTTGCTATTTGCCAAGAAATTGCAAATGCCTCTGCGGCTGATAACGATGAGCTAAGACTAAGCCATTGTAAAAAATTACAAGTATTGTGTGCAACAAGCCAAAACACGCCAAAAGACCATCCTTTACAGTGGGAAGCTTTAGCTGACTTTACTGAAGATGGTGAGCAAGCAATGGATATCTATGAGATAGCTTTAGCAACAGCTGAGAAATTAGCGCTTCCAACCTATACTGCCTCCGCTTATTTAGCTATGGCATTACGTCAAGTTGAGTTTGAAGAGCCAGACCAAGCATTAATTTTTGCCAACAAAGCCAATGACGCTGCACAATCGATTGAAAGTGAAGAATTAAAAGCTGAAATAACAGAGCTTTTAACGCAATTATCACAAGCGTAAAGCATTCAAACGTAAGTAATTTTATACCGAGAAGAATATGTCTGAGAGTTATCTAGTTGTTGAATTAAATCGCCAGCCCGTTGAATTATGTAAGCTATTAAAAATTGCTAACTTAGTAAGTGGCGGCGGTGAAGCCAAAATAGTGATCAGCGAAGGTTATGTGTTACTCAATGGTGAGGTGGAGTATCAAAAGCGTAAAAAGGTTTATCATGAAGATGTGATCGAATTTAACGGCGAGATAGTTCAGTTAGTAATTAATGAAACTCTTGAAGAGTATCAAACACAACCCAATGAAGAGTTAATAAACTCTTCTTATACCTACACTGAAGATACTGACGTTGAAGAATATATCGAACAAAACCCTGTCTTGGCTAAGCAAAAGTTGAGTAAAGAAAAGGCGGCAAAAGCTAAAACAGTTAACAACAAGAATACAAAAAAAACGTCTGATTCTGATAATAAAACACAAGAATCTAAAAACCAACCAATACAACCTAGAAAAAGAAGACCTATTTCTTTTTAGTATTCCTATATGTAACAACAGCCTGCAACAAATATAGTTGACTCCATAATATCTATATCAGGCTCATTGATAACAAATTAACAAGTGTGCGAGCATAGTTTATGCTGATATATGATGTAAACTATGCTCTACAGGTGCTTTTCCCAAAACAACGCTTGCCCTGTTTTTTTATCTAATTCATATCCTGAAAAACCTAACTTTGTATAGGCGTTTTGGGCAATGATATTACCCGATAAAACCTCAAGTGTTAATTTAGCATAACCACGCTCACGTGATATTTTTTCTGCTTCCATGAATAATTGTTGGCTAATACCTAATCCTCGATACTCTTTTAAAACACCACAGTCATGAATATTGAGTAACGCTTTACACTTAAAAGTAGAAAACCCCTCTACACCATTTAAAATCCCCGCAGGCTTGTCATTTACATAACAAAGCAAAGTTAAAAAGTCTGTGCGTTTTGCTAAAGTAGTTACCAAATCTGTTTTAACATCATCGCTAAGTGCAACACCACCGCCCATAGGATCAAGTGCATAAGCATTAAGTAGCATCACTAAATCTTGAGCATGTTGCTCGTCTTGATAATTGGCTTGAATAACTTTTATTTCCATTTTAAATCCTGATTGAATCTCATCAAATTTTGCAGAGTTATGTTTTGTTGAGTTGAATTAAGTTATCACAATACTCTATATTTTAGCTTATATTAGTTAACCTAATTTAATCGCTTTCAAATATATAAAATCCGTTAAAAACGTCATATTCTCTGACTTTATTGCACGACTACACAGTTTTTCCATAAACTAAGTAATAAATATTACATATATTACTTTTTACTGCGCTAACCCCCTGATAGAATGTCGCCAATTATACGACCCCAAATTTTTTATGGAATACTAAACCATGCGTACCAGTCAATATTTACTGTCTACTCTAAAAGAAACCCCAGCCAATGCAGAGGTGATCAGTCATCAATTGATGCTACGAGCAGGTCTTGTCCGTAACCTTGCATCAGGTTTATATACTTGGTTACCAACAGGCTTACGCGTGTTGAAGAAAGTTGAAAATATTGTGCGTGAAGAAATGCAGCGCGCAGGCAGTAATGAAGTGTTAATGCCTATGGTTCAACCTGCCGATTTATGGGAAGAGTCTGGCAGACTTGCCGATTATGGTCCTGAATTATTACGTATTACCGATCGCCATAAGCGTCCTTTCGTTTTAGGCCCTACGCATGAAGAAGTTATCACTAAATTAGTGGCTAACGAATTAAATAGTTATAAACAATTACCACTTAATTTATTTCAAATACAAACTAAGTTTCGTGATGAAATTCGTCCGCGTTTTGGTGTAATGCGCGGTCGTGAATTTTTAATGAAAGATGCTTATTCTTTTCATTTAGATGATGAATGTTTAGGAACTACATACCAAAAAATGTTTGATGCTTATTGTCGTATCTTCGAACGTCTTGAATTGAACTTCCGCCCAGTTATCGCAGACACAGGTTCAATCGGTGGTGAAAAGTCACATGAGTTCCATGTGCTTGCTGATTCTGGTGAAGATGATATTGCTTTTAGTGATGCTAGCGATTTTGCCGCCAACATTGAAAAAGCAGAAGCATTAGCACCAGCAGGCGAACGCCCAGCTCCTAGTCAAGAAATTGAAAAAGTAGAATTAAAGTTAGAGCGTTTAATTAAAACCTCAAACTTAGATCTAAAAACTTCAGTTAAAACATTACTCGTTCTTGGCGAGGTTGCTGACGGTGCTCCTGCAAGGTTTGTGGCACTCGTACTGCGTGGCGATCATCAATTAAATGAAATAAAAGCAGAAAAAATTTCTGGAATTGCTTCGCCATTAACTTTTGCAACCGATGAACAAATCGCCGAAGTGGCTAATTGCCACATCAGCTCATTAGGCCCTAAAGGCTTGACTGTTGAAGTAGTGGTTGATCACAGCGCCGCTCACTTAAGTGATTTTGTTTGTGGTGCTAACGAAAATGGTCAGTCTTTTACTGGTGTTAACTGGGATCGAGATTGTGGCGAAATAACCATTGCCGATATACGCAATGTTGTTACTGGTGACCCAAGCCCTTGTGGCCAAGGTAATATAGAAATAAAACGTGGTATTGAAGTAGGTCATATTTTCCAACTAGGTCGTAAATATGCACAAGCAATGAATTGCGCTGTACTCAATGAAGGTGGTAAAAACGAAACGCTAACCATGGGGTGCTACGGTATTGGTGTTTCACGTATTGTTGCTGCAGCCATTGAGCAAAATCACGATGAAAATGGCATAAAATGGCCAAAAGCTATCGCACCATTTCAAGTAGCAATTGTACCAATGAACATGGCAAAATCAGCGCGTGTGAAAGAAACTGCTGACCGTTTATACGATTCATTATTACAAGCCGGTATTGAAGTATTGTTTGATGACAGAAAAGAGCGTCCTGGAGTAATGTTTGCCGATCATGAATTAATGGGAACACCATTATTATTAATCATAGGTGAACGTAATTTAGATGCGCAACAAGTTGAGCTTAAAAACCGTATCACTGGTGAGAAATCACTAATTGCTATAGATGAAGTATTATCTCTATTTAACTAGTCTTTTAGGCACAATTAAAAACAATAAAGCAAGACTTCACACTAACTAAATAAGGGACTTCGGTCCCTTTTTTGTTATCTAGAAATAATTATAAAAAAAATAAAAATAACACTTTCAAAACAGCGCATTATTGGCAACAATACCAAACTTATATTTTTCCTTTAACTTAAGAAGTTACCAAATCATGAAAGCTATTACTAAGTCATCTAAATTAAACAATGTTTGTTACGAAATTAGAGGACAAATAGCGGCCGAGGCCAAGCGCCTTGAAGATGAAGGCCATAAAATACTTAAATTAAATATTGGTAACCCTGCTCCTTTTGGTTTTGAAGCACCCGATGATATTTTAAAAGATGTCATTTATAACCTACCTCGCTCACAAGGTTATAGCGACTCTAAAGGTATCTATTCTGCTCGTGTTGCCGTAATGCAGTATTTTCAGCAACAAGGTATTAAAAATGTCCGCGTTGATGATATTTATATTGGTAACGGCGTTAGCGAATTAATTGTAATGGCCATGCAAGGGTTACTTGATAACGGCGATGAAGTGTTAATTCCTGCTCCAGATTACCCATTATGGACGGCAGCAGTTTCACTAGCAGGTGGTACGCCGGTACATTATGTTTGTGACGATGAAAATTTTTGGTATCCAAGCCTTGAAGATATGGAAGCTAAAATAACAGATAAAACTAAAGCGATTGTATTAATTAACCCAAATAACCCAACGGGTGCTGTTTATCCTGAACACATTTTACAAGGTATTATCGCCCTTGCACGTAAACATGAACTGATTATTTACAGCGATGAAATTTACGATAAAATTTTATATGATGAAGCTAAACATATTCCAACAGCCAGTTTAGCAAAAGATGTATTAATTATTACCATGGGCGGTTTGTCTAAAAACTACCGTATTGCGGGTTTTAGAGCAGGATGGATGGTAATTACAGGGCCTAAAATTCATGCTGAAGATTATTTAGAGGGCTTAACCATGCTCTCTTCAATGCGTCTTTGTGCCAATGTACCTTCACAACATGCTATTCAAACCGCATTAGGTGGTTATCAAAGTATCAATGAATTGATTCAAGGTGATGGTCGTTTAATTAAGCAACGTAATATTGCAGCTAAAATGATTAACGAAATTGATGGTTTATCATGTCACCCTGCAATGGGTGCTTTATATCTTTTTGTTAAAGTAGATAATGAAAAATTTGGCATTTATAACGATGAAAAAATGATTTTAGACTTGTTAAAACAAGAGAAAATATTATTAGTTCACGGTAGTGCGTTTAATATCAAAGAGAAAAACTATTTCCGTTTAGTGTTTTTACCTCATGTTGACGAATTAGTACCTGCACTTGAAAAAATTAAGCATTTCTTTGCCAGTTATAAACAAGTTAAAGTGGATAAATAACCTACTGCATAATGTTTAAAGCGGTATTACTTAACGCTACTTAACGCGGCATTATTAATACCTTTTTAGAAATATTCTTTTAGAGCACTTTAAAATTAGCGAAACTAATTACATTAATGTAAGTCATTAATGTAATTAGTTAATACGCCTCTCTCAAATACAAACAACCTCATTTAGTGCTAGTATACACTTTGCTTTTTAACTCAACGTTAACCAACATAAACAGGATAAAATATGCAAAGTTCATTTCTCGCCTGGATGTTTCGTATGCCATTGATCAAACGTTGGTCACTGATGTTTTGTGTAAAACCTGAAAACATCGCCGAGCATTCTCATCAAGTAGCCATTGTGGCGCATTTATTAGCGGTTATTAAAAACAAAAAATTTAATGGTAGTGTTAATGCCGATAAAATCTCGACCATCGCCATGTACCATGAAGCCAGTGAAACACGTTATGGCGATATCGTAAATCCAACTAAGTATGCTAATAAAGAAATTGCTCGTGAGTTTAAAAAGATTGAATTACTTGCTGAGAAAGAATGTTTAGCGTCACTTCCTGAAGAGCTACAAGAATTGTTTAGTGATATTATCGTGCAAGATAATGTTTCAGATGAATATAAAGCAATTGTTAAAGCCGCTGATATTATCGTCGCTTATATCAAAGCTCTTGATGAAATAAATCATAAAAACCCAGAGTTTGATCATGTTGAACAGCGTTTAGCTGTTAAAATAAGTCAACTTAAACAAACTATGCCAGAGGTTGAGTACTTCATTGATACCTTTATGGATGCTTGTTTAGCTACAGTTGATAAACTGTCTAAAGCATAATATTTAATCTGATCTCAGGTTATTTACTTATTTCTTGTTAGTTAACCTGAATTAGGGATAAGCAAAATGCTACAACAGCTCTAATTATGCGTAGTCACTTATATTAGCTGCGTTGTGAAAACTCCCAATAACCAGTTATTGGTTTGTTTTCTCGCCTTGAAGGACAATAATTAAAACTATTGTAGAAGTGTAATGATAACCAATTGATATTATTAGGCTATACATATTTATTATCCCGAGTTCAGGTTATACCATTTTGATTAAATTTGTGATCTAATTGATTTTATTTTTCATGCATCAATAACAGTAGTTATGTTCACACTTAAATCCATTGATTTTAAATCCCTTATAGCCAAAGAGACTAATGGGCGAATGCGTGTCCGTTTGATGGCTCTTTCCCACATCAAAGATGGCGCTAATAACACGCAAACGGCACGAAATTTACATATTAGTCGACGTATTGTTAATGATTGGGTTAAAAGGTTTCATGAACAAGGCCTTGATGGTCTAAAAGAAAAACCTCGCTCTGGCCGACCCTGCGCTCTAGATCAACAACAGTTAACTCAGTTAAGTGAGTATATTAGTCAAAATAGCATTAAAGAAAACGGAGGTAGGCTAAAGGCACAAACGCTTGTCACCTATATTGCTCAAGAATTTAATATCGAGTATACGATTTTCAATGTGTATCGATTGCTTCATCAGTTAGGTTTTTCCTGGATTACTAGTCGGTCTAGACACCCCAAACAATCAAAGGAAATTCAAGAGAATTTTAAAAAAATTCGAAATGGAAATGATCCTGACGATCCCGTGGAATGTGAGGCTTGAAAATGTTGATGTATGGTTCCAAGACGAAGCTCGCTTTGGTCAACAGAATACAACGACAAGGCTCTGGGCGGAAAAAGGAACACGACCAAGAGCTGTCAAGCAACAGCAGTTCGAATATGCTTACCTTTTTGGTGCTGTATGTCCTGCGACGGGTGAAACTGAGGCATTAATTGCACCCTGCATGAATATGGATGTGATGGAAAAACACTTAACATTAATAGCCAAGAGAATTCCCAAAGGACGCCATGGCGTTATTGTTGTTGATGGAGCGGCTTGGCATCAAATTCATCTAGCAGATAAGTTTGATAATTTATCTATTATTAAACTACCGCCATACTCACCAGAGCTAAATCCAATAGAGCAAGTATGGCAATGGATCAGACAAAATGAATTAGCGAATCGTTGTTTTAAAGGCTACGATGACATTGTTGAAGAGTGTAGCCGAGCCTGGAACGCCTTTATTTCAGATGCATCGAGAGTGATGAAACTATGCTTTAGGGATTGGATACAGGTGGGAACTTAATTAATGCAATTGGTATTAGTTAAAGCGAACTTAAACAATAAATACCGTGTTGAGCTAAAGCTCGCGTCCTTGAACTTGATTGTTAATTCTGCTTGAGTTTTGATTAATTGATAAGCTTTTAGTGACCTGCAGACATAAAAAAAACGACTTAAAGTCGTTTTTTTTATGTGGAATGATAAGTTAAGTTATCGTTCTTTTTATTGAAAAGATGCTACAACTTCCTTAACAACACTATTGATTTCAGCAGCTGTTGCGCTTTGTTCATCTGAAGATAAACGTTTAGTTGCCCAACCATGCCATACCGGTTGATGCGTTTTCACGTCATAAACATCAATAGCTAATTTGCCTTGAGTATATTGTCTAACTGTTGTTTCTGACCCCATTCCCATAGCACCGTAATAACCGCGAGCGCCATAGTAACCTCGTCCCCAACCAAAGCCACCGTAATAAGGTGTAGGGTAACTATTCACTTTAATTTTATCACGACTACCAATGGTATATGAAATAGTGAAATCAGCTTTTTCTGGATCTGAAATTAACTTATAACCTTTAGCAATAAATGCTTCTTGAATACTGTTAGATACTTCAGCTTCTGTTACTGGATTTACACCCGATGAGGACTCTAGAATTTTTGATTCATTTAACCATGCGAAGGTTTTATAATTTGACGTGTTAATTTTTGGATTTTGATCAAAGTTCACTTCTGTTGGGTTTGATGCACAACCTGCCATAAAAATAACCAAGGCAGAAATAATTAATAATTTAATACGGTTCATATTTGTTCCACTTATCATATCGTTTCGAAAATTAGATCAATATCTGCTTTAATTAAGCCTTTAATGATCACTAAGTAATATCTTAGATAATATAAATCATATTAGCTTACTAATACAAATTTTATCCTGTTATAAACTGTATTAAATGATAACAAATAAAAGTAAACCTCTTATTTATCAAATATTATAGTTATTTGTCGCTTACCTACTTTACTTATTATCCGAATTTAGGTCTGGTTATTCTTTACTTCAGTTTGCTTATTATTATTTGCCTGGTTTACAGTCTTTCTTTATTCTTTTCCAAACAAGTAAGCTGAGTTCAGGATAAACAAAATGCTACAATCAGAATATTAATCTTTAAAAACGTCGAAATTGTTAGTTGACACAAGCCGATAAACGCTTTAAATATAGGCACAAGTTAATTTATAAATTAGTTAATAGGTTAGCTAAGAATTAATGTAAAAATCAAATATCATCAAGTGGAATTGTAAAATGTTTATCAACTCGCTATTCAATGTCATCCTCTATGTCGTCGTGATTAATAATCACTAGCGGGGATAATTTGTGCTTAGCAAATACAATTAAGCAATGATATATACAAACCCTCGCTCTTTTTAAGGCCGAGGGTTTTTTATTATCTTTTATAACGCTTGTAAAAATTAACCAGCGAATTAATTAACCCGTTTGCTATTAGTAACTTTTAATCAACGAGGTGAGAACAAATGAAACAGACAATCAAGGAGATACTATGACAACAGAGCTTTTTACCGGTGCAGAAATGGTAGTTAAATCACTATCCGCATTGAAGGTTAAATATATCTTTGGTTACCCTGGTGGCTCGGTATTAGATATTTATGACGCTATTTTTCAACAAGATGAAATTGAGCATATTTTAGTGCGTCATGAACAAGCAGCAACACACATGGCTGATGGCTACGCAAGGGCAACGGGTAACGTGGGCGTAGTATTAGCTACTTCAGGACCTGGAGCCACCAACTGTGTTACCGGTATTGCAACCGCCTATATGGACTCTATTCCTATGGTGGTATTGGCAGGACAAGTTGCATCATCACTCATCGGTAATGACGCCTTTCAAGAAACAGATATTGTTGGTTGTACCCGCCCTATTGTTAAGCACAGTTTTAGTTGTCGTAGTTTAGCAGATATTCCAGATGCGCTTGCCAAAGCATTTTATCTTGCCAGTACAGGTAGACCTGGCCCGGTAGTCGTTGAACTACCAAAAGATATTTTAATTCCACAAAACAAAGGGCCTTTTAGCATTAATACTGATGTTAATATACGCTCTTACAATCCCAATATTAAAGGCCATTCAAAACAAATTAGCAAAGCAGCAAAAGCTATTGCTGAGGCAAAAAAACTGATAGTTTATTCAGGTGGTGGTATTGTTTTATCTGATGCATCACTGCTTTTAACTAGATTAGTTGAAACACTAAAAGCTCCTGTCACTAATACCTTAATGGGGCTTGGCGGAATTTCAGGCACTCATAAACAGTTTGTTGGTATGCTAGGCATGCATGGTAGTTTAGAAGCGAATAAAGGTATGGCAAATGCTGATGTTATTCTCGCTTTAGGCGTTCGCTTTGATGACAGAGTTACCAATAACGTCGAGAAGTTTTGTCCTAACGCTACTATTATCCATGTTGATATTGATCCATCATCAATTTCAAAAACCATTAACACACATATACCTGTTGTTGGTTTAGTTGAAATAGTCATGCAACAACTTCTCGATGAGTTAGCGGCAATTGATTACGCACCTGACGAAGCAGCATTAACCCATTGGTGGCAACAAATTAGCCAATGGCGCGCTGTAAAAAGTATGAGTTACGAACAGCCTACTACAGCTAAAATAAAACCTCAAAAGGTTGTTGAGTCGCTTTATAAAATCACCAATGGTGAAGCCTATGTATGCTCTGATGTTGGCCAACATCAAATGTTTGCCGCGCAGCACTACCCTTTTGCTAAACCTCGCCAATGGATAAACTCTGGTGGAGCTGGCACTATGGGTTTTGGTTTGCCTGCCGCTATGGGGGTTAAGTTAGCTTTTCCTGATAAGCATGTTATTTGTATTACTGGAGATGGCTCTATTCAAATGAATATTCAAGAGTTATCAACCTGTTTGCAGTACAAGTTACCTGTAGTTATTGTAACCTTAAATAACCGTTCACTAGGTATGGTGCGTCAGTGGCAAGACATGGTTTATGATGGCCGCCATTCATCTTCTTATATGGAGTCTTTACCTGATTTTATTAAAGTTGCAGAAGCCTATGGTCATGTTGGCATTAAAATAGATCACTTAGAAGAGCTTGATGAAAAGCTCACTCAAGCTTTTGCGATTAAAGATCGTTTAGTGTTTGTTGATGTTATGGTTGATGAAAAAGAGCATGTATATCCAATGCAAATACGCACTGGCGCTATTGATGAAATGTGGTTAAGAAAAGGAGTTAAAGCATAATGCGTAGAATATTATCTATATTAATGGAAAATGCGCCAGGTTCATTGTCACGTATTGTAGGTCTTTTTTCTCAACGTGCCTTTAACATTGAAAGCTTAACCGTTGCGCCAACCAATGATAATACTTTATCAAGAATGACCATTACCACCAGTGGTGACGATAAGGTATTAGAGCAAATTGTAAAGCAAGTAAATAAGTTGATTGATGTGATTAAAATCATTGATATCACCGATAGGCAACATATCGAGCGTGAATTACTGTTAGTAAAAGTAACAGCGATGAATGATACCAGCCGCACTGAAGTAAAACGTTTAACCGATATATTTCGCGGTAACATAGTTGATATTGGTAAACAGGTCTATACCGTTCAACTTACCGGTAATGCAGATAAACTTAATGCTTTTATTGAGGCCCTGCAAAATGAAACTGATATTATTGAATCTGCTCGCTCAGGTTGTGTTGGTTTAGCCCGTGGTGATAAGGCACTGAAAATTTAAATTTAAATTTTATTATAATACTTTAATTTTAATACTTTTATTTTAATATAGGGCATAACAGTCAGTTATGCCTTATTCATTATCAAATAATCCGTTAAACTAGGTATAGGTTAAATAGGGAAACTAAACAGTAAACGAAAAGCGCTAAAATTTTCACTGAATCGGTAACTTAAACCAAGTCGTTCAATTCCCGCCCAAGAGTAGCCAACAGTCTCTGTAAATTTAAGCGTAAAACCAAATTCAAAACTATTAGACAAGGTTACGTGCTCTTCTCCTTCAGAGCCAAGCGATCGTGGTGTTAAAAAGTCAACTTCGCTAAAGTACCAAAACGCGGTGGCAAAAAGTCTCGGTTGAAACTTATAGCCTAATACTTGGTATTGGAGCGGTAAGCCAGTATCTAAACCTGTTTGCAGCGCGGCATAAGTATCATAGGCTTCATAACCATTGCCGTCATATCTTGCATAATAAAGTCTATTTACCCATATCGAGTCATATTCTTTAACGTTAAAATAATAAAGCGTTGAAACACCAGAGGAATGAATAGATACGCCTTCATCTGTTGTTAGGTTTAATCCGTAACCTCCATCTACATAACTTTCAATCACCCAATTATCAGTGTATTGATATTTAAAACCAATTCCTGGACTTATGGTTAATGTACCTACTGAGTCGGGTAGATCTAAATTGGGAATATCTGAGAATGTAAAATCAAAAAAGCCAAGGGAAATAGGTAAACGTAACTCATAGGTCATTTTACCTTTTTTACCTAGCTCGAATGAAAATGGCAGGCTAAACAAAGTCGCATTTTGTCCTGTTGTTTTATAAATACCGCTACCTAAATAATTAGCGTAGGCATAATGTACAGGCTCAAGCTCTTCCGCATTAACAGCTGTGGTATTAAAATAAATGACAGAATTAACTAAAAGTATTAAGTTGATTAAACGTGGTTTCATGGTTTTAAGTATAATCAATCGATATAAATTAAAATTTTACCTAAAAATGCTAGTGCTCAGCTTTACAACCAATCACTAACATTTTATGAAGAGTCAGTTGAACTTTCGAGATTACTTTTAAGCAACTTGTTTGGATTTCTTTGTATTAAGAGAATACAAGGCAGAGCATGTGAGGTATAGCTGGCTCCACAAACAGGCGAAAACGCAGTATGAATTTCAAACAAATGCTGCCTTTAGATTCATTTAAAACGAATTTACTCTTTGTTGCTCGCTTTTTAAATAGAATGACTATTATTCAAAGCTCGCAGTGCGATTAAATACGTTTTAAATTGAATAAATTTCACCCCTGAAAGATCAACAAGCCCTAGCATTTATATAACTATCAATACTTTACTAATTTATTTTAGCCCAAGTATCTCGTAAACCAACAGTACGGTTAAACACTAATTTCCCAGTCTCTTTAATATTATTATCCAAACAAAAGTAACCTTGGCGTTCAAACTGAAAAGCTTGTTCGGCTTTGGCGTTAGCTAACGAAGGCTCTACTTTAGCTGTGGTAATAGTGATTAACGACTCAGGATTAATAACCACATGAAAATCATCTTCCGCGGCCGGATTAGGTACGGTAAATAACCTATCGTATAAACGTATCGTTGCATCTAGTGATTTTGTTGCATCAACCCAATGAATTACACCTTTTGGTTTAGTGCCATCACTTGGATTTTTACCTAAGGTGTCGTCAAGGTAATTACAGTAAACAGTGGTTACATTACCTTGTTCATCTTTATCACAACGAGTAGCAGTAACAACATAAGCGCCACGTAAACGAACAGCTTTATCAAGTACTAAACGTTTGTACTTTTTATTAGCTTCTTCACGGAAGTCTTCAGCCTCAATATAAAGCTCTTTAGAAAACGGGACAATACGTGTTCCTTGTGTTTCATCACTTGGGTGATTATTAACAACAAGCTCTTCAGTTTGACCTTCAGGATAGTTTTCGATAACCAATTTAATTGGCTCTAATACCGCCATGGCGCGAGGTGCATTGTCATTTAAATCTTCACGAATGCAAGCCTCTAACACACTCATTTCGATTGTGTTTTCCATTTTAGTTACACCAATTCTTTTCGCAAATTCACGCAATGAATTAGGGGTATAACCACGGCGACGAAATGCCGCAATAGTTGGCATTCTTGGGTCGTCCCAACTATCAACCAACTTTTCTTCAACCAAAGTATGCAGTTTACGCTTGCTCATTAAGGTGTATTCAAGGTTTAAACGTGAAAATTCATATTGATGAGGCGTACTTGGTACTGACACATTTTCAATAACCCAATCATATAATCGACGATTATCTTGAAACTCTAATGTACAGATTGAGTGCGTAATACCTTCTATGGCATCAGATAAGCAATGCGTAAAATCGTACATTGGATAAATGCACCATTTATCACCTGTTTGATGATGATGAGCAAAACGAACACGATAAATAATAGGATCACGCATACACATGAAACTTGAGGTCATGTCTATTTTTGCACGTAATGAACAAATACCTTCTTCAAATTCACCATTTTTCATTTTGGCAAATAAAGCTAAGTTTTCTTCAACCGATGTATCACGATAAGGGCTGTTTTTACCTGGTTTATTTAACGTGCCGCGATACTCACGGGTTTCTTCACCATTTAAGAAACAAACATAAGCTAAACCTTTCTCAATAAGCTCTACCGCAAACCCATGTAATTGATCAAAATAATTAGATGAGTAATTAATGTCGCCTGCCCATTCAAAACCTAACCACTTTACATCTTTTTGAATCGCGTTAACGTAGTCAATATCTTCTTTTTCAGGGTTAGTATCATCAAAACGTAAATTACACAAACCATTATAGTCTTTAGCAATGCCAAAATTTAAACAAATAGATTTTGCATGCCCTATATGAAGAAAACCATTAGGCTCAGGTGGAAAACGGGTTTGTACACTAGTATGTTTACCACTTTGTAAGTCGGCATCAATAATATTACGAATAAAATTTGTAGGGCGGTTTTCGGTATCCGACATGAAGTTAAGCCTCGAAATGATCTAAATAACTGATAAATATGAAGTGCTTTTGTGCACAAAGATTTTCCCATTATAGCAAGTGTTTACGAGGGAGAATAGCGATAGATAGGAGTATATTAGGATCTGTAATATAAAAATATCTCTTAATACCAACAAGCATTCCAGTTGTTCATTAAATGTCCTGTTGTTTTGTCACTGAAGCCAACAAGTAATTCGTTAAATAATCATTATTCAAGGAAAAAAAGCTAGGAGCGATATATACTCAGTAACAATACTTTTACTGGCTGCTATAATAATAGATGTATCTAAAAATCAAGTTCTACACAACTGATACCTATTAGCTAGACAAATAGTATCTACATAAATATTATGATGGGCAATGACTTATGCTGCTGTGCTCTACTTTATATCGATTTCACCTAAAAAAATTTGTTAGTAACCTTACCTTTGATACAATCAAGACAAGCCCATTTCTTTCTAAATTCTATATGATGCAATTTATCATTACCGTTAACATAATCATCTTTATGATTATGGCATTCTCAGCTTCAGTGCAAGCGCAAAATATAGCAGAAAAAAATTCTTCTTCAAGCATCGAATTAACAAATTCATCTTCAACAACGTTAACCCAAGTTCAACTTGATGAAATGACTATCGCGCTAACCTACATTGCTAGAGGAAACACGTACTATCAAGAAAAAAAATATCAACAAGCAATTGCGCAATACTCTGAGGCGTTAAAACATCTTGTAGGTAATAAGAAAGCGATAGAAGAGCAACTTGCCATCACTTACCACCAAATCGCACAGTCATATAAACATTTAAAAGATACTCAAAAATCTATTAATTTCTATATAAAAGCACTCACTAGTTATAGCAAATTACAAAACCAAAGATCTGTGGCGCGTACTTTAAATAACTTAGCAATGGCGGAGCGTTACCGAGGAAACTACGTAAGTGCATTAGATTATTCAACACGCGGATTAGAAATACACAAACAGATAGATGATCCTCTTGGTTATGCTAAAGCCTTAACGGGTGCAGGCAGAATCTATCGTTTCATTGGCCGTTATGAAAAGTCTCTTGACCATATTCACCAAGCGCACCTTTATTACAAAAAAGAGAACGACGTTAATAATACCGCTGAAACATCAAATCAAATGGGCCTTATTTACACTAAACTAAAACAATTTGACCAAGCAAGATCCTTTTATCAACTTACCATTGATCTGCCAAAAAATAAGGTTGAAACCAAAACTAGAGCGGCAGCATTACGTGAATTAGCGGTAATTGATTTAAATGCAGGTGATTACAGTTCAGCGATGCTAATGATACAGCAGGCGAATCAAATTTATAAAAAAGAAAATGAAAAATCTAAAGTATCACTTACTGACAGAGTTATTGGCAATATATACCGCGATCAAAAAGATAATAGAAACGCGATAATTTATTACCGAAAGGCTTTATCACTTGCCATTAAAATAAATGATGAAAAAAATCAAATCAAAGCCTTAAACGATCTGGGACGAGCTTTGATTGACATAAATACTGATGAAGCGGTTATATTTCTAATTAAAGCGTTAAACCTTTCTATTAAATTAAAAAATCGCTCCGAAACGTTAGAAGCTTACCGTTCATTAAAGTTAGCTGAAAAATCACGAGGCAATATTAGTAAGTCATTATATTATGCTGAAGAAGAAATTTCACTCTCACAACTTTTACAAAAAGATAGAGAAAAAAGTGAGTTAGTTATCGCTAAAGCGAATATACACTCGCATAAGATAGAAATTGAATTAGCGTCACTAAAAGAAAAAACCCGGCTCGTTGAGCTTGAATTAGTTAAAAAAAATAATGAAATTGAAATTGCAGAGCAAACCAGTAGGATATCTGAGCTGGAGCTTACTAAAAACAGATATGCAAGTTTTGCCCTAACCGCTTTATTAGTGATATGTATTTTAGCTGTTATTTTTATCTATCACCGTTTTATTGATTTTCGCAAACGTAATAAAGAATTACGTCACCTTGCGTCAAGGGATCCACTAACCAATTGTTTTAATCGTCGTATATTATTTGAATTATTAGAACGAGATTTTTCAGATGTAAAATTATTGGGTGAGTATTGCATTATCATGGTTGATATTGATCACTTTAAGTCTGTCAATGATACTTATGGACACAGTGCGGGTGACACAGTACTTCGCGGCGTAGCCAACATTCTACAAGATGGTGTTCGCCAAAATGACATAGTTGCTCGCTATGGCGGCGAAGAATTTTGTCTTGTTTTACCTGGAGCCGAACAAGATCAAGCAGTACGCATTGCCGAATCAATACGTGAAAATATTGAATCGACTAGTTTTGATGATATTACCGTTACCGCTAGTTTTGGTGTTACCGCTTTCAAATTTAATACTAATGACGCTAAAGATCTGATTGACCAAGCAGATATAGCCCTGTACACCGCAAAGACTAATGGTCGTAACCAAGTCATATTATGGAATAAAGATATTGACATTAACTAACTCAAAAAGCTCTTTTGATACTATTTTAATGACTATTTGTGTACGACTGTTTTGGGGCTATTATTTGCGTGCTACTAAGTGAACAGTACTAGTAGAACGCTCTAAAAATGCTCCTTCACAATAAGCGAAGTAATATAACCATAACCGTTTAAAGGTATCGTCGTAACCCAAAGTGGTTAATTCAGACCATGAGGCAAGAAAACTTACTCGCCAATCACTTAACGTTTTGGCGTAATCAAGCCCGATATCTTCAAGGTTTTCTATCACCAAGTCGGTATGCTCGGTAATGTGTTGACTTAATGCATTGACAGAGGGTAAAAATCCTCCTGGAAAAATATATTTTTGAATAAAGTCAACATTGCTTT
Organism: Colwellia echini; assembly: GCF_002843355.2. Classification (GTDB taxonomy): domain Bacteria; phylum Pseudomonadota; class Gammaproteobacteria; order Enterobacterales; family Alteromonadaceae; genus Colwellia; species Colwellia echini. The sequence goes on from NZ_PJAI02000005.1 coordinate 54,672, forward strand.
TGTAATAGTCAAAACGTTGATCGGCAATGGTTATCGCTTGAATAAGTAATTTACCACCAGGCTTTAAACGTTCATTACATTGCTTAAAGAAACTAGGTAAAAACTCATAACCAACAGCCTCTATCATTTCAACAGAAACTATCTTGTCAAAGCTGCCAGTTAAGTCGCGATAGTCTTCTTTTAATAAGGTTATTTTCTCATTTAAGTCTAAAGCATTTACACGTATTTGTGCATATTCGTGCTGTGCATCGGAGATAGTTGTGGTAGTAACTTTACAACCATAATGTTGTGCAGCATAAATTGCTAAACCGCCCCACCCCGTGCCTATTTCTAATAAATGATCATCACGAGTTAACGAAAGACGTTCACAAATAGTTTTTAATTTATGCTGTTGAGCCTCAGCCAATGTAGACGTATCTGTTGGGTAAATGGCCGAAGAGTACATCATTTCTGGGTCAAGAAATCGGGTGTATAGCTCATTACCTAAATCGTAATGCGCTAAAATATTACGCTTAGAGCCAGATTGCGTATTTCTGTTTTGCCAATGACCTAACGCATTTTTAATTTTGTTAGACCAAGATTTATTTTTTTCCAGTTTATCAGTTTGTTGCTGCGCTTTAGCAAAAATACGAATAACGTTAGTTAAGTTGGGGCTACTCCATTTTCCAGCGATAAACGCTTCTGCTACCCCAATACTACCGCCTTTAATAAAGTCTTGATAAAGGCTCATATCGTGGATATGAATTTTACCTTTAATTGATAAATCGTTATCAACTTCTGGAAATAACAAATGTGTAGTACCTTCTACTACTTCAAGTTGACCGTAGCTGAGTTTTTTAAAAACGCCGTGCACTATTGATCTACATCGGTTGTCTAACCAATTTGCTGTTTTAAACGCAGTAATTTTCTCAACTTGTTCCATGGTAATCCCCAAATTTACTTTATTTATCAATTAACTTTTCTGATAGCCAATAAACGGTATACGTTTAATAAAAAGACGCAATGCTTGCCAATATATGCCCAATACAACTTTAATGGTCATAGCAGGTAGTTGACACCAAACACGTAGCAAGTTTGGCTGATTAAATGTTTGGCTCGTCATCGTTAAACTGGCGTCAAACAATTTAGTAAGCTGGTCGCTATCATTATGTTTTCTTTTGTTTTCAATATGTATCTTTAATTTTTTACTGTGTGTATTTGGCGGTTTAATTTGCCAAAAATAAGACATGTCTAAGTCCATAAACGGTGACACTTGAAAATCCTTTTTATTTGTTTTTTCTTTATCACTGTGTAAATCTACTAAGTAATAATGCCTCTCATTCCAAGGGGTATTACTAACTTCAGCGAGCATTTGCGTACAATTATCATTTTGGTCGTAACAAAAATAAAAATTTGCTGGGCTAAAATAAAGTCCAAAACACCTTACCTGCACCAACATCAAAACCTTAGAAATGTCATTACAGCCATTAAGTGCCAACACTTTATCTGTTATACGTTGTCTTAATCCGCTTGGATCATCTCTTAAGTAATCTTTTTCAACAAATCGTAATGGGTGAAACCAAGAAAAGCCGAATAAGCCAATACCTTTATTAAGCTTGAGCGCTTTTTCAATATCATCACAATCAAGGGCAAGCATATATAACTTATAGTTAAAACTATGCTTTTTCGGGCTAAAACGCCGATGGGAAATATTACCAACATAGATACTGCTGTGCTTAAATAACATGTTCACTCACTACTTACTTATTGCAGGCTTATTCAAAAATATATTTATATGTCTTGTTGTATAAAATCAGATCGTTATAAATCAGTTTGCCATTAGTAACAAACAATCAAAACGTCTTGCCACTTCTACCGCACTACGCACACCGTCTTCATGAAAACCGTTGTGCCAATATGCACCTGCAAAGTGAGTGTTGTTAACTCCACAAATTATCTCTCTACTTTTTTGCGCATTAATCGACTCTGCAGAGAAAATAGGATGGTGATAAGTGAACTCACCTAGAATTGAGTTCGGATCTATATCTGCTTTCTGATTGAGAGTGACACAAAAAGTATGTTCACTTTCAATGCCTTGTAATATATTCATATTGTAAGTAACACTAGCGGCTTTGCTTCTATCTTGACTTAATTGATAATTCCAACTTGCCCATGCCTTTTCTCGTTTAGGCAGTAAACGTTTATCTGTATGAAGAATGACTGAGTTTTCACTGTATGGCATTTTCGATAAAATGCTTTGTTCATCGGCGCTTGCGTCATTTAACAGGGCAAGTGCTTGATCAGAATGACAAGCAATAACAACGTCATCAAACTCTTCAATGTCACTCTTTACATCAATTTCACTCTCTACTTCAGCGCTAGTATCGCTATGGTTAAAATGTATTTGCACCTTATTATTGAGGCGAGTAATACCGCTGATATTGGCATTTAATTTAATATTATCTTTAAAAGGCTCACATAAAGGCGCTAAATACCCGCGCGATCCATTTGGAATGACATACCACTGTGGTCTATCGGCAATATTCAATAACCCGTGGTTATGAAAAAACTGCACAAAAAACTTAAATTCAAAATCTTCCATTTGTGCCAAAGAGCTTGACCAAATTGCAGCGCCCATAGGTAAAATATAGTGCTCCGCAAAAAAATCACTAAAGTTATTTTCTTTTAAAAAACGGCCCAAAGTTAAACCACTTTGATAATTTTGTGCTGCAAAAATAGTTTTACAAGATTTATTAAAGCGTAAAATATCTTTAACCAAAAACCAAAATTTAGGTCTAAATAAATTACGGCGTTGTGCAAATAAGGTATTTAAGTTGTGTCCGTTATACTCCAAGCCTGTTTGGCAATTATGTACTGAGAAACTCATTTCTGTAGCTTGTTTACCAATACCTATTTCATCAAGCAAGGCTAAATAGTTAGGATAAGTTTTATCATTAAAAACAATAAAGCCGGTATCTATCGCATAGCTTTGACCTGATTTTTCAATATCAACCGTAGCTGTGTGTCCACCTACACGATTATCTTTTTCAAACACAGTTACCTTATGGTTTTTAGATAATAAGTAAGCGGCAGTTAAACCGGATACGCCAGACCCTATAATTGCGATGTTTTTCATGAATTTTATTGCCTTATAAATTTAAATGAACACTTGGATATGATTACTTTAAGGAGTTCACTTTAAAGTAATTATTTTTTGCCATAACGATGCAGGCAACAATGAAAAAAGCTTTAACAATAACGTTAATCTTTTTGGAAAGTGTAAATAGCGTTTACGTTTATCAACGCCCGCAATAATCGCCGTTGCCGCTTGTTCACTGGTAATGAGAAAAGGCATGTTGAAATCGTTTTTATCGGTAAGTGGTGTTTTCACAAAACCTGGATGAACAAGGGTGACATCAATCCCCTCTTTAAGTAAATCTAAGCGTAAACTGTTGGCTAAGTAATCAATTCCTGCTTTAGAAGCGCCATAAGCTTGGCTTCGAGGAAAAGGCAATATAGTCGCACTTGAGCTAACAAAAACAAGTTGACTGCCAGAACGTAACTTAGGTAAAGCTCCTTGCAGTAACCAACCAAGTGCAGTGAGGTTGGTAGTAATAATGTCTTGAAAAAGCTGTCCGTCAAATTGCTTGGCATCATCAATGTAGCGACAATTACCTGCATTGAGTATAACAATGTTTACTTGCGCCAATACGTTATCTAAACTTAACGATTGCATCGCCGCTTTAATTTCATCTGGGCTATTTAAATCAAACTGACAGGTTTTGTAAGCCCGCGGCGCTAAACGAGCTAATTTAGCTTCGTCTCTTCCACAAGCAATAACTTTATCGCCGCGCGAAACGTATTGTTCAAATAGCGCCAAACCAATACCTGAGGTTGCACCAGTTAATAATATAGTTTTTGCTGTCATAGCTTTCGCTGTCATAGTTTTGTCCCCATTAATTAGCGGTACTTTAAGTTAGAGCGCTTAATTTATATATCATTACGATAGCTCATTGCTTTGAGATCATTATTTTAGCCATTCCTTTGATATATTATTTGGAGTATTCTTTTAAGGTATTACTTTGAAGCATTACTTTGACGCATGTTTTTTTATCCATTTAATTAACTTGCCAAATAAAGGAAGTTGCTCATAAAGCATTGCACCTAAATCGAGGTAATCACGATGATAAATAACTTTGTCATTGTGACCTTTTATGTATGAACTACCTTGAACAGTCACCACATCTCCTTTATTAAGTTTGTGATGCTGATAGGTCATCGTCCAATAAAGTGCGGCTTCATCGCCCTGTGTCACAATATTATCGATAACAAATTGGCAACGGCTTAAGTTGCTATAAAGACTATTAAAGTATTTATACAACTCATCAAGACCTTCTACTTTATGCATTGGATCTATAAAAAGTATGTTTGTGTGATAAATACTCGCTAATAAGTTTAAATTATCAGTTGACAGTATTTGATATGTTTCGACAAAGGTACGCAGCCAAATTGGTGATTGTGGTGTTAATTTACTAGCAGCATTATTTTCCATGAGGCAACCATCATATTGTTAAAAGTGTGATTAATTAAAGTATTACTGAGAAAGTATCGCTAAGATAATGTTACTAAATAGGTTTGTTACAAATTTAGCTTCTCTGATTTGTACTTTTCTTATAAAAATTCTTATTTAAATTGTTATTTATAAAAGGCAAGCGCCTTAAGCCTCGCTTCTTTATGGTCAACAATCGGCTTTACATAACCACTTATATTATTTTGTTCCATATATTTATGCGGAAAATGTATTTGTTTATCAGGAATACTCGATAACTCTGGTAAGTACTTACGTATGAACTCGCCATTTGGATCAAAACGTTCACTTTGTCTTATCGGATTAAATATTCTGAAATAAGGTTGTGCATCACATCCTGTACTTGCAGCCCATTGCCACCCACCATTATTTGAGGCTAAATCACCGTCAATAAGATGCTGCATAAAGTACTTTTCACCTAAGCGCCAATCAATTAATAAATGTTTTGTCAGAAAACTCGCAACCACCATACGTAAACGGTTATGCATCCAACCTGTTTGGTTAAGTTGTCTCATGGCAGCATCTACCAATGGGTAGCCTGTTTTGCCTTCACACCAAGCGGTAAACATTGTCTGATTGTTATGCCAAGTGATTAACTGATACTGCTCTTTAAAGCAGTAATGTTTACATAGCTTTTGCTCATGAAACATAAGATTTCGGTAAAATTCACGCCATATTAATTCGTTTAACCAAGAGAACTCGGGACTGTCGGTAGCTAACAATAAATCCGGACAGCGATTAAGTAAGGCTATTAATACGTATCTTGGACTAATAACGCCCGCGGCTAAATACGGGGAAATACCAGAAGTGCCTTTGATTGATGGAATATCTCTACATTGCTCATAACCTGTTAATTTAGTTTGTAAAAAAGTACTAAAAACATTAGCTTCATATTCCTTAGCTAATGGCCAGGTGCCAGATAAACCGTCACTTTTTATAATGTTATTGACTGACTTTACTTTGTTATCAGCCAGAGTTTCTTTATCATCAGCTCGAGTTATTTTTCCTAAGTAATCAAAACCCGCTGTCCGTACTTGTTTTAACCACGCATTTTTAAATGGGGTAAACACTTTAAACATACTACCCGATTGATTAAGCACTAAGCCTTTGGGCACAATAACATCGGCTTCATACAGCATTAACGGGACCCCTTGTTTAATACAGTTGAGATCGCGTTGGTGCTCATTAAATTCCAATTCGCTATTAGCAAATACGGTGTCAACGTTATGTGCTTGGCAATATTGTGTTAGATAGTTTACTTGGTCGTCAAACGTGTCAACTTCAACCAAACTAAGCTCAATATTTAAATTTGCTAATTCATCAACAAGTGCTGCGGCGTGTCGTTTTATGAAATCAATTTTTATCAATGACCAGTCATGCGCTAACCATTGCTTTTCTGATATGAAAAAAATCGCTTTACGAGGACTGTCACTAGAGCTGCCACAAGATGTATTTAAAAAGTAGTGTAAAGCGGGGTTATCATGTGTTCTTAAATCATTACGAAACCAAAGCAAAGGATTTACCTTTTAAAGTTGAAACGACTAACTTCGTACGCAGAAGTTAGTCGTCATAAGTTATTATGAATGCGTGCTAAATATAAATATTTGGCATTAACTCCTAGCCATAAATAAAAAGGCATAAACTAATAAGAATAACGAAGTTTTAATTCATCTGGGTAAGGAGACAAATACGCTTGCTTGGTTAAATACTCTTTGGGGTAACGTAGCAAATAGTGATTTATCAAGGTTAAAGGCACAAATAGAGGTATTGTACCTTCTCGGTATGAATCAATTTGTTTGCAAAGCTCTTGTCTTTCATCACTTTGTAAGTGTTTAGAAAAATAGCCTTGAATATGAGCCAGCGTGTTAGCGTGTTTTTTACGTGTGGCAACGATAGAGAGCGCCGCCATTAATCCACTAATATATTGTGCTGCCAACTCAGCTAAAGGTAAATCAGTACGCGCTAATAATTGTCCTAATGCTTTGTAAGCAACAAGATCATGACTCATAACAGTATATTTGTAATGGCTATGAAAGGTGGTCAGTTTATGTTTAGTTAACCCTGACGCTTCAATAATTTGCCAATGTTTATATGCATAAACTCGAGCAACAAAATTTTCACGGATAAGCGGATCGTTTAAACGACCATTTTCTTCGCAAGGCAGTAATGGATTAGCCAGCATTATTTCGTTAGCAAAAACGCCTATACCTTTTGCTGGCAGGGCATTACCCTCAGGGCTATATATTTTTACCCGCTCCATCCCACAACTAGGACTTTTAGCACAAAACACATAACCACTTAAGTCTTTGGTTATACTCGCAACTTTTTTGCCGTATTCTTGTAATGCCTCAGTTACATCGCCACTGCCGTCAGGGCGAGAAACAGTTATCATTTCATCTTTTTTTATTTGCCTAATAGTTGGTCTAGGTATTGGTAAACCAATAGCTACTTCAGGACAAAAAGCTTTATAAACAACATATTTCCCTAAGTCGTTAATACAAAAATTAGAGGGTTTGTTACTTGCGTCAAAACGTACTTTCTCACCAATTAAACAGGCGCTAACTCCAATTTTTAGGTTTTCTTTTTCTACCGAATAAATCATAAAAACACCTTGTTTTTAACTGTTCTGATTATGTACATACGACCTAATATTTATTTTCTCTAACACTTACCTAGTAAATAAATGCACCTATCGGATTAAGTAATTTATTGATACCTTGCGTAAAGTGAAGTGCGCCATTAGCTACTGTGTAACATAAGCACCCGTTCTTTGATATTGGGTGATGTTGGTGCGAGCTATCTAACATTATAAAGTCACCTTTAATATACTCGCCATCCTCATCACTAAAAGTACCTTCGAGCAATAAGGTTAATTCAAACCCTTTGTGTGTGTGCTCTGGAACACCGCCACCTGGTGCTATATGTAATAAACTCGTGCGTACTTCATTTTCATTAAGCTGAATACGGCTGCGAGATAACTTACCAATATTTGCCGCTTTACCTACTTCCATATTAGCTAATGCTCTAGGAAGTGCATAACTTTTACCTTGGTAAGTAACACTTTTATTTATTGTTAGCTTTGTATTTTGTGACGGCTGTGCTTGAGTTATGTTAGCAACCATGTCATCAATGTTTAAACCACCAAGGCTTTCTTCACCAGAAAAGTCATCAATATCATCGGTAATTAAAAACGGATCAGAAAGTTCTTTTTCAAAATTAACTGCTGCGATTTGCTCCGTTAATAATGCTATTTTTTCTTGGCATTTGGGACACATTTCAGCATGTATTGCGATACCTGCAGATAATGAAGCAGGCAATTCACCATTCACAAATAGTTCTAATAACTCAAATTTAGGGTGATGTTTGATCATTATTTATCTCCTAGTTGAGCTTTCAATTTACCTAAAGCTAAACGTAATCTAGATTTAATTGTGCCAAGAGGTAACGCTAAGTGAGTGGCGAGTTGCTCTTGTGACATATCACTAAAGTAAAAGCCTTTAACCACTTGTTGTTGCGCTTCTGGAAGTTGCTCAAGCACAGATAGTAATTGTTTATTTTCAAGATGATCATTAAAGCTATCATCTTCACTGCTCATGGTTTCGGCTATTGGCCAAATATCGTCACTGAGGTTATCTTCTTTGTTACTTTGAATTTTACGTAACATATCAAAAGTAACGTTACGCATGATGGTATATACCCAAGTAGTGGCAGCGCCTTTATCACTGTTAAATAAGTGTGCTTTACGCCAAACATTACTCAAGGTTTCTTGTACTACTTCATTGGCTTGTGCTTCATTAGGAAACTTACTTCGCGCAATACGAAGGATTTTAGGCGCAAAAAACTTAAACAATTGCGTAAACGCTTGCTTATCTCTTTTAATTGCAACGGCATCAAGCCATTGACAGAGTTCGGGATGATTAATTTTATTTGACATGTAATTAGATTTATCACTTGTCGCTTTGCTTAGCAAGTTAGTTTGCATGGCTTATCACCGAGTATATTATATTTATGTAGTTATATACGCTCGGTTTCACACTTAGATCACAATGCCTTTAATTTATTTTGCACTAACCACTTTTTACTTTATAGATACTGCTTTTATTTATTAATAACTGACTGAACAAAGTTCTTGGCTTCCTCAAAACTGTGAATATTTACAAAAGTACTTTTAACCGATAAATTAAGAGGTAATATTTCTAACCACCTTGCGACTACCCAGTGCGGGTTTTGCCGTAAATTGGCTGGGTAAAATTTATTCAATTGTAGATCATTACTAAATAGTTCATTTAAGGGTTCAGCAAGCATTTTGTCGCGCAGATCTTTTTGTTCACTACTGATTAATGAAACATTACTTGGTAAAACAAGCGGTGATGAAATAGTGTTTTTCGATAACTTATTAGCTGAACAAAAGTCTTGATCGGTATTCTTTATCTTTACATGCTCTTTTTCATCTTCAATCTCCTCAACAACACTTTTATTTTGTGACCAGTGCAATTTTTCATTCACGACCCCAAAGTGTAAGTTATCTTCATCTTTATTTAACGATATAATATCAACCAATGATTTGCATTTTACATCAACCTCCAACACACCATCATCACCTAGGTCGAAATTAATGATTTCAACCCAACTTCCCCACTTTATTAGTGGCGATGAAGACTCTTGTGAATTTAACCAAATAACAAAGCCTTGCCCCTTACTCGCTATTTTTATCATTTTTAAATAGCGTTGTTCGAAAATACGTAACCGAGTAATTCCTTCCGGTAATAAAAAAATCGGTAAGGGAAAAATAGGTAGTGTTCTATCTATTTTATTCATCTGTTCTACCTCTTTAATATCCAAAATGACTATCAATCACTTAAAATTAATAAATGAAAATTAATAAATGAAAATTAAATTAATGGCTTAACACATGTTTTTTGATTCGAGCTTTTATCAAAAAGCAAAGTGATTTCAGCAACATCAATACCAAATTTTGACATAGTTGTTTTATTCATTACGCGATGTTCATCAAGTTTGTACATCCAATCATCCATAGTAAATTGATAAGTATCTTCATCAATCGGTACAGACAAACTATATCGCCAATTAAAAGCATAACCGGCTTGTTTGCCCTGAGCTATGCCAACCACATCTTCAGCCTTACCCGTATACTGACCGTTTGCAAGCTTTGATAATTTCCAAGTTCGGTAAGTTATTTCTCCGTCATTAAAATAAAACGTTTCTGCAAGTGTTCCTTGGTTATTATCCCAAGTACCATTTAATTCAACACAAAACCGCCGAGTGACTTTATTACTATAATCTTGCACCATTGCGTATCCAACAAATTCACCAGTAAAATATTCTTTTATATCAAGTTTAGGTGTTGTGTTTTCATAAGATGAAACATCAGTACTACAGCTGCTAATGAATATAACTAAACAAGTAACTAAGCCATCAGTTAATATTGCTTTATAACGGTTATTCATTATGCTCTTCTCCTAATAATTGCTCTCTCAATTTGGGTTGACTAGTGTTCGGTGATAACCAAATATCTAAAAAAATCCTACTAAATCGATGATCATCAATAATGCCTGCCTGAACATTGTTAAAATAAAAAATAGATTGATCACCATTTACTAACATAGCTAAAGAATCACCGGCACTAATCTCCGGCCAAATATCTTGAAGCATAGGAATAAAGTGATGGTATTGTTCTTTTGCTATATCTAAGTGCTGCCACTGCTGAACAGTTCGTTCAATTAAATCATCAGTGCTAATATCTTTTAAATATTCTATTTTAAAGAGCATGCTCTCTGGCCTGTCATTGTGGTTATAACGTCCTAACTCAGTGTAAAGCGTACTATTATAAATATCCCAAAAAAGCACTGTAAACTGTGCCCTACCCACTTCTGTTAGTCCTATTTCGCTATAGTTATCTGGTAAGGTCGCTTTAATGTCATCATCTAACGGCGCAGAGTTAACTTTTAATGAAATTAAGCTAAGCCATATGAAGCTAAGTAATATAAAGCCCATTATTGTTGTTTTATTCATGACAATTCACCTTTGCATAAAAGACATTTTTCAACACGAAGAACAACACCATTAAAAGTGCCCAAACACTCCCTAAAATAATATAAGTAATAGTCAGGTTATAGCCAAACTCTACAGATGATAACGATGCGCCGCCGATATAACTTAACGGCGGAAATATAAACCCAATGATTAACTGTAATACTTTTGAGCGACCTAAAAACTGCAAACTATGGGCAACGGTTGCAGCAAAAGCAGACCATAGAGTTATGAGCCATAACGGGATAAGAAATACGTTAGGAAATATTAATACACCCGCAAGTTTTAATGACGTATCAACAACAATACCTATTAGTGTTATTGATACAATCAACTTAATTTCGGCGGCTATAAATTGACTTCGGTGAAGGTGTAAACCCAACCAAAAAAGAGTAAAGGGAATAAAGATCTGCCCTAATAAAATTAGGCCAAACCATGAAGCATTAAAACCGATAATATTAATTAACATATAAATGACCATTGCTAGTTTTTATATGTATACGAAACAAATCACTATTTGGATTAATACCAGTTTCATTAAGTATGGTGGTCTATTTTATACGTAGGAAAAACGACCAAATACAGGTGTTAATTATAATTAGAACAAGTATTAATGAGCACATATTTAATGTGATTTGTATAATAACTAACGATTGGGATTAAGCACAACGCAGAGTGATATTAATGACAAAAGAGATTTATAAATGCTAGGTGGTATGATTAAAGTATTATCAAAGATATAAACATTATAAATTTAATTATTTAATTATTTAATTATTTAATTATTTAATTATTTAATTATTTAAAAATGATGTGTGTTTTGAGTTTTTCTAAGATGGTACCCGGAGCCGGACTTGAACCGGCACGCGTTTCGGCGAGGGATTTTAAATCCCTTGTGTCTACCAATTCCACCACCCGGGCATTGTATCTTTCAGCTTAAACCTAAGATAAGGGGTATTTTTATAGTAGGTTGGTACCTACTCTTTTATTAGATAACTAATAAAAAATAAATTGGAGCGGCTAACGAGACTCGAACTCGTGACATTCACGTTGGCAACGTGATGCTCTACCAGCTGAGCTACAGCCGCT
>NZ_PJAI02000005.1:66529-230662 GCF_002843355.2 Colwellia echini
AAATGGTACCCGGAGCCGGACTTGAACCGGCACGCGTTTCGGCGAGGGATTTTAAATCCCTTGTGTCTACCAATTCCACCACCCGGGCAAAATGGAGGCGGATACCAGAATCGAACTGGTGTTCACGGATTTGCAATCCGCTGCATAACCACTCTGCCAACCCGCCATTTTGTCTCAACGATGTTTTGATATCAATATCAACAAATCTTATTAAAGTTAAATTGGAGCGGCTAACGAGACTCGAACTCGTGACATTCACGTTGGCAACGTGATGCTCTACCAGCTGAGCTACAGCCGCTAAATTTAACTCTTTAAAACAAGATTTAATAAAGTAACATTAGTAAAGTTGACAAATCATCTTAGCTAATCTCGCTTTATTTGCTGACTCCCTGTCAACGAAAACGCATTCTACATCTAAATATTTTCCAGTCAACTATTAAATTAACTTTTTATTCTAACTGCTTAAAAAGCGAGTAGTTTGCTCTATTTTTAGCTAAAACGTTATTCTAAGGTTGATTTTTTAAACAAATACTCAGTTTGAAATTTATTAACCTTTTAAGTCTGGCCATGCTGCTTTGAAATAACTAGCCCATGTAGTTACTGTTAATACAGTAGCAAGAGCATAAAATCCATAACCAAGATAATTAATCACTTCATGCGGCAGATAAAAGAAAATCATTGGGATATCGTAATCAGGTTGCCAAATAAGCCCCATAATCCCCAACATTTGCGCGCCGGTTTTATATTTACCCATATTTGAAACGGCAATAACATCACGTTTTCCAAGCGAAGACATAAATTCACGCAAAGCGCTAATAAATACCTCTCGGGCAATCATAATAATTGCTGCGATAGAAACCCACCAGGATTGGTAGTCTTGGGCAATCATTACTAAAGCAACTACTACCATCAACTTATCAGCTACTGGGTCAATAAAAGCACCAAAGGCTGATGATTGGTTAAGTTTTCTAGCTAGGTAGCCGTCGAGTATGTCACTTATAGAGGCGATCCAAAAAACGGCAAATGCACCAAAGTTGCTCCAAGATAACGGCAAATAGAAGATTATCAAAAAAATGGGGATCAAGATGATCCGAAATAAAGTTATTTGGTTAGGTATTGTCCACATTTACTTTTCACTGCAAGTCTATTTTCTTTAGTTTACACAAGTTGTTATGGCAGTGCTACGGCATAATAAAACAAGTGTTAACAAAATAATCAATTTTATAACGTCATCTAGCCAAAATTTAAGTTTAAAACGGATAAACAATAAATACTTTTCTTTTACTTTTCATGTAACGCATTATAGATTTTCTCAGCTAACACACGGCTTATACCTGGCACTTTAGATAAAGCATTAACATCTGCTTGCATCACTTCTTGCAAGCCTCCTAAAAACTTCAATAAACTTTGTCTTTTTTTAGCGCCAATACCTTCAATCGATTCAAGCTGAGATTTTTTACTTACCTTTTGTCTTTTAGCTCTGTGTCCTGCAATAGCAAAACGATGCGACTCATCACGGATATGCTGAACTAGATGAAGCGCTGGTGATGTTGCCGGTAACGAGATGAGTTGATGACTACCTGCGAGAATTAAAGTTTCTAAACCGGGTTTACGCGATTCGCCTTTAGCAACACCAACAAGTAATGGGGTTTTAGTTAACGAAAGTTGATTAAAAAAATCTTCGGCTTCAGCAAGCTGCCCTTTACCGCCATCAATAAAAACGATGTCAGGTAATTTTTCTAATGCGCTATGTTCTTGCTCTGTTACTGGGTTAGCTTTTAATTTGCCATAACGTTTATTGAGGGCAAATGCCATAGCTGCATAATCATCCCCAGGGGTAATACCAAAAACGTTATATCGTCTGTAATCTGTTTTAAGTGGCCCTTCTTGATTAAATACCACATTTGAAGCTACCGTTTGTTGTCCCATGGTATGACTAATATCAAAACATTCAATACGGTTTATACCATTTTCTAATTCAAACACCTCATTTAATGCAGTGAAACGCGCTAGCATAGATTGTTTATGGCTATTTCGGCTCGCTAAAGCGCTTTGTGCATTAGTGCTTGCGAGTTTTAAATACTGAGCACGTTCACCCCGAGAATTGGTTGATATTTTCACATCAAATTCTGCTTGTTCACTTAACAACCTTGAGAGCTCTTTAACTTGTTCAATATTTTCTTTAATAACAATTTCTTTAGGGATATTGCCCTGTATTTGGGCATTAGTTAACGTATCTGTGGTTAAGTAATGTTGGGCGATAAACGCTTCTAATATTTCACTATCACTACTTTCAGTAGGTACGACAGGAAAATAACTCTTACTGCCAAGAATTTTGTGTTGTCTGATAAATAACAAGTGGATACAAACATGGCTTTTATCGCGATATAAGCCAACCACATCTAACTCAGCAACATGACCGCTAACAAACTGTTGTTGTTGTACTTTACGTAAGGTAACAATTTGATCGCGATATTTAGCCGCTAGTTCAAAGTTTAACTCGTTACTGGCTAGTTCCATTTTAGCAACCAATTGTTCAATCACTGCTGAACTTTTGCCTTGTAAAAATAGTTTAGCTAAGTTTACTTGTTCTTGATAATCGTCAACCGATATTTTATCAACACAAGGCGCAGAGCAACGCCCTAATTGATATTGTAAGCAAGGTCTTGAGCGAGCCCGATAATAACTATCTTCACATTGTCTAATAGGAAATATTTTTTGCAACAATCGCAAACTTTCCCACACCGCGCCCACCCCCGGAAAAGGACCGAAATAATCACCTTTTACTTTTTTACCACCACGGTGCAACCCTAGTTTAGGATGTTTATGCGCGGTAATCAGTAAATAAGGATATGACTTATCATCACGTAATAAAATATTGTATTTAGGTTGGTATTTTTTGATGTAATTATTTTCAAGGATCAGCGCCTCACCTTCGGTATGAGTGACTGTGACTTCAATTGCGCATATTTGTTTTACTAAAGCGCGAGTTTTACTTGAGTTAACATCTTTACGAAAATAACTGGCTAAACGTTTTTTTAATTGTTTTGCTTTACCAACATAAATAATCACTTGCTGATCATTATACATGCGATAAACACCAGCTTGGTCGGTGACTACCCGTAAAAAAGCCTCACTATCGAACGTTGAGACTTGAGGTGTTTTTTTCAGGTGTTTGATGTTGTTTGCATCGTTGGAAGTATTGGCAGGCATTACGCTTAATTTCTTACAGTTTTTAGAATCTATAATACTATTAGAGTTTATCTGTTTTTAACATGCCATAACGAATGGCTAAATGAGTTAGCTCTACGTCATTACTTACTGCTAGCTTTTCAAACATGCGATAACGATAACTGTTAATAGTTTTAGTACTCAAATTTAGGTGTTCTGATATTGCTGGCACCTTATCGCCGCGCGTTATCATTATCATAATTTGTAATTCTCTATCAGATAACGCATTGAACGGGTTTTCATCCGCTGTTTTAAATTGGTTTAGTGCCATTTTCTGGGCGATGTCTGATGGTAGGTAACGTTGTCCACTATGTACTGCGCGAATTGCGTTTACCATTTCATCGGGGCCCGCTTCTTTGGTTAAGTAACCTGCTGCCCCCATTTGCATAACTTTGCTCGGGAATGGGTCTTCAGTATGTGCGGTTAAAACAATAATTTTCACATCAGGGGCAAAACGTAATATTTTCTTAGCCGCTTCAAGTCCCCCCATACCTGGCATATCCATATCCATGAGTAAAACATCAGGTTCAGTTTTACGACAAAATTTAATCGCTTCTTCACCAGTTTCACATTCACCAATAACTGTTAAGCCTTTAACACTGGTTAAAATTTTATTAATACCAACACGAACAAGGTGGTGGTCATCAACCAAAAGAACATTTATCACGTAGGGGAGCCTTAATTAGTAGTTAGACAAGCAGATGAAAGCAAAAGCGCAGGTTATTCCGTTTAATTCAATAATTCAATATAGCAAGTGTCGTTAGGCGACCAAATAGTTAAAGATTAATATGATTATAGTTTATTATTTTTCAACCAACTATTTAATAAGCCAATTTGACCATTTTTATACGCAGCATAAGTTAAACGTACTGCATTACTTAAGATAACACTATCAGACCAATTTGTTTGCTCACTAATAAGTTGATAGCAATGTTTTGCTTCAGGAGACATATAACCACGCATTTCTTGTAAACCACGTTCCTTTTGTTTTTCGCGGTAACGTTTTTGTTTTTCGGCGTTGCTCATCGCTACTTTTTTAGTGGGTTGTTCACTCATTTGATCAGTGTCTTTCATAAAAGTTAAATTTATTTAAGTTACATGAGGTTATAATCCCGCATAACGTCTTTATAATCAAGCCATGAATAAATTTGAATGTAATTTTATGATAGTACAATTTTTTTCAAATTTTTAACTGTTCAGAGTTGTTTAGTGTACAACCGTACGCTAAAGTAGCACCCTAAAATTTATAAGCGGAAATCAGCATACTATGTTAATGCCACAACAAAACTCATATGGTAAAGAAGACTTAATTAAAGCAGGCACAGCAGAATTTTTTGGTGAAGGTAATTCAAAACTTCCTTCTGGCAATATGCTAATGATGGATCGTATTATTACTATCACCGAAGAAGGTGGAGAGCACGGTAAAGGTTTTATTATTGCCGAATTAGATATTACGCCAGATTTATGGTTCTTTGATTGTCATTTTAAAGATGATCCTGTAATGCCAGGTTGTTTAGGCTTAGATGCCATGTGGCAGCTTGTTGGCTTCTTCTTATCTTGGACTGGTGGTCCAGGTAAAGGTCGCGCTCTAGGTGTAGGTGAAGTTAAATTTACCGGTCAAATCTTACCAACCAATAAAAAAGTTACTTTTAGAATCGACTTTACCCGTGTAATTAAGCGCAAGCTTTACATGGGACTTGCTAATGGAAGTGTTAGTGTTGATGGTCGAGAAATATACACAGCTAAAGATCTTAAAGTGGGTTTATTTACTGATACAACTCAAATGTAATCAGATTAAAAACTGATAAAAAAGCCCAGTAATTTACTGGGCTTTTTTTAACGCTAATTCATGTCAAAACTTATATCAATCGAATTAATTACTTTTTATATTTCAGACGTCTAAAGCCAAGTAGCGATACTAAACTTAACAATAAAAAACCGCCAAAACTAGCGCCTTGTCTTTCTACTTTTGTCTCATATTCACTACAATCTTCAACCTTACCGCCAGGGATAGGATCAAGTAATACGGCTCGAACTACATCAATCATTATAGGGTTACCGCTACTGTCATAAACAGGCTCACCTAATGCATCAAAATAAGGAGATTGGGTAATAGCTGACGCCGAAATTTGCCCGCTATCATTAATATCTTTAGCTTGAAATATATTGTAGGCCGATTCACATTCTAACAAGGTATTAAGATCAACCATTTCAGGTGAGTTACTCGACGTATCATACATAAATCCTGCAGTACGACGAGGTGTAGCATCGTTATGGCTTTCTATTTCAGCTTCACCCACAATAACGCCAGCAGAGTTCACGCCAAAAGCATTACTTTTAGATGAGTCGAAGAAACCTCGAGGAATGACCATCTCCATTTTGCTTTCGGATACATTGGTATCAACGTAAAAGAATTTTTGTACTGTAGGGCTTACTGTATGAGAGTAACCAACAACTAAACCATTATCGTTAATATCATTAGCGCGAGAAAAAGCAAAAACAGAGCCTAGAGTGAAGTAATAGTGTTGTTGATTAAAATCAAACACTTTGCCATCTTTAAACATTACCGCATAAGAACCTGTCATACGTTCATCTACCGCAGGTTCAGTCACATCATTATCATCCCACCCATTTGCATAACCGACAGCAACACCATTATTATTGATGGCTAGGGCTTGACTAGTGAATGCTCTAGTATCGTCTTCATTAGGTGTAATTAATAAACCTAAACCTTTGGTTTCTACAATCCCTGTTGATGATAATACCGCTTCAAAAGCTTGGATGTAATACATACTACTTTGTTTGTTTTGTACACAAATTTCATAAGGTATTTCCGCTAATACTTCTGGATTTGCACAACCAGAAACACCACTGACTTCGGTATCAGACAATATAACTGATTCCCAAAAACTACTCACCTTATAACTACTATACCCCACTGCAATACCGTTATCATTAACATCTAAAACAGCTGATACACCTCCGCCATAAGCGGTTTCAATCGGTGGTACAGGATAAATAGTGGTACCAAAATCAGGAGAATAATAACCACGTTGACCATGCTCACGAACCCAGAAAGACTGAACTTCTATATTCTCACCATCATCAGGACCTGCAATAGGCAAATATGGCGCAGTGGACATACCAAATACAGTCCCTGAGTTGTTAAAACCTTGAACTGAGTTATACGTTGAACGGGTTAATGTTCCTGTACATGGTGAGCCACTAAAGTCGGTATCAAAAGCACAAACTTCTGTTGAATCACTACCAGTGCCAAGGTTAATTAAACCTGCGGATTCGGCAACGATTTGATATTGATAGTTGCTTACACTTGTATTTCTATCTTCTAAGTATATTTCAGCCCAAGCTAAATCATTTGCCGTTGGATTACCGGCTTTTAACGAGTCAAAGTCTTCAACAGCCGTCAAACCATAATAAAGACTATTCTGAACGATTGATAAGGCATAAATATTATCAAAGTCTTCTTCAGTTAAATACTCAAACTGTACAGGGAAATTATAATAATTTGCACCTGATATGGTCATGTTACCTTGGTTATTCAACTTACCACCATAGGTGTAACCTAAATTAGCTGCTTGGTTTTTATCAATAACGGTGTAAGTTGCTGCATGGCTAAAGTTAAACAAGCCCAAGCTTACGCTCAAAGCACTTGTTACACCTAAGGTGAGTATGTTTTTTGTAAATGACTTCATTCTACTTTTGTACTCTTTATAGTTGTTCTGGTTAACCTCTATAAATAAGAGAAGTTAACACTATTATATTTAATAGTTAAATTGGCGCGTTAAATTTGAGTAACTAGACTAATTGACACACTATTGGTCGTCTAGTTCTTGCCATCTCGCATATACGATTTCAAGATTGGACTCACTTTCTGCCAGCTGGTTCAAAACTTTTTGTGTTATTTTCTCATCTTGACTAAAAAAGTTAGCATCATTAACCTGCGACTGTAAAGAATCAATTAAGTTCTCAAGCTCGTCAATTTTTTCTGGTAAGGATTCAAGCTCACGTGATTCTTTGAAGGATAACTTTTTCTTTTTTTCAGCTGGTGCAGTTTGAACATTATTTTGCACTGCTGTCGGCTTTTTTTCAACGGCCTTCGCATTACTCTTCTGCTCTGCGCCATCGGCCATGTTTTGGCGTTGCTCTGCCTTTAAAGCAAGGTAATCGTCAACATCATCATAACCACCAACAATCTGATTGACTTGCCCTGTACCATCAAAATACAAACAGGTGTTCACACAGTTGTTTACAAAATCACGGTCATGGCTTACTAAAATAACTGTTCCTGCATAATTGGCAACCACTTCTTCAAGTAATTCTAAGGTTTCAATATCAAGATCATTGGTTGGCTCATCGAGAATCAGTAAGTTACTTGGGCGTAAAAATAACCGCGCTAATAACAGTCGGTTTTTCTCACCACCAGATAAGGCTCTAACAGGTGTTCGTGCACGTTTAGGACTGAATAAGAAATCTTGTAAATAACCTAAAACATGACGAGAGCGACCATTAACCATCACCTCTTGCTTACCTTCGCCAACAATTTCTTGTACGGTTTGGTTTAAATCAAGTGCTTCACGATGTTGATCGAAATAGGCTATTTCTAAATTTACACCTGAACGCATTTTACCACTAGTAGCGGCTTGTTTTTCCATGATAAGTTTGATTAAGGTTGATTTACCTGTACCGTTTGCACCTATTAACGCTAAGCGATCGTTACGTGAAATCAATAAGTTAAGGTTTTCAATAACCACCTTATCACCAAAAGCTACTTTCACGTCTTCAGCTTCAAACACTAACTTACCTGAGCGATCGCCTTGGGTAATATTCATTGTGCTTTGATTACGTACTTCACGACGCGCTTTACGTTCAAGGCGAAGTTTTTCTAAAGAGCGAACTCGACCTTCATTGCGTGTACGACGCGCTTTAACACCTTGGCGAATCCATACTTCTTCCTCCGCTAACTTTTTATCAAATAGCGCATTTTGTTGCTCTTCTACTTGTAAGTCATGCTGTTTTTGCTCAATATATAAATCATAATCGCCAGGATAACTGGTTAATTTACCACGGTCTAAATCTAAAATACGGGTAGATAAGCCACGGATAAAAGCTCTGTCATGGCTAATAAAGATAATAGTGCCAGCAAATTCTTTTAAGAAAGTTTCTAACCATAAAACACTTTCAATATCTAGATGGTTAGTTGGTTCATCTAGTAATAAAATATCAGGGTTAGTAACCAATGCTTTAGCTAAGGCAACTTTACGTAACCACCCCCCCGATAAGTCTTTAATTTTTGCTTCTGGATCAAGTGATAAAGTAGTCATTGCTTGATCAATCCGCTGTTCATCTAACCAAGCATTTGCTTGCTCAAGATCTTCTTGAACTTTAGAAAGCTTATTCAGGTTGGCTTCACTTGGATCTTCACCAATTAAATGAATTAACGCATGATAACGACGAATAAGCTCAGCGTTTTCTTTAACGCCTTCAGCAACATAGTCAAAGACTTTAATTTCCGACGCTTCAGGAGGATCTTGCTCTAGCATTGCTAATTGCATAGTGCTCGATTTTAAAATTTGGCCATCGTCCAGACCTTGCAAGCCCATAAGTATCTTCATTAGGGTTGATTTACCTGCCCCATTACGGCCAACTAAACAGATACGCTCGCCAGTTTGTACACTTAAATCAGCTTTGTTTAAAATTTTGTCTTCACCAAAAGCAAGCTCACCATTGGCTATTCTTAATAATTCCATAATTCTTCTTATGCGTTACTGTTAACTTTCGTTAACTAATTGGCAATTAATTACTTGTATTAACTAGTGTGTTAACTACTTTTGATTAACAAATAAAAGTAACTAATTGCGCTTGGGTAAATGGCCAAAACAGTTTAGTGTTAGCACTGCTGTCTTGCTCTAATTTTTCAAGTACAGGGATATGCACGCCGTACAGTTCAACCAATGTTTTTTCTTCATGCTCAACGCGTTCAATATCAATGATATCAACTTGTGTTAATTGTTCACTTGCTATGACTAACAGGCAAAGTGCTAGCGCTTGTTCACATAAATGACAACCTTCGCTGCCGTATAAGTTAAATTTATTCATGATAATTAATTTTATTATACCTATTATGTCGCTGAGCGTTTAATAGACCAACTGTTATGAATATGCTTATTACGCGCAAAATCTTTATCGCGAGTTACATCAGACATTGCTTCTGCTGTTAAACCTAATGCCGCTAATGCTTCAAAATCAATTTTAAAGTTACGCTTGTTGTTAGTGAAGAATATTTCACCGCCGCGGTTTAATGATTTTAAAGCGTCAGTTATTAAATCAACATGATCACGTTGTACGTCGAAGCTATCTTCCATACGTTTAGAATTCGAAAACGTTGGCGGGTCGATAAAAATAATATCAAACTTAGACTCATTCTTTTTCAACCAATCTAAACAATCTGCTTGAATAAACTGAAACTTATGGCTGCTTAATTTATTTAAATCAAAATTATCTTGTGCCCAGTTAAGGTACGTATTAGACATATCAACTGTGGTGATAGATGCTGCGCCGTGAACCGCGGCTTGCACAGATACCGAGCCAGTGTAAGCAAATAAGTTAAGCAAAGATTTACCTTTTGCTTTTTTAGCGACAATTTGACGTGTTTTACGGTGATCTAAAAACAAGCCGGTATCAAGGTAATCCCACAAATTAATTTTAAACAAGGCGCCGTGTTCATTAATTGTTAACGACTGTTTAGATTTATCCATGCGTTGATATTGATTTGTGCCCTTTTGTTTAGCACGCGTTTTCAATATAACTTTATCTGTAGGGATACCTAATACCTTAGGTGCCCAATAAATTACTTCTTGTAAGCGTTTTTTGGCTTTGTCTTCATCGATAGTTTTTGGCGCGGCATATTCTTGTATAACAAGGTACTCACCATAAATGTCTACGGCGGCATTATATTCAGGAATATCACCATCATAAATACGATAAGCTTCTATATCACCAGATTTTAACCAACCTTTTAAGGCCTTGCGGTTTTTCTTAAGACGATTAGCAAAATCACTGTCTTGTTCAGAAAAGTCTGACTGCGGATTAACTGCATCTTTTTCTTTTTGTTTAGCATCAATATTATACAAAGCGAATTGACAATCTAATGGACCGTTTTTAAATTTATAACGCTTAAAGCTCGACAACTTTAACATTGCTAATAAATCAATATTCGCGGTTAAAATTGATAAACGCCAATCCATAAACTGAGCTTTTAATTTCTGCCCAAATAGCACAAAGTTTTCAACAAGCTCTGGCAACTCACCAATACGTTCACCGTACGGAGGGTTAAATAATATAGTGCCTGGCGGTCCGTAAACATTGTTCATGTCATTAGCGTTTTTACAGGTAAACTCTATATATTGTTGTAAACGTGCATTACGCGCATTTTGTTGTGCGGTTTTTAATACCCGACCATCTAGGTCAATACCAAATACTTTAACCTTTAAATTAGCTAAACTATTTTCTGAACTTTCAATAGCTTGAGCTAGCTGCTCTTCCCAAATATCTTTATCGTGAGCTAACCATGACTGAAACCCCCAAGAAACACGATTAATCGAAGGAGCTTGTTTTGCTGCCATTGCTACCGCTTCAATTAAAATAGTACCTGAACCACACATAGGGTCTACCAATGGCTTACTAGTATCATCTAACCAACCAGAGCGAATAATTAACGCCGCCGCTAGGTTTTCTTTTAATGGTGCAGCGCCACTGTGTTCACGATAGCCACGTTGAAATAAACCACGGCCAGAAAAATCGAGATAAATACTGACATGATCACGTAATAAACGTGCTTGAAAACTAATTTGTGGAGATTTTTTATCAACGTCGGGACGTTCTAAGCCCTGCTCTCTAAATTGATCAACTATCGCATCTTTAATCGTTAATCCGCCAAATTGACTGTTACGAATTTCTTCGCTGTAACCAACAAAGTCAATTGCAAAGGTTGTAGTAGAGTTAAAAACTTCTGGCCAGTTAATGCTACTAGCTGCTTTAAACAATTCGTCTTTGTCTTTTGCTTCGCCTTCACCCAGCTTTAACATGATGCGCGTAGCAAGGCGTGTCCAAAGTGATATTTTGTAACCAACGGCTAAAGTTGCTTGGAAATACACACCTTCTGGCTTTTGTATTACGCGATCGCCGCCAAGGCTAATTATTTCATCAAACAATAAAACTTCAATGCCCGGAGATGTTAAGGCTAAAAAATGATGTACGGATTCTTTCATGGAGTAAATTCCAGAGTGACCAGTCCAGAGCGACCAGAGTAAACTATGGGCGCGATTATATACGCAAACACCATGCACATAAACAAAAGTTAGTGTTAACTGGCCTAAACTGTTTTATTTTAACGCATTACGAACAACAATTGAGCGAACGATTATATTTTTATAAAAGCGCTTGCTTTATTGGTGCACTATCCTTACTATACGCATCGCTTTCAGGGACTAACCTTTCTGAGAACAACTTCACACAATACGAAGTAAAACATTGTGGCTTTCTTGATATTCAATATCAAGTCATTCGGACGCGGGATGGAGCAGCCTAAAAGTTCAACCACGTCGGGCTGTTTTTAAAGGAATAGCCGAAGGTCGTCATTTAGTTCTCAAATATGGCTTCCGCAACCAATTCTTAAGTTTGAATTAAAACAACTTGGCTTTCCTATTAATTTAGGTCATTCGGACGCGGGATGGAGCAGCCTGGTAGCTCGTCGGGCTCATAACCCGAAGGTCGTCAGTTCAAATCTGGCTCCCGCAACCAACTTATTGATAATTAAATAGTTTTATTACTTTTTTAGTATATCAATAATTCTTTAATAAGTAGAATTAAAAACTTATTGGCTTCCTATTAATTTAGGTCATTCGGACGCGGGATGGAGCAGCCTAAAAGTTCAACCTCGTCGGGCTGTTTTTAAAGGAATAGCCGAAGGTCGTCATTTAGTTCTCAAATCTGGCTTCCGCAACCAATTCTTGAGTTTGAATTAAAACAACTTAGCTTTTCCTATTAATTTAGGTCATTCGGACGCGGGATGGAGCAGCTTGGTAGCTCGTCGGGCTCATAACCCGAAGGTCGTTGGTTCAAATCCAGCTCCCGCAACCAATTCTTAAGTTTGAATTAAAACAACTTGGCTTTCCTATTAATTTAGGTCATTCGGACGCGGGATGGAGCAGCCTTAAAGTTCAACCTCGTCGGGCTGTTTTTAAAGGAATAGCCGAAGGTCGTCATTTAGTTTTCAAATCTGGCTTCCGCAACCAATTCTTCTAAAGAGAATCAAAACCTTTAGGGCTTCCTACTCTACGTAGGTCATTCTGACGCGGGATGGAGCAGCCTGGTAGCTCGTCGGGCTCATAACCCGAAGGTCGTCAGTTCAAATCTGGCTCCCGCAACCAATCTATACTTCTTATCTAAAATTCTATTTAATTCTTATGAAATTTACAAAATACTCCCCTCCCTTTTTTTCATAAATCAATTAAATCTTAATTTGTGTCCATTTGGTGTCTAAAACCGTGACACAACGAACACAAATATTTTACCTATATTAGACTCTTTATAAAAATTTGAGCTTAGGGTACATTTGTCACCTATTTCATTTATTCCTATATAAATGACATTAATTTACTTTGAATTACACTATTACCTAAGAAATAAATAGTTAAATTACGGTAATAAGTTTTAGGGTATTTTTGTCACATTTAATAATGAAAATAGAATAACGTGCTTGAATAGCATCTAAAATAAACTTTAATAAATTAGATAAGAGCATAAATAAAGTAATAGATAAGTGTGCTCTTCAAATTATGAAACTACTTCAATATCATTATTTCAAAACCAAATAATTAATCCATGGTTTTACCTGAGGTGCGGGGAACAATATTTAATGATGTATAAAAAAGACCAGGAGCAAAAGCTACTGGCCTTTCATTAAAACCGTCAACGTATTTCAGGACGAGACTTTTATTACGAGATATCAGTACAAATTAACCTTTTTACACCGTTAATTCTTTATTAACAGGTAAATTTCTAATGCGTATACCTGAGGCTCTAAATATTGCATTAGTAATACTTGGAATAATTGGCGGGATACCGGGTTCACCAACACCGCCAGGAGGATGTTCTGATTCAACTAGATGAACAAACATTGGTGGTGATTGATTTATGCGAGTAACTGGAGAGTCATGAAAATTAGATTGTTCTACCGCACCATCTTTAACACTGATTCCGCCCATTAAAGTAATAGATAAAGCAAAGACCATCGCTCCTTCCATTTGCGCTATGACTCTGTCTGGCGTTACGGTAATACCGCAATCGATAGCGGTATGCATTTCTAATACTTTAACTTTCTTATTGATAACGCTTACTTTGGTTGCAGCAGCTACATAACTACCAAAACTTCGAATAACACTAATGCCCCACCCTTCATTTTCAGCGGTTTCTGCTTCAATATTAGCTTGTTCACAAACTAGATTAAGCGTGTTTTTAAGCCGTTTTGTATCAACCGGGTATTCTGCTAAATTTAATCCTGCATTATTATATTTAAAGCCACCTTGACTTAGATCAACATAACGATCGTCACCTAACAGTTCTAACCACATTTGTCTGGCCGGTTTATTGGCTTTAACGGCTAATTCATCAACAAATGAGCCTTGAGCAAAACCATTGTTAATATCAGATACAGCACGCACCCAACCAGGTCTTACATGTGATGACGCTTCTTGAGTCTCATATTGCAGGTTATCTAATTGAAAAGGAGTATCGGCAAAACCGAGTGATAAATCGTTTGCATTTGGCCTTGTTTGTTTACCGTTAAATAACCAAGCAATAGGCGGGTAAGCAACACGCTGGATCCAAAAGTCAGCGACTTTATTATTGCCCTGCACTACATTTGACTCATCGATTAATTCTGCTTTCATGTAATTAGCTGAAATAGAGTGATAGAAACCATGTTGAATATCGTCTTCACGCGTCCATATCACTTTTACAGGCACCTTAACTTGCTTTGCAAGCTGTACAGCTTCTAAAATAAAGTCGGGCTTAGATTTCCTTCCAAAGGCCCCTCCCATAAGTGGAATATTTAAGGTCACCTGTTTTAGCTCAATTTCACACTCTTTTGCCGCTAAGTTTTGTGCGTCTTGAGGGTTTTGTGTACCTGCCCAAATAGTAAGCGTTGCTGATTTATCTGTACCTTGAAGCCAAGCCGTGGCGGCTTCTGTTTCCATCGGTGTGTGATTTATGTGCGGTACAGAATAAGTGGCTTCAACGGTTCTCGCTGGATCATAAGTATGAGCGTAAACATCACCCTCGCTGCGCACAGATTTACCCGGCTGATTAACTTTTTTGATTAATTCTTCGCTAAAGCTGGCAGTGTTATAGTTAGCGTTTTCGCCATTATCCCATACTATTTTTAGTTTTTTTCTGCCTTCTTGTGCAGCCCAAGTATTGTTAGCAAGTACGGCAACACCACCTAATGGGTTTGTTCTAAATGGAAATGTATGTGGTTTTAATTGAATAACCGCAACAACCCCTTTTACTTTTTTAGCTTCAGTGTCATCAAACGACTTAACCGTACCACCGACAACTGGTGGTCGTTGAATACTTGCTATAAGCATATTGGGTAACTGAACATCGTGAGAATAAACCGCTTCTCCAGCTACTATATCGTCAAGGTCAAACAATTTAACTTCTTTGCCAATATAATTAAAATCTTTAATCGCTTTTAATTTTACTGTAGTTAATTCAGGGGCTTCTAGTTTAGAGGCAGCAATAGCTAAGTCACCAAAACTGATTTTTTCACCCGTTATTTTATTAATAACTACATGTTGTTCAGCATTCACATCATTAATATTTACCTGCCACTGATTAGCTGCGGCTTGTTCAAGCATATTTCGAACAACCGCGCCAATTTGTCGAAGTCGAGTAAACTGACCGCGAATAGAGCTTGAACCTGCAGTATTTTGCTGGCCATAGGCCTTGTCTGCTTGACCTTGAACAACATAAACATTCGACCAAAGCGCTTGCATTTCATCAGCAATAATTTGTGGTACTGTGGTGCGAATACCTTGACCCATTTCACTACGATGACAAACAATAGAAGTTGTACCATCAGTATCTAAGCTTACAAAAATATTAAGATGATGATCTGCTTTTTCTACCTCGAAACTTGCTTGTCCTGCCCCCATAGCATTACCTGTTTCATTTTCAGCTGCGTATATCGGAGAAAATCCGGGTAACGTGGTCGCTAATACTAAGGCGCTTGAACCAATACCTAGTTGCTTTAAAAACTTACGACGACTAACGTTTAGAATCGACATTTCTGTAGAGGATTGAGTAGTCATTAAACTTCTCCTACTGATTTTTCTTGGTTTAGAGTAGCAGCATGCTTAATGGCTTTTTTTATACGAACGTAAGTACCGCAACGGCAAATATTGCCTTGCATACCGTTATCAATATCATTATCCGTTGGAGCTGTATTTTGAGCGAGCATCGCCGCCGCACTCATTATTTGACCTGCTTGACAGTAGCCACATTGTGGTACTTTAAATTCACGCCAAGAAATTTGCACTGAGTGATTATTTTCAGGATCTAAGCCTTCAATAGTGGTTATTTTTTTATTGGTAGCGTACGAAACAGGAGTTATGCATGAACGCATGGCTACGCCGTCAATATGTACTGTACATGCACCACATTGCCCAGCACCACAACCAAATTTAGTTCCAGTTAGCTGTAATTCATCTCGAATAGCATAAAGTAATGGCATTTCTTCGGCGATATCTAACGAAACATCTTCGTTATTAATAGTAAATTTGATCATAGAGAACTCTCTTATATTAACTCTTAACTGGTTATGAATTATTCCAACGTATTAAATCTTCTTGCGTATCTATATCAAAAGATGCATTTATCATCGGTATTTTTATTAATTGTTTTTGATTTTTTTGTAAAATGCCTTTAGCGCCTTTATCTCCAGATAAGGCTTGTAATTCTGTAAAGTACTGATGTGGAAATATTGCTGGCGGGCTAATGCCATCTGCCGTTTCTGCGCAAACTAGCTGTGATGGAAATTCCAACATTTTTTGCAACAACATTAGATAATCATTTACTTCAAGTGCGACCTGATCGCCCAAAGTGAATAAGATATGCGTAGTCTGTGGATCATTATGTAGAACCTTTGCTACCGATTGTGCGATTGTATGCCCCATACCTCGATAAGCTTGATCACAATAATACAAGGGGTGAGATATTTTCTTAGCTATTTTCCTGTGACTTTCCCCTGTAGCGACATAAAGATTATCAGTAGATATTTCTTCGATAGCTAAGGCTCGCACAACGGTATTGATAGATTGTTGCAATAAAGGAATTTGAGAGCCATTACGATTAAGTAAACTCAACTGCTTATTTCCCTTAAATCTAATGCTATTTCCGCCGGCCAGAATAACAGTTTTGATATTTATTGATGGAATGGTATTGAATAAAGACATATTAAGCCATTTGCATTAATGTTTGGCCATTTTTGCCCTCAAGCACAGCGTGTGCTTCAGACAAAATAGACAAGGCTATTGATTCAGGTAGTTCTCCACCAATATTTAACCCCACAGGATTTGATAATGTTTTTGATAATTGTTGATAGGACAACCCAGCTTCTTCAAGTACCTTTTTAGTTCGATGCGTTGGTCCCAATAGACCGACAAATTTTGCTTTACAGCCTTGAACAAACTTTAATGCTTTTGCGTCAAGCATCACGTTATGCGTCATAATAACGATAACGTCGGTATTCGTTAGACAAGTCGCTTTAGTTAATGAGTCTATAGGTTGACGTATAATATTATCGGCCTCTGAAAAATGTGTTGCGCGCGCATAATTAACGCGTTCATCAATCACAGTTACATCCCAACCTAATATCTTTGCCATTTTCACTACGGGAACGGCATCAATACCACCACCAAAAATAATAATAGAAGGTGCTGGTTTAATATGGTGTTTAAACTCTCTTTCAGTTGCTGTTAATGATGCTTGCGTTACTGTTCCTTGTGCTGATACTTGTGCTAATTCATTCTGATTAAACAGTGTGAGTGTATTATCAGGGGTGTTTTCACTGATCATTTGTTTATAAATACAGCTTTTTTTGGCAAGTAAGTGCGTTTGTAGTTTTTCTAAATGAAGCCAATTCGATGCTTGTGTGATTGGCTGTAATAATATTTTAACCATGCCGCCACAGCCAATACCTAGTTGCCAACTTAAATCGTCTTCATCACGCATGTCATAACAAACGATAAGGTTGTTACCCGTATCCCAACACTTTCTTGCTTTAAGCATAATATCGGCTTCTAAACAGCCACCGCTGAGCAAACCAAAATATTGGCCAAGACTATTAATAAACATCATTGCGCCTTGCTTACGATAAGATGATCCATCAGTTTCAATAATAGTGGCTAATACCCAGGATAAACTAGACTTTTGCGGCTGCCACTTGGCAAGTAATTGTTCTAATCTATTACTCATTTATTTCAACTATTTATTAAGTCTTATACCCATTGAATTAGGATAGATTCATTTGGTATTACTTTACTTTTGGGAATAAAAATGTTCATTATTTATACATCAAGGATAAAGAATTACATACATAAAATCAATATAAACATCTGATGTTTTACTTGTCTGTTTAATTTGTGTTTCCGACTTCAAATTGATAAATGATTTCTCGTTGGTATTCATCATTTGGTTGTAATATTGTGGAGGGAAAATGGTTAATATTAACCGCATTAGAATAATCTTGGGCTTCTAAGCAAACACCTTGATATGGTCTAAATTTACCCGATAAAGCTACGCCAGTATATAGTTGCACGGCGGGTTGGTTAGTAAATAATGACATTGTAATATGATTACTTTTAGACTGTAAGATCGCTTTAGGTAAGCCAATACTTTCATACTTGTTATTTTCGATATTATCACCCCCATTATAATTACTACCGCCTGTTTCAGAAGCATCGAGAATATAACAGTGATCGTAACAAGCCATTTCTTGTAAACTTAAATCTATAGCCTGTTTATGCCTTGTACCTATATTAGTTAGTTGCCTAAAATCAAAATCTGAATTTTGTACCGAGATAACTTTACCACTTGGCACACCGTTACTTTTACGGTCAAGCATGTTCGATGCAAATATTTTTAAATCAAGCTGCTCACCGCTTTCATTGCCTAAATTGAAATAAGCATGGTTTGTTAAATTAATAGGAGTTGCTGCGTCGGTAATAGCAAAGTAATTTATTTTAAGCTGGTTATTATCAGTTAAATGATAAGTAACTTGTAACGATAGTTTTCCAGGAAAGCCTTGATCGCCAGACTCTGACTCAAGTTTGAGTACTACCGTCGAAGACGATGAGGAGACAACTTGCCAAAACCTAGCAGAAAAGCTAACAGCGCCGCCATGTAAGCATTGTTCTCCATCATTTTGCGTTAACTTATATTGCACGCCATTTAATTCAAACACCCCATTTTCAACCCTATTACAAACTCTTCCACATGTAGCGCCTAAATAAAATTCATCTGTTAAATAATCATCGGCATATTCGTGCCCAACAGTCATTTCGGTGGCAACATCATTAACAGGAAACAAAATAGATTTAATTCGAGCGCCATAATTGACTATCTCGACTGACATTCCTCGTTCATTTTGTAATAAAATTGTTTGTAACTTTGCCATAAATATTTATAACCACTAAAATTGATGTTTATTAGTTAACCTGAACTCTGGATAATTAATTTTAATAAATAAGGTTCGCACTGTTCGATATTAAAATTGTGAGAACCATTGATAGTCAGATCTGCTAGATAACTTTTGTGACAAATATAAACCCAATTCTATTAATTCCGCTTTATTTTGGTAATTAACGATTAATAATTTAAGTTTACTCAAAGCTTGTTTAGTTTCACCTAAACCGTCCATTGCTAGCACCAAGGTATAAGCATATCGAGCATTAGATGGCGTTAAATTAACAGCTTTTTGGAAGTATGATATCGCTTTAGTTAACTCTTTTTGACGAACAAAGTGCAAGCCAAATTCGTAGTTTAACTCTCCTGACAGCGGAGCTTTCTTTAATCCTTGAGTTAAAACAGATTGAACCAACATAGGACGTTGTTGGCTACGATATAGCCCAGCTAAATTTATATAACCAGCATCAAAATAAGGTTCAATTTTAATAGTTTCTTTAAATTTTTTCTCTGCAAGCACCGCATCATTGGTTTCCATCGCTAATAAACCTTGATTCACCCGTCCCTCACCTCGCCAGCTATTCACTTCATTTGAGGTGAGTAACTCATTAAAAGCTCGAGTAAACATGGGCTGATTCTCTTGACTAATATTACTTGAGGTTAGACTTCTTGCTGCTTCGATACGAATAGATTTAAGCTTGTCATTTAACAGTGGGCTTACATACTTAACTCTTTCTTCTGGGGTTAATAATACACTCGCCTTTGTCGCACTTAACCGCAGAAGATTTTCTTGATGAGTTAAATAGGCTGCTAATTTATCTGCTGAAATTGACGGCGTTGTATAAGCAAGCATTTCTAGCGCGGTCGCTCGACTAATAATAGCCAGTTGCTCATCAGCAATTATCGCTAAATGTTGTTCAAGGGTAATTGCATGACCAGCATTAAGCGCTACAAGATACTCTTTACTTGTTAACAAAGGCTTTGGCTGTCCGTGCCATTGAATTAATTTATCTGCTGCCCATTTATTTGATTGATTATCATGACATTTAATACAAGCGTTTGGTGTATCAAGTGCTTCAGATAGATCAGGCCGTGGAATTTTAAAGCTGTGATCACGTCTATCATCTACACCCATAAAGCGACTTTCAGGCATATGACAATTTACACACTGCGCCCCTGCTGAGTTATCTTCATGTTGATGATGACTTTTTACGTTAAAAACGTCAGCACTGTGGCATTGTAAGCAAAGTCCGTTACCTTCAATTTTTAATTTCATTGTATGTTTATCATGGCAATCTAAACAATTAACGCCTGCAGCAAACATTTTACTTTGTAAAAAAGAACCGTATACATACACCTCTTCTTTAATTTGACCATCTGGATAATAATTAGGCGCAGACAGTAATTGTGGTGTAAATTGATCTAAAAAAGGTACATTAGGTTTAATGCCATCAGTAAGTGAAGAGCGCAATGAGTGACAGGCAAAACAAGAGTCCATAAAGGTATTATCTCGTTTTTCACCTTGCCATGAGGCCGTATTTTTACCAACCGTTCTAAGCCACTGACCTGTAGGGTGTTTGTTTGATGTTACATCGTTGTATACATTACGTGACTTTGTCGGTTTTTCTAGTTTTGCAGATTTTTCATGGGCTGACATATCACCATGGCAAGATAAACAACCGACGTTAATATTATCAAATTCACTATTAAAGTGATTATTTTCGTTGTCATAATTGCGCTTTAATCCATCCGAGTGACAGTCCGCGCACATACCATTCCAGTTTTGTAACGGTTGACGCCAGTGAAGTCTGTCTTCTGGACGTATTTCTTCATGGCTATAGTTATGAAACCAGCGCTGTCCTCCATTTTCTTTCAACCTACTATCCCAAGCGAAAGGTATAACTTGTAAACTACCTGGCTGTGTTTCAACAAGATATTGCTGCAGAGGATAATGTCCGAAGGTATATTTTATAGGTAATATTTGCGTGTTGTTATCATAAGAAATAGAGACTTGATAAATATCGTCTTTAATCCCAAAAGTGGCTTTTTGTCCGTAATGTTCAACGGTTTTATTATTAAAATCACCAAGGATTGTCTCTTTAGTTGCAATAGCCATGGCTTTAGCATGGTCTGATTTATTCCATTGCTTGGCTTGGTTTGTGTGACAACTAATACATCCTTCATTTGATAGTGGCGATGATTTTTCATTCGCCCACGTATGGAAAGAGGCAATAAGTAAACTTAAAATGATCCAATAAAATTTCACACAACACCTATTTTTATAGTTAACCTGAACTCTGAATAATGAATAATGAATAATGAATAATGAATAATGAATAATGAATAATGAATAATGAATGTTATAAGTAAATGAATATTACTCATAAATGTAGTTTTTAGGTTAATTAAATTAAGAATGATAATAAACAAAAACGCATAATACTCTTATGAGTATCATGCGTTTAAAATCGTTTTAGCTATTAATCAATTAACCCAAGCTGTAAATTAACTTAATAAATTAAAACGTTACCTTATACAACTGGTTGGCTTTTATTATATCGGTAGAGAAGTTTTCGCCATTTGGCCAGTTTACTTCAACATTTTCCACTGAGTCACAATCGCCTAAACCAAAATGAATAATATTATCGCGACTTTGGGAGTATAAAGCACTTGATGAACCAAGCCTTCTTACTTGTGATTTATCGCAAGCTTTAACAGTTATTATTGCTCCAATTGGCGAAACACCGTTTGCTGAATTTTTCACTTCAATTTCAATGTAATTATTATCATTTTCCCAAGAGTTTTTAAACAAATGCCACTTGCCACGATCGTTAGCAAAAATTATATCTAACTTACCGTCTTGGTCATAATCTAATGTTTCCGCTCCTAGCCCGATAGCACCTAATTCAGTAGAAATAATATTATGTGATAAAGACTTCTTGAAAATAGAACCTTCTTGGTTTAACCAAAGAGTTTGTTGGTTTTGTGTTGCTAAGTTACCTCTTTCAACAATAAAAATATCTTGAAAGCCATTATTATCATAATCGCCCACGGCAGCAGCATTACTTTGACTTAACTCTCCAAGTCCTAGCTTCTCTGTAACATCAATAAATTTGCCGTTATTATTTTCAAGTAATATATTAGCCATTCCCTGATCATGTTTATAGGCTGGGTAACTTTGAACACCGTGAATAACCCCTGTTGTTGGTGACCAAGTATTACCGGCTACGCGCCATGTATCGTTACCAATATAACCTACGTATATACCTTTTTTATCAAGCTTATCTGGCCAACCAAGTGCATTACTGTTGACTAGGCGAATGTCTTGCCCTTGGTGATATTCACTTGGATGTTCATATTTATAGCCGCTTTCCCCAATATATATATCTTGCATAGGCCATTGCGATTGATAGTTTTCTAAATCAAAAATATCACCAATCACTAAATCTTCAAATTCGAAAGGACCTCGACTTGTGTAAAAAGCAAATGTTTGGCTTGCTTCATCATAGAAGGTTTCACCAATATTTAGTTCTTTTCCTGTTGTTAAAAATAAGTCAAAATCACCATCATTGTCGTAATCTATTTCTGAAATACTAGTAACATCAAGCAAATCTTCGCTTAACCATTTATCCGTTACATCGTCAAAGGTTAAGTCGCCATTACCTTGATGCATAGTAATACGTGCATTGCCATATAAGATAAAGTCACTAATCTTGTCGTTGTTGAAATCAGTCACCAGTAATTTTTGGCCGTCTTTCATTGTTTTAGGCAAACGTGAAGATAATGCTAATTGACCTTTTCCATCATTTTTGTACGAAATACTAGGAATGTTTTTTTCATTTTTATTACCAGGAAAACCTAGTAACAACAAATCTAACTCACCATTATTATTGCCATCATAAAATTTAGATGTTCTGCCCCGCATAAACTCAAGTGGCTCATCAAATTCTTTACCTTCAGTAATATTTCTTTGATTATCGATATGAAAAAGTTTGGCATTTCTTGAGTTATCACCCGAGCCACCACCTCGTGATACTAATATGTCAGTAATACCATCTTTATTAAAATCGCCTACTGCAATCCCATGCGTATCGCCCATCAGCAAATCGTAACCTTTACCGTATTTGCCTTTATTATTCCAATATAGCTTTATTGAAAAACCATGATCGGTTAATAATAAGTCTTGATAACCATCGTCATCTAAATCAGCAATTACCGCATTATCCCATTTTCTTCGGTTAGCATTTTCTAACTTAATATCATTGGTTGCTTCACTAAAGTGTGTGATAGGAGACGACTCAACGGTCTTCGGCGCTTTTGAGCTCGAACATGACATAGTCATAAAACCTGTGGCCAATAATATTGCGCTTGAAATATATTTTTTATTGTAAATCATGAAAAAACCTTTAGTTGTAACTAATACCAATTCCACAAAGTTATTGCTCAGAGCAATATTATAAGCTTCATAGAATATTTAAGATTTATTAAAAAGCAGTCGGTAGATAAATTACTTGCACTGCCATTACTTAAACATCATACTAATGCATACTTAATACGAATAAAAGGATTTTTTCTTTTATTCATCAATTAACCATACTATTAACCATACTATTAACATTCATTATTTATTAGCGATTCAAACATGACTTTAATATTAGATAAAAAATTTGACCTTAACTGTGGACTAGCCGAAGGCTGTGTTTGGTCTGCCATTGATAATGCTTTTTATTGGGTCGACATAGTTAAATCTCACCTATATAAATACTCCCTCACCTATGATTCATTACAGTGTTTTAATACACCAGAGCAACCAGCGAATATAATGCTTACTCAATCTTCAGGCTTATTATTAGTATCGCTTTTTGATGGTTTGTATCTATTTGATGTATCGAAAGAAAGTTGGCAGTTATGGTTGGATGTTGAACCTAACAAAACCCTACGGATCAATGACGGTTGTGTTGATGTAAATGGTAATATTTGGCTAGGTACTATGTTAATGAGTCCTGATAAACAAGGCATTGAACATGACATGGGCAAGTATGGCCGCTTATTTAAAATATCACCAAACAAAGTCGCGACCATAGAAAAAGAAGTCATCGCAATTTTTAATTTAGCAACGTTTTCAATAGACAATAATAGCTTTTATTATGCTGATTCTTTTACCAATGAAATATATGCATGTGATTTTGACACCTCAACTTCTACTCTTTCAAATCAACACGTTTTTTGCAAACTAGATGACAAATATGGGCACCCAGACGGTGGAACAACTGATAGTGAAGGGTTTATATGGAGCGCTCGCTGGGACGGTAAAGGTATTGCGCGTATTTCACCAAACGGTGAGTTAGCACAATTTTATCCGTTGACTACTTCGCAAGTAACTAACGTATGTTTTGGCGGTGAAGATTTAAAAACGGTATTAGTGACAACAGCATCATTAACAAATGAAAGCGAAGCCGATGGCGGTAGTGTACAACTATTTCGTTGTGATGTTGCAGGAAGCCTGCCCAACATTGTTCCTATATCTCTAAATAGCTAATAGCTAATAGCTAATAGCTTGAAAAATTATGAATCAATTAATGAATGCGTTAACAAATTTTTGTTTAGTCATTTTTTTCAGTTTGTTTAGCTGTTATGTTCAGTCGAGTCAGGCTAATCAAACTGAGGTTCAAAAAAATATTCAAGTTGAAATTCAAGCTAATATATTAGAAAAAGTAGCCCAATTAAAAAGCCTAATAACAACCGCAGAATTTGCTCATATTGATGTGAGTCGTGAGAAGATGACGGTTCACCTAACAAGCTTATTTATTGATTGGGCAATTTGGGACGAAAATAATGTAGCTAAGAACATACCTTATTATCTCGACCACCCTGTGTATAAAAAAAATGCTCAGCAACTTGCAGAAACATTGCCTGACTTTCAACGTAAATCCTTAATTATCGTTTTAGAGCAAGCCATTGAAGAGTTACAGCAAGTAATTTCTGGCGCTATTTCACGAAAACCGGTACCCGTAATAAATTGGAATACGGTAGAAATTATTGATAACCAGTTCATTGATAATGGCAAACCTGTATTTTTAGGTACCTACACATGGAAAACAGACAATACATTATCTAATCAATATTTTGGCAACTTAAATAGTGCCTATATTGCTCCATCAATGATTGTTAATAAAGAATTAGTAATTAATGAGAACAAATACCTGAAAATAAAAAGAGATATCGACCAACGTATTGGTCAAGTATTTGTTTCACATAGTTCAATACCGCAATGGCCTTCAGAGCTAGACCCTAACTTTAACGTAGGCAAGCGACTTTTTAGCGACTATGACATTGATAATCCATTAGCAAAAATCTTATTTTCAACACTCTTTAAAAATTACGTACCGTTATTTAAAGATAAAAGATCTTCACAATTAGGTTATATGCTATTTAATGAGCCGAGCTTTTTTACACAAGCTGATAGTTGGAATAATGGCCCAGTTTCGGCATACACCAAAGCTAAGTTTAAAGTGTGGCTCAAAAATAAACACCAATCAATTGAGCAATTAAATACCCTTTGGCACAGTGATTTTGAAAGTTTTGATACACTTGATGTTGAAGTTCCTATGCAAGCAGAGTTACGAGGGTCACCTGTTTGGTTTGACTGGATGCGCTTTAATCAATACCGCGTAACACAATGGTTTACTTTTTTAGATAGCGAAATCAAAAAATACGATTCGCACGCTAAAAACCATATAAAACTTATGCCATGGTTGTGGAATACAGATACCCGTGATCACGGTCTCGATTTTGAGTCACTATTAGAAATAACCGATGTTATTGGTTTTGATGCTAATTCTCAATACAGTAGCTTTAGGGGCGTACAGCCTTATGAAGCTGACTATAGTTTTGATTGGCAAAGTATGGCAATGTCATTCGATTTTTTCAGCTCAATTCAACCAGAACAATTATTATGGGATTCAGAGAACCATTTTTTTAATAATGTAAAATTTCAAGAACGTGATCTAGATCCCGATTATGTTCGCTCTATATATTGGTTAGCCT
The DNA here is from genome assembly GCF_002843355.2 of Colwellia echini. Lineage (GTDB taxonomy): Bacteria > Pseudomonadota > Gammaproteobacteria > Enterobacterales > Alteromonadaceae > Colwellia > Colwellia echini. The sequence goes on from NZ_PJAI02000005.1 coordinate 92,573, forward strand.
CAACCCACGGTTTGGCTGGCGCTTCAACATGGTTATGGGGACGTAATCATGATGGTTCAATTATTAACCGTAAAAAACAAAACTCCGAATATATTACCGAAGTTACCCACCAACCTATTGGTTTCCATTCATTAACTCGTACCTTGATGGACATAAACGCAAATGGTGCAGACATTCAGTTACTAAGAAAAGCACCAAAATCAATACGAATTTTCTATTCAGAAACTAGTGCTATTAACCAAACTGATTATATGACAGCAATTAGAGAAACGTATAGATCATTATATTTTGAAGGGACAGCTTTAGGTTTTGCAACCGAAAAAATCATTAATAATCAAGAGAATGACTGGCAAGTTATCGTTATTACAAATACCCCTAATGTTACAACAAAAGAGCTACAATCGCTCACACGATTCGCGCAAGACGGCGGTACCCTTTTAATTGACAATAACAGCTTATTATTTGATGAATATAATCAAAAGCATGATAAAGCTAGCTATCCAACAGGAAAAAATGTATTTCCGTTAACAAACTTAGAAAATGTTACCGCACAAGTAAATAGCATTTTGTTGAGTAAAGGAAAATCGCCAGTGGTTGTGTTAACAGAATTAACGACTGACTCGACAAATAAAAGTTCTTATAAAAGTGATTCTTATAAACATAATGATGACAATTTTAGTGAAAATGATAGCAACAACGACAATGCGGTTAGTAAATCGCACAAAACGTTAACGTGGAGAATTGCACAGAAAAATACTAAAACTTCTATTGTTTCCATTGTTAATACTGGTCATCAAGACAAGATGTTTTATTTAAAAAGCGCAAAGCCAAATCGCTCTATTAGCATTCTTAATTTGCACACAGGTAATGAAGAAAGTTCTCTGATGAAAATTGGTAAAAGGAAAACCCTCTTACTAGAAGTGACTAATAACTAATAAAAAACCATCAATAATATTTAACTTATAACAAATAACAAGAGCAATTATCTATGAAAAACAATCAGACTAATAAATTGGGGCTAAGCCTATTAACAACATTACTACTAACTGCCATTTATGGCTGTAGTACTACCTCTAAAACAGAAGTAAACTCTCAAATAACCAATGATGATGGCGTAATAGTAAGCCAAACAACACAGTTAGACAGTGCAAAATTATTTGCCAAGCTTCCTAATAGTTGCCCTACTCCAGATGGCTTAGCTATTGCGCCTGACGGCTCTTTAACCCTAGCCTGTACCAATTACGCTAACAAGGGTAATAAACCCGGAATATTGTTATCAATTTCATCAACAGGCGATATTTCAACTATTGGTGAAACCCAAGGGGTGAAAAAAGGCGGTATAGGTCGACCAATGGGGATTGCTTATGCTCCAGATGGTTCATTATATGTTTGTGATAGCGGACGTATTCTTCGACTTACCTTTAAAGACGGCCATATAGCAACAACTGAAGTGGTTGCTCGCGGTTTAACGCAAGTTAATGGTATTAGAATTCATAATGGTTCTGTTTACGTAAGCTTATTGCAAATGAAGAAAATAAAATCTAAAAACTTAACTAGTGGCATTTATCAATTTTCTTTAGATGATCGTAATATAGCCGTGACCAGTACCGAAAAAGATAAACAACTACTTTTCAAAACAGAAACCAAAAATCCTGAACGTCAATTTGGTTTAGATGGCTTAGTCTTTGATAAAAAGGGTTATTTATATACAGGGAACTTTGGCGATGGTGAAATATACCGCTTAACATTAACTGATGACGGTAAACAAGTTATCGATAAAGAAATCTATGCCCAGTTACCTAAAGATACAGGCTTAGATGGTATAACCATTGACAACAACGGTAATCTTTATGTTGCCGGTTTTTTAAAGAATCAAATAGTAAAAGTAGCTACTGATAAGAGTGTAACTGTACTTGCTCAGTACCCAGATAATAACGGCAGTAATGGTGAACTTGACCAACCATCTGAGGTGATTGTTTATGGTGATAAATTAGTGGTGTCTAACTTTGATCTAATGGGCGGTAAAGGCATAGTTAATACCAAGCATAGCGCCCCTTACACCCTTTCTTATATTGATTTAAGCAACTAGTCATAAACAACAAACCAGTTACTAGGTTATGAGGAATTATTTTCATAACCTAGTTAAGCTTTATTTTGTTATCTTATTTAATTGGAACACTGAGTAAATAATCATCCGCGGTAATAAATAGGGTTTTCTCATCGCTGGTAAAAGTACAGTTTGAAGTGGCTAATCCTGTTTTTATTTTGGCAAGTACTTTTCCTTCAGGATCGAATAACCACACACCACCCGGACCTGTCGCAAATACTACTCCACTAGAATGCACTGCCATACCATCGGGCAAGCCTTGTTGTTCAGGTTGTCCTATTAAATGTTGAGCATTAAAAAATTCTCGTTTATTGGTTAACGAACCATTCTCTTGTACGTCATAAGCAAACCATGCCGAGGCACTTTTGTCTGAAACCGATATATATAAGGTTTTATCGTCAGGAGATAAAGCAATACCATTTGGCACGGTTAACGTGTCGTCAACAAGGGTTAATTTACCGTCAACCGATAAACGGTACACACCGGCAAAAGGAGTTTGTTGTACTCTCTTCTCTCTGGTTAAAGGCTTTTTATAATGTTTTTCAATGAGCTTTTTTTCTTGGCTCGTATTATTTGTCTCAAAAATAACATCTAAACCGATCACAGGATCGGTAAAATACAAGTTACCTTGCCGATCAAATACTCCGTCATTAGTACCGTTTAAACGCATGCCTTGGTAATTATTAACTAGGGTAGTAAAACGAGCTTCTGGCTTGTTAAGAGGTGCTTGCATAAGTGACACTTGACGCTCACCAGTTTGTAACAACACGAGTTGATTATCTTGATTTATTAATAAACCATTTGAGCCAGGTCCCTTGTTAGATGGCTCGATAAAACCAGTGTTCTCAAGATAGATTTCATTACCATGTTCAACAGAAAATTTTCGAATAAGGTTTTTAGGGATATCGCTGAACAACAAATAACTGCCATCATCAACCCATACAGGCCCTTCTGCCCAACTAAAGCCACTACCTCTTACGCTTACTTGGGCATTTTTATCAAGAAGTTGGAGAGCTTCACCTTGGTAGATTTCAATTGATCCAATCGTTTCATTGCTATTAGGTAAAGTAAAAGGAGGTTTTTTTTCAGTTGCATCACTTATCGATTGAGTAAGAGATTGAGTGGATGATTGACAGGCGGTGATTAATAAAGTTGATGCTATAAGTATTATACACTTATGGGTAAAATTTTTGTTCATAGGTAAAGGCCTTATTGAATTATTGCTTATACACCCACTATAAATAACCAAGTACTACCAAGTAAAAGCTAACAAGAGCAAAGACGGTAATATTGATAGTGGTAGATGTAAATTTAAGTAATGATTATTCGTTGCAATTGATTAGCTAACCCGATCTCGGGTTAGCTAAATTGAATAAAGAAATTGGAAGAAAGTCGTCCAGTTTTGGGGCTTGAACAAACATCTCGTTGAGGATTATCAATAAAAGCAGAGTGCAAAATGGTACTCGGGTATATCACTAAGCGATTAGGTTTATAATCAATTTTTTTAATTAATTCATAATGTTCTGTTGATTCGGTAATATATTGCCTTTCGGGGTTACCATGCTCATTAATATAGTGCTGAGCAGATTGTAAATAAAGTGATTTTCGCTCTGCGGTTATATTTTCAAAGCCGGTAGGTTTGTGGCGATAAAACCCTGTACCGCCGAAATCCCCCTCATTTAAATAATGCAATAAAGCAAAGTTTAATGCCTTAGTGTTATCATAATGTGGAATACATTGTAGTAAATCTAACTCATGCGCCTTTTTAGTAACTAATGAATAACTACCATTTTGTGGAAATAAAGTTAAGTGATTTGGCACGTTAAATATTTTATAAAATATTGCTGCGGTATTTTTCAATAAAGCCATGCCATAATCACGTCCTACTGGTGCTCTTACCCCTGGGTAATAATCCCCAACACTAGCTTTGTCACTTTCATAAGAAAGCTTATTAGCTTCATCAATAGCTGCACTGTAGTCTAGCATGAAGTTATCAACAACAAAAACAGGCGTGTTTTCATTGCCAATAATATAAGCTTGTTGGGTTAAATTAGGGTTAAGTGCAAACATATGAATTATTTCGTTGCTTTGTCGGTTAAAGTAAAGTGCTTTCCGAATTTTTCACTGACAGGTTCATTTTCCCCCGTTGGAGCAAGAAAAACGACCCAAGCGTAGTTACCTATAGGAAAGTCAGCCTTTAAGTTACTCAATGGTAAAGACATATTTCCGGGCTCTACTACAGGTAGTTTAAATGCGCCATGCTCTTTCCAGTTATCGCTATCAAGTAATTTAATATGTAAATCTCTTGGTTCAGTGATTTCAAATTGAATAACTAAATTTGCCTCTTGTGTGCCAATAATTTTCTTTGGCCATTTTACAAAGTTAATTTTATCTTGATTGCTGAAGCTAATTTGTTTGATATATTCAGGTTTATTGATTACCTCAAAATTAAAAGGAGTGGCTTGGTCGATACGATCACTCCAGTTTTTTCCTTTCGGCGTCAAATAAGAAACAACACGATATTTCCCTGGCTTTAAATCATCTATTTCTACTTCAAAGTGATATTTTCCAGACTGTTTTATGCGTTTCATAGTTCTGTTGATTGGGTTTGATCCATCTACAGTTTGTATAACAACATGTAAATCACGGGTTTTATTAACTTCTAGTTCAACATAAACCGTTGGTGATTGTTGATAGCCAATAATTTCGGTTGCGGTTAAGTTGATAAAACCTTCATCGGCATAAACATTAGACAAATAAAAAGCTGCTAAAAAATATGTAACGTATTTAAAAAGTTTTAACGTTTTATTTATGATTATATTATTCATGGTAGACCTACTAATTTAATAAATTTATGAATTATTATTGAAATAGACAATTCAACGATTAATTATTTTTAATAAACCTTTCCTTTTGTTTTTTACTTTTATCAACTGATTAGAAATATTGTAATTAAATTCATAACCAGTTGATTATCCTTATATCCTTAAGGCTTTTTCTTATAGACTCTGACCCAATCAACTTGCATTGCACTAGGATAGCCTTCGGCTGTTGCGCTTTTTGGCACAGTACAACGATCAAGTCCTTTTGGACAGTTGTTGTAAGTTACATGAGGATATCTAAGTCCTAAAGATAGCGTGACATGCATTGGTAAATGCCAGTATAAATTTGGTTTTTGAGCAACTTTTTTACCATCGATATACCAAGTGACAGTGTCAGGGGTTACTTCAGCACCGTAGATATGAAAGTCATCTCTTGCGTCAAAGTCAGCATGTATTTTATTCTGCGTTAATTCTGGGTACTTTCCAGGACGCTTCCAGATCTCTTTGCCACCTTCAATCACACGGGTGTGTAAATTCATATCAATAATATTTGCGCCGTCATGGCTTTTAGTCTCGTTATCCCATTCGGCTTGTTGCAATTCAACAATATCTACTTCTGAATAGGTAACTTCACCTTCATTTTTTCCTTTCAGTCCCATTTTTTGAATTTCTTCATTAAGACTATAAATCCAAAACGCGGGGCTTGAGCCTGGAAAGGTTGGAATGCCTTTCATACGGGTTTCGTAATATCCATAAATTTGATGTCCCTTTGAGCGTAAAATGCCAGAGGTATAAAAAAGTTCGACATCAACCTTACGGCCGCCGTCTTTCCATGCATGTCGTATGGCGTTATGCGGTTCATAACTAAGGGCGATATTTAAATTCCCCGCTTGTTGAGACACGTTGTCTTTATCCCAAGACCAAGGCCCCCAATTATTACTGATGTTATTCCATTTAGTTAAATTGATAGCATCTTGGTTAAATTCATCTGATAACGCTTCTACATAAACCCATTGTGATAAATCAGCATCGTTTATGGTTGGTTTAATGGCTGGCTTAATGGTTTTACTTTGAGCTATTTCATTTGTTTGGCAGGCCGTTAGTCCCGTTAATAATACGGAACCTAGTAACAACACTTTAACATTATTTTTCATGCTTGTTCCTTTAAAATGATAGAGCTATTTAACTATTCTTTTAAGTGCTTTTTAAGAGTTTTTAAAATGCCTTTTAAGTATGCACCCTATAAAAAAGCCATCTGAGAAAGATGGCTTTTTATTATTTTACGATTTATAGGTAAGAATTTTATCTAATTTATTAGATGAAATATTAATCTATTGCGTTATTTCAACAATAGAAGCTTCATCGATAATAATACTTTGCCCAGCCTCTAAACCTTCTACTTGCCAACGTTGCATAACCGAAGTACCTGTGTTCCATATTGATGGGACAGTCCAGATTTTTGTGTCCGATTCTTGGTCTATAAACTCAACTAATTGCCATTCCGTTGTAGGTTTAAGGGTTGCTGATAAAATACCTGCACCTGACATACGACCATCATAACCATTTGCACCTGCAGGAATACCTTCATAAATCCAAGCAATGTTAAAGATAGAAAGTTCAACTTCTACGTCAGTAGCTGGTGCTTGTTCTAACTTAGCCCAAACCGTGTAGCTGAATTTTCTACCTACATCACCAGTACCGTAGTTACTTGAATACCAGTTACGTTGGTTATTCCAAACTTCCTGTCCAGTTTGAACTGCTGTCCCATCATTACTGGTAATTTGAACCGCTTTACCTGATAATTGTGTTGGCGCCTCTGTAACTGAACCATTGCCTGGTGAAGTATATGCTCCGCCCTCAAGGTTTAACAAAAAGTCAGTAAGCCAGCCGTCTGGATTATCTGATGTACCTGGGTTACAACTTGAGTTATCAACCGCAGTTACCGCAATAGTTTGTGGTGATATAGCATCTAATGGTGTTGTACCTGTATCACCTGTAGCAAGCTCTACTGTTAAGTCAGCAGTTTCACCGATGATTAACGAGTTAGTAAAACGACCAATAGCACCAAATCCGCCATCACTATCAGACGCTGCCAATACCAAGTTAGTATTGCTTGATGTCCAATCATAAGTATAAGCACCCGTTAAACCAGTACCTTTAGGAATAACATCAAGACCTGTGTGAACACATGTAGGTACTAATTTAGTACCTAATGGCGCACCGAGTTCATTATATCTTTGATTGGTTACTTCTAAGGTAAAATCAGATGTTACATTAACAATGGCTGTACTAGTTAACTCACTATTTTCATCACTTGTAACGGTAATATTAGTTTCACCAACATTTTTACCGGTAATTTCACCTGCAGCATCTACTTCTGCAATGGCAGTATCAACAATGCTATACGTTAATTTGTTATTACAGGCATAAGCCGGTACGGTAGCAGCTAATACTTGCCCTGTTCCACCTACAGGTACTGAAACATCAGATGCTACAACAGCCTTAACAGGATCAGTATTAGCGTTAATTGTTAATTTTAGTGTTCTTGTTGGCTTTTCAACACCTAATTCATACTCGTAACCGTTATCAATTAAATATGTTATATCGTAAGAGATTGACTCGGGGAAATCTTTTTTCCCATCTGCTACAGCATTACCATCAGCATCTGTGCCACCTCTAACGTCTGTGTCATCACACATGCGTAACGATTCAGCGAACATATCAGTATCAATAAATAATACGTTAGCGTTACTGCCTTCATTTGACACATTAAACGGTGAAGCGGGTTGGTTTGGTACATTAACAACAACTTGAGGCGTCACAAAACTTGGATCAGATACTGTAAATAAAAAGTCTCTGACGTACACAGATTTATCAACACTACCAACGGGAACACCATTAACAGTAGCCCCCGCTAATAAGTCAACTTCCATTAAGCCTGTTTCTTCATTAAACGATACTTCTATAGGCTCTTGAGGGAATAACACCGGATGATCAGCGCTAAAATTATAATCGTAACCACCTTCATTACCACAGCCAGCTAATGAAGCTGAAATTATGCTCATTAATATTGTATTTTTTAGTAAGTTAGTTTTCATCTTACTTCTCCAATTTATTACTTGATTAAATAATTACTTAATCAAAGATATTATTATTTAGATACTAGACTTTATGAGCAATGCAGTACGATTGCACTGCAAAGCTCGTGTCCCATAATAGAATGTTTGCGCTAGAATGTTGCTCGTACACCGAAACGGAATTGACGTCCTGTTTTATAAACAGATACCGTTCTATCAGTGGTTACACCGTTATCAAATGCACTCCCTTCATTCATAACAATTGCACCGTCCTCGTTTCTCGTATCGTAACTTGTATAGAAGTCACGACGCGTATCATCGGTTAGGTTAGCTACTTGGAAGGTTATACTAAAGATTTCGTTAATAGCGTAACTAGAACTAAAATCAAGTCTATTAGATGACTCTTGCCATACAGCACCACCAAGTAAACCGTCATCAACTAATTGTAAACCGGTATAACGGTTTGCTAAGCGTAAACTAAGGCCAGCATACTCATAAAATATCGTCGCGTTACCTGAGTGCTCTGGTGTATATGCTTGCGGTAAAGGCTGAGTGAAAATACCTGTGGTACCAATTTCTTCAGTCTCTTTTTCTGACTGTTGGTAAGTATAGTTAAAACTTGCACCTAAACCTGCCCAAACACCTGGTAAGAAATCATAGTTTTGGGTATACGTTAACTCTAAACCTTTAATTTCTGCACCTTTACCATTTTTGATAATATCGATACTGGCGGTATGACATTGAACTTTCCAATCAGCTGATTGTGTGCCACCAACATAACGTTGTGGGGAACAATTATCGGCATCACCTGGCACACGATTTTCGTCGTAATCAAGTAACAAATCTGAATTTGATAAAGTGTAGTCTGAACGAACATCTTTATATTGAAATGGCGTAGTAACACTTTCTTCAAAGTTAGTCATGTCTTTATAAAAGAATGCTGCAGATATTAGACCTGATTCATTAAAGTACCATTCATAAGATAAATCTAAGTTGTTAGATTCAAGCGGCTCTAAATTAACATTACCAGCGGTACCTTCAGCCGTTGCCCCCCAAATATTTTCATTAATTTCCATTCTAGGATTTAATGAGTCAAATTGTGGTCTTGACATGGTTTTTGATACTGCAAAACGACCAATCATGTCTTCATTAATGGCATAATTTAAGTTTAAGCTAGGTAACAATAAAGATACTGAATTGCTGCCACTTGAAGGAGCTTCACGACGGCTTGATGAGTCAACATTACCATTTGGACCCGTCCACGATGTAGATAAGTCTAGGTATTGCCATACATCACCAGCTTGGTTGAAGTTTCTGTGATTACTACCTACAACATCAACTAAATTACCATTAATATCCATGATTTGGTTAGGTAATGGGGTTAAACCATTAATTATTGGTACAGGTCCCGTATAATCAATATTGGTTAAGTTGTTAGTGCTCATGCCACCAGGTAATACCCATTGGCCATTAACATAAGGCGTCGTAGCATCCTTCGTGTAATCGTAACCATGGGTAATAGCCCAATCCCAACATCCGGATAGTTGATCGGCATTGGTTGCACCATAGCGTGTATCTGGTGCGCCTGTATCTGGGTTAGTTGCTGCAATTGGATCTGGACAGTAATCTGAGCCTTCGATATTACCTAAAGCACGCGTTACTAATAAATCATATGGGTCAAGTAAGTGCGGGTTACGGTAGTAGTTAATACCACCTACGCCTGAGGCAGTATTTTTATCTTTAACATAGCGTAAACCAATATTACCAGTTAATCGGCTGTCAAAGCCTTCAAAATTAACTTGAACATACGCAGCGTTAGTTTCAGTTTCAATTTCACGGGTACCGAGAGAGTTTACATTAACCCCAACGGTGCCTGGATCTTTACCTGAAAACTCAGCAATAGCTTTATTAGCATCAAGCATTGCCCAACCAGCAAAAAAAGCTGCATCGCGGTTACTAACTAAATCTTCACCGAAGTTATCATAAGGGAATTGTTCCCCAGATAACATATCAACAATTCCGATTGACCCCATACCTACTGTGGCATAGTCAATATTAGGGTCACTACGGTCAATTAGCGTTGTACCATTGTTGATTGTTTGGTTTTGAGTATGTACATCTTTAACACGTTTAGCGTATTTAACACCAAATTGTACAGAGCTGATATTATCTAAAGCTTCAATATCCCAAGTAAAGTCCAATTTAGCTTGAACATTGCTATCTTCCTGATCGTTATCTCTAAAAGTTAATCCACCTAAGTGATTAGCTTCTAAATCATATGGATTAAAACGACTGGTAGCCGAAGTGACACTACCGTCAAATGGATCTATAACAGCAGATGTTTCACCCATTTCATAAACACAATCGCCATTAGTTCCAGTACAGTTATAACCGATAGGTTCAATAATATCAGCAGGCATATTATCAATTAAAGATTGACCTGTGGTATTCCATGTTGCGGTAGTTAAACCAACAAAATCAATTGTTTTGTCCTCAGTACCAGAATAACCAGTTGAAAAATTCATGCTAAATGTATCAGTAAAACGATGATCAGCAGTAAATGACATAACATTAGTGGTTAATTCACGCTCGCCTTGGTTTCGCGCAAAGTTACCTGATGAACCTCTACTATAAGATTCATCTAACGTATTGGTTTCTAAATTCACACCATTCCAAGCTGTTACCGGATCATTTGATGACACACCATTAAGTGGTGCAAAATTTAATCGGAAGTTGTTGTATTCTGTATCAATAGTTTGCTTTGTATGAGTTAAATCTAACTGCAAGTTTGTATCTAAACCTGGCTCCCATTCTAAACCAGTAGATACTGAGAAACGCTTACGATCGTTATTACTCGAAGAAATATCAGTGAAGTTACGTGCTAAAACATTTAGAGGGCCATTAACAGCAATTTGTGTGTCTGGGTCCCAACTTGACAAATCTGCCGTTGTTTGACCTTCACCTAAGACACGAATTGCTTTACCAGAAGCAAGATCATGGGCTGTTCGGCCATTAGGTGCATCAAGATCTGCAATTGAAATAGTACTATCATTCCAGTCAGTATTTAATCTATCTTCACGAGTTTTTTGATTATCTTGTGAAACAGTTAAAACAAAACCGAAAGTATCGTCAAAATATTTATCAGCAAAACTTGCATTCACACGTCCGTCAAATTCTTCAGAAAAGTCATTATAACGACCTTCAAGACCAACAGTACGACGAGGTGCACCCAACGATAATGGTTTAACTGTGCGTAATACAACGCTTGCACCTAATGAACCTTCTTCTTGCTCTGCTGATGAAGTTTTGATTACATCAATTGAAGAAAGTATATCAGAAGAAAATGAACTTAAATCAACACTTTGACTAGCTGAAGGATCAGACCCATCACCAGACAAACCACTAGTTAATGCTACACCATTTAAAGAGATCTGGTTTAAACTTGGTCCAGCACCACGTACAGAAATACGTGTTCCCTCTCCATTTTCTTCTTGAATGTTAACACCAGTAACACGCGATAACGCGTCAGCTATATTTTGGTCTGTAGATTTACCAACATCTTCAGCAAAAACAGAATCACTTACACTGTCTGAAAAGCGTTTATTGTTAACGGCTTTTTGTAAACTACCTCTAAAGCCAGTAACCTCAATCACTTCAACTTTCTGTTCATTCTCTTTTATATCTTTATTATCAGTCTGTTCATCTTGAGCGTAAATTGGCGTTGCAAAAAGCGTTGCCAAAACCGCTGCAGAAATTGCTGATCGTTTAAAGTTATGATTCATAGATCCCCCTGTTGTATTACTTTTTAGTTATATTACGTTTATTTAACAACCACAAACAAAGTGTAAATGGTTGATATAAATCGGTATTTATTTTTCTTTACTTCTTATTCCGGTTTTCTGGTTTTCTGGTTTTCTTCTACAAATTTAATTTTGTTTTGTCTTGTTTCGAATCTGTTAATTTTTGATGGTATAAATCCATACGTTCAACATCGTAATTTTCAAATTCACGTTTAAGTAACCAACGAGGTCGTTCTAACGTTGACTCCCACTTGAATAATTCCTTAAACATTTTTTAACTTTTTCAGGATATTGTGCAGCAAGGTTGTTATCTTCTCTGATATCTTCAGGTACATAATAAAGTTCTGCTGGACGATCTGGATAACGTATTAGCTTCCAATCGCCATCACGTATTGTTGCTCTTGCGTCTTTTTCCAAAAAAGCATTTCATACGGACGACCTTCTTCTTTATTTTGAACATAAGGAAGTAAATCAACACCATCAACTGATAAAATTAAAGATTTCATTTTATTCCACCTATTAATCAGCAATTAAAATAGAAACGCGTTTATTGGTTAAATATTCTTCAAGGCTATAACGAGAACAATCTTTACCAACACCACTTTGTTTTAATCCACCATGCGGTAAATGAACGGCATAATGAACTTCATTTACACACACACTTCCTGCTTGAAGCTCATTAGCTGCTTGCATACCACGTTTTAAATTGGTGGTGTAAACATAAGCGGATAAGCCATATTCACAATCATTAGCAAGCGCAATAACATCGTCTTTATCACTAAATGGAATAATAGGTAGTACCGGACCAAATATCTCTTGACTGGCAACTGGCATATCTACTCGAACATCTGTAAGGATGGTTGGCTCCATGTAGAAACCCTTTGTATGAGAACTAGGTATTTTACCGCCCAATGTTAAAGTTGCGCCTTGTGCAACTGAGTCGTTAACAAGTCCGAGAATACGAGTACGCTCTTTCTCATTAATAACAGGTCCCATTTTACGGCCTTCACCACCACGACCAGCTTGTAAAGTAAGTCCTTGAGCATGTGCTTTGGCTTCTTTAATAAACTCTTCATATACTGATTCGTGTACAAAACAACGATTAGGTGAAACACAAACTTGGCCACTATTACCGTACTTAAGGTCAATAATATTATGCGCAGCTTTTTTAATTTCAGCGTCGTCATAAACAATAACGGGTGCATTACCGCCAAGTTCAACTGAAAAATGCTTAACACTAGTACAGGCTGTTTGCATGGCTTTCACACCTGAATTGGTTGAACCAATCATAGTAAATAATGCAGGGATTTTGCTAGTTAGTAATGGGTTAGTAACGTCATAGTCATTACTGGTAATAACATTGATAACCCCCGCTGGAAAACCAACTTCAAGCGCTAGTTCAGCACAACGTAAAGTGGCTAAAGGTGTAACTTGTGAAGGTTTAATAATGCTACTACAGCCAGATGCTAATACAGGAGCTAGCTTGTAACCAAAGTTAAGTAATGGGAAGTTCCAAGCTAAAAACCCTACAGCTACACCAATAGGTTGACGTTGAATGTAATGATGGAATCTACCATCTGGGTCAGTAATTACTGGTTGCTCTACGCGTTTTGCTTCTTCGATGAAGTAGCGTAAACAAGTCAATAGCATACCAAAATCATATTCAGCATTATCTAGCGGCTTACCAGATTCGCTAATAAGAATATCGATAATTTCGTCTTTATGGTCTTCAAGTAAATCAGCGTAAGCTAAGATCAACTTTTCTCGGTCTGCAAGGGACACTTTTGACCATTTATTAAAGCCTTGCTCTGCCGCAACTAGCACATCTTCTACTTGCTGTGCTTCAATTTGAGGTACATTAGCAACGTGCGCTTCGTTATCCGGATTAATTACAGGAAAAGAAGTTGATGAACTTACTCGTTCACCATTAATTATCATTTTATATTGAATATCGTTCATTTTGATTCCGTCGTACAAATAGTAAATTCAGTTAACGCATCTCGGTCAATTTCAACACCTAAACCGGGTGCAGTTGGAACAATTGCTTCGCCTTGAGTAACTTCTACGTTCACCTTATAAAGGTTGTCTCGTAATGGGTTTTCAGTGCGGTCGTACTCTAAAAATAAGTTTTTAGTTTCAGAGCGCCCAGGCTCTGAGTAGCCAGTAGCTAAAAAGTGAGTTGCCGCGGCTAAATTTAGTTGAGTTCCCCAAACATGTGGGATCATATTCAAACCATTGGCAGAAGCTAATGTACGAATTTTTAATGCTTCGCTAATACCGCCACAATAAGCTAAGTCGGCCTGAACTAATTGAACTCCACCTTGTTCGATAAGCTTTTTAAAGCCGTAACGTGTCTGTTCACATTCACCAGTAGCTATAGCTACACTTGTCTTATCTTGTAGCTGTCTAAATAAGTCAGGATGTTCTGGGCTTAACGGCTCTTCAAACCAGTGGTAGTCATTTTCTTCAAGATATTTAGCTATTTTAATAGCTTCAGGTAAGTCGTAAGCGTGATTTGAATCAGCAGCCAAAACCGTTGTTGGCATTGCTTGGCGCATCGCTTTAATAAGCTTAATATCAAAATCAATATTTTTTCCAACTTTGATTTTCATCGCTTTAAAGCCTTGTTCTGTATAACTAACAGCTTCGGCTACTAAATGGTCAAGTAACTGTTCTTCAGGCATTTCTTGGAAATACATACCTGTTGCGTAACAAGGGACTTTTGCTCTAACCGCGCCGCCCATTAATTGGCTAACACTTAAGCCAAGTCCTTTACCTTTTAAATCCCATAAAGCCATATCTATACCAGACATAGCGCCCATCATGATACCTGAGCGGGCGAAATCTAATGATGCACGCCACATATGGTGCCAGATGGCTTCAGTAGATACAGCATCCATGCCTAGTATTCTTGGTGCGTAAAACTTCTCAACAGCTGCCTGTGTAACATCAGCTGGTCCATAGCATTCACCCCAGCCTGAAGTACCATCGTCAGCAATGACCTCAATAAGTAGTACATTGCGTTGGTTATAAAACCATTGAGAAAAACCGAAAGGCTCTTTCAATTCACATCTTATGTGGTGAGTTTTTATGCATTCTATTTTCATTTATCTTTAACCTTTTTTGTGGCTATATAAGAAGACGTAACGTTAAACACTGTAGTAACAATATTTATAATAGCCATTTAAGTTTTACTTCAAAAGTAATACATAGTTAAACATATGATGTTTGCATTTACAACATGAATTTTCATAAAAATTGCAATTATGCCGAACTTTGCATTTTAACCTTTTAATTTCAATTATTAAGGGGCTAACGAATTGGGAAGGAGTTTGGCTATTCTTTTAGTACAAAAGTACCATTTATTAATAACTTACTAAAAATATTTAATGATCTTATAATTGTAACGCTAAAGAACTGGAGATTAAAAATCCAAGGTTTCTGTTAAACATTGCGAGTGAAATGGTTGCTTATCTACAGTCGAATTAGTAATTTCTGGATATTGGATTGAACTTTGAAGTGTATCGATGTGTAATTTTATCTTCACCCGTTTAAATATCATTAATGAATGTCAGCAATATGCTCATTGCTGCCGTTCATATTCGGTTATTGAATGTTAATTATAAACTTACAGACATGATAATTACTGCTTTTCTATTGAGGCAACAAGTAGCTTTACTCACTAACTAATAACTCGTAGGTTACTATAAAAAGCTGTTTATATTTATTCCGAAGAGCAACACACTCAAGAACATTACATTGAGTGTGTCAATCTCTGGTAAACTATTTTTTTTATTTCCTTTATGCGCCATAATCAATCTATGAAAAGACTATTTCATAGATTCATCAACAGGTACGCTATCAACGAATTGCTCAAAACTAACGATTTTATTATTTTCTAGCATCCATAAATGGGCAACTCTAGCACTAAATTTTCGCCCTGTTTCATTGTACGTTCCATAGTACGTACCGTACGCGAACACACGGTTTTCAGCATCAACATAGCCCTCAACAACAAATCGGTAATCAGTCCATTCTGTCGATAATCGTTTAAAGACTTTTTGAGAAATCTCCTCAAACCCTATATACACACCAGCGAGAGGAAAACCATCGGCTTCTTTCCATGTAGCACTCTTTGATAAATGCTTGCGTAAGTTTTTTCCATTTTCTTCTGAAGAGTCTCCTTCATAAGTGCTCTTAATAATTTCCAAGTTTGACATCATTTTCACACTTTCTTCTTCAATGGCTTGTTCTTTTGTATGTAAATTAGTCTCTGTTTTTACATGGGTACAACCCAATGAAAATATTGAAAAAACTAAGTTTACCACTCCATTAATACTCATTAAATTTATCCATTTTATCCACCCGTTCAATGACTACAATTGCTCGACTAATTCCTTCCATTTTACAAGGTCTTTGTAATAGTTTTCATGAGGTAATGATGTCAAGTTGCCGTCTTTTTCGATGATAAAAGTAGGAAACCCTCTAACCCCCCATAGATTCATTAACTGTTGCTCTTGATGTATATCATCATCTATTTGTTTGGTTTGTGAACGCATTAACCTTGACCATCTGCTTTCTTCAACCCCTAGCTTACTAGCGATAGTCGCTAAAACATTATAGTCACTAACATCTAGAGCAAATTGGTAATGGGCTTGTTGAATAGCTTTCAACATATCAAAGCCTTTACTACAAAATTTCTCCATGACATATACTCCTTGGGCGGTGATGTACGAATCAAGCATAATCGTATTATTGCTAGTTAACCGATTATGGTAATCAACTGAAAATATTTGCCCTGTTTGTGAGGCTATTTTTTTATCAAATTCTTGAGCCATTGCTCGAAAGTCTCTATGCATTTTTTGTCTTGTTATCATTCCGCCAGCATGCAGTATCATATTAACATTTGATGCTGAAGCTAATGTTTCAGCCAGTGGAGTAGCGCCGTAACACCATCCACACATAGGGTCAAAAAAGTAGTGAGCTGTTACCATTTCATTTCACCCTTATGAACTTTAGCACCAATATTTAATGACAAAGAAAATTGCGTGTCAGGGTAAAGTACATTCATACCATTAATCAATGCGTTAGCATCTGAGCTACTTTGTTTTACTTGTTCAAAAGTGGTTAAATATTTACTGGTGAAATGTAGGTTACTCGCATCAAGTTTCGTACCTTGCTTCATATGTCCTGGCACAACAATTTGTGGAAACAGTTTCTCCATTTCAGCTAATTGTAATAACCAAGCATTCCAGCTCGCTGTATCTTGAACATCAGCTGTCCATACATGTAAATCACCAAAGACAGAAACATTACCTACAATAGCCTTTTTAGACGGTATCCATAAATAAGGTCGGTGTGCTAATAAACCTGTAGTTCCTTTAATTTCAATAACATGTCCATCAACAGAAAAAGAAAGTTTATTATAAGCGTTAGGTGTCACCATATTGTTAGGCGAATTATCTCCCATTTTAGGTGCCCAATAAGCGAATTTTCCAGCCATTTTTTTTTCAATAACCTTTTTTACTGCTGGTGTTGCAATAATTCGTGCATCAGGAAAGAACTTTTTAAGCGTTTCTGCACCAAAATAATAGTCAGGATCGGCCTGACTGATAAAGATTGTCGTTAATTTTTTACCTGAATCTAAGACATTAGCAACAATTCTTAAAGCATCTGCTTTCGTGAAGCCTGCATCAATCACTGCCGCTTCAGTCTCACCGTATATCAAGGTAGAATTTACGTGAAAACTATTGCTACTAGCGTTGTACACTTTTAGTGATAGCGGCACATCATTTACTGCATGAACCGAAGTAGTAAGAAAAAATGAAGCAAGTAAAAGTATTATTTTATTCATGGTTTGTGTCCTGTTTAAATCATTAATTATTTTGAGATGCAACGATCATAAATCATTGACTAGAACAGATAAATACCAAATACTGTGCTTCTTTATTTCTTTATTCGTGCATATAGATGGATAGGATCACCGCAGCAGAAGTATTTGTCGATGTTACCCGTTCAGGTAGCTTTACCGCAACCGCGGATAGACTATCGATGTCTAGGCCCATGGTTACAAGGTATGTTGAGGCCTTAGAAAGTTGGTTTGGCGTACGTTTACTTCATCGAACCACTCGTAAAGTGACCTTAACAACGTTAGGTAAACAATGTCTTTTAGATATAGAGTCATGGCTTGGTGCGGGTCAACTTTTAGTTGAAAGTGTAAAACCTACCGATGTACTAACAGGCTCAATTCGAATTGCAACCAGTGTGTCTTTCGCGCATGCGCAGTTAATGACTGCTATCAGTGAATTTATGATATTACATTCCAAGGTCAACATTGATATAGACTTACAGGATACCGTCAGTGACTTGGTTAATAACCGCATAGATTTAGCTATCCGTATTGCTTCGACCCCTGATGCATCCTTAATAGGTAAACCTATTGCACTTTGCCGCTCTATTCTTGTCGCACATAAAAGTTATTTAGCAAGGAAGCCTGCCATAGAAAGACCAGAGGATCTTTGCCATCATAATTGCCTTAACTATACCAATTTTGAAAATAAAGTCTGGCACCTTGCACATGGCACAGTGCATAAATCGATTAATGTTAAAGGTACATTGAGCGCTAATGAAGCGACGGCTTTACTTGAAGCCACTATGTGCGGGATGGGTATCTCAATGCAGCCTACCTATATGGCAAACAAAATGATACAACGAGGGGAGCTAGTTCAGGTATTGTCTGATTGGAAACCAAATGACATGAGTATTTATGCTTTATATTCATCACGCAAATTTTTAGCGCCAGCAGTAAGAGCATTTATTGATTTTATTGATGAGTATTTTAAGAAAAACATATGGGATATTTATTAACAACAACTCTAGCTAAGACACTAAGAGTTTTATGACATTGAAAATATAGTTTATGACCGCTTTGGTGGCTGAGACCTAAACTACTCCGCGGTAATGCTGTTCTTAGTCGGATCAGTTGTCGCTAGTGAACAAAAGCCAATATCAGCTAAGCGCAAATAAACTTAATTTATTAGCGGCATAGCCGATGCAATGATGTGGTTATTTGGTGGCCGATTTAGATGATAATGCTTGGCATTTTTTAATGTGATTGGGTGGTTTATCTCATCCAATTATCCAAATATTGACGGACAAAAACAGCCAGCTGTATTTAGTTCTGCTTGATTGACTTATTGTGACATTGCTCAAAGTTAATTACTTTATCTTTAACACTAAATTTTGATTTATCTCTATTTATACAGGTATGTCCAAGCTGAGTAAAGTCGAATGGCGACCTTGATACTTTAAAGTAAGATAGGACTTGAGTATTGATACGGAAGCTTAAAACGACATAACCATCATTTAGTTGAATATTAGTATTTTATTCTAGTTCCGGCTTAATACCAAACCTGCTTTAAATATCAATATCTCTAGGATAAGGTTTAATAAAACAAACCTGACTCCAGCTACCTTTAACTTATTTATTGAAATCCACTATTTAAAAATTCGATAAATCTATAACTGGCATATCAATATGAGAGTCCAAACAGGAAGTACAAAGTAATAACGACAAAATGACAATAGATAATTTAAACGCCAAACTTCCTGTGATTTTTCCGTTTAATATTCTTGTAGGTGACACTTTTTACCTTAACTAAATAAGTAAGGAAAATAATAACTAAAACGGAATCCAACACTATAGTTATTAAACATTTATCAATATATTGTGCTCCAAACATAAAAATTATAAATATAAATGCTATTTTACTAATACTTGTAAGAACTAGAGCCAAATTACGATATACAGGGTTAAAAGCCCCAGAAATCAATAAAACACCCATCAGGAAAATAAGAAATCCCCAACTTCGAACAACAACCTGAGCTAATGGTTCGGTAAGTGTTTCACCAAACATACTTATTAAAGTACTTTGAGGTGCGAATACCGCAAAAATCATTGAACAAGTAAGTAAACCTGCAATAATCATTATCCATTTTATATTGCTAGTAATAACGTTCAATTTAACTCCTGACAATCCGTGTAACCTAACCCCCGTTAAATTTCTTATGTGCAAAATTACAAGTGTAATTTTGCACTGGGGACAAAAAACCTCATTACACTTAGTGGTGTTGTAATTACTACAGGTGGTAAACCACGGATCGGCCACCGTCGACGATCATACTTTGTCCTGTCATAAAGCTTGATTCTTCACCAGCTAAGAATAATGCAGGGTAAGCTATCTCTTCACACGAAGCATTACGTCTTAATGGATGAATGTCACCTAGTTTCTTTCTAGCCGCTGCAGGATCTTCAGACTCAGCAAACCATTTAAAGGCTGCAGGTGTTTCAACCATACCTGGACATAATGCATTGACTCGAATATTGAATTCACCAAACTCAACCGCTAAGTTTTTAGTTAAACCAATAATGGCATGTTTTGTTACCGCGTAAGGAAAGTGATTAGGGACAATTTTGAATGAATGTACCGAGCCAATGTTTACAATTGAGCCTTTACCTGCTTTTTGCATATAAGGCAGCACTTCTTTACTACAATGCCACATGCCATCTAAGTTAACGTTAAAGCTTTTATCCCATTGTTCTTGAGTTGTATCCAAAGGCGATTCATTTTGGTAAATAATACCTGCATTGTTTATTAAAATATTAGGTTCCCCTAATAATTTCACCGTCTCTTTAACCATATTTTTAACAGAGTCTATATCAGCAACATCTGTTTTTACAAAAATGGCTTTTCCGCCATTTTCGATTAGACTTTCTACAACTTTATGCCCAAGTGCTTCATTAATGTCTGCCACACACACTAATGCTCCTTCTTGGCAAAATAATTCAGCGATTGCTTGCCCAATGCCTTCGGATGCTCCAGTAACAATAGCTACTTTTTTATTTAAACGTGGATTCATTTTAAGACTATTTCCTATAAAAAACGTATGGTTAGACATTGAAAACAATATTTTATTTTACAATGTAATAATTGTAGATAAGCTCATAGTAATATAAAAAAACAAAAATATAAACATCATATGTTTATATTTATTGTATCTTTCATGTTCCAGTGTTAGATTTACAATAGAATAATTAGAAATGATATTTAATTATAATGAGGTTTAATAGGTATATATGATGACAAGTATAGATAAGAATGTTTCTTTTTATGCACTAGTTGCTGCGTTCGGGGGGTTTGTTTTTGGTTTAGACCTAATGAACATCTCAGGTGCTATTCGCTTTATCAGTTCAATATTTAGTCTAGACGATGGACAAATAGGTCGTGTAGTTGGTATAGGATTTTTGGGAGTAGTATTGGCCTTGTTTTTTGTTGGCACCTTGTGCGAACGATTTGGCCGTAAAAAAATATTACTAGGTATTGCCTTCGCGTATTCACTTTCTTCTATTTTGTCCGCTTTTGCTGTTAATTATGAAATGCTCGTTGTAGGCCGTTTTATTGGTGGCGCTGCATTTGCCTCTATTACTGTTTCTGCTATGTATATCGGTGAAATAGCCCCGGCAAATCAACGTGGTAAGTTTGTTTCTGTCAACCAATTGATGATTGCTTTAGGTATTTTACTTGCTTCGGTCGTTAACTACTTTTTCATTAAAAATTTGAACTCTATTACTTGGTTAACTGATCAAAATATTTGGCGCTACATGCTTGGTGCTGAACTTATTGCTAATGTAATTTGGATCGCATTAATTTTTAAAATTCCAGAGTCACCACGTTGGTTAATTAAGAAAGGTCGTATTGAGGAAGCTCGTAGCATTCTACAAACAATTACTCCAACCGAAGAAATTGAAGGCATGATTTCTGATGTTCAAGACAGTTTTCATAATGAAACTAAAACAGATACTTTAAGCCAATTAAAAAATCTATTTACTAAACGTATGTCGCTTATTTTATGGATTGCAATAGCCTACGCCATTGTACAGGGCGGTACAGGTATGAATGCTATTTTATCCTTTGCTCCTATGATTTTTGAGCAAATAGGTATGACAACAGAAGATAGTTTCATGCAAACAGTTATTATGGGTATTGTTAATTTAGCTGCTGTATTCATCGCAATATTCACCGTTGAAAAACTGGGTCGTCGCTTCTTAACCCTTGCTGGCCTTGCTCTTGTTGTTGTTGCACATACCTCTACATGGATGGGTTTTAAAGACTCTACCTATGTATTTAATCCGGCGGCAATGGTTAATATTGAACAGCAATTAGAAGGCGCTACTGTTGATTTAACTAAGTTAGGCGCGTTAGAAGGTAAAACGTTTGCAAATGATGTTGAGTTAAAAGCCAAACTAGCTGAAATATTTACCAAGAAAGAATTACCTCTAGCAAGCGGTGCTATTATCAATCAATCGATTGTTGGTATTAAACCTATGCTTATCTTGTTTGGATTATTTGCCATGTTAGCGGCATTTAATATGTCTATTGGTCCGATATTATGGGTAGTTTTCTCTGAGATATTTCCGAATAACGTTCGAAGTGTTGCATTACCATTTGCCGCTTTAGTTCAAACACTTTCTTCATGGTCTATCAGTGAATTATTCCCTTGGAGTTTAAGTAATTTTGGCGCCGCTAATGTGTTCTTAATGTATGGTGTTATTGGACTAATTGGTTTAATTGTTATGTTCTTCATCATGCCTGAAACCAAGGGTAAAACTATTGAACAAATTGAAAAAGATTTAGTACGCACATAGAACATAATTATCCCAAGTTAAGCTTGGGATAATTTTTATAAGGCACTGAGCACGCAGCGGTGCCTCGTTTATTTTTAAAAAATGAGCTTAACTTATGACATTAGAAAACAAAAAAATTAGTTATTTAATTATTGATTGGGGTACCACAAATTTCCGTGCCTTTGCGATGAATGCACAAAACCAACAAGTGGATAAGAAAGAACTTGGCATGGGCTTGTTACAAGTTGAAGACGGTAAGTTCGCACAATCCTTAGAAGAAGTATTAGCTCCTTGGTTAGATACCTACCAAGCATTACCTATTTTTATGGCTGGCATGGTTGGCTCACAAGCTGGCTGGGTAAATGTTGATTATGTTTCAACGCCTACTGATGAAGCATCATTAAGCGCTAACGTACATAGTTTTAATTTACCTTGGGGTGCTAAAGCAACAATTATTCCAGGTGTTAGCCATGAATTAGAAACAGGCGCCTATGACGTTATGCGTGGTGAAGAAGTTCAGTTATTTGGCTTGGCTAAAATAACAGGTAAAAGTGCGCTAAACGCTATTTTACCAGGTACTCATAGTAAGCATGCGCGTTTTGAAAATAATAAAATGACAGAGTTTTCCTCTTTTATGACCGGTGAATTATTTTCTGTAATTTCACAGCATACTATCTTAGGTAAAGGTTTACCTGAGCAAGTAGATAGCCAACCAGCATTTTTACGTGGTGTAAGTGAAGGCAAAACAGACAAATTAACTAGCACGCTTTTTGCGGCACGTACTCACCGCTTGTTTAATAACATTAAAGATACCGAAATATTAGATTACTTATCTGGTTTATTGATAGGTAATGAATTAAAAAGCTTAGCTAACGACCATGTTTACTTGGTTGGTGGTAAAGGCTTATGTGACAGATACCAGCTTGCTTGTACTGAACTCGCTATTGAATCAACGTATATGAACGGTGATGAGTGTTTTCTTGCAGGTATGGCCGATTTAATTACCGTATTGAACAAAGGATAAAATAATGACTAAACGCTATAATCTTGATGAGCACCTACCATTAATCGCAATCATCCGTGGTGTTTTACCACAAGATGTTGTTCGTATAGGTCAAATATTAATTGATGAAGGCTTCACTATGATTGAAGTGCCATTAAATAGCCCAGAGCCATTGGTTAGTATTAAAAATTTGGTTGATGCTTTTGGTGAAAAATATTTAATTGGTGCAGGCACAGTAACAACGGTACAAAAAGCAAAAGATGTTATTGCAACAGGTGCTAATTTAATTGTTACACCTAACATGAACGAAGAAGTGATAAAACTTACTGTTGAAGCAGGCTGTGCTACTTTTCCTGGCGTAGTTACACCAACAGAAGCATTTAATGCACTAGCTGCAGGCGCAACTGGCATTAAGTTATTCCCTGTTTCTGCTCTAGGTCTCGATGGCTACAAAGCATTAAAGTCAGTTTTACCTCCTGAGGCGTTGTCTTTCCCTGTTGGCGGTGTAGACCCAACAGTAGAAAGCATGAAACCATTATTAGATATTGGTGCTAACGGTTTTGGTTTAGGCTCTTCTTTATATAAGCCAAATATGACTGATGATCAAATTCGAGCTAATGCAAAGAAATTTGTTGAAACATTCAACGCATTAACTAAATAGCCACAGCTATTATGGATAATTTCTAGAGCTCATGGTTTTCACTCTGAGCTTTTTTTTTCTAAATTTTTATGAATATATTTTTAAGGTGGATGTTATGAAAATATCTAAAATTACTCCTCACGTTATATGGGTTGGTGCCCGCAACCAACTTATCGTTAAAGTAGAAACAGACGAAGGTCTTTACGGTTGGGGCGAAGCAGGTTTTTCTTTTAGAGAACAAGCCGTAGCCATGATGATTGAGCATTTTTCTAAGTTCCTTCTTGGACAAGATCCAATGAATATTGGTCGTATTTGGCAAGAATGCTACCGTAGCCATTATTTTGAAGGCGGTCGAGTTGTTACTGCTGCTATGGCAGCGATTGACATTGCATTGCACGATATAAAGGGTAAAGCGCTAGGTGTTCCTGTTTACCAATTAATTGGCGGTAAGCAGCGCGATATCGTTCCCGCATTTGCTACTGTACCAGCAGAGCCGGGCGAATTAATGATTGAACAAGCGGTTCAGTTAAAAGAAATGGGATGGAAATGTATTCGCTTCATCGCAGATGGAATGGGCGCTGCCTATAACAGTACTGGTGTTGCAAACTGGGAGCCACGAGAATCAATCAACAAAACTGTGCCTTGGTTAATTAAAGCACGCGAGGTACTTGGTCATGAAGTGGTACTTGGTCTTGAGTTCCATCACCGTTTAAGTGTTGCTGAAGCCGCGTCTTTATGTCAAAAATTACCATCAGGCACCCTAGACTTCTTAGAAGAGCCTATACGTGATGAAACACCTGAAGCTTACGAAACACTAAGAAAATTAACTAATATTCCCTTCGCAATTGGTGAAGAATTCTCATCGAAATGGCAATTTTTACCATTTATTGAAAAAGAATTAATGCAATATAACCGTTTAGATATTTGTAACGTGGGTGGTTTCACTGAAGCGTTGAAAGTTGCTGGTTGGTCTGAAGCGCATTATATAGATTTAGTTATGCACAACCCATTAGGCCCTATTTGTACTGCTGCTTCTATTCACTTGGCAGCTGCTGTACCTAACTTTAGCTGGTTAGAATGTCGCTCTTCACCATTTGAGCAACTTGGTTTTGATAATCCAGAGTTATTCCCTGTGCAAGCAACAATGGATGGCCCTAACTTTATCATCCCTGAGCTACCTGGGTTAGGTGTTGAAGTGAACGAAGATAAAATTGCAGAGCAAAGTGCAACCTTCACTGAAGCTCCACATTTAACTAACTACGATGGTAGTGTGCAAAACTGGTAGTATTTTTATTAAGCTGTGGTGTGTTAATCAGCCACAGCTTACTACCAATTAAAATAATAAATCAATCATCTGCAAATGGTATAAATAATCACTTTCTGCATTGCGAACAATCACAATAGTTCGCTATTACTCAATCATTGGCTTTGAATTTGTTATTATTTTTTAGTTATTTTCTACGGGAAATATAGGAGATATAGAAGTAAGTGCTATCAATTGTAGCACTTACTTCTTTACTTGGGACAGACTAAATATAAAGAGTGGTCTTATGATTTAAATCCACTACCAAAAGCTTCTTGCAAGCGTCTAATAGCGTCTTTTAATAATTTTTCAGTTAATTGCTCAGCTAAAACGCCATCTTTATTTGCAATTGCCTGATAAACTTCTCGATGAAAAGGTACAGATGAGCTATTTTCTCTAGGATCGCTATTGGTAATTTGCACACTAATTAATAATGCAGAATAAATTACCCCTTCCATCGCTGTTAAATAGTCATTACGGGCTGCTCTAAGCACAGAACGATGAAATAAAGCATCGGCAATAATAAATTTTTCCACTGAGCCTTTTTCAAGCTCCATACCAATACAAGCGGCTTCAATTTCAGCTAATGCTTCTGGTGTGGCTCTTTCTGCAGCCCAACGAGCAGCTTTAGGTTCAAAAGCTAAACGGATATCCATTAATTGATGAATAAAGTCTTTATTAGGTGGAGCACTAACGTGCCACGCAAGTACATCGTCATCCCATAACACCCATTGGGTTCTAGGCTTAACACGAGTTCCTATACCTCGACGGACATCCAAAAGCCCTTTTCCCACAAGTATTTTTACCGCATCTCTAATAACAACACGGCTTACTTGATATTTCTCAGTTAAAGAAGTTTCATCATCAATTAATGTACCTTCTTCAATGGTCCCTGCGACGATTCTCCGGCCTAGCTCACGGGCAACTTGTATCGGCATACTTGGCGTCATGGTTGCGGCGCGTTTTAAATCGTAATAAACTAATTCACTCATAATAGGTACTGAAACGTTATATGTTTATATAATTAAAAGAAAGTGACCGAAATTCTACTTTAATCCCCTAAAAAACACAATCTTAACTACTTATTAATTAATTTTATCCCCTTAAACATCGTTTAATTTGATGATTAAATAAATAACGAACAACTAGGAACCTAGTTAGTTATTTTAGTAAGTAATTTCAAACCCCTATTTAGTGAGATAGATATTATACCAATACAACTAATTAAGCTTAAGAGTATTTAAAACCACAATAACTTAGAAATACTTCAATTAACTCTATGAAAAATATCATTTTCAATTATTTAGCCAGTTTCAACCTTAGGGATAATCATCAATATGTGCGGTCCTTTTTGATTTTCATAATTAAGAAACCTTATTGAAAGCCCCTGCAATCAAAGCCTAAAACAATTCTGCATGTCTACCGAATACTAATTCATCAGCTGACAAGTAATTTATTTCAACAATTTAATGTACAATAAAAATAAACATGATATGTTTGTGTTTGTAGGACTTTTGTGGCTTAGTTTGTTCCCTAACTGACAAGCTGTGTATCAAAAGACTGAGTTAACATTTATTAAAATAATAAATAATAAAATAATAAAATAATGAGGAAACAGCATGTTTATAAATAATGCAGATACATATTCAAACTTGAGTAAAAAAAAGTGGTTATCGGTAGTTATTGCTTCTGTACTTGCTACAGGTTGTAATAGTGATTCTGATGTCAATGAGATTATTGATGAGGTTAAAGGAACTGATATTGTAGCCCCCGTTATAACTTTAGAAGGCAGTGCCACTGTTTCGCTAGAGTATGGCTCGGCTTACAGTGAATCAGGCGCAACGGCAACTGATGCTGTAGATGGTTCTTTCGCAGCCACTCCGTCAGGTGAAGTAGATACTAATCAGGTTGGTTCTTACACTATTACCTATAACGCAACAGATGTTGCCGGTAACTCTGCTACAGCTGTTTCTAGAACCGTGAATGTTGTTGACTCAGTATCACCGGTAATCACATTGACTGGTGATACTGAAGTGACATTAACTGTGGGTGATACCTATGAAGATGAAGGCGCTACAGCTACAGATAACGCTGACGATAATTTAACCGTTGTTGTCTCTGGCACAGTTGATCCTGCTACTGCCGGAACTTATACGCTTACCTATAATGTATCTGATGCTTCAGGAAATGCAGCTGAAGCTTTAACGAGGACAGTTATTGTCAATGCAGCAAATATAACGGAGGATCCTGAAGATGTAACTGCACCAACGATAGTTTTACTTGGAGCTGCTGAAATAACGATACCTATTAATACTGATTATTCAGACGCTGGTGCTACAGTAACTGACGATGTAGACACTGACTTAGAAGCCGTAATGGTTTCAACAGTTGACACAACTACTGTAGGCACTTATACGGTAACTTATAATGTAACAGATGCAGCAGGCAATATTGCTGAAACCAAAACCAGAACCGTTATTGTAAGTACAGATGCTGATGTTACAGCACCTGTAATCGCTTTAGTTGGTGAAATGGATGTAGAGTTAACCGTTGGTGATACCTATGAAGAATTAGGTGCTACGGTAACTGACAATGTGGATGCAAATTTAGATGCTGTAATCGATTCAACTGAAGTAAATTCTGAAGTAGCAGGTTCTTATACGGTCACATATAACGTAATGGATACCGCAGGCAACGCAGCTGAAGAAGTTGTTCGTAATGTAACTGTGATTGAAGCTTCTGACACATCAAGCTTTATCACTACGTGGACAGTTACCGATGGCGATTTATCGATTACTATTCCTACTACTTTTCAAATTCACCCAAATACAGAATATGACTATAACGTTACATGGGGTGATGGTGCCTCAAATGATTATACCGGAACTGATCATACTGCACAGCATACTTATGCTACTGCGGGTACTTATACCGTAACTATTTCGGGTACCTTTACGCAAATAAACTTTGGTGGAAATCATTCTCCAAACCACGACAAAATAACAAGTATTGAACAATGGGGGGATGCTGTATGGACTAAGTTTGGTACCGCATTTATGGGTTGTGCCAACTTAGCTGTAAATGCCACAGATGCACCTGACTTATCAGCTGGTCCTGCGATGAACGCTATGTTTAGATCAACCCCTATGAACAGTCCTGTTGGACATTGGGATGTAAGTACAATTACAAACATGGCGAATATGTTTGGCGATGCAACACAATTCGATCAAGATTTATCTGATTGGCAACCTCTACTTGTTAACAACTTTGGTAACTTCATGAATAATGTAACCTTATCTACAGCTAACTATGATGCATTACTAATTTCTTGGGCAGAGTTAAATGTATGGGATAATATTACAAACTTCAACGCTGGAGATAGTGATTACTCCGCCGCGGGTCAAGCTGCTCGAGACAAACTGACGACAGAACAAGGTTGGGCATTCATTGATGGTGATTTAGAATAATTCCTTTCAATTTTTAAGGCTAAGTTTTGTAAAGGCTCAGCTTACAGTCTTTGAACTGTAAGCTGTTAAATTGCCAAGTAGATTTAATAAAAAGCATTTAAGCTGTTATGGCTTAGGTGTTTTTTTTTTTCTAATGCTTGTTAGCTGCCAACCAAACTACCAATCAGACTGGTGAGATAAGCTCAAAGTTTAATTTCAAAATTCTCATTAAAAATTTTAAATCCCCCCCTACTTCTTCCTTAATTTCTAAGCTTAGCTTAGTGAAAATAAAATAAGACCTTAATTATGAATATTTACCAACGTTTAATCATTTATTGCCTCCTTATAGCTACTATATTCTTTAACTTTTCACTTTTAGCGAACACTCAACCGAATATTATTATTTTTTCTTTTGATGATTTACGACCAATGACAAAAAGCTATGCCGTTCAGGAAGCTATTACACCAAATCTTGATGCCCTTGCACTAGACTCGGTACAATTTAATAAAGCCTATGTTACCTACCCTGTTTGTGCGCAATCTCGTGCAGCAATGATGACAGGGATACGATTTGAAAAACCCAGTAAAGCACAGCGTAAAGTTTATGCCGCGAATAAAACTAAAGGCAGTGAAATATATAATAATATGATCTCGGTACAAGACACCTGGGCAAGAACTTTTTATAACAACGGTTATTGGTTAGGAACACGAGGCAAGTTATACCATGGCGATGTACCGTCTATTGAACAAGATGTTTGGCATGTTGCAGGCCCTCAATTTATCGACAAAAAATATAAAGATGGCTCACCATTAATCATCAAGCATATTGTCGAAAAAGGAGGCCAATCTGCGCAGTTAGAAGATTACCTTGCTAATGGTAAAGGTGATGCTGCACTTATCTATGCCTCAATTAATGGACCAGATACTTTACTTAATGACGGACAAGTGGCTGACGAAGTGATCGCCTTTTTAAGTAAACGCGATAAAACAAAACCTTTCATCATTTCAGCGGGGTTTTCTCGCCCACATCTACCATTTGTTGCTCCTAAAAAATATTTTGATTTATATCCCAAAGACATAGCAACACTCGAAATTAAACCAACTAATGCCGATATTATCATTAGCAATGATGAGTTCTCTAATAAGTTTGCAAATAAACATGGCTGGAATGAGGGCTTAAGTGATGCTGAAGCTAAACTAATTATTCGAGGTTATTTAGCCAGTACTTCTTTTGCAGATGCTCAAATGGGAAAGATAATTACTGCGTTAAAAGAACAAAATTTATATGAGAATAGCATTATCCTTATGTGGGGAGATCATGGTTACCACTTAAGCGATCATGGATTATGGCGTAAACATACCCCCTATGAAGTCGCTACGCGTATGCCAATGATGATTAAAGCTCCAGGGTTAAGTAAAGGTATTCAAGCACAACAGCTTGTTCAAAATATTGATATATACCCTACACTCCTTGAACTTGCAGGTATCAAAAAAACTGAAAAGGTTACTTTTCACGGAAAAAGTTTAGTACCTATATTAAAAAGTCCAAACATCGGTTGGGATAATATTGCTTTTAGTTCATCGCAAGGAAGCTTTAGCGCTATAACGGAGCAATACCGATTTACTATAGGTAGTAAGGGGAAAGAATATCTTTTTGATTTGCATGCAGATCCTCACGAATGGAATAACATAGTAGGCGAGAAGAAATATAAAGCGCTGATAAAAGAACTTAAGTATAAGTTAAGTAAAATAACTTGGAATGATAAAGGTACATAACCTGACTTGAGATCTGGATAATATATTTTGTAAGATCATGAAATTAGATAATAAAATTAGTTCTAGACAATGATATTGATTCATTCATTATCAAAGCACTTTTATGTAATGAAGTAGAGGCTGATGCAAGTGCTAATGTGATATATACCCGTTACCATTCAAAGTGCGGGATTTCAGTGGGAATTAAAAGCACGTTAAACAAGGAGAATAATGTTCAATATAGTCATTCTATTTTTACATTATTTAACGCCGTCTAACGTGCTTTTAAACCCATCGAAGAAGTGCTATTACTTTCTTCTTAGACGGACAAGCGTAGAAAAAGCAAGTAAAATTGACCAAATCCCGACACTACCTCCACCCACTTTTTCTACTACCGGTATTTGCTCATCCTCTGGAGCTGGCTCTGGTGTAAGTTCAGGCTCAGGTGTCGGAGCTGGCTCAGGTGTCGGAGCTGGCTCAGGTGTCGGAGCTGGCTCAGGTGTTGGAGTTGGCTCTGGTGTCGGAGCTGGCTCAGGTGTCGGAGTTGGCTCAGGTGTCGGCGAAATTATATAATCTGCCTCGTCAAAACGGTCTGGGAAAGTTTTACCAAAGTTAGGCATGTTGTTACTGTCCCAACCTGCTTCAAAGCCATAACGGTCTTCATCATCAAAAAAAAGTGGACGAATATGTGTTGTTGTCCACTGATAAACTGAGTCTATAAGATAATCTAGATCTGATTTATTTGTTTGTGAAATAGGATTTTCTTCTCCAATGTCTGTTGCAAGATCAAAATATACCCAAGTACCTGAACCAGGGTTAAACCACTTATGGTTATTTAAAATAACCGAGGTTCGGTTACCTCCACCATTATTACCATTTGGATCATGACGCATAAAAAATAGCGGCTCAGTTTTCCTAGCATTAGTATTATTAAGAATATTTGGTAGAATATTTTTACCATGTAATTCTTTTCCGTTAGGCTTATCTGCACCAGCAAGCCCTAAAAAGGTTGGATATAAATCTAATGATGAAACGGGGTGATTAAAGGTTGTTTGTGGTACATTGCCATCTGGCCAGCTAATGAACATAGGTACTCGAATGCCACCTTCATAGGTTGCACCTTTACCTTGCTTTAAGGGAGTATTCTTAGCATGGGTAATATTAGAAATTTTACCGCCATTATCACTTAAAAAAACAATAACGGTGTTGTTGTACTCACCCGTTGCTTTAAGCTTTTCAACCAATTTTTTAACGCCACGATCTACAGCATAAACCATCGCTGAATAATTATGACGACCTGTGTCATTTGAAGCTTTACTACCTAAAATATTTCGCAGTTCCACTTTATCAGCATCAGTTGCTTGCTCAGGTGTATGCGGTGCATTGTATGACATAAATAACAAAAATGGCTTGTCGTCATCAGATTGCGCTCGCTCAATAAAATTGACCCCTGCATCGGTGAACATATCAGTGATATATAAGTTATTTTCATACCCTGTTTCAGGGGCTAAGCTATCATTTTCAACTAACGGAATCCTGTAATTATTGACGTTTTCATTTCTTACATAGCCCCTTGCAGGATTGAAGTCATTGGTAAAATAATTATGACCGCCGCCTAACATACCGTAAAAATAATCAAAACCACGTTGATTCGGCTGATACTGATGTTCTTCGCCTAAGTGCCACTTGCCAATAAGACCTGTTTGATAACCAGCATCTTGTAATACGGAACTAAAAAAAGTTTCAGATACATCAATGCCATGCTCGGAATAGCCAGCAAGATTAAATTGTGCGCCAAACTCATGTTGATAGCGGCCAGTCATTAACCCTGCCCGGCTTGGTCCGCAATATGGATGAGTAACATACGCAGAAGAAAAAATGGTCCCTTCACTGGCTATTTGATCAATATTAGGCGTGTAAATATCTGGCTCTGCGTTCTCCATAAACCCAACATCGGCATAGCCTAAATCATCGAGTAATATAACGAGAATATTGGGTTTAACATTCTCAGCAAAAGCATGAGATGTTAATGCAAAACATGATAAGGCAAGTAGTGCAGGCTTTCTTTTAAATTTTTTCAACATGGTTAGAACCTTTTTTTATTATTTGAATTTTATAAACTCTATTCACAGTTATTTATTTCTTGTATTTTTTCAATTAATCAAAATTGCTCTATATATTGCATCTAGAGCGTATAACAACAGGATAAAAACCTCTCTTACGTTATTATTGCGTTATTATTACGTTACCCTTACGTTAAATTAAAGTTAACTTTACTTGTTTGACAGTTGTGATTTATTAACAAAAATTATTGCTTTTTAATTCCTTTACGATTAACGTAAACATATTATGTTTAGCTAAGTATCATCTTTTATAAGTATTGTCGCAATACGTGTTTTAATAAAAATTAAATAGATAGGTAAGTAGATGAATCAAAATCAACAAGGTTTTACTCTAATAGAATTAGTCGTTGTCATTGTTATATTAGGTATTTTAGCTGTTACGGCGGTACCTAAATATATAGATATCAGTACCGATGCTAAAATTGCCACGTTACACGCAATGAAAGGTGCTTTATCTAGTGGTACCTCAATGGTTCATGCAAAAACAATCATTGAAGGAAAAAACCAATCAACAAACCCTATTGTTACTGGCGGCGACACAATTCTATTAAATAGTGGGTATCCGCTTGCTAATTGGAACCTAGCTGTTAGGTATGTAATTGGTTTGAACGATGTTACCCCGATCGGTTCAAATACATGTGCGGAAGATTGGTGCGGACGTAGTAACTCTAACACTATTCCTAGTGGTGATGTTGTGCAGTCCCTGGCGGTAAATTCGTTAAAGTTATCCCTTTAGGTTATACATGGGATAGGTTATACATGGGATGACGAATGCGGAGTGTATTACTTAAATAACTATGACGGTTCAGAGCCTATTATTGGTATAGAAAGTACTGACTGTTAATAAGATTTACATTCAATAATTATTCAACGTAAAATGAGATGTTTAATGTTTAAAATAATAATTTTTACCCTGTTAAGTTTACCTTTCTCAACTTTTGCTATGGACGTTTATGTTGATAGTTTAAATGGCAATGATAGCAACGACGGCTCACTCAATAATCCCTATAAAACTATTCAACAAGCTTCAAATACCCTTTCAAGTGGTGGCACTATATTTATCCGAACCGGAACATATCGTGAAACCATTAATGTTGCCTATGCAGATCAAACCTTTACTAATTATAACGATGAAGAAGTTACAATAACTGGACTTGATATTGTGACTGATTGGTCGCTGTATGAGAATGGTATTTATCAAGCAGACTTTGCAAATTTTGAAACCCAATTTATACAAGTTTTTGTTAATGATGCCAATAGAAATGGATAAGCGGCCATTGACAACTGGCCTGTATTTTTCAGTAACACCCTGAACATTTGTTATGTTTGCTTCACCACAAACGACACAGTGATAATAAATAAACTAAAAATAAACAACAACAACAACAACAACAACAACAACAACAAAAATGAGCGTACTATGAATAAACTAAAAATGCTTTTTCCACTCGCTATTTCCTTCTTATCTATAAACAATGCCGCTGCGGTAGATATCCCACCTCCGTTATCTGATCCTAATAACAATGGTGATTGGGTAATTAACCCTAATGTTTCAGACGAATTTAATGCTGATTCTTTTGATCGTAATGTGTGGTTTAACCAAGGTGAAAACGGACAATGGAACGGACAATGGCGTGGTAGAGCACCGTCTGAATACAATCCTGATAACATTCGCGTAGAAAATGGTTATGTATATTTAACTGCTCGCTGGGATCCTAATTATAATTTCTCTAACGGTAATGGCGGTGGTAATTCACAATCAGGGATTTCTTATGGTGAAGTCGCTCCAGTAACAACAGCGGCATTATTAGGTAAAAATACCTTTCAATATGGCTATATGGAAATGCGTTCAATGGCCGCAAATGGCCCAATTTCTAGTTCGTACTGGACCACTGGTCGTGGCGGAGAAACTGATGCCTTTGAAAGCTACGGTTGGAACCCAAACAATCGCTGGTCAAGCAAGCGCTTTCATACATCCTTTCATGATTGGCGTGTACCAGGTTCTTCAACCTACGGTACTCGTATTTGGGACAATGCCCATATATTAGATTTTAATGTCGCCGATGGTTTTCATACCTACGGTTTTGAATGGGATCCAAATTATGTTGCTATCTACATTGATGGTGCATTAATTAACTGTGTAACACGTGCCGAAATGGGCAATGCTTGGGTAGCAACAGCCCCGCATCGTGCTTGGATTGACATGGAAATTTTTGATTGGGAAGTAAGAGCTGAAGATCTTAGATCAGAGCACTTTAATGGCATTAACGGTATTGATTTTGTTATTGATTACGCACGTGTATATCAGCGTTCGTCTAGTAATTCGGGTGGTACTTGTCAAAATAGAACGAACTTACTAACTAATTCAGGCTTTGAAAATGGTATGAATGGCTGGAGCGGCGCTGCGACTAGTATTACCTCAGCAAAACATACGGGCAATCGCTCAGCGTCTTTAGCTACAGGTACGAGTGTAGAGCAAGTGGTACAAGTTAAACCAAATACAACTTATATGCTTTCTGCTGTTGCTAATTCAGTAAACACAAATGAGCGTGACCGTTGGTACAATGCTTATTTAGGCGTTAGAGGCCACGGCAGTCCACAAGCTGATGTACGTTATTTCTTTCCGCGCTGGCAAGAAAAAAGCTTACAGTTTACTACTGCGGCAAATACCACAGAAGTAACCGTATTCTTTACTAATCAGCCACAGGGTGGCTTAACTTATGTTGACGAAATACAGTTAATTGAAGTCAACGTAGATAGCACAGGTGATATTGCGGTAACGGGTGTTGATGTTACACCTGCCATAGTAACAATATCAGAAGACAGTACCACACAACTTTCTGCGGCGGTAAGCCCTAGTAATGCGAGCAATAAAAATATTACTTGGTCGTCAAACAACACGTCTACCGCAAGAGTAAATGATAGTGGTTTAGTTACTGCAGTTAATGCCGGAACATCAAATATTGTAGCAACCACTGAAGATGGAAGCTTTACTGATACAACTCGTATAACAGTAACAAGCACACCGGACACACCAAGTGATGATTTAGTCGCTAATAAAGGCTTCGAAAGCGGCTCTTTAACTAATTGGTCTGCAAGCTATGGTAATAGTTCGGTGGTAAATAATAACCTCCGTAGTGGTAGTTATGCTGGTTACCTCAATGGTAATGGCGCGATTGTTCAAGATATTACCGTGCAAGCTAATACTACTTATACCTTATCTGCTTGGGTAAAAGTGGGGGCTAATGGCCAAAGTGCCTATTTTGGTGTTAAAAACTACGGCGGTGCTGAAACATCACGTCGAGTTACATCTACTGGCTACACTCTACAAACCGTTACTTTTACAACCGGTTCATCTAACAACACTGCCCGTATTTATTTATGGAATGGTGATGCTGGACAACGTGCTTATGTAGATGACGTGACTATAGCTGCTGAAGGTGGTACATCTAACCCGACTCCAAATCCGGATACAGGCTTAAATTGTAGTGCAAACTGGGTACCGGTAAGCGGAATTGAGTTAAATAATTCGACTATTAGCATGCAAGTAGGGCAACAACTTAGTTTGGATTACAGTATTTACCCAAGCTGTGCGACACAACAGAAAATCACGGTAAACTCAACAAACTGGAGTGTGGTAGCACCAAATAATAACGGCACTATTACCGCAAGAAGAACAGGTACTGTAACGGTTACTATTACTTCTAAAAGTGGCGACTATACCGACACAGTAACGGTGAATGTTCGTTAAACACTAACAGTAACACTTTGTTATATCGACGTTAGTATTGATCATATTAATAATTGTTCGTTAGCGCCTAGGAAAAGTTCGGGACATATATATCCCGAACTTTTAATTAAGGTACCAATGTCCCCGTTGCATTTATTTCTTGTAAACCTATTGTTAGGATGAGTATCTTATCTTCCACCCAACCTCGCCTGTGGTCAAAGTTTTGCCCCGGTATTTTTATCTTCAGCGCATACAAAAGAACGGCGAACACAACGATAAATACAATGATAATAAGGTGAGTCAGCCAAGCTATTAATTGCTATCTTTCGGTTGTCATGAAAAAACCTCTCATCTAAAGCTTATTCACTAACTTTAGTTGAGAGGTTTGTATTATTCACTGAATTAATACTGTCCCTATTAATTCAGTATTAATTCAGTGACAACAGCCCTAGAACATACGATTTATTGTACTTTAAATTCCCCTACATAATCATCTAATCTACCTGCCGATGATTTCAGTTCATCACATGCAGAAACAGTTGCATGGGTTTGATTTGTCATTTCTGTTGTGTCTTCTTTTATTAAATGAATACGTTGATTAATACCTTCTGCTACGCTAGTTTGTTCTTCAGCAGCCGTGGCGATTTGAGTTGACATAGCAAGAATATTATCAAACTCTTGCTTAATATCATTAAATGCATCCACACTTTCAATTGAAACATCAACAGCTTTTAGTCCTTGAATACGCAGATTTTCAGTACCCATTGCTGTTTTACGGGCTCCGTCTTGTAAAGTTTCAATTTGTTGATGTATTTGTTTGGTTGAGTCTTGAGTACGACTTGCTAAATCTCTTACTTCATCAGCAACCACCGCAAACCCCCTGCCTTGCTCACCTGCTCGTGCTGCTTCAATAGCTGCATTTAACGCTAATAAGTTTGTTTGTTCAGCAATGCCCTGTATTACGCTTAATACACTGCCAATCACTTCTGTTTCTTTATTTAATGCTAATACGTGTTCTTGCGTTTTAACTAATTCACTGACTAGACCTTCCATAATTTCTTTACTTGTACTTGCGTTGTTTGCACTTTTGACAGAACTTTCATGTGCTTGAGATACTGCATCTGCAGTGTTTTGCGACAATTTGGCAACCTCATGTATTGTCGATGTCATTTGGCTGATAGCAACAGAAATGGAGTCTGTTGATTCATGTTGGCTGTTAGCTAATTCTTGGTTTTCTTGCATTGCATTCGTTACCGATGACGTTAAGACATTCATTGAGTTAACTTCATTTTTAACACCTAACAATGTTTGGTTGAAGCTATTTTGTAACGTATTAAATGCAGCGGTAACTTCTGCTAGTTCATCTTTACCTTTAATTTCTAATTTGCGGCTAATATCTTTGCTTTTAGCAACGAGTGTTAGCTCCTTAACTAATATTTTTAAAGGGGTATTAATTGACTGAATAATTAAGAACGAAACCGTCATTATGATTATTGCTAATAAAATAATAAGTAAGATATTATTGTTAATAGCCGTTTGGGCATTTGAATGAGCTTGTTGATTTTTTTCTTCAATTTCGTTTTCCACGTAAAGGATCACATCTCTTAATGTCGCCATGTTTCTTTTAGCTAATTCAAACCAATCCTCGGCAGTTAAATCATATTTTTTACCACCAGAATTTAAAAGCTTTTTACGTATTTGAGAAATTTGTTGTTGTGCTTCAGTATCTAGGTGCAGGCTATTTAATTTAGTTGATAATTTTTCGCTAGCATAGGCTTGAAAACGAGAAAGAGCATCTTGTACTTGGCGAAAGTCGGCTTTATTGTTGCCATGCGAAGTATAATCAATACTTTCTTGGCTAAAGGTTCTTAACTTGGTACTTAACTCAAAGGAATAAATAGAGTCTAATAACATTAAAGAGGCATAAGAGCCCATCAGCATACTTAGCTCTTGATCACTTGCGGCGGTACGAATAACACTGTTAATTATAGATAAAGCCTGACGGTTGAGGCCACCATAGTTATTGACCACCCAGCTTTTTGTATCATCCTGTAATTCATATCGATCAACATAGCCTCGAGTATATTCAATTTTCGAAAAACTATTGATAATACCGTCAATATTATCACTAATGCCATTAATCTCGTAAATAGCAGCCTTATTGTTGTTTATATGCTGAATAAAGTGGTTAACGACGTTATCAACAATAGTTCGTTGTTTTAGTAAATCTGATTGATATTTTTTCCCTTCGCTGCCCGTCGGTGTGCCACGTAAAAAACCATAGGTATAATCACGTTCCGTTTGAATACTTGTTAATAACTCACCAGTTTCTTTGGCTAAATTCATTGCCACAGTAAGTTTTTTTAATTCATCCTTGTGTGCCGATAGCTCAATTAATTTTGACACCGAAAAACCAATTACGACAATCGTTGGTAATAAAACAAGTATTAATATACGCGTTCTAATTTTAATATTATTCAATATATTCATTACTACTTTACCTCATGCGTTTTTCTATAAAATCACAAATCACTATAATTATTGTTTGGTAGAGCCGTGTTACCAGAAATAAAAGTCAACTTTCCGTTTAATCTAATTGTATTTTTAAGATCAGTTTTATTAGCAATAAATATAGATTTTTAATTTATTTATTATTACACTCAAACATAGGATGTTTATTTAAGTATCACCTTTTTCAAGGGCGGTCGCAATATGTGTTTTAAGAAAACTAAAATAGATTGGCATGTAGATGAATCAAAATGAACAAGGTTTTACACTAATAGAGTTAGTCGTTGTCATTGTTATATTAGGTATTTTAGCTGTTACAGCGGTACCTAAATATATCGATATTAGCACTGATGCTAAAATTGCCACGTTACAAGCAATGAAAGGTGCCTTATCTAGTGGCACCTCAATGGTTCATGCAAAAGCACTCATTGAAGGCAAAACCCAATCAACAAATTCTATTGTTACTGGCGGCGACACTATTCAATTACATAGTGGGTATCCACTTGCTGATTGGAACCTAGCTGTTAGATATGTAATTGGATTAGACGATGTAACACCGCTCGGCTCAAACATTTGTGCTGAAGATTGGTGCGGTCGTGGTAACTCCAACACTATTCCAAGTAACGATGTTGTGGCCGTTTCTGGTGGTAAATTCGTTAAAGTAATCCCTTTTGGGTATACATGGGATGACGAATGCGGAGTGTATTATCTAAACAACTATGACGGATCAGAGCCTATTATTGGTATAGAAACTACAGGCTGTTAATTTGACTTATACTAAATGTTAATAATTAGCGTTTTTTAAATAATAATTTTACTCTGTTAAATTTGCTCCCCCTCCTATGGATGTTTATATTGATAATTGACATGGTAATCATAGTGTTCTGCACAAATAAATTCAGAAAACTTTTTTTCTTTGTTAATTGTTTTTTACATAGAGTGACTATGTCTCATCGTTAGTGCCGCGATAAAAATGTATTTGAAATAAACAAAGTTTAATCCTAAAAGATCAATACGCGCTAATTTTTAAGTGACTTTTGAATTATTACAATTAAATTCAATCTCATCATGCGCTTTTTGTAGTGCCTTAACCACTTCTGGTGTTTCTGATTCTGATATCCAACCAGAGAGCGCGATAGCCGAATTAACTGGGTTACCTAAAGGTATAGCA
Source organism: Colwellia echini (assembly GCF_002843355.2). Taxonomy (GTDB): domain Bacteria; phylum Pseudomonadota; class Gammaproteobacteria; order Enterobacterales; family Alteromonadaceae; genus Colwellia; species Colwellia echini. The sequence continues at coordinate 132,742 of NZ_PJAI02000005.1, forward strand.
ATGGTATGTGTGGTTTTGTCAGCAGCTTGAGGATTATCACTTTCAACTTCGACTCGTGCATAACCAAGTTTACGAATTTCAGCTAACTTCGTTAATAATGACTCAACCCCTTGAGGAAAGTTAGGTATTTCTCTGCCTTCATAGGCTGAGCGAACCGATGCTTCGCTGGTGATTGCAAGTAGCACTAAGCCAATACCACTGGTTGTTGCATCTCGTAATCCTATTCTGCCAATGCCTTCACTAGAATTCATACCTGGTCTTGCATGATATAAAAAAGACACGGAGTCATACCAAAGTACCCCAAGAGCAACTGTCCGGCCATAAAAAGCTAACTTTTCTAATGGCGCGAGTGAATTACGTAATAAACCTGAAGCATACAAACTTTGCGTAGCGAGTACGTGCATGCCAGGGCCGGGTTCATATTTACGATTTGATGTTTGCTGAGTAATACCAATTGAAGCAAGCGTTTTTAATATGCGATTTGCGCGTGTTGCTTCTAAGCCGAGTATCTTCGATATTTCACTACCACCAATAGGTTTTCCAGCGGTTGCTAATGCTTGTAACACAGCAATACTATCGATAATACTTTGATTTGCTTGAGCGCCTGATTTTGAATTAATCACGATATTGAATTTATTCATTAGGTTTACCAGAGGATGATATAGAAACTGAGATTATTTTCTATATATATTTTCAAATTGCTATTCAAACAGGGTAATAATGCACACAAAACCGCTCGGTTTAAGTTTTCACACAATAATTAACCCGAGCGGAGCAGAGACAACCTGTATTAATTAATTGATCTTCGGCATGTAGTTTTCAACTAATTGCCATAACTTATTGAGTTCTTCAATATTCTTACTATCCATTACCGGGCCAGGAACTCTAACGGTAGTACTCGCGATGATATTACGTTGAAATAACACCTGCTTGGTCAGGCTACAACGATATACCGCTTGCATGTTTAAAATAGGTAACATTTTGGTATAAGCGTCAAAAGCAGTGTCAATGTCATTATTTTTATGAGCATCAACTAACGCCTTATGCATTTCAGTTAATTCGCAAGCAGGTAACGTTCCTAGTGCATTACGTTCTAATTCATCGATAATATAACGGCCACCAGCACCACCAAAAACACCTTTTAGATGAGCTGGTGCATGCTTCAATAATTGCTCAATACGCTGACCACATGGCATGGTTTCTTCTTTGATATAATGAATTTGTGGCACTTGTTCGGTAATACGGATCACTTGTTCAATGGGTAATCCTGCCCCCATTGGAGGTGGCGCATTTTGGAGCATAATAGGTATCTGAGCTTGTTCTGATAATGTTTTGTAAAAATTGATCATGGCTGATTCATCATTAGCATATTTTAACGGTGCCATCACCATGGCACACGTTGCACCACTTTTAGCCCCAGCAACTGAATATTCAATCGCTTCTTCAGGTGTTAACGCGCTTGCACCAACAACAAAAGGGACTTTTCCTTTTGCTAAGTTACCGACTATTTCGGTTGTTTTTAACCGCTCTTCTTTTGATAATTGTGCATATTCACTGGCTAAACCAGGAAATACAATACCATCTACTTTACATCCTAGAATATAATTAATCACATTTTCAAAACTAACATAATCAATTTCTTTGTTAGGGTGAAATGGGGTTGGCACTACTGGGAAAGTACCAGTAAGTGTGTTATCAGAATTATTCATATGTTAATAGTTCACTTGTTTTTAATCGGTATTAATAAAATTTATTTAGTTTTAGCCCTAGGTTAGGCTATATCGTGTTTTTATTGCTTTTTATAAAAGCGTACATAATCTACTTGCATTTGTTCTGGCAATTGAGTGTCATCAACCGCTTTGGTATTACCTAAAAAAGTACCTAAGCCAGTTAGCCAAATGCTGACATCATTGTGTTTATATTGCTCGGCTGAAAAGGCGGTTTCTTTCATGAGTTTGCCATCAAAAAAGTAACGTAACGTTGTTTCGGTAAATTCCATACCATAAACATGAAATTCGTCAAGTCGTGTATCATCGGTAAAGCGTACTTGTTTGGTGCCAACTTTATTCTGCGTTTTACCAGGATCCTCGGTACCAGGTTTTGGGCGCCATTGATGCGCGTCAATTTGATAATGTTGGTTGTCAATCGAGTCGTTTTCAAAAGGGTCTAATTCAATTTGGCTATAAGCAGGATCGCCGGCTTTAATGCCATCACGCATCATCCAGAACGAACTATGCCAGCCCGCGCCTGAAGGTGTTTTTAATCTTGCTTCATAATAGCCATAGCGCATTTCTTTGTTTGAAATAAGGCCACCAGCCGTATATTGAACAACACCTGCTGGTGTATCACCTTCATTTTGTCCAGGTTGTAGCCATTTATTATCAGGACAAGCAACGGTTTCTTTTTTTAAATGGATAGAAAGCACACCGTTGCCGACACTGGTGTTTTCTTTTTGTTGCTTACTCCAATGTTTACAGTCTAAGCGGTAATGCCATCGGTCTTCATCAACATTATTGCCTGAAAATTCATCAGACCATGCCAGCTTATAATCGCTAACTTGTGTCCCATTAAAAGGTTGAACGTTAAGGTCACTTGCATTATCTATGTCATTGGATATGGAACTGCAGGAGATTAAACCACACGATGCTAAAGATAATGCACCTGATAAATAAAGAGGTTTTAAGGAGGTCTTTGTCATTTCATTACTCAGTTTATTAAAAATTAGAAAAAGGATATGATTAAAATAACACTTAATATCTATAATAGCAATCCATAAACCTGTAGCCTTATCTTGACTCTATTTTTCATAAGAAGCGAAATGCTCAAAAACCCACTACAACATGCCACAACCGCAAATTATAAAAATATATTTATAGGTTGCTATTAAAGTTATGATTATTTAATATTGCTTTAATAGCAATATCATCTGATTTGAAAATTATTTCGAATGAGCTGGCGTTATCGTGGGTTTATGGCATATATATTAACTAACTGCATATATTTTAATATGATGAAATACATAGATTTTTCATTCTATTATTCCTAGTTAGATTTAATAATGCTTTTGTTCGTTGTGATTGATAAGTAGTTAACAATATAGGTTTTAAAAAATATGAGCTTTCTCGATTATTCGATAGCAATAGCATTTTCCATGATTGTATTTGCCTTAGGGCTTTCATTTTCTAAAAGTGGCGGTAATGTAAAATCATTTTTTGCCGCGGGTGGAAGCGTGCCTTGGTGGATCTCTGGCCTATCGCTTTTTATGAGTTTTTTCTCTGTTGGTACGTTTGTTGTGTGGGGCTCTATTGCCTATAACAGTGGTTTTGTTGCCGTCGTTATTCAAACAACTATGAGCATTGCCGGTTTTATTGTTGGGTTTTATATTGCACCCAAATGGAATAAAACGCGGGCATTAACTGCCGCTGAATTTATTGCGGATCGCTTAGGTGTTAAAACACAAAACTTTTATACCTTTATATTTTTATTGATTTCTATTTTTGGTAGCGGTGCATTTTTATATCCGGTTGGAAAAATGCTTGAAGTTACCGCTGGAGTACCTTTAGAACTGGCTATTTGTGTGTTGGGATTACTGATTATTCTTTATACCGCGGCTGGTGGTTTATGGGCAGTATTGATCACTGACGTTTTACAATTTGTTGTATTAACCGCAGCTGTATTGATAGTGGTACCGCTGGTATTTTTTGAAGTAGGCGGCGTTAGCCACTTTATTAATGCCGCACCAGAAAACTTTTTTGCCTTGAGTAATGACGAATACGACTGTTTTTTTATGGTCGCGTTTGGTTTTTATAATATGGTATTTATTGGTGGTAGTTGGGCATATGTTCAGCGCTACACCAGTGTTTCAACCCCTAAAGATGCTAAAAAAGTGGGTCTATTATTTGGTAGCCTTTACCTCATCGCGCCGTTGATTTGGATGTTACCACCGATGCTTTATCGTGTGATTAATCCAGATCTTGCCAGTACAGACGCAGAAGGCGCGTATATGATGGTGAGCCAATTAGTAGTACCAGATGGTTTCATGGGATTAATTCTGGCTGCAATGGTTTTTGCTACTGCTAGCTCAGTAAATACTACGCTTAATATTGCGGCGGGTGTTTTCACTAACGATGTTTATAAAGTGTATCGAAAAAATATTACTAATAAAGAAACCATGCGGGTTGCTCGCATTATTACGGTGATATTTGGCTTGGTGACTATTTGGGTTGCGCTATCGGTAAAAAGCCTTGGGGGAATTGTTGAGGTTGTCTTTAGTTTATCGGCTATCACTGGCGCCGCTTTATTTTTACCACCGTTGTGGGCCATGTTTTCTAAAGTACAAACCGGTAAAACCGTTATGGTAGCAACACTGGTTAGTTTGCTAATTAATGCCTTTTTTAAATTTTTAGCGCCAACATGGCTAGATTTTTCATTGGGACGTTCGCCAGAAATGTTAGTCGGTGTGCTAGTACCGGTTGTGTTGTTATTGATATTTGAATTAGTGGGCAGATATTCAGGTACGGTTAGTGGTGAATATACCCTTTATCAAAAATTATGGCGTAATAAACATCAAGATGCGACAGAGGAAGAAGTTGCGGATGGCGCGACAGCCAATAGTTTTGCACGAAAAATTTTAGCAACGGGTGTTATTGCCATTGGTTTGTTGCTTTTAGGTTTGGGGTTGTGGGCTGATAAAGGCACAGGGATCATTTGTACTATTGCAGTTATTACGCTTGGCTGTGCAACTATTGTTTACCCGCGGAAAAACGCACTTGCAAGGGATCATTCATAATGGCCTTAACATTTAATAATATTGGCCTAACGCAAATATGCCAACAAAACGGAACCGTACCGGAAGGACCAATTTGGTCAATTAAAGAACAATGCTTATATTGGCCAGACATTGTTGAAAGAACAATAAGTCGTTACTGCCCAGCTGAAGGTTTAATTGAACAACAAACCCTCGACTTTGAATTTTCAGCGCTTGCCGTTAATGAAAATAATCAGCTACTTGTTGTGGGAAATTGCCAGTTACATGTTTTTAACTTTGCGGAAAATCATTGCACTGCTTTAACGGATAAGTACAACATTGGCGAAGCGAATCGGTTTAATGATGCTAAAGTTGATAGTTATGGCCGATTTTGGATTGGCTCGCTTAGAAAAGGCCTAGCAGAAGCAACAGGAAAAATTTTTAGTATTGATGAAAATTTAAAAATTGAAACACATGATAGGGATTATATCGCTTCAAATGGTTTGGGCTGGTCACCTGATAATCAATATTTCTATATGATAGAAACGGTTAGTCAGCAATTATTTCGCTACGATTTTTGCCAAGTATCAGGAAAAATATCAAATAAAACACCGTTCGTTGATTTTAATGATCAACTAGGAAAACCGGACGGCATGTGTGTTGATAGTGAAGGTAATTTATGGATTGCCATGTGGGATGGTTGGGGCGTGTTATGTTATTCAAACACGGGTCAACTGCTTGGTAAGGTTGAAGTACCTATGCAAAAAGCAACGTGTGTCACGTTTGGTGGTGAAAACTTATCAACATTATTTATCACTACGGCGAACTTTGGCTTAACCGCGCAAGAGAAGTTGGAAATGCCTTGGGCTGGTAGTGTTTTATCTTGCCAGCCGGGTGTTAACGGCATAGCAACCAATATTTTTAAGATGTGAAAATATGATCAATAACATAATGAAAAACCCAACTTTTCAACAATTATTTAACTTAGCAGGTAAGCGGGCATTAGTGACCGGTGCGGGCAGAGAAAACGGCATAGGCGCTGCTATTGCAAAAGGCTTAGCTGATTTTGGCGCTGAAATTATTCTGCATGATAAAGCCTTTGAGTCGAACAGAGTCTGTGAACAAATTTCTGCGGCTGGCGGTGTTTGTACCATGATAGAACAAGATTTTTCGAAAGCTGGTGGTGGCCGTCAATTAATCAACGATGTTTATCAGCAGTTCGATAAAGTTGATATTGTCGTGTTAAATGCCTCATACCAAAAAGTTGGGCCTTTTAATGAGCTAACCGATAATGATGTTAGTCAGCAAATTGCAATTAACTTTCAAGCAAACTTTGAACTGCTTCAAGCGGTGTTACCACGTTTAAAAGATCAGGGTTGGGGCCGAGTGGTAAATATTGGTAGTGTTAATCAACGCAATCCTAAATCTATTGTTAGTGCTTATGCCGCATCAAAAGCCGCAACTCATAATTTAATTCAAAGCCTAGCGCGCGATTATGCACCGTATCAAGTTTTACTTAATACGGTTGCGCCAGGTTTAATTGATACCTACCCAGAAAATAGAGCGGGTGATTCACAAGCAACAGCCTCATGGGATGATTACGCTGAACAATTGAACTGGATGAAACGAGCAGGACAACCCCAAGAAGTTGTTGGTGCCGCTTTATATTTGGCATCACCTGCGTGTAGTTTTATGACCGGTGAAAATATTTTTATTACCGGTGGTTATTAGCTTTAAATCTAATGCCTAACTTTACTTAATTTAACGTACCAAGCACAAGTAATAGCAACACGACAAAAATAAATTTAATAAACAAATCTTAACATTAAAAGACAAAATTATCATGACAAAAACTCTCTTTAAAAGCTTAGCTTACTCATTATCTACTTTGTTAGTGATGGGCTCACTTAATGGTTGCAGCGACATTGATAAAACAAAGTCGGTATCAACTGAAAACGTCGAAAAAAACATATCTAATGAATCACTAACAAGTAATAAAACTAAGCAGCCAAACGTCTTAATTTTATTTTTTGATGATATGCGTTTTGATACTTTTTCTTATCGCGGAGGACCGGTTAACACACCAAATATTGATGCACTCGCAGCCGAAAGTACACGTTTCGATAATGCCATGACAACCACAGGACTCTGTTCTCCTTCACGTGCGGCAATGTTTACCGGCCGCTGGGGACATAAAAATGGACTAGATGATAATGTTGAATTGTTTCATTCTCGAAAATATCAGCTTGATACTTCAGAAGGTGGTTTAATCAAACGTGCTGTTGATACCGGTTATTATGTCGGTTATGTCGGTAAATGGCATATTGGTCCTCAAGGGCCTAAAATTCGCGGTGCACAATTTGTTCGTGAACATGCTGATACGCGTGTGCGAAAAGACAGACATTATGTCCCATATGATGACGTAGCCTCTATTAAACGGTATGAAAAAGGTATATTAGATGAAGGTGATGAAAAACATGTTTATTACCAAACATTACCGGGTAAAAATACTGACACCCATGCTTATGACAAAGTACGTTTTGGTAAAGAAATGCTACGTGCAGCAGCAAATCAGGATAAACCGTTTTTTGGGGTGGTAAGTTTTAACCAACCTCATCCTCCGTATCGTGTACCTGAGCCATATGCCAGCATGTTTGATCCTAACGATATTGAAATGCCAAGCAACTATACCCAAGATCGCACGATGAAACCGATGGCACAAGACCGTATTTTATGGCCTTGGCATGAAGTTGGCCACATGACTGATTTGGATTGGCGTCGTTCTCGTAGCTTTTATTACGGCGCTATTGCCATGGTTGACGATATTGTAGGTGAGCTATTAGATACAGCCAAAGAAGTTGGTTTATATGATGACTTATATATTGTTTTAGTGGGCGACCAAGGCAGTATGATCGGCGAGCATAATCTTTTTGATAAAGGCCCTTATGCTTACGATGAAGTGATGAGAATTCCATTATTGATCCGTAATCCTACGCAACAACCGCGCATAGTTAATAAACAAGTGTCGTTAATTGATATTGCGCCGACCTTAGCTGAGTTGATGGCATTACCGAATGATGGAGATGTAGACGGGCGTTCATTAAACCAATTGATCGCAAAAGGCGATATTGCCGATCAAGGCCGTGAAGATACCGCCTTATATGCATACGAATGGTATAACGGGTCTTGGTTTGGCTTACGTGCTATTCGTACAGCAACCAGTAAATTTGTTTGGTATCCGGGCGATAATCGCGATGAACTTTATGATTTAACAAAAGATGCGGGCGAGATGAATAATCTTATTTTTGATACCAATTACCATGATGAACTTATTAGGTTGACTGGTTTATTAGAAAAAGAATTGATCAGAACAGAAGATCCTTCATTAGAAGTTTTTCAACATCATATGAAAACTATTCTTAAACAAAATAAGCCAGAATGGCATTAAATAAAACATCGGAGTAAATGTGATGACAGATACAGTAAAAAAAATTCAATGTTTTATTGCCACCATTCCTAGGGAAAAATCGCTTTATGGCGGTTTAAAACCCCGAGTGGGCGAAGAGCCCAATAGCCAGGGTTATTTTGTTCGCAAAGAAAACAAAACCGTTTATCCAACGTCAGACCGTTCTATTGTGATCAAAATGGAAACAAAAAATGGCGTTGTCGGCTGGGGGGAAACCTACGGCATAGTGGCGCCAGGCGCAACAATTGCAATTATTAAAGAACTATTAGCCGACTTTGTTATTGGCCGTGATCCAATGGATAGAGAAGCCATTCATGATGATTTATACGACATGATGCGTGTTCGAGGTTATAACGGTGGTTATTATTTGGACGCCTTGGCAGGGCTTGATATCGCGCTTTGGGATCTTGCCGGTAAACAAGCTAATTGTTCGATAACACAGCTTATTGGTGGCACCAGAAAAACAACGGTTCCCGCTTACATCTCCGGCTTACCAAAAGCAACGCTAGCAGAAAGAGCTGAATATGCCTGTGAATGGCAAAGCAAAGGCTTTAACAGTTTTAAATTTGCCTCGCCGCTCGCCAGTGAAGGTGTTGTCAACGAAATTTCTACTTTAAGAAAAGCGTTAGGTGAAAGTTCGAGAATCGCTTGTGATTTACTATGGTCGCATAAAGCACATGAATCTATCCAACTAATTAAACAAATGGAAGAACATGGGTTATGGTTTGCAGAAGCACCAGTTGCTAGTGAAGACATCGACGGCCTAGCTAATATTGCGCGCAAAGTTGATACTGCAATTGCGGTTGGTGAAGAATGGCGAACTGTGTTTGATGCCGCGGCCCGAATTAATAAACAAGCCTGTTCCATTGTTCAACCTGAAATGGGCCATAAAGGCATTACTCAATTTATGCGTATTGCACGTTATGCAGAAGCCCACCATTTAGAAATTATTCCACATGCAACCATTGGCGTTGGTATTTTTATGGCGGCAAGTTTACAAAGTAGTGCGGCTATACAATCCTGTCATGTGCATGAATTTCAGCACCAAGTATTTGAAAAAAATCTCAGATACGTGAAAACCGAAATGAACTGTAAAAATGGCGAATATATTTTACCATCAGGTGCTGGTTTGGGTATCGAACTTGATGAAAAAGCGATAGATCCCTATTTAGAGCTTTGTTGATTTTTAATAATGTGGGTATTGACTAAATAACTCATACCTTATGTTCATTTTGCCTTTTAGAACTTTCATTGATTTTAGGTGTTATCCCAGGTAGTTAAACTACACGAACTTTACTTGCTTTAAGCAAGTGTCAGTACTAAATTCGGAAAATAGACCTAATATATTTTATTAGGTCTCCATTCTACTTTTACAAGGACAGTATGTGCGTTTTCTAAACTCCTCTTTATTTAGCTTATTCCTAAGCTTAGTACTCATATATTCGTGCCAGTCATATGGCGACGAATGTTCTGATTTACATCAAGCTTAAACCGAAACGTTAAAAAGTGGCGATAAAACTAAAACACTGCGTTTTGTAAAAAAGCGGTTGAACTCAGTCAATAAATTAAGAGATTAAGAATAAAAAAACTTATAACTTTATCAAAGCAAAATAATATCATAGGCTAAATGACGACTCAAAATAGCGCTAATGATATTTCATAAAGCCTGTTTCGAATAATTATTACTACATTTTCAAATAGTTTGAAGAAAATATCATGCTTAAAACGTGAAAAGATAACCAATATTGATGTCGGCAATTGGGGGAGTAGATAGCATGATTAAATGGTTACACTAGGCTAGTAGTTTGTCACAACAATTTACATTAGTTGGCCGTTTTAAGCTCTTGTTCTCGCAGTAATCGGTTAATACATCACTGTGTCCCACCGCGCCATGAAACAAACGCCTAAAGTCTTTTGTTAATGTGAACCAATTATCCGGATTTATATTCAGCCGGCGAAGCAACGTTGGTTGGTTTTCTTCAATATAGCCAGCTTTATCTTCACGGAAACAGCGCCCTGTGATTTCAATCAATTCAAGATAGTCTTTTAGCTCAAACGGTAATCCTTTTGGAATGGCTTTTCGTGGATTGCCCACAAAAGACAGTAGCTCTTGAGGTTGCTTGGCTTTTTTAGCTGAGGTGACTCGCTTTTTTACACTGGTATACGCTGAGCTCTCAGGCGTTTTAGCAATATTGGCTCTTACGGGGTTTAGATCAACATACGCCATACAAGCAGCAAGAGCAGCTTCATCTAACAAGGCTTGCGATTTAAAGCGCCCTTCCCAGAAATGCCCTGTGCAGTTGTCTTCTTGGTTAGCTTGTGTCGCAATACTTTGGTTGAGAATTCGCATAAACCAGCTGATATCCATCAGACGGTGACGATACACTTCAACCGTTTCAAGTAATGAAAGCATAAGATAGTCAGGGATATCTTCACCTCGACAGTACTGTTGTGTTAATAACTTACCTTTGAATAACAGGTGCCAACGCTCAAGCACCTCTTTAGTAGTCCAACTTTTGGCTGTCTTTTCATCGATGAACAACACCATATGCGTATGATTACTCATGATGGCATAAGCGCACACATCTATGGCAAACACCTGCGTTAAGCTAAGTAATTTATCTTCCACCCACCCTCGTCTGTGGTCAAAATTCTTACCTGTATTTTTATCTTCTCCACATAAAAAGGCACGGCGAATACAGCGAGAAATGCAATGATAATAAGATGTATCAATTAAGCTAATTAATTGCTTTCTTGCTGTTGTCATGAAAAACCTCTCATCTAAAGCTTATTTATGAACCATAGTTTAGATATCTATAATATTCAATTATGAGCGACTGTCTTTCTTAATTTGTTGTCCTTCTTAATTTGTTCTTAATTTGTTAGAGCAGGGTCTCTCTCCTGCGCTCTGGAAAACCTGAATAAAAGTGTGAAAAATAAGCCTATAAATTAATACCAACTTGTAATTGCACAAAAGTAAGTCATAGTTCAGCCGCTGATGACTTTTACAATACTAACGTTAGTTAAATAAAATGCTCGCAAGAACATTGTTTTTATGTAAACATATGATGTTTACATAATATTTATATCGAGGATAAACTATGAACAAACTACTTTCGTATTGCATCGTACTCGTCACGGTCTTTGCTGCACCTCCCCTGCTTGCAAGTCTTGGTGAGCAAGAAAAACAACCTAATATCATTCTTATCTTTTCTGATGATGCTGGATACGATGATTTTGGTTTTCAAGGCAGTACCGTTTTGAAAACACCGAATATTGACTCTTTAGCCTCAAGTGGCGTTCGCTTTACTCAAGGGTATGTAACTGATCCAACTTGTGGTCCATCCAGAGCAGGATTGATGACAGGTAGATATCAACAAAAGTTTGGCTACCAAGAGATAAATGTTCCAGGATATATGAGCCCTAATTCAAAATACCTCGGTGACGATATGGGTCTACCAACCGATCAGCGGACTATTGCAGATTATATGAAGGAACGTGGTTACGCGACTGCTGCTTACGGAAAATGGCACCTTGGAAATGCCGATCGCTTCCATCCAACAAAGCGTGGTTTTGATGAGTTTTATGGCTTTCGTGGTGGTGACAGAAGCTACTTTAGTTATGGTCCCAATAATAAATTACCACATAATGATAAGCGAATGGAAAGAGGATTCGGCAAATTCGAAGAACCAAAAGAGTACTTGACTGATCAGCTAGGCACCGAAGCTTCAGACTTTATAACACGTCATAAAGACAACCCATTTTTCATTTATCTAGCTTTCAATGCGCCACACACTCCGATGGAAGCAACGGAAAAAGATTTAGCGCAATTCCCACAGTTAACAGGAAAGCGCAAAATATATGCAGCCATGAGCTTGGCAATGGACCGTGCCATAGGCAATGTTTTAGACACAGTAAAAAAACAAGGACTAGAAGATAATACAATTGTGGTATTTACCAACGATAATGGCGGCCCCACAGATAAGAATGCGTCAGTTAATTGGCCACTTGCAGGTACCAAATCAAATCATCTAGAAGGCGGTTTGCGCGTACCTTATGTAATAAAATGGCCAAGCAAACTATCACAAGGCGTCGAATATAATAAAATGGTTAGTACGATGGACTTGCTCCCTTCATTCTTTGCCGCTGCTGGCGGAGATACTTCTAAACTGGAAAGTGTAGATGGTGAAGTGTTATGGCCTTATTTAACAGGGGAAGTAACAGGAGAGCCTCATAAAGCTCTATTTTGGAAAAAAGACGTTCGAGCAGCCATACGCCAAGGTGATTGGAAGCTTATCCGTTTCGCAGACCGCCCTGCAGAGCTATATAATATTAAAGAGGATGAGGGCGAGCAGAATAATCTAGCCAATAAATACCCAGAGCGCGTTCGTTCTATGTTTAAAGAAATATTTGCTTGGGAGCTTACTCATGAACGCCCTCTTTGGACGTTATCTCAAAAGTTTGAAGACTATGATATTTCTCGAATGGATAAATATCGAGTACCAAGCAAAGAAGCACAAGAATGGAAATGGGTTCCCCAAACGACTAAGTCACAATAGGTAACTCAAATTATAGTCAATTAGCAATAAAACGATGGTCAACAACGAGTGTTGTTGACCATCGTAAGCGAAAGCCCTTTCAATACGTAATTTTTCATGCAGAACCTCTTTCATGTATTTTACGAGAAAATTCCACTTTTAACGTCAATTGTTTTTCGAGTAGCTACCATTAAACGTTAAACGCCGATTGTTTCATAACTTGCTCGGCTCGGTTGACCCCTAGCGACTTAGCAACAGTTTGCCATAAAAGATTAAGAAGGACACTCGCTTATAATTTTATAAAGATTAAGAAGGACACTCGCTTATAATTTTATTAAAGCAAAAGATATTATAGCCTAAATGACGACTCAAAATAACGTTAATGAAATTCCATAAAGCCTGATTCGAAGAATTATTACCACACTTTCAAATAGTTTGAAGAAAACATCATTATTAAAACATGAAAAAATAATTGATGTCGGTAATGGGGGGAGTAAATAACATGATTAAATGGTTACACTAGGCTAGTAGCTTGTCACAACAATTTACATTAGTTCGCCGTTTTAAGCTCTTGTTCTCGCAGTAATCGGTTAATACATCGCTGTGTCCCACCGCGCCATGAAACAAGCGACTAAAGTCCTTTGTTAACGTTATCCAATTGTCTGGGTTTATGTTTAAACGGGTAAGTAAGGCGGGCTGTATTGATTCAATATAGCCTGTTTTACCTTCACGAAAACAGCGTCCTGTTATTTCAATTAATTCAAGATAGTCTTTTAACTCAAACGGTAAACCTTTTGGCATGCCTTTGCGTGGGTTGCCCACAAAAGGCAGTAGCTCTTGAGGTTGATTGGCTTTTTTAGCTGAGGTGACTCGCTTTTTTACACTGGTATACTCTGAGCTTTCAGGCGTTTTAGCAATATTGGCTCTTACAGGGTTTAGATCAACATACGCCATACAAGCAGCAAGAGCAGCTTCATCTAACAAGGCTTGCGATTTAAAGCGCCCTTCCCAGAAATGCCCTGTGCAGTTGTCTTCTTGGTTAGCTTGTGTCGCAATACTTTGGTTGAGAATTCGCATAAACCAGCTGATATCCATCAGACGGTGGCGATACACTTCAACGGTTTCAAGTAACGAAGACATACGGTAATCAGGGATATCTTCACCTCGACAGTACTGTTGTGTTAATAACGTACCTTTGAATAACAGGTGCCAACGCTCAAGCACCTCTTTAGTAGTCCAACCTTTAGTTGTCTTTTCATCGATAAACAACACCATATGCGTATGATTACTCATGATGGCATAAGCGCACACATCTATCGCAAACACCTGCGTTAAGCTAAGTAATTTGTCTTCTACCCAGCCTCGCCTGTGGTCAAAATTCTGTCCTGTATTTTTATCTTCGCCACATAAAAAGGCACGGCGAACACAGCGAGAAATACAAAGATAATAAGGAGTATCAATTAAGCTAATTAATTGCTTTCTTGCTGTTGTCATGAAAAACCTCTCATCTAAAGCTTACTGGTTAACCTTAGTTGATAGGTTTGTATTATGCAATTATGAGCGACTGTCCTTGTTAATTTCTGTTAATTTTACCATTCAATACTAACGTATACATTAAGTTAGACGGTTTACACCAATATTTTCTTCTTGATGTATCGTCACCGGCCAGCCTTTAAATTGATTATTTGAACTTTCAACATTAACATCAATTAAGAAGCGATAAGCATCCATGGTATAGGTTAATTTTTCAGTATCAAAAGTAATAAAACCAAAACCACTGCCTTTTTCATGAGCTTTGACATATCTATTTTTGGATTGCCCTATTTCAGGAATACCTACGGCATAAACATACATTTTATTACCAAAGGCATCTATATACTCACCTGTTTGTGCTAAACCATGAGCAGGTCTATTTTGATGAGGAATACCAATTTGATCAGGCACCCAAAATCGTGGCCACCCAGCTGAAATTGCCGGTGTACAAAATGACCAATTACTGTCGCGTTGTTTATTTACACCGTATTGCGCTAATGAACCTAAATGTGTATCGCCACAAATATGTAGTGCTTTAGATTCCCTCATAATTTCTACTGCACTATCACGTGCAGGTCTTGGCCAACCACTGCTATCAAAATCGTATTTTAGGTATCGGTCAGGTGATGGTTGATGGGTCGCTATACCAGCAAAAACAGTTTGGCTTAACACGGCTTTTAATGAATGCCCACGCCAATCTCTCGACCATTTAGCTAAAAAGTTTTCTTGTCGCTCGCCTAATAATACTGAGTTTGTGGGGTTTATTGCCGGATTGATAAAGTTAGGATCTTCATCTAATCCGGTTTCACCAACCACTACGCCTGCTTGTTCAGGCCCTGTTTTCCATTGTCTATCCGCTAAAATAGCAAAGCCAACATTTCCATAAACCATATCGCCGTAATAACAACTAATACCACTTGGGTTCGGCGTAGGATCATAAGCATCGGGATGATGGCTTACGCAAGTTCGATGTACTGCATTAACAAAACGTACTGACTCAATATACCCGCCAGTTAAAGACGCTGTAGGATCTGATGCAGGATCTTTTTTCAATGCACCTCCTTCGCCCCATAAATTCCCTTGTAAAACATCATGGTCGTCAGGTAAACAGATGGTGGGTTGATCGCGCATGACTTCTCTAAACGCCCAACCAAATTGGTAAAATTTTCTTAAATAATTTTGAATTGCTGGTTCAAAAGGCGTTCTAATAATACCAAAACCACCATGGCTTTCATAAATTTGGTCACCGGAGAAAAACACCAAATCGGGGTTTAATTTTTTAACGTTTTCTGCAACTGGTGCATAAGGGAAGCTGTAATCATTTTGACAAGTTAGTGCTGCCATACGTAATGGCCGCCCAACAGGGTTCGCTTGAATAACACCCGACCAAACATCTGGCGTTACCGTGCCATCAATATGTTTTTCGTTATAAATCACGCGAAACTGTGCGTCTGACTTTTCCTGCCAGTTAGGGACTCTGAAATTAGCTACCCACGCATCAGGATCTAATTTTTGTCTATCAATGGCAATCCACTGACCTTCACGTTGTATTTGCAGTTCAACAAGTTGATTGTTGTTACCCCCCATAGGTCCGGTAAAAGCGCTTAACTTCATGACAAAACCTTCTTGGCTTCGAGAATCGCTTAGCGAATACATGGTCCACAGAAGTGGACCAAATTTATGTTCGGGTGACACTTCAAAAGCGTCTCCTGATAATATCCAATGAGTAAAGCGATATTTACCTGCTTGCTGGCCAGCTTTAGAGTGCAAACTAAAATTACTGACAACAGCAACATTACCAATCACTTCATCGGCAGGCACTAAGTGGTTTAATTGCCCAATAACCTCACCTGTAGCAAATAAGCTAACTGACAAGTTTAATAGAACCGCTCCAAACTGCGGCGTAGCTGAAAGTTCAAGTTTTACAGCTTGTTTATCAATAGCTTTTGTTAAGGAAGCTGTTTTCCCAGCTATAGACAATTGTTGATTAAATACCCCAACATCTAAGCCTTGTTGAACGAAGCAGCTGCTACGATAGTCGTTAATTTCATTTTTAACGCCTAATCGTATACCCGCACCACCGTTGTTTTTATTGTTCTCAATTTGTTGTACCACAACAGAAACATTAAAAGCTTGGGTGCTGTCGGTTAATTGATGGGTTAAGGAATGAATACTTCGCTTTCCGTCAGAGCTTTTACATTCGGCTCCACCATTAACAATATGCCAGTCTTCCATTGGGTTAGCCCAATAGTCGCCACCAACCCAAGGACGATCCTCAGTATTTTGCCATTTATCTAACATAGGTGAATGATTTTTTAGTTCGACATAGTTACTATTTTTATAAGTTGAACTTGTACAAGCCACTCCAGTTGCAGCAACCCCTGCAGCAACAAACTTAAGTGCAGATCGTCTAGATAAATGTTCAGACATATGGGGGGATTCCTTATTTATAACTTTAGTTGATAACTACTTTTGTATTGTTAACTAACACCAATAACACATAACATAATACATAACATAATACATAACATAATACATAACATAATACATAACATAATACATAACATAATACAAATCAAAACATATTATGTTTAAGCGATCAACACTTATTGTTAATTACGTTTATCTTAGAGTTATACACTCGTGTCACAATATTAAAATAAGATACTAAAACGAAAATATTTATAACAACATCCTTTTAGGCAATAGTTATAAGGACATTTATGAACTTACTGGTGCCTGTGTAAAATAAGTCGAGAGTAAATGTCACTAATTACCAAGATACGTTATTGCTTCACCGAGTTTAGTTTTCGGCAATACTTTCTGCTTGAGCAACCACGCATGTAGCTTTTCAATAATTAGCTTGCGTTTGCCGTGCTAGGTATTTTCCTCAATCGTTTTATCTTTTAGGTGTGATTCAATGCCATAGAGCTTTTGACTCAGGCTCAGCGCCATAATCACTTTACCCATTTATTGTTGCCTTGTACCTTTTACGCGTCGATAAACTTTCCGGGCACATGTGCCCAGCAACCAACGAGTGTTGCCTGTGTTCGCTCATACACTTGATACCCATCAAAATGCAGATATCCTGCGTAGCCCGCAAAATAATCTACCGGGCACGCTGGCGCGCGGATATCGTGATAGTCGTAAAGCACTATATTCGCCAATGGGTTGTTAGGCTTGGGTGAAGAATAATGAGGACAGTCACATTATTTTTATAACTCATAACAAGCAGCTAGTCTTACTTGGCGTAGTTCACCGGCCTCTTACTTTAAGCCCATGTATCGAAGCAAACAAAAAATGCCGTTCATATTTAATGAACGGCATTTTTATTTAAGCCCTTATTTATCTTATCAAACTAAACTAAACTAAACTAAACGAATCTTAGTTCATCTTAGCTTAGCTGATGAGTTGGCATTTATTCATGTACGATACCCGAGACATTGAATTCACGTAATCCAACTCTCTGCGATGTAGCTGCTTCAAATAAAACACGAATACGATCAGCTGATAAGCTAGTTGCAGGCGTATAAGTAGTCCATCCGTTTACTGCAGCATTTTGCCAAGGCATCATGTCAACCCAACCTGCAGTTGCATCATTCCACGATTGAACTTTCCAAGCTGAAATTTGATAACTAGGTGCATTATCTTCACTCACAGAAAATTCAAAATGGCTGGCTGTATCAAAACTAAATTCCTGCCAAACTAAATCTGTACCTAAGCCATTAGAGTTTGCTCTTGCCTCTACCGCCATATTGTCATCATAAACGCGTACAATACGATCTGTTTGCCAATTTGAGCTTGCTGCAACAAAAGTATCAGCAGTTGCTAATTCAACAGGGTCACCTGTTGGCTCAAGTACTGGGTCTGGTGTTGTTTCCGGCAATGGATCATGTGTAGTGTCTGGTAATGAATCAGGCTCTTCAGGGGTATTTTCTGTTGTAGTTAACACAAAACTATCAGCATAATATTGACCACCTTGGTTATTCCACATCCAAATTTGATAGCTATGATTTGCATTGTCACTTGTTTCAAAAGTAAAACTTTGTGACACATACTCTGTGCCGGTGAAATTCATATTTGTAATAAATTGACCTTCTGTAGCATTGGTAACACCAACCCAGAATGACTGACCATTTCCGCCTACTTTACCCGATACTGTTAATGTATATTCGGTATTAGGTAATAAAGTAACGTTTTGTGTAAATGAACCTGCGCCATCAATAAAGGCAGCACTATCACCATCAGCTTGATTGTTATTTACTACGCTTGCACTACCTGGCGTGTTCCACGCTGTATCACCTGACTCAAAACCTGAATTAATTAGTACATTATTTGTTTCTGGTGTTGGATCAGTTCCTGTATCAGTTCCTGTGTCAGTACCGGTGTCAGTGCCTGTATCAGTTCCTGTGTCAGTTCCTGTGTCAGTTCCTGTATCAGTGCCTGTGTCAGTTCCTGTATCAGTGCCTGTGTCAGTTCCTGTATCAGTGCCTGTGTCAGTGCCTGTGTCAGTTCCTGTATCAGTACCTGTGTCAGTTCCTGAACCACTTCTTGCAACAGGCAATAATAACTCATCAATTCTATAGCCATTAACCGTATTAGCAACAAAGCTTGTCGCAGGTAAACCTTGACCTAACCAGTTAGCAGGAATATTACCATAAACAACAGGATCTGGTTGCATCGGCTGACGACGAGGATCAACAGGTGCCAGTGTATTTCCGTCAAACGCAAGGGCATCTAGATCTAAACCACTCAGCCCATCGGCAGTATGACACGTTAAACAAAAGGCATTTTGGCGAGACTCTGGACGCGGACGATTTTGAAACAATGGACCTTCAGGAAAGTGAATGTCGTCACGTATTCCTACTAAGCCATTAGGTATATTTTGTAAATGTGCCGCATAGTCATCGCTATAATCATGATAACAAACAAAACGATCACTATTACTACCGCTACCTAATACGTTAGATATTTCATTATGTAATGGCGCTGCATGTAAATTCGCCACGTTATTCCACGTATTGTTGTTTGCGACACGCGCTAACGTACCTTTTGCCAAGTTACAGGCATTTTCTTTATTAACGTCTTCTGCGAAGACTTTAAAGTCATCAATCCAACCGGTAAATGTTGCACGGTTGTCACCGTTAGCACCAAGATACAAGGTGCCTGCACTCATCACAAATAACGCTTGGTTGTGGGTAAAACTGTCAACTTTAAAACCATTAACGTAAGTTTCAACGGTGCGGTTGCCCGGACTTAATTGAAAACCTAAGTGTGCCCAACCGGTCTGAGGGATATTCGTTAATGTATTAACCGTGTGAACGGCAGTACCTGCAGTGTTAACAAACACAATGTTGTTGCTGTTACGTAAGCGAATTTCACTGCCATCAGGGAATGTCATTAAAGTACGTTCGCCGCTGTTGTTACGGCTATCAATAAATATACTGTAATACCAAGGGCTGTTTAATACCGCATTATTGTTTGCTTGAGCAGGGATATTATATTCTAGCGCAATATTTGTACCATCTAACCAATAACCTTTACCAGTAAAACCACCACTGGCAATGATTTCAGCGCGAGCGCCGTTACCAGTCATACGAGCACTGTTTGGCTTATTCCATGCAAGCGATGTTGCTGAGTTTTGGATATGATTAGCAAGAATATCTCTGACGTTATATTGCGCATTAAATCTAAGCGCTTGCACCATATGCGAAACAATAAAGCCGTTAACATTCAAGTAGTCATCAAAAGTCACTTCATCCGTTGAACGACCTGTACTCATTAACCAAGTAACATCCGCTGGAGATACTGGACGCATATTGCTGTGGTAGTTAAAGCGATGCTCGTTCGAGTCAAAGAAACTGGTGTTGGTTGCGTTACCATTTGGCATAACATCAATAGTACGGCTTCGTGTATCCCCCACACGTTTATAACCGTCATTAATATCGTTTGTTGGGTTATAAATGAGCACATCTTGGTGACCGGTTTCGCGCACATCTTCAATGTGATCCATATGGTTAATCATGTTATCAAGTAACACCATTTTACCTTTTGTCCACAAACCCATAAGCGTACGGCCATTAACTTTTGCAACCTCGGCAGAAGCACTACAGTTAGCATTATATTTGGCTTCTACTTCTAACGGACAACGCGTTGGAAAGCCAGCACGACTTAAACGCTGACCAAAAGAGGTAAAAGTAATATTTGCGCCTTTTTTATCAATCCAAGGGTAAGTACCAAAACGTGCATTATCAGGGAGAACATAACGATTACCTTGGTTATCAAGGGTTTCAAACGGGTGCATGGCAAAGCCATAACGGGTATTTATCGTTTCATCGTACGGCGCATGGCCAATGTTTTCACGGCGGGTAAATTTACGCACATCACAAGTAGGAAACGCATCGACATTATCTCCATGGAAATAGACAATATCAGATAACGTTGGAGAGCTGTTGCTGTCGGTTCTTGAAAGCATCAGGTTACTATCACCCGTTATTGTCGGTTCAAAAAAGGCACCGCCACCAAAGGCCGTACCACCAGCAATGGTATCACCGGTGGTTATTTCTACGATATTAGCGTCTACGGTTTTAGGGTTTGCAACACGCACGTGTACATGAGTACTGGCTAATTGGCTATTATCTAGTTGTGTAATAACGGCTAAATCGTAACAATCATCCGTGCCGGTATCACCACACGCATAAGGGCTTTGATTTGTATTACCTGTTAATTCTTCGAAGTCGCCAGAAGGATCACAAATCGTCATGTGGCCTTGGTTACTTCTTGATGGGATGGTAGATGAAGGGCTAGTAATGCCTTCATAGTCTGGATCATAAATATCGGTACTGTGCATGATTTCCATGCCAGCAGGAGACTCAACAAACGGCTGATTAATTTTTTCAGGTTTTAATAAGCGAAAAAACACACCGCGATAAGGGCGATGCACTAAACCAATGCGGCTATCTGCACTGGTTGTTAAAGGTGGTACATAAGGATTTAACCAATGGCGATCATCTCCGCCAGCTACATGGCCTTCAGCCATATGTATTGTTCTATCAATGACAGGTCTGTCCGGTACGGCAGACACCACAGTAGAAAGTAACACCAATGACGATGTTAGTAGTTTGAGTTTCATATATTGAGTCCTATTTTTATAATTATTGAGAACACTTTAAATTTATTATTCTATTTAAAGGCAACTGTTCTGGTTAGATAGTGCGAAGGACTGGGCGCAATATAAAGCAGCCCAAGGTATCATTTTTATTATTTTCATAAATCCTCTTAAAGCTGAACATTGCTTATTTAAAATCTAAACAATTTAGCTTGATGTTTGGTTTATTTATTTTTATAAGTTTTAGAAAACATACAACCTACATATGTATAAATCATACATTGTCAAAGGTATGATGTTTCATTGTTAATGGATTGTAAAGAGAAAAATAGGATTACTGATGTAAAATGACTTAAGCGATTGATCAAGAACACTATTAAATTCTATAAAAATACACTATTGACAGGCAAAAAAAGTAAGTTCAAGGCAATTGTCATCACTTTAATTTTTTTGAGAGGAAATGGTTTTGAGGAAAATACATTTGCGATTTGTGATGTCGTTGATTTGTTATTTCCACCAATAATTTAAAATTAAAGGGGCGTAATAATTAAATTATTACGCCCCTTTACTTACCTTTTTCAAGGTACTTAACATTAAACGAGCTTTATACCCGGTTATGGCGCTCTTTTATAAACGCGAACCCAGTCAACATCCATGTTCGTCGGATAACCTGTTTGCGTAGCGTTGTCTGCTACAGGACATCTTGGTAAGTTATTCGGACAATTGTTATAAGTTACATGCGGAGTTCTCAAACCAAGTGACAAGGTAACTCGCATTGGTAGATGCCAATAAAGGTTAGCTTTACGAGCTACTTCTTCACCATCTATATACCAAATAACATAATCCTCAGAAATTTCTGTTCCATAAATATGGAAGTCGTCTCTTGGATCAAAATCAGCAATAATTTTGTTTTGTGATAAGTGCTGTAGATTGTTGTGCGGGCGAACTTCAACTGGATCACCATGCTCATCTTGATAAATAGCATGTAGGTTCATATCTATAATTTCAGCTGAATCTTGTTTTTGAACACCTGTTACATCGCTATATTCAGCTTGTTGTAATTCAACAAAATCTACTTCAGAGTATATTGGATCGCCTTCTTTAGTCGGATTCATACCCGCAGCGGCTCTATCTTGACCATTACTATAAACCCAAAAAGCAGGGCTATTACCAGGGAAAGTATGAGTGCCTCTTATTTTTGCTTCATAATAGCCATAAGTTTGCACAGAATTAACTCGAATCATGCCTGATGTGTAGAACATATCAACATCTACTCTGGCATTAACACCATCCGTCTTACCCCAACGTTGTGCGGTGTGCTCTTCATAGTCCATAGTTAAGCGTAACTTACCGTCGTCAGTTATTTTTACGTTTTCAGGACGCCATGACCACGGACCAAAATCTTCTGGGTCATTTTCCCATTTAGTGGTATCAAGGCTTGCGCTATTAAACTCATCTGAACGCTCAGGAATAAACTGCCAATCGGAAGCATTACCGTCAACTAAAGTGGGTGATACATTGCCATTTTCATCCGGTACATTTTCAGTTATAGACTCAGGAGTTTCAACTTCTGGTGTTTCGGTTTCTGGAGCTTCAACTTCCGGTGTTTCAGTTGTAGGAGGATTGGAATCAGCTGAGTCACTAGAGCCTCCACAGGCGCTAACTAACAGTGTCGTTGCTGTAACTACTGCTAAGGTTACTTTATTATTTATTATCATCGTACTACCTTTGTATTTTGCCAAATTGAATAATTTTTTACATAATTATTTGTTGTATATATATAAACATATGATGTTTAATGTTACAAACATTAAATTGTAACTATTGAGTAAAAACTTATATTTGCTACATTAATTTATTGGTCTATTTATATACCCGTTACCATTCAAGATGCAGGTTTCAGAGTGCTTGAGCGATTTCAATTTGAGGCACTGTGATGAGATAAGGGTTGTTTAGGATAATAGCTCCTGCATTATCTAATAACACCATCCATGTAGCGTCCTTATAAATCACAGTAATGATGAAGTGATATCGCTCAAACACTTCTTCGATGGGTTTAAAAGCACGTTAAACGGCGTTAAATAACGTAAAAATAGAATGACTATGTTGAACATTATTCTCCTTGTTCAACGTGCTTTTAATTCCCACTGAAATCCCGCACTTTGAATGGTAACGGGTATACATAGGTAAAATAGCCAAAAACAAACCAACGATTCCGTTAATCAACTGTTATTACTGTATAAATCACGAAAACCTCCATATTTCAACAAGTATGGATGTGCGGTATTTGGTGGTATAAAAAACGCTAAATACAGAAGTAATTAGCGCTTTATATTGGGTAAACATTTTATTTAACCTGAGAAGGAATGAATAGCTTTACTGTGTAATATTGCTTCTCCAGTTTTTGGTTATTAATTTTGTTATTTGGTTTTTCTTCGTGAAAATAATACCAAGCTAGAAAATAAAATAACTAACCAATTGATTGTGCCAGCAGAGCTATCCTTATTGGTATCGCTTGCTTCCTTAGGCGTCTCATCAACAATTGGAGCGTCAGGCGTCTCATCAACAATCGGAGCGTCAGGCGTTTCATCAACAATCGGAGCGTCAGGCGTTTCATCAACAATAGGTACAGAATCCCCATCAATTATGACAACGATCGTTTCTTCTTGTTCACCATTAACTGCTGTCGCGATAATATCAACCGTTCCCGCAGCCAAAGCAAATAATTTACCGCGGTTATTCACATAAGCTTTAGTTTCATCACTTGATTGCCAATTAATATATTGGTTACTCGCATTGGCTGGCATTATAACAACATCTAACTGAAGCGTTTCGCCAATAGCCATTGTGGCGTTATTTTCAGTTTTTATATCAGTAATATTGACAAAGTTTCCTGTGATTTTATCTAACATTACATTATCAATATAAATAGTGCTATTGCCGTTTAATGCTGCAGATTTATCGACAATTACTTGCATATTATCGTTAGGGCCAGAGGCAGATATTCGGTTAATATTTTCTGTTACTGTTATCCAGCGATCACGAGGTAGTGAGCTAATATCAAAGGTATGTGTACTCTCAGGTTGTCCGAGTTTAATGGTGATGTCTTTTATCGAACTGTTATTTTCCACAAAAATGTCTAACGAAAGTAAATAATTGCCCGGTGTTGTTTCAATAGAGCCCTGAGGTGATGTCGCTATAATATCGGCGTTTAATGCGCCGGTATGCGACAGCTTTAAACTTTTTCGACCAGTAGAATATTTAAAATCAGGATAACCTGTAATGGCAACATTCGCGTCAGACATCGTCCATCTTTTTCTGTATGCTCCTGGTTTCTCGGGTTTTGCTAAATCGAAAATATCCTTACCGTTCATCGCGATAGCACCTTCAAAACCAAAGAAAGCTTTGTCAATGGCATAATTATTTGGTTTTTGCCAAACTCGCACGTATTCCACTTCAAAATCTACTGGTGGCGATAAGTCTTGTTGAGTTGGCACTCCCATCCAGTCAAAAACTTCAGAGTCGAACCACATATCCATCCGGTTATTTAACAACCATTTATCGCCTAAACAATCTAACGGTGTGCCATTGGCAGAAAGATTGGTTTGATTATCGGTGCTAGCACATCCTGCGGGTCCTTGTTGTGCGCTATAAAGCTTCTTACCTTCAAGATATACGGTATAACTATCTTCGGTCCATTCAAGCCCATAGGTAGCAAATTTGTCAGCAACACGGAAACCTAAAGGAAATTGATGATAATAAATTTTATTTTTATTTTGTGGCGCAGGCCTATCGATTCGCCAATCATGAATAGACGTCCAAATTCTTGACTCAGGTGCTTTATTACCGCCAACTTTGGTTACCTTGCCAAAATGTTCAAAAACATCAAGTTCAGCGTCTTCACCAGTGAACCAAAAAGCACCAGACATTGGAGCATCAGGTACTTTAACCTTAACTTCCATGTAACCATATATAAAACTTTTATGATGAATAATGCCCGCAGAAGTCATATCTTTATAGCCGTCGGCAAAGTCAAAATCAGGCTCCCATTGAGTCTTTATTTTTAATTTCCCGTCTTCAATGCGCACATTATGCGGTGCATATTGTGCCCCCCGCCCTTTCCAGTAATTAGATGTTTCACCTAGGGCGTGCCACTTACTTTCATCTAGTGTAGTGCCGTTGAATTCATCGGTGAATGTTTCATTTAGTATCCATCCACTGGTATTCTCAGGATCAGACAATGGCATGGCTAGTTCGGCCGCTATGCTCGCGGTAGAAATGAGTATAGGGGCAGACAAGCCGAGTAACGCTTTTGCTTTAAGTTTCATAATGATCTCTTTATTTAATTTTTATTATCTGAATCGCTGAATTTAGTTATTTAACTCAAACATTAGTTAATAGTGATGTATTGATTAACTTGCTTAGGGGTGAGCTTAACTTTCTCACCGTTTGTCCATGTAACAGTAACGTCATCAACCTCGTCACATTCCCCTAACCCAAATAACAAATCATTATTATAAGTAACGGCAAATGACGACGAAGTATTGCCTACTTCACGCGTTTGGATTCGGCCACAGGCATTAACTGTTACTTTAGTGCCAAACAAATCAGCTTTTTCAACGGGCGACATACCCACCGTAATACCGATATAGTTGTTGTTTGATATGGTTTCGGTATGATTTTCAAATAAGTGCCATTTTCCACGTTCATTAGCAAAAATAAGGTCAAAATCACCATCTTTATCGTAATCAATCACTTCTGCACCTGAACCAGTTGCACCTAAATCTGTTGAAATAGCGCCGTGATCCTCAACCAATGTATAAGATTTACCCGCATTGTTCATATACAGATACTGGGTAACTTCTTTTGACATATCGCCATAACGCATAAAAAATAAATCAGTCCAACCATCGTTATTAAAATCAGCAGCTAACGCACTTGTTGTTTGCTCATTAATATCAATACCCATCGCTGCCGTTACATCAAAAAATTTCCCACCTCTATTTTCTAATAACATTGCAGGCAGTGCTTCATCTTTTGTTGTCACTGGTGTTGATATCACATTATTGATAACACCGGCGGTTGCTGAGCTGGTTTGACTACAAATTCGCCAATGGTTATTACCCACATAGCCAATATATAAACCTGGCTTGCTGTCTTTAGGTAAATTGTTCATTTTTACGCCTTTAACACATAAGTCTTCAGGCCAACCGAACGATTCACTCGCGGTTAATTTAATGCTACTACTGCCACTTCGGTCTAAATCGTAAGAGGTGTTTATTGCGGGGTCTTTTAAATTTAGTAAGCGCTTATCTTTACCTACATAAACATCAAAATCAGGATAGGCCATTTGCAAGTTTTCGAGAAAAAAGTCACCGTCTATAATGATATCTTCGAGCTGAAGAGGTTGAAAACGTGAGAAAAATGCAAAACGTTTGGTTGCTGCATCATAATAGGTTTCAGGCTCAAATTGATGCTCAGCTCTGCTAATTGCCAAATCTAAATCACCGTCACCATCAAAATCAAGCTGCGATATAGCACTAACATCGGAAGTGTTTTTTAATGTGCCGAATACTTCATCAGTCACATCCGAAAAGGTATAACCCTCCCCGCCTGCTATCGCTACCATGCGTTTACCACCAAATACTAATATGTCTGACTGACCATCGCCGTTAAAATCAGTAATAGATGAGCGGTAACTTAAACGATCGCTAAAAGGTAAGTTACCTTCAAAGACAAACTCACCTGTTCCCGAGTTGCTATAAAAGTGATTTGCCCCATTTTCAAATTGTTCTGGGGTTGCAAAACCGGTAACAAATAAATCTGAATTACCGTCATTATTGGCGTCAAAAACCTTTACTGAGCGCCCTCTACCTTTTTCAAAATGTTCTAAAGGATTGCCGCCAGTAAATTGCCTGTCTTTTGTTATTTCAAAATGTTTAGGTTTTCTAGGATTACCTCCATTACCGCCACCTTGCGCAATAACCACTTCGACTAATCCATCTTTATCAAAGTCAGCAATGGCAGTGCCATGCATATCGCCGTTAATTAACGTGGATGGCTCGGTAAAGGTGCCTCCTTCATTCCAGTAAATAAAGACTTTATGGGCATGTTCTGTTAATAAAAGGTCTTGGTAGCCGTTACCATCTAGATCACCAACTATCGCAACGTCCCACTTGCGTCTACCTCTATCTTCTACAGGTAATACCCCTGATGTTTCAGTAAACAGGGTGGTTGGATTAACTTGTTTTATTTGGCTATTTGGTTTTAAAGCCTCTGACTTATCAACCGTGGTACAGCCACTTAAACTAGCTATAGCGCAGTATAAAGCGACAGTTGACGCTAATTTATTTTGCTTGAATGTATACATCATAATTACGAAACCTTTTATCTATCAATTTATGCCAATAAAGACGATTGTGTTTTATTTTTCGAGTGCAATATTCTTAGTTTCTTGATTTGTTGAATTGCTTGTTGAATCACTCGTTTTTTGCCAAACTCTAACGTATTCAATTTCATAATCGACTACGCCATCATCTTTCTTGTCTGCTGGACTATTTACTTCAAGTTCGGCTTTACTTTTAGGATAACCAACCCAAGGAAATACTTCTTGATCTAACCATAGGTTAATTGGCACGGTAGCAACATAGCCATCGTAATCTGCTGGGACATCTCTATTTTCTTTCGCCCAAGCCGTCACTTCTTCTGCGCTAACTTGCGAGAAAAGTTTACCGTCAATAAAATATTTTACTCCTTGCTCATTCCATTCAATTCCATAGATGTGAAAGGCGTCAGCAACTCTGAAACCTAAATCTTTTCTTTCGGTATAGCTTGGTTTACCGCGAAGTGTTTGCCAGTCACGAATTGACCACCAAATTTGTCGGTCTAGGTGTTCTTTACCGGGTTCGCTGTGATAACCAAGTAATTCAAAGAAATCGAATTCAACTCCCTTCCCCATTGACCAAAATGCACTGGTTACCTCAGCATCTGCTGCTTTACTTTTTATTTCTATGTAGCCATATTTAAATTCTTTACGAGAAATAATGCAGGCGGTAGTTATATTGGCGTAAGGCATAGCTTCGCCAAAAACAGGTTTATGGACTTCTTTAATGAACGGGAAGTCTGGCTCCCAACGGGTTTCAAGTACAAGCTTACCATCTTCTAAACGGTAATTACGGCCTGAAAACTGCGAAGGGGCGCGACCAGTCCAAACCTTTTTATTTGGCTTATCAGGATGTTTATATTCTGGTTTACCGTCTTTAAATTTACCGACGATATACCAACGATCTTCATCGAGTACGTCTGCTTCAAACTCGTCACTTACTACTGTGTTATAGGTCCATTGACCAGTATTTTCAGGATCAGAAAATGGAAATACGGCTGGTGCAGTGTTCTGGCTAGTTAAGTGGGGAGTTAATTTTTTTGTTTCTACAGCGTTATTACCCGTGCTACAAGCGACTAACAATACGGTGCTAAGTACAAAAGTAGAAACGGCGAATAGATTGTTTGATCTTAAATTACTTCTAGATATATTTTCAGATGTGCTTTTAGGTGTTTTTTTAAACATAGGAGGTTACTCGGTGAGAGGTTTACCAAGGTTATTATCCTCTTAACTGTTACAAACAGTTAAGAGGATAAAGTACACCGCAAAGTGTGGTTATGCAGTATGTACTTATTAATAGCCAACTTATTAGTGCACGTTTAACTCATTATCGGCTTTATCTTTTAAGCTAAAGGTTTCGCCAAATCTTGGCATAGCTTTTTCTCGCCATAACGTACCTTCGGCATGAATATGAAACCATGCAGGTTGAGAGTTAGTCCAACTCCACATTTCCATTTCAGCTACCATTTCTCTAACAACAAGTGGGTACTCTTTACTTAAATCGTTACTTTCACTACTGTCTATTTCAACATCAAATAATTGCCATTTGTTGCCGCTGACATTGACAATTTTCCAGTTGTCTTTGCGAGCTGCAGCTTCAGAAAATCCATTACGGTGTCTAACGGCATAAATCATTTCACCAGGTCTTGGGTTAGTACCAGCGATTAAACTTGATGTAATGTTTTTACCGTCTAACTTTTTATTCTTAGGTATTTCAGCGCCAGCTAGTTCAGCAAACGTTGGATATAAATCTAAAGTAGAAATAGGGAAGGTAAATGTTTCACCTTTAGGTATTTTTTTCGGCCAATGGAAAAACATGGGTGTTCTATACCCCCCTTCTAATACACTACCTTTGCGGCCTCTTAACGGATAATTGTTGGCACCAAGATTTGGCTTACCACCGTTATCACTGAAGAATACAATTAATGTATTCTCGTATTGCCCAGTGTCTTTTAATGTTTGTACAATTTCCTTAACACCACGGTCTACCGCATAAACCATACCTGCGTAGGTTTTACGTTTTTTATCTTTAATATCTGGAAATTGAGCCATATCTTCTTCTTTTGCTTGCATAGGCGAATGCGGTGCGTTGTAAGCTAAGTATAAAAAGAATGGTTGGTCTTTATCCGAAGCCGAGTCTTTTATAAAATCAACCGCTTGTCCAGATAAAGCATCAGTGAGATATTCGTTTACATCCACCTCTTTTCCATTGTATTCAAGCGGTCTAAGGTAATGAAATATTGAATGATTTAAACCTTGCTTACGTTGCTTTTCGTACTGTGGTTTAAATTGACTTGGAAAGTAATCGTGGCCACCATTTAAGAAGCCGTAAAAATCATCGAAGCCTCTATTATTTGGATGAAAGTCCCCATCTTCACCCAAATGCCATTTACCGATAGCACCGGTGTGATAACCTGCGTCTTGTAAAACCTCACTAATGAATACTTCAGAGGTTGGAATACCCAAACCGCCTGAGCGATCACTTGTAGGTAAGTTAAACTGTGATCCAAATTTATGAGGATATCTTCCGGTCATAATTCCTGCGCGGCTTGGGCCACAGAATGGATGAGCATTGTAAGCGGCAGTCATCATAGTGCCATCTTCCGCCAACTGATCTAAACTTGGTGTTTTTATATCTGGCGAGCCGTTAAATCCAACATCTGCGTAACCCATATCATCGGTTAAAATAACCAAAATATTAGGGCGTTCATTTGCTGTGCTCGCTATAGTTACCTGACTTGCAATTAAACAGGTACAAGCTAAAACGATCTTACTTAATGATAATTTTTTCATCGTGTTTTACCTAAAAAGTTGTACTTATTGTATTTCGTTGATTATTGGCTTACGGCTTTAAATGAAATTAAAGCCGTAAGGATTAATACTTATAATTTAGTAGCCTGTGAATTAAAGTAATCCACGTGCTTTCATATGATGACGAAATTTGTCTACGGAAGGATCGTCAACTCTAACAAGTTCTTGTTCGAGTAATACCACCATCTCTTGTAATTGTTTACGGTA
This sequence comes from Colwellia echini, assembly GCF_002843355.2. Classification (GTDB taxonomy): domain Bacteria; phylum Pseudomonadota; class Gammaproteobacteria; order Enterobacterales; family Alteromonadaceae; genus Colwellia; species Colwellia echini. Next base: position 163,534 of record NZ_PJAI02000005.1, read on the forward strand.
TTTCTTATTGTTAATTTCGTTATTTTTTTCAATAGGATCTTTAACCAAGTCGTAAAATTCATCTCGACTATCGCCTGGGTTCCATACAAATTTCATTTCAGGTGTTCTGATCGCTCTAATACCAAACCAAGAGCCGTTATACCATTCGTATGCATAAAGCGCTGAATCTACTTTACCTTTATCTGCTGCATCACCTTCAGTCATAAGTGGTAGTAAAGTTCTGCCATCAATATCATCTCCAAGTGGCAATCCCATAATATCGGAAAGGGTTGGTGCAATATCAATAATAGATACTTGACGATTAACCGTTTTATTTTTTTGATGTGGTGACTTGATAAGTAACGGCATACGCATTAATTCATCATAAGCATAAGGTCCTTTGTCATAAAGACCGTGCTCACCTAACATACTGCCTTGATCGCCGACTAAAATAACGGTTAGATCATCATACATGCCTTCTTCTTTAGCTGTTTCTAGTAGGTCGCCAACAATACGGTCAACCATTGCGATCGCGCCATAGTAAAACGCGCGTGATTTTCGCCAATCTAAATCACTCATATGACCAACATCATGCCATGGCCACCATATTCCATCTTGCGCTAATGGTTTATTAACACGTGGAATTAAATGGTTTTCTGGTAGTTTAAGTGTTGTTGGGTCAAACATGCTCGCATAGGGTTCAGGTACACGATAAGCTGGGTGTGGCTGATTAAAACTTATAACCCCAAAAAACGGTCGTTTATCTTTGGCAGCTTGTTTTATCATGTCTTGCCCATAAACAACTTTTTTATAGGCTTCGGTATCTTCATAACCGCCTGGTAGTGTCATAAAGTATTCATGTTTCTCATTATTCTCGTCAAGCTTACCTTCATAGTATCCTTTCACTTGAGGCACTTTGTCATACGGAGTCCACTGACGACTAAAACGCTCTCTTGCTTCATGCCCTTGGCCTAGATCAATTTCAGCACCGCGCATTTTGGTACCTTGTGCACCTAAATGCCATTTACCAACATAACCCACTAAGTAACCGGCCTCAGACGCTGCACGCATGATTCCGCCTTCTTTTGGATCAAGCTCTGATACACGTGAATGCCATAGTTCAACGTTATCGTCTAAACCTGTTTTGTGGCCCCAACGACCGGTGAACATGGCTGCTCTTGAAGGAGAACACAGACCTGTAGTTGTCATTGCATTATCAAATCGAACGGATTCTGCCGCTAAAGCGTCAATATTAGGTGTGTTAACTGGCCCATCACGATATGAAAAGGTATCAAAACGCATATCATCAAACATGATTACCAATACATTCTCTGTAGGGGTATCTGCTTTTTTTGTGACTATTTTTTTACTTTCATCATTGCTATAAGCCAGTGGTGAAAATAAAACCGCAGCTAAACTACTCATGGTTATAAACTTAACCAGTTTTGATATACCTGGACTGACATTTTGTTCGTCCAGTTCTATCTTTTGAAAATACTTTTGTTGAAAAAAAAGTTTCATGTTTCACCTTAAATATATGTTTTTTTTTGCTGAAATGAACTATTAAATTAGAAAGTAACCTTGATATAAATATTGCTAAATACGTTATTACTTTGTTATTACTTTAATGCTGTATGCAGATATTATACAAACTCAATTGATACAACATATATAAACATATGATGTTTGCATGTGCAATGCTTAAATGCTCTAGTGTATGTAAAGTTATGTAAACCAAAAAGTTTAAGTAGCCGTTAAATGATTTAACTTAACTGTAGGTCATGAATTTTATAAATAAAATTAAGCCATAAACTTACTTTTCCACGCAATGATGAGAAGTTTATTCGTTATCAAACCTTCTTATGTGTTCAATAACATAAAAAAGCCTAAACGATGGGATTTGAAAATAAAAAAAACGCCGTAGGGTTACTACGGCGAAACACAAACGTATACTACTATTACGTGTGAGAAAGGAATAGATAATCGGTTTGTTCAATAATTGATATTAAACATACACAATTGGTAAAAAAATGCCGCAGGTTCACTACGGCGAAAAAACGTTCTCTGTAATAACAGTTCACGTTTGGTCGGGAATAGTAATTAATATCAATTGAATTAATAAATCACCCATCATCAAATAGGATAAAGAATTAGTTTATGCATTATGTTCAATAGCTAGCTATTAATAAATCACGCACTTTGCACTTGAATAATTATCTTTCTTGAATGCTGAACAATCTTTATTTCATTTATTTTGAGTTCTAAAAAAGACGCCATAGTTTTGCTACGGCGTCAAACAAATCACAATATACTATTGCGGTTTCACTTCTAGTAATAGTACGCCTTCAGATTCCAGTTCAAATGTAGAGCTTAATGTATTGCTCGTCATTAAATCGGTTATAGTCGCAGACTTACCGTTTCTTAGTGTTAAGTTTAACTTAGCGGTATTGCGACCAAAATTTAGTATATTTACTAAATAACTCCCATCAGACTGCTTTACTGTTCGCCATGTAGTGGCTTTAAATGCCTCACCATTATCTTCAGTTATGGCGACGTCAGGCATTTGATCTGCAACTTCAGCAAGTGCTATTTTTTTGATTTTAGCAAGATCAGCGCTAGCTTCTAAAGTAATTAACTTACCTTTTCCTGCCTTCAACTTAGCAGCACGTTTTTGACTATACTCATTAAGTAATAAACTTTTTGCATCAACAATTACTGTGCCGCCAGCATTTAAATAAGATTGTAGTGCAGCGAATTCAGCGTCAGTAACATTTGGGTTATTGTAAACAATGACTGCTTCCCAACTACTGTTGTCTTGCTTTTCTATAATGTTTTTAGTCACAAAACCTAAAGGGAAACCTTCGAAAAATAATTCTTCATAAAGTTTAGAGCCCTTGGTCATGTAGTCTTCAGTATTAATCGCTGTTGTCTCAGAATAAAATAAACGTAATGGGCGTTTTTGCTCACGTAATTCGATAATTTCTTCAGAGAAACTGTTTAGGTCATACATAACCTGTGTAACTTCGTTAGTTACATGTGGTTGCATATTATTAGAACCAGCATAAGCACCACCAAGACCTGGATCGAAGAAGTCTAATTCACCTTCTAAACGATCTTCTGGCGAACCATCAGGATCACGTGCCCAGAACCATCCCATGTTGGCATCCATACCTAGTAAGGTAGCTAACCAATAAACACTACGTACATAACTGGTACGCGTATCTAAGTCACGCCATTGGCCTGAAGATAAGAAATGAGATTCAGAGTTAATGTTTATTTTATCTGGGGCAACTGATTCCATAAAGTCATGGAACATAGCGACTAATCCCCATGAATAGGCATATTTTTCTATCCATTCAGAAGATTTACCAGGTCTAATATTTTCACTACCAAACGCTTTAGCGTCATGACCTACCATAGTCGTTAATTCAGCTAAGGCTTCAGTATCGATACCACCAGAGCGTGAGTCGTACATAAACATACGTGGCATTACTTTAATATGGGTGGCAGCATCAGCATTAACAGAATGTAACTCATTTTGCATAAACGTAAACCAGTTTGTACTGCGGTCCATATTGTAACGAGACCAGTCGTACCAAATAGGTTGACCTAAAAGCTCAGGATCAATAGGAATTTCTATTTCTACTTTATCGAAGCTAGTAAAAGATGTTCCCCAGTTTTTATTCAAAGCGTTTAGATTACCGGCATATTTATTATCTAACCAGCTACGAAAGTTATTTACGGTATAAGAAGAAATCGAAGTCATTTCTTCAAAGTTAGCTGTCCAGTGTCCTTTTTCAGCAAACCAATGTGGTTCATTAGCTAAAACAAAGCCTAATTCAGTAACTTTTTTACCTTTAGTTAATTCGCCTGTTTCACGGATAATTTTACCCCATACATCACGTACAAGCGGATTATCTATGTCAAAGCCAGTAAACAATGAGCGTCCTTTACGTACTTCTGGCTCTTGTTTTTCAACCCATTCAGGAATACCCATGATCCAAAAATATAAAAAACCAACATTAGTATCAGGGATATCTGTTAATTCTTTCATTAAATCTTGATCAAATGTGCCATCTTCTTTTAATAAGAATGAGTTAATTGCACGGTCATGATCTACTGGATAAAGGTTTTCACCACCATGGTAGAGAGCACCTAGATGATCATTATAAATATCAGTATTTGTTAAAGGTTGGCCAACTGTTTTAGAGAAATAATCGTAAGGGAAAATGGGCTTACCATTACTAATAAACATATTATCGCTAGCTTTAGTTCCTTGCCAATCAACTTTATTAACAGGACGACGTTTAATTTCACCACGTAATTCTTGGCCTAATACATCGATACCCTTAGTTAAAATATCGATAACTTTTTGACGTTCAAAATCAGGTAGTTCTGCAGCTAATTCTACTTTGTCAGCTGCATAATAACGTTCATAGCCAAACGCCATTTCAATAGCTTTAGGATTAGCTTCATCCCAGTTCGCGAATTTAAGAAACTGTTCAGAGAACCAAACAATTGTTTCTTCTCTAGCAACATCAATGTTTTTAGCGCGTGCTTGATCCATCATACTCAAAAGAGTTTTTAACTGTACTCGAGCTTCTTGCTCTAAAGCGCTTTGGGCTGAAATATCTGTCTCAGCAACTTCAACCGCCTCAACTGCAACTTGAGGGGTGTTAACCTGAGTACTCTGTTCTTGACTACAACCAGTAGTTAATAAAAGAGCTGAAGCAATAGCTACTCCTATGAGTGTTCTATTCATGATTTATCTCACTGTGGTTCATTAACAAATTTATTTATACAATTACACCACATAATACATACATAAACATCATATGTATACAGTATTATGAAGTGATTGCGTCTTTTACGGTTAAAGCGCACAAAATATAAAAGACCGAATGTTATTCGGCCTTCACATGATTATTAAATATACTTTAAATACATTAGGTTAGTAATTTTATTTATTTATAAAATCAGTTGCTTTCGTACCATTTGGCTCGCGCATATCACCTCTATATAAAATTAATGTATTTTCAGGTAAACCATTTGAAGTGATATTTGCCTGGGTGAAGTCAACAGGATAAAAGCCTTCTGTTGCTGACTCATCACCTACTTCTGTAGCAGATAACATAGATAAAGCTAAAACAGGCGCAGTTGGAAAAATCTTATACCAGCGTGTACCTGATGGGTTATCAAAGCTGTTAGGTGTCAGTGCAGCTAGTTGTGCAGCCGTTTGTGTGCCTGTAATTGTTTTTTCTTGTAAATCCGCTCGTGTTAATTGATCCATACGTTTGCCGTGTAAGTTAGCTAAGTATTGACGATGTGCATCAGTAATTAAATAGGTGATATTATTACCTACTTCTGCAACAGGAGTATTAAACACGGTTTGTGTTAATGAAATATCGCCTTTAATCACTAAATTATTAATTCGACCACGGGTTAAATCACGACAACTTGCTTTACAATTAAACGATCCTTTACCCACAAGTAGTGCGGTTCCGCTATCAATCGCTTCAATATTTTCAACAGTAATGTCTTTCATTATTTTAGAGTGTGGTTTTAACCAAACACCGGTAAAACCGTTTGTTACTTTCACATTAGAGATATTGATTTTATTCATTGATGATAAGTAAGGGCCTGAACGGTTAAAGTTATCATTGTCTGTACCATTACCCGCTTCTAAACGAACTCCGATGCCATTTACCGCTTCAATATTATTAATTTCTATCCAGTCGCCACCGTATACTTGTACTACACCATAACCAGTATGCGAATTAGTTGCACTAATGTTGTTAATCGAACCTTTGAGCGGGGTACGACCATAAGTAGGATTGCGTTGAATAGCGAACATATCAGGCACAATACGTCCACGATTATCAATAAAATCACCATCACTATTTGTGGCTAACGGGGTATTAATAATATTCATAGGTATATTGGTACCACCATCGTTATCGTAACGCTCTTCTAAAAAGACAGGTGTTGAGCCAAAGCGCCATGCATATGCGCCGTCTTTGTAATCTGCGTCAGCAAACATTTGAATAGCAACTGACTCAGTATGGTTGTCGCGAATATAGATATCTGAAATGGCAAAGTTTTCGACATAAAATAAGCCAACCGGAATAGCGCGAGTTAAATTAACCACACCATTACCGTTGCCGCCATTCATATAACCATAATTGTGCGGCATATTGGTGGTAGCATCAATCGTAAACTTTCTACCTGGTATCGTTGATCTTATTTCAACATTTTCAACTCGCTCTGATAGTAAATTTGAAGGTCCATTACTACGGCCAAACGAAAATAAAAACTGTTTGTTAGGGTTGCTGTTGGCGTTTCCTGTTGGGTGTGTATTTTCTTTAATACCACGCATTTCTAAAACAACGCCAGGCTCTACTTCGATACGTACATTTGAAGGCACCGCAATGTGCGATAAACTGAAACGTTTTTGTGTGCCGTTAGCTCGTAAAATAACAACGCCACCATTAGTTTCGTTTTTAGCGCGATTTAAAGCACTTTTTAAACGTGCTGTATCGTTTATTAAATTGGTAAAATTCGATACTGCCATTAATTCGGTAGGATTCTCATCAAATACTTTGTTTTCAAAAAAACCAATATTAGGACCGGTATAACCTTCTAAGTCAGTATCGGTTGGTAATGAACCACTAGGCGGTAACGTTATCGTCGGTGGAGTGGCGCCAGATGCGTCAACAAGTTTGCCAACAGCGGCAATATCGCGTACACCAACAGTATGGTTGTTTGGCGACTGTAGAAAAAATCGTAATTCATCCGCTTCGATATTAGGATCTGCAGTAAACCTTGTCCAGCCACCGTTATCAGTGGTTTGCCATGGCACTAGGTTTTTCCATGTTCCCTCTACTTTGTGCTGTACACGCCATCGGGATACTTGTTGATTAGCTGAGTTATCCTCTCGTAATGAGAAACTTAAATTATTAGCTGTAGGAAATTCAAAGCTAACCCATGCACTATTGCTAGTTGATTTAGCTTCTTGTGAAATATCACCAGATAAAACATTTGTTAATACATCAATATCCCAGCTATTACTGGCATTTGAAAACGTGTCGTTGGTAGCTAAATCAAAGGTTTCACCTACTTCAACAGCCATCGCAGGGAATAAGCTTGCGCCTAGAATGATGGTTGTTAGTAAGCTTCGAACTGCTATTTTTTTGGGGGTATTAATTATTCTGGTTTTTATATTGTTATTTTTATTCATTTGCATAGTCCTCATTTTTAATTGTTTTACTAATCCATTTTTATTGTATTTCATTCCTGATTTATTCTGTTTTCATCAAAAAAGGGGGAAAGCATTACACTTTCCCCCTCCCTTCAAGATTAAAATTATTTATTTATAAAATCAGTAGCTTCTGTCCCATTTGGCTCACGCATATCACCTCTATACAAAATCAAGGTACTTTCAGGTAAACCATTTGATGTGATGTTAGCTTGACTAAAATCTACAGGATAAAAACCTTCTGTTGCTGACTCATCACCCACTTCTGTAGCTGACAACATAGATAAAGCTAATACAGGTGCTGTTGGGAAGATTTTGTACCAACGTGTACCTGATGGATTATCAAAACTTTCAGGTGTAAGTGCAGCTAACTGTTCTTCTGTTTGCTCACCTGTAATCGTTTTTTGTTGTAAGTCACCACGAGTAAGTTGGTCAACATTTTTGCCGTTTAAATCAGCTAAGTATTGACGGTTAGTATCATTAATCAAATAGGTAATGTTATTACCAACTTCAGCAACTGGTGCATCAAATACCGTTTGTGTTAAAGAAATATCACCTTTAATGACTAAGTTATTTATGCGACCTCGGGTTAAATCACGACAACTTTCTTTACAGTTAAACGACCCCTTACCTACAAGTATCGCTGTACCTGTATCAATAGCTTGGATATTTTCAACTGTGATATCTTTCATTATTTTAGAATGTGGTTTTAACCAAACACCGGTAAAGCCGTTTGTTACTTTCACGTTAGAAATATTAATTTTATTCATTGAGGATAAGTAAGGGCCTGAACGGTTAAAGTTATCGTTGTCAGTACCGTTACCCGCTTCTAAACGAACACCTATGCCATTGAATGCTTCAATATTGTCAATTTCTATCCAGTCTCCACCGTATACTTGCACAACACCGTAACCAGTATGAGAGTGACTTGCTTTAATATTTTTAATCGAACCTTTAACTGGTGTTCTGCCATAGGTAGGGTTACGTTTAATAGCAAACATATCAGCAACAATTTCATCATTTTCGTTTAAGAAATTAGCAAAACTATCTGTTTTCAATGGTACGTTACTTGATCCTTCAAGTTGGTTAGTGCCATCAGGATTATCTTTAACATAACGTTCTTCTAAATAGATAGGTTTAGAGCCAAAACGCCACGCATATGCACCATCTTTATAATCAGCATCGGCAAACATTTGTACAGCAACTGATTCAGTATGATTATCTTCAATGTTGATATCTGAAATAGCGAAGTTTTTCACATAGAACAAGCCTATAGGAATAGCACGAGTTAAATTAACCACCCCATTGCCGTTACCACCATCCATATAACCGTAGTTATGTGGCATATTAGTTGTTGCATCTATGGTGAATTTTTCACCTGGTACTGTTGATCTTACTTCAACGTTTTCGATACGTTCAGCTAATAAATTACCAGGGCCATTACTACGACCAAATGAGAATAAAAATTGACGATTAGGTTTATTTATATTGTTGGCTTCATTCTGACTAGTTGGATAAAGGTCCTCCTTGATACCACGCATTTCAAGTACAACCCCAGGCTCTACCTCAATACGTATATTTGAAGGAACTGCAATGTGCGATAAGCTGAAACGATTTTGACCATTAGCATTTGCGCGTAATATTACAACACCACCATCCTCTTCATTTTTTGATTGATTTAATGCTGTTTTTAAGCGGCTTGTATCATTCACTGTATCTGAAAATACCTCTTCAGCTACCAACTCTTTGGGCTCAAGATCAGAAACTTTATTTTCAAAAAAGCCTACATCAACTGTACTCACTCCATTTTCGTCAGTGTAACTTGTATAGCCCGTTAAATCGGTATCTAGCATGCCATCAGCAGGATTTGGTGTAGGGTTTGGATCAGGTTGTGCGCCATTAGCTTCACTAATAACTTTAAGTTGATTAATACCTAAATTAGCACCCTCTGCTCCTCTAAATCTAAAACGCACTTTTGTCGCTGAAATATTAGCATCAGCTTTATAAGTGTTTAAGCCTGAACTTGCATCGCCCCAGGTTTTAAGTACCACCCAACCATTTTCATTTTGTTGAGCTACTTCCCAACTGGTCACTAGGTTTTCTGGTGTATTGTCTTGTGAAAAACTAAAAATAAGATTATTGCTTTCAACTATTTCAAAAATAATATAAACATTCGCATCAGCCGCGCCAATAAGCGTGGCAACCGCTTCTTGTGTATCAGTACCTTCAACTACACTTGATAATACAGCGCTATCCCAATGAGCGCTTGGAGCCATAGTAGCTACTGATAATAGGCTTTTAGCGGGTTCAACCTCATCGGCACCGTCATTATTATCTGTGTCATCAGTATTATCTGCACCGTCAGTATTATCTGCGCCGTCAGTATTATCTGTGCCGCCGGTATTATCTGTGCCGCCAGTATTATCTGTGCCGCCGGTATTATCTGTGCCGTCAGTATTATCTGTGCCGCCAGTATTATCTGTACCGTCAGTATTACCTGTGCCGTCAGTATTATCTGTGCCGCCAGTATTATCTGTGCCGCCAGTATTATCTGTGCCGCCAGTATTATCTGTACCGTCAGTATTACCTGTGCCTCCTGTATTATCTGTACCGTCAGTATTACCTGTGCCGTCAGTATTATCTGTATTCTCGTCTATAACGACTGGTTCATCAGGATTGATTGAGTCCCCACAACCGGTTGTTAATAACGCCGTTGCTGTAACAATTGCTAAAGTTAATTTGTTATTTATTATCATACTTATTACCTATTTTTTGAAAAAGCTACTTTTTTGACTAATTTTTAGTGCTTTGCAATTTCATATAAATCAATGATTTTATCGCTTACACTTTGTTTTTTTAATTTCCATTTTCTATTTAATTCTATGACGCTGGTTATATAATGTACATTAACATGATACAATAGTAAACATCATATGTTTGTAGTTGTACGGAAATGTATTAAATATCATATAATCAATTGATATTTAATTAAAAAAACAACTTTTACGGTGTTTTATCTTAATTAGTAATGAGCAATACATGTTATGCAGATTGATTTCAATAGTGGTAAAAAGTGTAGAAGTGTTATAAAAAAACCATAGAATTAAAATATTTTGTCAAGGAATAATAATGAGTAACCGCAGGTTATTTTGGCGTATCGTTGAAAGTATTGAAGCGTCAATAGATTCTGGTCATTACGCTATTGGATGCCGATTACCCCCAGAAAGAGCCCTTGCTGAAATATATAATGTTAGTAGACCAACAATCAGAGAAGCAATAATAGCCTTGGAAGTCAGAGGTCGTATAGAAGTAAAAACTGGATCAGGGGTTTATGTACTTGAGGATGCAACTAGAACTAGCTCGACTAAAATTTTGAATGCTTTTGAGGTTACTCATGCTAGAGCACTTATTGAGGGTGAAGTTGCCGCTATCGCAGCTACCACAATTAATAAAGAAGAGCTTAAACAACTACATGCAACTATCATTACTATGAAAAATGAAAACAACATTGAAACAGCAGACGAAGAGTTCCATAAGGTTTTAGCTAAATCGACTAGAAATGGTGCTATGATTTTATCAGTTCAGAACCTTTGGAAGCTACGCTCGTTAACACCTGAGATTATCAATGATTATAACCGTGTTTGTATTCGTGATAACAAACAAACACTCACTGAACATAAAGCCATATACACTGCTTTAAAATCAGGTAACGCTTCTAAAGCACGACAAGCAATGCACAACCATTTCAATCGATTAATTAATTCACAATTTGAGGCTGTGGAATCAAAAACACTTGAAGAAGTTAAACGTAAAAACAATGAGAAAAGAGAGCTCTACTCTATACCCGCGTTAAAATTAACCAACTCTAGTATTTTATTATAAATGGGCTGTATTTATGATGACGTACAAAATTACTAACTCAATTTACTAATGTTTTTTCGATATATATCTACAATTTGGTAAACAAGTTCATAGACTAGGTTTCGTATTTATTGTGACAGCTAGACTATGATTATCTTTATTATTATACCTAAATAGATATTATAACCATTCCATTAAATATGTGATTATTTATATTTGTGAAAATATCCAACTACGTCGTTATTTAAAAATTAGAATAACTAGGTATAAAATAGAACACCGACTTAATGGAACTGGTATTAGCAAGCTATTTTACCGTTTTTACGTTGACGGGTTTTGTGGTTTAACTCCATTTCAATATTCTTCTTAAAAAGTAGTGTTCGTTAAGGTTATATATTTCTAATGTCTGTGGAGGTTTTAAAAATACTATGCTTAAGTTTTTAATTTGTATTTCTTTGATTTCTACCTTAACCCTAAGTGGTTATGTGCAAGCTTTGGATGTTGTATATGCAGGTAAAAATGAAAACATTTATATTAATCGGCTTTTAAGGCACGTATTAGCTTATTCTAAAAACAAAAATTATACGCCAAAAGCCTATGGTGAAAAACTACCACGTGGTCGAGAGTACAAATTTTTGGCTCAAGAAGGGGTAATTGATGTACTTGCTGATGGTGCAACACTTGAACGAGAAAGTAAATATTTACCTATTCGATTCCCTATTTTAAAAGGGTTAAATAGTTGGCGTATTTCATTAATTAACAAAGAAAATAAAGATATTTTTTTAAAGGTGTTCACCAACGAAGATTTGAAAGAATTCACTGCTGCACAATTTCATTCCTGGTCAGACAGTGAAATATTATTGAGCAACGGAATTAAAGTCTATAAAGGAGGAAATCAAGAAGGTCTATATAGGATGTTGCACAAAAAACGCATTGATTATTACCCTCGTTCACTTTTAGAAATAAATAGAGAGGCAAAAAATCACCAACACCTTAATATAATGATTGAGCCCTATATAATTATTCATTATCCCTCAGCCTTTTATTTTTATGTTAATAAAGAAAATTTTACGCTGGCCGCTGATATTAAGGAGGGGTTAGAAAAAGCGTTAAAGGATGGGAGTTTTGATCGACTATTTATAGAATATTTTGGTGACCATGTTAACGAAGTAATAAACAGTAATCGGCGTGTATTTACATTAGATAATCCCTTACTTTCGGATAAAACACCATTACAACGTAAAGAATTATGGATAAATTTTGATCAATCAATTAATAAATAGATAAGCTGATTCATCAGATAACTTAGAAAGCCATTTTTCTGTATGCTTAATTATGGTTGGGTAATCAACAGCTGTTATAACATCCGCTCTATAGACTTTAATATTATCTGACTAACGTTGAATTGTACTTAACCGTTTTGTTATTCAATTTCGTATTTATCCCATCTTTCTTTCCAAGTATTCGCGAAGATGACTATACGGTCAAACGGTGTTTTGTTGAAAATAGCCAAGCTTGTTATAGCTGCATTCTCGCCTAGTTTCATGTGTTCTATATATCTAAACCCTAACCAGGTATATAAAGTATCCACAAATAGAAGTTTTTGTTAATTTTGATTGAATTAATATTGACCTATCGTTAGCCAAACCAAAAAAGGTGGCATTAGAATGTTGAAGTAGTAATTCTTCCAAAGATAAACTTTAAAATAGTAGTTAGATTTTGTGACAAAACTAAAATTTGACGAGAGTTGACCGAGTCTAAACTTGTCACCAACTGAATACTTAAAACCTAAGAAAACAAATGGTTAATAAACAAGACAACTTTAAGGTACATTAAAATAAGTTAGCGTCTGGTTAAAAATTAAACCTCATAACCCGAAGGTCGTCAGTTCAAATCTGGCTCCCGCAACCAATCTATATACCTATCTAAAATTCTATTTAATTCCTATAATTTTACAAAATACTCCCCTCCCTTTTTCATAAATCAACGAAATTTTAATTTTTATCCATTTGATGCCTAAAACAGTGACACAACGAACAAAACCTTTTATCTATATAATCTAAAAAGATGACACAAAAAAAGCACTCTAGGTGCTTTTTTATCTTGTTTAATTGGCTTATTTAATCGCCTTGCCAAAACCTTACTCAGTTATTATCAATTTGAGTATTAACAGAGCGTTAAGCAACATCTAACTTATCAACAACCGATTTCACATCGTTGGTGTTTTTAGCAATAGCAACGGCTAATTCTTTCACACTATCAGAACTAACTTGACCCATTAGGGTTACCACACCATTTTTAACTTCCACTTCAATATCTGAACCATTTACCTCAGATTCAAATAAAAGCTTAGTTTTTACTACGGCTTCTACTTTTGAGTCGGTTAATGCCATTAACGATTCGCTGTCTTCAGACTTTTTAGCATCTAAAACGGTTAGTTTATTGTCAACAGATTCAACCCCATCAAGACTGGCAATTAATTCTTCAGCGAGTGCTTTATCAACTTCACTATCTACCTTACCCGTTAGAATAACTATTGAGTTTTGAACGTCGGTATTAATATCAAAAGAGTTCAAATTTCCATTAAACAATAAAGTGCTTTCCGCTTTACCGTCTATCCACGCATCTTTCGTTTTATCTTCCCAGCTATTATTTGCGTAAGCTGCTGTTGAGCCCAATGTTAATAAGGCTACTGTTACAATAGAACAAATTGACTTTTTCATAATAATCTCCTTTTAGTGAATTCACAGTAACTAAAGCCATATTTGTGCCAAATAATAATGCGTTGATATTTAAAGGATTTATAATACACTCTGTTTTTAGTTAAAACAGAGCATTGAGTTATTACATAGTTATTTGTAAAAATTACACAATAAGCTTATTAAGTGATTTTATAAGAATTTTAACTTAGGGATATTATAGGGTAATAGTTCATACGAACTGATTATTTAATCAAATATAAAAGGTTCTTTCTTTGCTTTAACTCGAATCCAATTTAAAGACGTACGGATAGATTTTCGCGAAAGTATATATTGTACAAGTTTATCTTTACCCGGAAACGGTATCAAACTTAAGCCAATGACCATAGTAATCAATCCTTGTCCTGGCAAAACTAACATAAGTAAACCGCATAGTAGTAAAAACACACCGATAATGATTTTTACAATCTGAATAACAACAGTTACACTGCTTTTTAATAAAGTTAAGTTATGGTTTTTATTAAATTTATCATCATATTTTTTGGCACTATTGGTTTTATTAACTGCATTTTTTCGAATAAAATATCGTGTATCCATTTGAGTGATGATATAACTCATACCAATAAAATAAACAATTGAAATACCTGTTGTTATCAAAACAGTTAACAATATAAAATCGGCATCAAAAGTAGCAATTAAGTATGTTGAAATTTCATTATAATATTCTTTAAACACGTTCGTTTTCCATCATTGATAGCCGGTCATTATGTTAATCAGGCTGTTAATAATAAATTAAATTTTTCATTTAACAGTAAATTTACTTAAATTGATTTAGGTTGAGCTTTATGCAAATAATTGAAGCGTTGATTGACTGGATAAGTTTCCATTGGGTAACCATCATTGTTATTTTCCATGTTAGCTTATCTTTACTCACATCTATACATGTACTTCTCTATAAAGAAAATGAACGAACTTCACTTGCTTGGATTGGTCTTGTTGTATTTTCACCAGTGATCGGAACTTTATTTTATTGGTTTTTTGGTATAAATCGTATTAAACGTTCTGCCCAAAAACAGTATCCACAATCGTTAAAAGAAACATTTCAACATGAGCCAATCGCTATTAATTTTCATGGTTTGCCACAAAATTGGCATGCCGCAATTATAGCAGGTCATGCCATTCATCCAATGAATTACCTTGATGGTAATAACATTGAGCCTCTCATTAATGGTGATAACGCCTACCCTGCGATGATTGCAGCTATTCATAATGCTAATCGCGCTATTGTTTTATCAAGTTACATTTTTGAATATGACTCTCTTGGCCAGCAATTTGTTGATGCATTAGCCAAAGCGAATCAGCGTGGTGTAGCAATCAATGTTTTACTTGATGGCGTTGGTATTGGTTACAGCTGGCATAAATCAGATTATGCATTAAAAAAACTAGGCGTGAAAACGGCGCGCTTCTTACCTGCCATCTCCCTTACTACCGTGCGTTTTATTAACTTAAGAAATCATAGAAAAATTCTCTGTATTGATGGTGAAGTTGCTTTTATTGGCGGTATGAATATAAGCCAAGATAATGTAGTTAAGTCAGCAAAAAATCCAATTGACGATATTCATTTTAAAGTAACAGGCCCGGTTATTGATCAAATTAGTCAGGTATTTATCGAAGATTGGTTTTTTGCCACACGTGAGTTAATTGAATTTCCTCGTTTTGAGGCTTTACAAATTGCGAAGAAAAAGTCTGATACTAGCTCTGAGCTGCAAGCTAATAATGGGGCCATTGTTGCCCGAGTTATTCAAGATGGGCCTGATGAAAACCATAATAGAATTCGATGGACATTAATTAATGCGTTAGTTTCCGCACAGAAAAGTGTAAAAATAATGACCCCTTATTTTGTGCCAGACCAAGCGTTAATGAGTTATTTACACGCAGCAGCATTACGCGGCGTATCAGTAGAAATTATAGTTCCACAGCACAGTAACATACTCTTTATGGATTGGGTGATGGAAGCCAACTACCCTAGGATAATTAAACACGGCGTTAAAATTTATAAAAACAATAGACCTTTTGATCATAGTAAGATTATGATTATTGATGACATATGGTCATTTATCGGCTCAACTAACTGGGATGCCAGAAGCCTTGAATTTAACTTTGAAATTAATATGGAATGTTTTGATCCTCAGCTCAATGAAAACCTAACGACTTTATTTACCGCTAAAAAAGAAAATGCAACGCTGGTTGTTAAAGAATATTTAGATCCATTGTCAAGGTTTAAAAAGATACGTAATAACTTTTTCCGTTTGTTTTCACCTTATCTTTAGCCTTAGCTTGAATTCAAGAACTAAAATCTAGCGCCAATATAACTTAAACCGTTTTAAATTTAAACAGGTTGTATTTAAATGATTAAAAGCCGTTATAACACTGTTGAATCTTTAAAGATTATGGGAGATGCTTCAAAAGACTTTTTAGGCCCGAATATAAATATATTACTGTGGAATGTCTTTAAATGTAAAAAAACTGGTTGGCTAGAAGATTTTATAACACTCACCGAAAACAAAGATTTGGTGCTATTACAAGAAGCGGTAGTTAACTCACCTTTTGATAACCATTTTAATTTATCTAAACAGCACCAGTGGATTATGGCGCGAAGTTTTAGAGACATTCAAACCAATATAGAAACTGGCGTTAAAACAGGTTCAACAGTAGCAACCCAAGATCATTATTGTTCGGCTTCAAAACACGCAGAGCCTATTTCGAATACTAAAAAGATGCTACTCAAAACAGTATATCCTTTATGTCAATTGGGACAGGATAACTGCGAGCGGTCGTTGCTCGTCGTTAATACGCATTTGATCAATTTTGTCTCTTTTGAAAAATTTAAAGATCATTTAGATCAAATATTTAAAACATTAGCTAACCATAAAGGCCCTATGTTATTAGCAGGCGACTTTAATACATGGAATAGAAAACGCTTAAAATATTTTAAGTCATTGGCATTATCTTTTTCGTTAACTGAAGTAAAAATGATTCGTCAACCTAAGGTAGGTCATTTATTACAGCACCTTGATCATATTTACTATCGAGGTATTGAGATAACCAATGTTCAAGTACATACTGATATTAATACATCAGATCACTACCCAATAAGCTTATCGGTTCGTATCGATTAATTTCGTATCAGTTAAAGTATTAATCTAATCCAAAAAACATACTAATTTTAGTTAACAGATGAGTTTTATTCTGTTCAATTTTTTGGTTTTGAACAGCTTCATTTAACTTATCTTTTATTGAGCTTGTTTCCACATCTCTTTTCGCTAAAATTTCAGAAATTTTGTTTACTATATTTGGCCTTTGAAGAATAATTTTCTGAAATTCATCTTTGTGTAATCGATAACTATAGACATCACTGGTAGCGATAATTGTTGCGCTTCTTGCTGCGCCGGTCATTAATCCCATTTCACCAACAAATGTGGGCGACTTAATATCAGCCACTTTACTATTCATTCCGCCTGATTCTACCCAAACTGAAGCAGTACCTTGAGTTAATATATAAAGCCAACTTGCTTTATCATTCTGGCGCATAATATTCTCGCCTTTAGAATACAATACCGACTGCAAGCCCTTTGCTAAAATAATTAGTTCGTCTTGATTTAACTCTGTTAAAAAGTCGATCTGGTTTAAAGCATTTAATCTTTGTTGTATATTTTTTTGCTCTTTTTGTGAACGTCGCTCACTATCGTCTTGATCAATAAATAATTGCGCAGCAGGAATAGCTAAAGGAATATTAGCTCGCTGTAATGCGGCATATAACCGCTTTCTTACCAATGAGTTGGTTGGATCGTCTTCTTGGATATCAGTTAGCCAATAACGTATAGCATATTGCGCGTAGCTTTCTCTGTTGTCACTTGAAAAATCAAGACAGATACAATTAGGTTTAGGGTGATTAGCAACATTTAATATACCTGGTTTAGCCTGTAGCGCCGCTTCAACAATATCGATAACCTGTGATGGATTGGTTCGAAAATCAACATTAAAATGCACCCACATTCTATGTTGCAGTGACTCGCCTACCCGTTTACCTAAAATAATAATATTGGCAGCTAATAAAAAGGAATTAGGCACAATAAGTGTGTCCCAATCTCTAGTTTCTATTACCGTGTGACGCCATCTAAGCTCTTGTACCTTACCTTGTGTTCCATTTTCAAGTTGGATCCAATCACCGAGGCGAATTGACTTATCAAGTTGTAATGCTACACCACCAATAATATTACCTAAAGTAGCTTGTAAACCAATGGCTAAAATGGCGGTAACAACCGCTGAGGTGGCGGCAATACTTGTGGTATCAACCCCAAAGTTACTCAGTGTTACTACCAGTAAAACAATAATTGAAAAACCAAAAATAATGTCACTGATTATAGATGGTGGATGGTAGCCCAGGCGAGGAATAATCAATTTAAATAATAGCGTTAGGCTTAATTCGATTAAGGTTAAACTGCCTATTAAATAAATTATATTACCGGATATCAGATTTATTTGTGACCATTGAAATACTTGGGCAGCATGGAATAAACTAACCGCAATTAGATATAGTATAAGAAAAAAGCCAACACGCTTTATTTGATCATTATTATTTGGCTCGAATGCTTTGCATAAAGCCGCGATAATAAGAAAACTGACGAGCATTATGCTTGCGGTTAGCCATGAAGTTAACGCCACTGTATTTCTCCTATTTCAATTTTATAGCCGAGTGAAGTTAAGGAAAATGGAAAACATCATATCAAAATACAAATACACAAATAATATAATGAAGTCATTCTCTTAACTGTAGCTGCTATTTTTCCATATGGGTATAAACTCCATCCCAATCTGGGCTCATGGTTTCTTGCTCTAAAATAGCAATGCGCGATAAATACACTTGGTAAATTTTACGTTCGCTATAATGGGTTAATAACGCAGTAAAATCATCTTTTGCTTGCTGCCAGTTTTGAGCAAGGTAATGTTGATAAGCGCTTTTATAAGCCTCTGTCTCTTCGGCAAACGTAGGTAATTGTAATTGCTGCTCAGTTAGTGGTTCAAAAATAGTTATTGGCTCATTTTTACCTTTCACTTTCACGCAATCAATAAACCTAAATTGATGGTTAGGACAAAGCAACATAGTGCTTTCACTTACTAAACATTCCACACCATAAAACTTAGTTAAACCTTCTAAGCGTGCACCTAAGTTCACTGCATCACCCAATACAGTATAAGCACGACGATATTCAGAGCCCATGTCGCCAACGCTCATATCACCAGTATTTAAACCAATACCCACATGAATTTCCGGCAAGCCTATTTCTTTAAATTCTTCACGTAATTTAGCGGTAATCACTTGCATGTCTAATGCTGCGTTCAAGGCATTTTCTGCGTGATCTGGATCACTAAGTGGCGCGCCCCAAAATGCCATTACCATATCACCCACATATTTATCTATGGTGCCTTTATGATCAAAAATACTTTTAGTAATAGGGTTAAAGTACTTATTCAGTAAGTTTTTAAGTTCAGATGCGGTTAATGATTCTGAAATACTGGTAAAGCTTCGAATATCAGAAAACAATACCGTCATTTCTTTACGCTCACCATCAAGATTTACCGAGTTGGGATCAGATAACATTTTATCAATATGTGCAGGTGGTACGTATTGATCAAATATACCTTTAATCATCTTGCGTTGATTGTTTTCTTTGAAAAAACCTAAACCTAAATTAAATATACCAAGTAATAAAATAAGCAATAAACTTGTGGTTAGCATTAAACTAATTTGATGTACTTGCCATAACCAAAAATTAAACCACGTCGTTAAAAATATCAGTACCGATGCGGTTAACGTAAGTGCTAATGGACCTATAACCGGAAATACACACACACAGAATATTGCTAAAACAATAAGAATAATACCTACTGCCGCTTCCCACCAATCGGGCTGAATAGGTAATATTTCAGGGTGTATTAATCCTTCAAAAACATTAGCATGTACTTCTACCCCAGGGTAATTAACTTCAACCGGTGTTGCCCGTAAGTCAGCTAAACCTACCGCACTTGTGCCAACAAACACAACAGCACCTTCTAACAAGCCATCAGCAACATTGTTATGCAAAACATCGGTTGCCGAAATATAAGGAAAACTTTTACGTTTACCGCGATATGGAATTAACACCCTACCCGCTGCATCAGTTGGAATTAGTTCATTGCCCCACCTAACCCCTGAAATTTGTTTAATATTATTACCAATATCGACCACATTTATTTCAATAGTTTCACTGAAGGTTAATAACCTAGCAGCTTCGAGAGCTATCGATGGATAGAACTTGCCGTTGTGCTCTGCAACTAACGCGGCTTTTCGAATAAAGCCATCTTTGTCAGGCGTAGAATTGATAAAACCACTTCCTGTGGTTTGTGATTGCAAAATATGAATATTACTTTCATAGTGCGGAAATGAAAGACGTATTAATTTTTTGAAGTCTACATCTTCTGTGCCACTTATAACGGTGAGAGGTAATTCTCCTTTAGATGTTTGATTTTCGTTTTGAAATAATACTCCTAGAACAACGTCAGTTGAATCAAGGCTTTGTGAAAAGATAGTATCGGCATCTAACGAGCTTTTTAAATTAGTTAAATACGGCGGGATTTCTTGATTATTGGCTTCTAAATGTTTAGAAATTTCATCAACGGGGTTTCTTTCTGGTTCAGAAAACAAGACATCGAATACCACAACCGCTACGCCAGCATTAGCAAGTTGATTAACAAGCTCGCCAATTTTTATTCTTGACCAAGGCCAGCGCCCTTCTGCCGCTAAACTTTTTTCGTCAATATCTATAATCAGAATTGGTTGATCAGTTCGTTGTCTATCTTCTAATGTCGCTTGTAAGCGCAGATCATAAAACATCCCATCAAAACGTTCTAATAACTGTTTAACAGCAAGGCTTGATGAAAATTGTAAAAATATAACAAAAAGACTGATTAAAGCCCCTGATATCAAGGCGTAGCGATTTCGCTTAAAGTATTCAAACACAGTCGTTCAAGCCACAAGAGATTAGAGGATTTTTTATAAAGGTATCTTTAAAGCGAGTAAGATTCGTCATATTAATTAAGGATTTTCACAGTGTGATTGATTGGCCTTCTCTACTGAGAAAAGCATTAACGTTAGATTTTATGGTGTCTATCTCATTTTGTAACTGATCTAATTGAGCATCGGTTCTTTCTGGATCATGACTATAAATAGCGAGGTTTTTAACGTTAGCTTCAATCGCTAAGTTAAGGCTCTCAGACACAAGTGAGTGTCCCCAACCAAGTTTTAACGGTAAATCATCTTCAATGTACTGACCGTCATGTATTAATAAATCAATGTTCTCAAGAAAACTTAACCATTGCGCTTTATTTGTTAATTGCGTAGGTGAGTTAATCTCATTATCAGTAACATAAGCCACGGTTTTATCATCACATGATATTAAAAAAGCCATGCCACCATTAGGATGATTGATAGGTTTTCTACTTACTTGAAAACCATTTATGTCAATAGGTGATTCTGACCACAGAGATGTTTGAAACATAATATTCGATACCAGTGTTTCTGAGCAAATAGGTGAGTAACTACCACGCATTTGCTCAACAACGGCTTCAGGCTGATTAGGCTCAGTTACTGAAGGGTAAATATTTATATTTCTTCCTTTTTGGTACACAGGTTTAAAAAAAGGAAAACCTTGAATATGATCATAATGATTATGAGAAATAAGTAGGTAGATATCATCATTAGTTTTAATTAACTCATCACCTAACACTCGAATGCCGGTTCCTGCATCTAAGATAATTTTTCTACCGTCATTAGCTTCAACTAATACACAGGCAGTATTGCCTCCATATTTAATTGTATCTTTACCTGGCGTTGGACAAGAGCCTCGCGTACCAAAAAAACTAACTTTCATAATAAATCTCAACCTGATGAATACTAATTAACTCTAACTACCTTTAACTAACTTTAATCAACTGTAATTAATTCTAATCAACTCTAAAAACGTTATGTGCAAACCTAATTTATAAGGTTAGTTATCGAGTTGAGTTAACATAAAAGCACTCACTCTAAGATCTCTAACAAAACTTAGACCTAAAACAGGATCGTTATATTCAACAGAGCTATCGACAGTACTACCCAATAACAAACGATCATTTAATAAGTCAAATAGCACTCTGTCAATTACCTCCTCGCCACCTTCATCAAACATCCAATAACCTGGGGTTGAGTAGGCATTAAAGGTAGGTGATAACACACCACTTTGAGTATCTACTTTAAGCACTAAGTTATCATTAGTGGTATTTAAAGCCGTTCCTACCGCATAAAGATTGTCGTCACTATCAAGTGCCATATCATTAATGATGGTAAAATTGCTACCTAAAGAAATATTTAACACACCTGCGCTTGCAAATAATGGATCGAGCACACCTGAGCTATCTGTTTTAACGAGATGGGAGTGACTTGATGTGAAATTATTGACACTAAAAATATATGAACTATCTGCAAGTTGGCGTAAACCATTGGCAACTAGTACATTATTTGGCAAGCTTAAGTTAAATATTTTATAGCCCGTAGTGTTAAAACTGGTATCGAGGGCTCCGTTGGGCGTTAGTTTAACTAAAAATGGTTGCGAGAAGCCTGCATTATCAATATTACCTAAACCAATTAACGTGCCATCAGTTTGTGGTATAACTTGATCAAAACTTAGCGTAATCTCAGAGGCGATATTAATAGTAGCAAATCCATTAACGAAACTTCCACCTGTATACAAGCTGCCGTCTGTAACATTGACTTTGATAACAAATGCAGAGCTAGCATCCATATTAGTGCCTGAGATGACTATCTGATTGTTTACTGTATCTAAGGTTACTTCGTTGAAACTTCCATTCGTAAAGGGCAATTGAACCGCAGCGAAGCCAATACCAGGAACAAAAGCTGCATCACTAGTAAAATCACCACCAGATACTTTATAAACATAAAGTTCAGATGCCTCGACCCCATGAATGGTGTAAATAATACTACCGTCACTTAACTCTAATGATGGTCCATAGGTAGATAACTCCATTTGTCCTCCACCTATGTTTTTAGTTTTTGATTTATCAAGCTCGCCAGCACTATCTAATACACTAACCTGAATAGCTACACCTGAAAAATCATCTTTTGGTGCTTCACTACTGATCCAAATATCACCTGCGTTAGCTGCTGATTGTAATAAATTCACGCCAGTTAACGTTTCATTACTTGAGGTAAAGTTTAACAGCTGAGTTGAATTTGCAACTGGAGAGCCATCATTTAAAAATTGTTGAAAAGCAACGTTGTTATAACTTAACGATGCATCATTACTCGCTACATATAAATTATTAGTCGTAGTATCAATAATTAAATCACTCGCTTGTTCAAAAGTAGCGTTAGATAAGATAGTTTGCGTATTAAACCCTGGGGTTATTATCCCTGTACTGTCAACTTGTCCAGTAAGGTAAGTAGCATCACCAAGGTTAAGATCAACAGAGTTGGCGACAAAAGATATATTATTTGCACTATCCACAACAAGCGATTCAATAGAAGAAGGGGCTGTAGAATCACCATCAAGGTCTGCAACAAAAGCTCCTGAACTAGCAAACCCAGTATCAAGTGTTATCGCAGTATTAGTCACATTAATTTTAAGCATTGCGGCTTCAGGAGAAAAACTAACACCATTTATATATTTTGATTCACCTGCAACAATATAGCTATCAGCAGTCAAGCTTAAGTAGCTTTTCATAAATTCAGCAGTAGTACCTGAGCCGTCAATAATTGTCTTAGTGTCAAATGAAGTGGCCACTATGCTTGGCTGAGTTAAATCAGATTGATTTAATACGGCAATACCGAAGTTGCCTTCAACTAACACAGGATCATCATCAGTACCAAAGACAACAAGTTCACCAGTAGATATCTCACTAATGCCAACTACATCAAAGTTATGATCAGTAAATAATTCAAATTCTGCGAAGCCGCTATCTGAATTTAAAGAAGCTATAGTACCTGTAACATCAATTCGAAAAACTTTAAGTACATTGTATGGGATACTTGAACTTTCACCAGAAGTGGCAATATATAAGTAACCATTAGAATGATTATAAATATCAACACCCGAGGTGTTATCTGGATTAGTAAACTCAACTTTTCCATCGATATTAAAGCTAGTATCTAAATTACCACTTGCATCAATTTTTATAACCATGGCAGTCGCTACTCCGCCATAGTCAGTGCCAACAATATAAATGTTATCAGAGGCGTCAACTATCGCTTTGCTAGCAACTTGTGAATCAGCAAAGGCAAAGGTTCGTCTACCATTATCACCATAACTACTATCAACAGAGCCATCAGTGTTTAACCTAATGGCTGATATATTTTCATCTAAGCTTTGCCCACCAGATACAGTGGTATTAACTATCATCACTAATTTACCATCAGCTTGACGCACAGTATTTACAATAGAGTCATCACCGGCATAGGAATAAGTATTAAAAGACTTTACCCCATTGGTATTAAATGTTGCATCAGGTATTAATTGTTGGTTTTCTAGAATATCCGTAATATTTACAGTGATATCTATAGTTTCAAAAATTAACGGTGCGGCTGCATCTTCTGCTTTAACCGTTAAAATATACTGTGTAGTTAATTCGAAATTTAATTCTGTAGTGTCAACAACGGTCACAGCGCCTGTATTGTCTATGCCAAAAACACCATCACCATTACCTGCTGATATGCTCCAAACTTGTGCATCACCTTCGGGGTCCACTGCAGAAATAGTTGAAATTGGCGTATCTACAGCTGAGTTTTCAGGGATTGATTGAATTAAAGGAGTTGCTGTTAATACTGGTTTTTCGTTTACAACCGGGTCAGGAGTAGGAGCAGGAGTATTCACTAATGTAATAGTAATATTAACCGTTGCCGTTGCCGAATCAAACGTGCCGTTATTTACTTTATACGTAAATTGGTCTGTTGTAACTGCTGAGCCATCATGCTGATAAGACAAAGTACCATCGCCATTATCAGTTACAATACCGTTTGTTGGTTGCGTAAAGCTTATTATCGCTAACTGACCGCTAGATGTTGTATCATTTTCAACAACATTTATGATGCTTGTTTCCCCTTGATTTAAACTGACAATATCGTCACTTACAATGGGGGCTCCTCTTGATAAATCGATCACACTTTGGTGACCAGCAAAAGCACTTTCACCACTATCATCAACACCACTAACGGTATAAAAATACTCTTTATTGGCATCAAGCCCTGTAAATACCACTTTATTATCGATTAATAGTAATCTTGCTTGACCGTCTGCAAGTGTTGAGAAGTTTTGGCTGTTGACACCATTTTCACTGGCAATAAATACGTTATAAAATAAATGGCTAGCAAGTCTATCCCAAGTGATCTCTAAATCACCTGTCGCTTTACCTGTTACTTGATTAACAACAATATTGCTAAATTGTGCGTTTATCTGGCTAAGTGCAATAGGTTGCCAGTTAAGGTTTAACGTTGCAGCGATACTGCGATCACCTAACTTGTTATCAACCCAAACATTAATAATATTAGCACCTGTTTTCCATTGATAATCAAGTGGATTAATACCATTTACAAACAAACGATACTCAGAGTTATTCGCTTGAGAAGTAATATCACAGCTTTGTGCAGCGCCGCCACAAACTTGTAATGAAAGGATATTGCTGTTGCCATTTGAGAAGTCTAGAGTCACTTGGCTAATACCGGCTAAATCAACAATATCAAGCGCTAAAGTAAGGTTACCACTAACGGTTGAATTTTGATCTGGTAAATCAATAGTGCCCGTTGCACTTTTTGTTGTACCCACATTAGCTTTGGTGGTGTAATTAAAACTAACTTGTTGTAAAGATTTTGCACTAACCGTTAGCGTTTCTTGCTCTGTTATCGAAACATTATCTGAGACTATTTTTTCATTTATCAAAGCTTCTGGCAAGCTAACTTGCTTGTCACCACCACACGCGGTAACACCGATAAAAGTCAGTAAAAAAAGACTATGAGTAGCAATCGCTTTTATGTTGAACTTCATATTACTACCTATCATTATGGTTTCACCAAGTATGAGCCATTAACACTTACGTCGTCATTTTGCTCATGTAATTCAAATTGACCGACAACACCATCTAAACCGAGTGATTCGACAAAGCCTGCTGAGATATCTCCGTCTGCTAGTTTGTCGCCATGACTAGCAAAAGTAACATCGACTTCCAACGATACTTTGTCATTTCTAATGTTCATATTACCGTTGAATAAAGCGTTCCATTGCTCCGAGCTTCTAGCATCGTTGAATGACATGTGGCCATCGCCTATCTGTCCGGTATCAAAATTAATGGTCATTTCTGCGGCAAAATTAGACAGCTCATACGTCGAGATAGCAGCCGCATTTGAGTATTTTATTGAACCTTCTTTGGCGGTAACTAAATCGTAAACATTGGTAAGCTTACGAGAATTAAATTCATCTGAACTTAAAAACGCCATATTGTTCTCATTCAAATTGTTCAATATTAACGCCGTATTTAACTCTGAACGTGTTAATGGTTGAGAAATAACAGTTGGCGATGCCCCTACATTTAAGTTATCAGGCCCTGATGTTTCCACTATATCCATCTCTTTAGTACTCATCCCCTGCTTAAAAATTAATGGCGGTTCAATATAGGTAGTAATATGACCATTCATATCAATACTGGCATAGGAATAATTTTCATCTGTGCCCAATGACAAAGTATCTCCTGATTGTGAGCCTACATCGATAAGTAAGTCGATTGCGCCATCCCATACAGCAATCCACATCATGTCATTTAATACTTCGACTTGATAATGCGTTCCACGAATACCAATACTGCCTACTGGAGTTTTCAGTTGATACTGACCTTCGTCGGCTTTAATTGCTCCGGTGATAGAACGTAATCCACCCGTAACAAGGTTAAGTACTGCTGAGTTTTTTTCAGTACCATTATTGAATTGATATTCTAAAATAATCAACTCGGTGTTTTCCTTTAAGGCGATCATACTGCCATCAACCATGCGTAATTGTGTTTTACTCGACTCACCTGTCATTACCACGTCGCTGTTAAACACTTCAGATCTGCGTTTTAATTTACGCTTTTCATCATTCGCATTCGAAAGTGCTTCAACATCTCCGGAGGCGATCATAGTTTTACCTGCTACTGCTTCTGCATCGACCGCACTCGAGGTTTCAGCTAATGACGGTAAGGTACAAAAGACAAGAGGTAAGATACTTAAAGTGACTTTAAATTTATGGGATATGTTCATTAGAATGTGTAGTTCCATGTGAGGTTCAGTTCAAGTCGATCGTATTCAAATATTTTCATCGCTAACAATTCACTTTCAAGTGATTTATCTTGAAAGTTTAGCTGCAGTAATATCGCTTGATCTTGAAAGCCGCTATAAAGTAAATCAGTTGAAAGTATCACTGAAGATGAATCACCGAGTTCATTAAATAAAGGGTTTGGCTCTTCATACGTTTGTTTTTCAAACATGACCATTGTGCTACCGCTTAGGTTTGCTGTAATGGGGTAACCAACTGTATATGAGCCAGCAATAGCGGTTTTATTATTGTGAGTTAAGCCATTGGTATTGTCATCATGATAGCCTTTGAGCATAAAGGTATATTGATAATCAGTGAAAAATCGATAAAAAGCATTCCATATATAACGATTAAAGTTCAGCTGGTCATAAGTAGCATGATCAACTTGGCTAACCACAGCGTTTAACCCGTACTGACTGTTATTATCAATTGGTTGCTGCCAACCAACCGACAGTGCATTTTCAGTACGATATAAGTCATTGGCAAACCACAATGGTGTTGTACTTAAACCAACATACCACGAAGCTTCATTTAATAACTCATGTTGATATGAAACCGAGAGGTTAACCAGTTCTCGGTTATATTCGCTGTGATCAAAAAATCGCTTTGACCTAGCTGAAACATCAAACATAACCGTTTGATTTTGGCTTAAGGTGTACTGATAATTACCACTGTATTGCAACAGAACGCTGCCATCAGCAATCTCTTTAGAAGCGTCAAATAACGGTATTACTGTCCCATCAGGTAACGTAATATCATCCAAACTGCTACCACTGTTTATATTACTATCTGAAGCTAGACCGAATGTAATGGTATTTGTCCACAATCGAGTTCGCTCAAGTAGCTGTTGATTGATCGATTTTATGTGATATTCAACTTTCTCAGTTTGCTCAGCAGTTATTGAAGACGTTTTTGACAGCGTTTCAAATTCTGAAACGGCCGCATGTAAGTTATCAATTCTCTGGTAACTTAACGCTAAATAATAGCGCGCATCAAATGAAGTAGGATCACTTATCAGTACTCGCTCGAATGAAAACACGGCTGTTTGATAACGCTTTGCACCAAATGCAGCAACACCAGACAAAAAGTCATAGGTAATATCGCCAGCTAATTCAAACTCTACTGATTTAGAAAAATCATAGGCTTGGCTATACTCTTTAGCTAAAATATACGCTTTTAGTTTAGCTAAGTCGGCTTCATCGTTGGCAAATGCCGTTGAGTTACATGACAAAGCAACTCCCACAACTGTTAATTTTATGACATGTTTAATCATTTATTTGAATCATCCAAAACCATTTTTTAATAGCGAAGTAGCTACATTAGTTACTTTTACTTCGCTTCGAAATTTACTTACTCATCATTTCTTAATCACATTTCTTGGTCATCATTTCTTGGTCATAATTGGTTACTGATGATTTATTTTCATTTTATTCATAATTTCTAATAACTTAGTAGCAAAGAGTGTGGAATTATATTGCTCATCATTGTTAACTATTGTAAACAAATCGACTATATCTTGCTGATATATTGCCTTGTCTCCTATATATACAATAAGCAAGTCAATTGCCATAACAGCTTGCTCTGCTGCAATGTAATCAGAAAACTCATCATTACTACCGGTTTTCAATATTTCGGTTAATATCAATGCCGCTGATAACTTCCGCTCTGAAAGGCTTTGCTTGCTAATGACTTTTTCTATCGCTTGAATATCAGCAAATAGCTTATTAACAACTATAGGCAAGAGTACATTATTATGTAAATTATTACGCAATGTATTTAGGTTTTCTTGCACTGATGTAAAAAAACCAGTACTAGCGGCAATGGCCAATAGCATTTTAAAATTACCATCATTTAATCTGACCGTGCCTGGTTTACTGCCTTTGCCTTTCGTTTCTGTCCATTTCAAATCTGACATGGGATGATGGCAAGCATAACAATCGAATAGTGATAGCTCTGGAAATAAACCTTTGTTATGCACTATTTTATTCTCAAGAATATTAAGTGTTTCTTTATTTGCTTCAAGCTGACCATAAATCCAGGTTATATAACTATCTCCCGACCATTTTTTACTTTTATAATCCTCATCTACAACATAATGTAATGGCTGTAAAATACCAAAAGTATCTAATTCAAAAGCTAGTCGAGGGTGTCCTGCACCCATAATATCGTGAGTTGCTTGTTTATCCTCGTTACCCAAATGACATGACAAACAAAGTTTCGCCCGTTGTTGCGGCTCATCTGTAGGATATAAACCATGTGCTATATTTTCTGCATGACTTTGTGTTGAGTCAGTGTGGCTACTTAAATAATTTTCAGCGCCACCATGACAAGATTCACACCCTACCCCATCACTTATTTGAAAACTCTTACTTTGATATTCTGTAGGCACATTATCACTATGGCAATCTAAACAAACACCTGCAGTTGTTGCCTTGCCTAATCCTAGTTTATCGGCAATATCTTGCGATTCTTGAGTTAATAAAGTTTTATAGGCTTGGGAATGCGGATCTTCGCGGCTCCAAATAATATATTCATTCTGCAGAATATTACTGCCCTCTGTTGCCGATACAGAGCCATGACACATGCTAGCCGCACAACTGGCAACACCCATATGCATTTTCTCATCTTTTTGCGGTAAATGACTTGGCATTTTTTCAGTGTGTATCACTTCATCTAGCGCTATTTCATTTGAAGCTACTTCATTCGATGCTGGTAAGTTTGAACTTATGTCAGTTGCAGTTAACTCACTAGCGTTGACTGTTAAAATAGTGCAAATAGCAAATACGCCAATAGCGAGTTTACTGATTGAAAATATGCGGCTGGCCTTAACTTTATTGAGAGTTACTTTCTTGCTAATAAAATTATTAATAGTTACATTCTTGATAATAAATAATCGTTTCAATTTATTACTCCTTTGCATCTGTTGAAGGCTCAGCAACTGCTTTAATCGCTTTAATTTCGGCAAGCTGTTTTGCTAATTTATTAGCGAGTATTTCAGGCACAACCAATTTCGGGGTTTCAACGCCAAAATGAATTTCCTTGCCAACTTCTTCAATCGTATCTTCAACAAACCACGGCTTATTGTTTTTATCAAGATACAAACCTTTCATGTCAGCTTCAGTTAAAGGGCCAGAGCCTAAACGACTAAATACAGAGACTTGACCACCCGTTTCATCAACGGCTCGATCACGCTCTAAACCACGCGATAACGATAAAGCGCTTGAACTTGTTGGATACCACGCAATTAATACAGGTTTAGGATCAGGACTAAAGCCATAAAAACGCGGTTGCGACTCTGGCGAAGTCAATTGCACTACCTTAAGCCCTGCTGCACCGTCGGCAATATAAGCAAATAGTGAGGCGTTAGTAGAAGCAATAACTACATCTTGTGCATCTGTTAACTTACCGTTGGCATTAAATACCTGATATGTTTTCATCGATTCAGGTTTAGTAATATCAACAATCGCCAAGCCATCTTTTCCTGCGGCAACGTAGGCAAAAGTTCGTGAAACAAATACGCGATTAGCTTGCTCAAGCTTAATAGTATTATCAGTCACCACAAAAGCGTTTTCTGGCTCAGTGATATCAATTGTTTTTAAGCCATCAGCATCGGTCACAAATAAATATCTAAATTGCTGTGCTACTGAGTGCCCTTTATTTAAAGCAACTGTCGTTAAGTATTTAGGTTTTAATGGGTTATCTAAATCAAGCACCACTAAACCTGCATCGGCAATAATATAAACGTATCTGCCGCCAACCGTAATATGCTTAGCGCCTTTAAGAACATCATTTTCATTCCATGTGAGTGCGCGAGTTAAAAAGTTATTACGCGGCTCACCATCAGCTAAGGTATCAATATTAGTTAAAATTAAGCCTTCTTCTGCATCTGTAATTAAGGCATAAGTGTAAATAGGATGGGTTGGTTTTTCTTGGTTAGCAACGCGCATTAATTCACCTTGGTTACGCTCGGGCGCTACAGGCTGCGTAGTAACTAATGACACACAAGTGGCATTGGTGCTTTCAACGGTAGTATCTTGCCCTAACGATGACGCAGGTGAGGTAATAATACGCTGACTTACCCCTTTATTGGCAATTGAGGCGACATCATAAACTACCATGCCTTTTTCGCCTGCTGCAGCATATAAGTATTCACCTCGAAGCTGCATACAATTAACTTGCCCAGAGCTATGGCTGTAACCAATATCTATCTCCATTTCATTTTCAATATGCTGTTGATAAAAATCAGGGTAAACATATTTTTGTAAATAACTGCCGATAACCGCTTGCGGCTCTTCCCATTCGGTTACTTGTACCGCTTCAACACTTTCACTACCACCAACATAAGCGTGGTAACCAATAAAGTCGATAAAGTCAGTACCAAGCCCTAACGTTTGGGTGAAAATAGCGTTATTGTCGCTGTCTTTCGATAAGTGACAATCACTACATACGCGAGTTTCTTCTTTACGCACCGTATGCGCAAAGTGTGGATTCATCGCCTGTGAGCTATAACCACTGGCAGATATTGGCGGTTGTTGTACGTATATTTTTTCACGGCTTGAATTAGTTGAAGATAAAACAAGCCCTGAGGTTGATCTAATTGGCGCTATTTTTCCGCCATTAATATCACCTCTTCGGCCTAACATGAATATTTGATCGCGTACTACTTGCGGGTTATAACTTGCATAGTTACGTGACTCGCCCCCTTCGTAATGCTTACTTTCTGTTTTCCAGTTTGCTTCTATTGGTAAATGACAACCGCCACAACTTGTCGTCCAAGACTGATGACAGGTATAACATTCCATTTCATCATTACTGTGCGCTAAGTTATCGGCTTCAACATCAGTTCCCCAATGTTGATTAGTAGTATCTTTCGCCATCATTTTTGAGCGTGCGGCTTTAGCATTAAATTCTTTATTCTTAGGGTCTACAACATCTTTTAATAAACTCAATTTCCATTCTAAATCAGGCCATAATAAACTGCGCTGATATAAACCATCACTCTTCCATTCAAAACGTTTTTTACCATCAGGATTACGAATTAATGATAAATCAGTACCGCCCGGTGGCGCTGCAGGTCCTGAGGTTTTTAATGATGGATAATCTTTAACTGTGCCGTGACAATCAACACAGTCTATTTCTACTGCGCCCGCAACTTCGCCATATACATGCCCATTACCGTGGTTGTCTTGCGAGAAATGACAATCGACACAATGCATGCCTACATCTAAATGCACCGAGGACATATGTACACTTTTATCGAATTTTTGCGGATCTTTGGGATCAATAACTTCGTTTTCTTTATCGAGTAAATTACCTTTTCTATCTTTTTTAAATACCGCTCTAAAGTTCCAACCATGACCATGATAATCAGCAAACTGGGTATCATTCATTTCATCATTTTTGGTCCACACATCGCGTAAGAAGTCTTGCTCAGACCATAAACCACGAACCGCGGCACCTTCTGGGTTGGTTTGCATCGACTTAAATTTTTCTTCGTCGGTAGGATATTTTTGCTTTTTAGGGAACATCGCCGGTGCATCGGCTTCATAATCCCACATGGTGTAACCTAAAAAGGTATTCATAAACATATTTGGCTGATGCATATGACACGACATACATTGCGAAGTAGGAATGGCACGAGAAAATACGTGTTTTATCGGATGACCGTCTTCTTGTTTAGCAATAGTCGGGTCAACCGTTTGGGTTTGCCCAGTATGACCAAATTCTGCATATGGCCCCGAGTGGCGAGGCTCTCGATCGTTAGCATAAACAACATGACACGACCCACAACCAGAGGTTCTAAAATCACCTGGGTTGTCATTAGTGCCTAAAAACCACATTAATGGATCGTTTAAACGTGTTTTATGAGTATTAAGTAAAGGTACAGAAATACGACCGCCGGTGCCATTGCCACGGTTAGATTGTTTTATGTCAGGTCTGCCTGGCTCTTCTAAACGCTGTAACTGGCCTAAAGAATTTGGAATAGCCGTTTCAGGAAACTGATTGATAATATTACGTCCACCACGTTCAAATACACGAAAAATATCGCCTGATGGTACGTTTTGCCATTTGGGTAATGGGTAAAGAATGGGTAATACACCATGATCTTTTGTAGCTTTTTCAAAGTCGGCTAATGGCGGACCTGCGATCGCTGTAGCTTCACCTTCTCGAGTATATGCTTCACCTAAAATATAGTTTTTATAAGGCAGAATATTATTCGCATAAGATGCTGCGCCATATAACATGGCGCCTGTTGCCATTATGCTACGTTTTGCGGCTTGAACGGTTGGCATATGACAAGCCCCACACGACTCTTCAGCAACTCTTAAATCAGATGGGTTTACAAAACGCACATATTCAGGAGATTCACGGTTTAATAAGGTGTAACTATTTTGTGGATTAGCACTGGCAGGGAAATTCCAATCCGCAGGATAACTCGGTAATACATGAGCTTTATTGAAACTCTCAGTATAAATTGCATCATCCTTCTTGGCATCAAAAGGTTTAATAACCGCTGAATTTCCGCCGTGACAATCAGTACAACCTAAAATAACCCCCGGACTTTCATGCATGGTCATACTGTCAGTGTCGGTATGACAGGTTAAACACCCGGTACTTTTTTGCAATGCTTGCTCAGGTGTTTGGTTTTTAGGTGCAGGAGGCGTGTAGCTATAATTCACCGCAACTTTATTGTATATTCCTGCGGCTACAACGGTGAATGAGCTCAATGCGCTGAAAAACAAAACACATAACACTGCCCATGCGGCAATATTAGTCGTGATTCGACTTAGTAGATTTTTACTGTTTGTTATCATGTTAATTTTACAGTTCATAGTGAAAGTTCATAGTATTAATACAACTCATACATTTATGGGCAGCCATAACGTAATTAATAAGCCAGAATAATGTTGGTCAAAATAGAGTAAGGCGTTCCGTAATCGCTTCCATATAACTGGTCAAAACCTGATCCAGAAATAAGGGCTGCGGCAGAGAATCTAACCACTACATTTTGCGATTGAAACGGTCGCCAAATAAGTGCTGCAGATAAATCTTGTCCTAAGTTTTTATCAATATTACCCTGTTGTCTTAAAGTTTCTAATACACTGATATCGTCAAACCATAATTGATTCAGATTCATAGAGACTTTTAATTCAGGTAAAATATCGGCATCAAAACCAAGTCCAATTAAGCGTAAACCTGGATTAATAAAGTTTGATTGCCCTTGCTCTTTACTTGAACGTAATGACGGTAAAATACCGTTACGCCCTGATAACGCCACGCCGCCCCCACCAATTAAAGGTACGGTTTGACGAATAAAAAAACTGGTGTCAGCGCCAGCAAATTGCGGGTTTTCAAAAATAGCATCAAAACCTTTAGCAACACCGTCATAAGGATCGTCATCGCCAGAGGCTAATAACAAAGACAGTTTAGGTCTAAACCAATCAACATCTAACGACAACTCTGTTGCTAGAAAATAGGCATTAACTTCGTCTGTTGCATCACGATAACGTGCATCGGTTTGTTCGCCTAAAGCATAATAAGCCGAGCCAGTTACATTAACGCGTCCAAAATGACCATCGCCACTGTAACCTAAGTAAGTAACATCATAATCACGTGAAAATCGCTCTTCAAACAATGAGGCTGGACGAGTAATAAATCCATTGGTGTCATACTCAATTTGACCTTTTTCACGATTACGGTTGTAGGTAACACTCGCTTGTGAAACAAAACCTTTCACGGGAAAATCTTGCCAATATAAATTAGCAGTAAATACATCATCATTTCTAAGCGGTTTAGTGACATCATTTAAACCACTGTTAGTATCTTTTTCTAAGCGCCTAAACCAAGCAATATTATATTGAAAAACGTTATTACTACGATTACCAAATAAGCGAATACCTAGTTGCGAGTCTTGAAATAAAAAGCCACGAAAATCCGATGAAAATGGCTGAATTCCGATACGTATACTGTCAAAATCAAAACGATGCGAAACATTACGTAAGTGTTTATCGAAAAACGCAGCTTGAATGCCAACAAACTTATCGGTACGTTTAGTACCATTATCACTGCCAACACTTGGGTCTATGTTGAGTATGCCGCGCTCATCAAATTCAACTTGGTTGAAATTAAAAACAGCCGTTAACCTAAACTCATAATCTGGCGGTCGAAAGACGGTATCGCCTTTGTATACCACTTGCTCAACCACAAAACTTTGACTAAACACACTACCATTACCATTGGCTATGGTATCTAAGCTATTGGGTTTACTTGTGGTAGCGTTACCTACAGGTATTGGAAAGTTTCTATTTTCAATAACGGTGTCAGAAATGGCAATTATGTTATAAAACCAATCTTTTCCCCAAACCGGTATATCACCTTTAAGTGGATTTTGTCCGTTGTAAGGGTCCCACAAATTAGTTTCAAGCCCTAGCGACTCAACTATACCCCACCTGTCTTCTACAACAGGGCCTAGCGCAATGGTTTCAGTCCAAGGGCTGATCCTTTCATCATCATTACAGGGTGTTAATTGGTACTCATCCACAGCGCGACCTGGACGTTGCCGTGCTGCTTTTACAATACCGTCACCACACAATAAATGTGCTGGCACAATACCCGTTTTACTCGCTTGACTTTGCACCGCGGCTTTATCATTTGTTTGCTTTTCAGTTGTCTTTGCTACTGTGTCTGAGCCAGTCACTCCAACTGCCTCTGCAACTGTCGCTCCGACTACACTTTCAACTGGCTCTGCAGTTTTCTCTTCAATTTGCTCTGCAAAAGCAGTCGGCATAGCTAGGTTGAATACCATGTTAATTGCTATGTTGAGTGCTAAAAAAGTAGCTGCGGATTTAAATACCATCACAAACGTCCGCTTCATCAGAGTTTATAAACGGGGCTTGTGGGCAATTCACATAACGTAAAATTATTGATTGATTTGGTAGGTCTATTTTATCGGCGCGTATCGCTTGTGGTGCATTACTTAAATTAGTTGCCAGCGCTAAACCTGCTTGATGTACCGCCAAAAATGAAATCATATCATCTTGATCAACGCCATCACCCGATACTCCAATACCACCTATTAACGTGTCGCCTCGATAAATGGGTACACTACCTGGGAATATTTGAATTCCATTCGCTAAACCAGCAATTTTATTCGGGTTAGTAAAAGCTGCAGTTGTTGAAAAACCAGTATTGCCAGTACAGTTAGTGCCAACATCTGGTACTGCGCCAAGTACAAAAGCAACATGTTGAATTAATGAGTTATATATTAAATCTGACTGTAGGCCAACACTGAATACGCTCCATTGCCCTGCTGGTTTACTTAATGGGCCAGGAGGACCTGCGATAGGACCATCAGGGAAGTTAGGTCTTGATAAGTTACCACCCGCGCGATCTGAGAATGCAGTAAACTCACCTGTAGTTTCTAATGCTTGAGGTAGCCCTATAAACGTTTGTAAACTTGATACATAGTCGCTCAGATCAATCAGTGGACTTGTTAGTAAGGGGATCCCTCCAGATAAATCAATAGGCTCTGGCAGTGCTGCTAAATATAATGGTGGTGGCAAAGCACGTAATAAATCGGCAGGGGCATTAGTTAACTTACCTGTACCTGAGAAAAAAGCTGCGGTTCTTGCTTTTTGCAACGAGACATCTGAGCCAAAAATGGGTGCGTCTCGAGTTCTTGCCATGCCTAATATAACGCCGTTGGTGTCAACAACTGATACTGAAACTCGAGCTTGTGAGCCATTTGGCTGACGTATTTGTGCGCGAGTTTTATTAGCAAGGCTAATCGCTTGATTAAGTAATTCTTGTACTTCAACTTGGCTTAATTGATTACTTGCTAAACCGCCAGGTTGATCACTTGCCGCCGTTGCAGGAAAACGATTATTATCATTACTATCAGCAAAAATAAACGCATCAATACTATTACCGTTACTGTCTTTAAATAAGTTGGAATCAGCAGGAATAATGCCCGAGCCCGGTTGACCAAAAGCAACACCGGCTAATACCGTGCGATTAATATCACCTGCACTAGTCATATCAGCTTCACCACCGTCATAATAACCAGGAACAGCAACAAGGCTACCGACCACATTATTAATATCAGTAAAAGTAGGAACAGAAGTTAAATCTGTGGTTTGTAAATCGTTTATCAAAGCATCACTAAAGCGAGCGGTTTTGCCAACAATAGTGATCACATCGGCACGCCTTTCAAGTGGTGCGGCAAAACCAAATGTACCCGCTAAAGCAATTAGCTCGTCGCTATCAAGATCAAAATTACTGATCACTTTATCTAAACCGTAAATACCGTCTGAAATAACTCCGATAGCGCCAACAGGTGTACCTGCTTTATATAAAGGAAATCCACCTGGGTCTGCAGCCAAGCCTAACGGTGCTCTTAATGGGCCTGCGCTTGGGGTATCTAATGAGTTAAAGCGTAAATTAAAATCATTACAAGCCAGTTGACTAAATTGCACGCCAAATAAAGGACCTGATGGCGCATTATTTTCGCCTGGATTAAAGTTTTCTTGGATAATTTGACTAGCCGTGCGAGTTGTAAAAGCATTACCTTCTGAAGAGATATAACTACCAGTAATCGCTTTAGAGATAGCCGCCATGGTATCGGGAATAATATTTACGCCCTCTAAACCACCAACAACAGTTGGAAATGAAGTATTAGCTGTAGAGCTTATGGTAATAAACTGTTCAGAGCCCGTCATTCTGTATACGCCAAGTACATTACCCATGCGATCAGTTACGGCTATTGTCGCTTTCGCTTGCAGCGCTTGTGCCTCGGCAACGGCTTGGCTAATAACTTGTTCAACATCGGCTTGCGTTAACAATGAAGTTGAGGATGCGCAAAAGCCGATACAACCATTTGCAGTACTATCGCCATTACTGTTTGCAATTGGTGTGTTATCCACTGCTGAAACTTCAGCTGTGTTATCAGTGCCCTCACCGCAACCACTTATTATTAACGTTAAAAAAGCGACAAAAAAGAATAAAGTCGACTTAGGCAAGACCTTAGACAATACTGGAGAAAAAATATTACTCTTCATCTTTGATAGCCTCCACTTTACCTTCTGTACTTGTTGCTACTGGCTGATAAGTAAAAGGACTTTTTGAGTGGTTTAACGAGTTATGTTGTAAAAAGTGACCTACGCCATTACTCGCACCTACTTTGCTAGCACTACCTAGAGTATGAGTTTGGGTGTCATGAAAATTATGACAATCAATACATGTATTAGGGATTAAATTTTTACTGTTTTCACTACCATGACATTGCTGACAATTTTCGATATCCGGCATTAAAATATCATTACTCAGCTCTGATGATGACGCTGCATGACACGTTTCACATTCATTAGTTTGGTGCGCATCATGGGGGAATTTAGCTGCAGGTAACCACTGTCTTGTTAATTTAACGGGTTGAACCTGCCAAGGTAGTTCAGCATTACTATCTTTAGTTACCACATGACAAACATCACAGGCTTGGCGTTCAAAAATATCAGTTGCCGCCACGTAAGCTCGGCTTTCAGCCCAAACTAAGGCATCAGTTCTGATAGTGTCTTTAGTCAATTTTTCAATAGAGGCTATAGTATTTTCATTCAATGAATGTTCAAAATCTTTACGTAAACCTTTATCTCTACCCGGTCTTCTCGCGTCTCTTACCGTAAATAAATCTCCCGCTTTAACAATATCCGCTTGCGTAGCATCTTTATTTAAATTCTTGTAAATATAACGAAATGCATAATATTCTCGCATCATTAACAGTACTTCATCAGGCGAGCCATGCGGTACTACACGCATAGGATCATCAACGTCAAATGTTAAAGCATGACAACTTTGGCAATTTTTCTCCATCGTAATTGGCTGCATTTCACGGCCATTACTTTCAGCAACATGACAATCAGCACAAACAAGAGTTACATCACCCGTGGCTGATTTAATCCCCGCTGGGTCCATATGTAATTGATGTGAAAATTTAAGATTAGACTCTTCGCTACTTTTATTATCTGTTAATGCAATACGTTTCGGTTGCCAATCAATAATGTTTTTGATGCTCTTTTCATTATCAGTTACTGCGGTTAACACGCTGACATTAAAAGCTGGGTGATCATGTTCAAAGTCAGTCGCTCGATCAAGTTTCGCATGCGCAGACTGGGTATTTTGATCACCATTAACCATCAAAATTTCTATTGAGTCGACATGACAATCAACACACATTTGCTGCGAGTAATCAGCCAACGTTTGTTGTGGATTATGCTCTTTATGACAACTGGCACATTGAGTTTCTTCATTCACCGATGCCGATAATGCGATATCACTAACGTGTCGACCAACTGTGCTATGACATGATTGGCAGGTTTCATTACTTGTTGGTACAAATAATTCGGTATGACATTGGGCGCAATCATCCCCCATAAACTTGTGCGGTTTAATTAAATCTCCGGCTGACCACTGACTATCACTTGGCAATGGGCTTTGTCGCAAAGTATCCATCCATGACGGACTGATAAGTCCGATAACTGGTAATACTAAGCATAATAGAGTTATCGACAAAAACAGTGTCCAACTCCAGCTGCGCTTACTCATGTTGATATCATTGAAATTTAACTGATAGCGTTTTTGTAACGCAGCTTGTTCAATAACATTAACACTGACCAAAACCACTAAATCGTAATTAGATTCTGTCGGTAGTAAGGCAATTTTATGGCCTGATATTTCAATTTCTTCGCCAACAATTAAAGTGCATTTTTTTACCACTTCATTATTTTTAATAACATATTTACCCAAGGAAGCGCTGACTTTTCCGGCATTGTCTTGGATAGTTATTTTGGCATGATTTAACGCTACTTTAGGATCGGACAACAAGATATTTTGATTGGTACCACGACCAATACTTAACACATTATTGTTATGTACTACTTGCTCAGAAACTTCTCCTTGTCCCTGCTTATTTATATATCTAATGAGTAATTTCATGTTAATTCCTTATTACCAATAGATAAATACTGAGACAATATGTGTGATTAACGCTGCCAGTAAGGCAAATGAAACAGGGACATGGATGTATAACCAAAACTGTAATTTTGAATTATGTTTAATGTCTTGGCGCAATACTTTTAACGCCCGTTGTCTGCTACCAAACAAGTCGATAATTTTTTTAAGTTGTTTTGACCTTGCTTGCTCGGTCACTTTAGCTAATTCAATCACCAGTAACTCAATGCAAGTCGATTGATTTTCATTGGCTAAAATTTTGTCATCAACAACCAAGTTTGATTTATCTTTAATGCTAAGTTGATTAAATAAAGTACCGCCAAGCTCAGTACGCTCGAGTGCACTATTGATCATTAAGCTTAATTTTTCAGGCAAACCTTTAGCGAGTGAAGTAATTTGACGATCAAAATCTTCAATGGATTGAAAATACTCTTCTGTTGAAATAGAGTTTAAGTTTTCTCTTTTTTTAACCGGTAAATAAACATAAGCCCACGCACCGTAAAATCCACTAAAAATAGCAAAACACATTAGTATGTATGCGAAAGTATGTACATTCATGCCAAACTGAAAACCGGTATGTAATGTTGCTAACACCAGTAAAGCACTACCTAAATAAACATGGGCTGATAACCAACCTTTCACTGTGCCAAAGTTTGAAGCGTAATCTCGCTTGCGTCGGCCAAAGTACATTAAAAATACTATTAATAACGCCGACACTGTACCTATGGTATAACCAAACCAAGTACCGCCATTTTTAGGCTGAGCAGGATCATGAAAAACATAAATAATTGAGAAAATAACCGTTGTCCAAAGCGCTATTTTTAAATAACGATAATTAAGATAAGAAATAAAATTATCCATATTATAAATTAACCACTTCAATGAAATTTTCAGGGCTGATACGATTAGCAGCCCCCGTAGGACACGCTCTTACACAAGCGGCGCCACCTTCAACGTCTTTACACATATCGCACTTCACTGCTTTTTTTATGTTATCGCCAGCTTTTACCTGGTTATCTCCTGGCTTTTCACCCACGTTAAAAAACATTTTGCTCCAAAAGTTACTGTTTTTCTCTTTTGGATATGCCATTTGAATAACGCCATAAGGACAATTTCGTTCACAGTTACCACAGCCAATACAGCTATCGTTAATATAAACTTCACCGCCTAAACCGCCACGTTTAATGGCATCAGGTGGGCAATCAGTCATACAACTTGGGTCTTCACAATGTCGACACGAGGTTGGCACATGTACATGTGCAAAAGTAGGCCCTGCTTTGCGATTTAATCGAGAAGTCCCTTCATGCGTTGCAGCACACGCGGTTTCACAATTATCACAACCAACACAAGCATCTTCGTTAATCAGTAAAACATCGGTTGCTTCACCTAAACCTTGCTGCATTAAAAACGATAATATATCACCGGTATCTTTATCATTTTCAAGTTGGGTATTTTGTAAATGGCGCTTTTGAACCTCTAATTCCATGGTTTCGCGCAAGGTAGGCGACTGCGCTAATAAATCATTAAATGAATCACTGTCTATTGAAATAGTTTCAGTTTTAACCGTAGCAGTAATAGTTGCTGAGCGAGTGGTATTACCTAATATGCCCATTTCACCAACAACGTTATTGGCGGCAACGTAGGTCATCGGAATGTCTTTGTCACCGACCCGTTTTGACACAGTAACAGAGCCACTTCGGATCACATGTAAACAATCCGCTTCATCGCCTTCTTTAAATAACACTTCATTGGGCGAGTATTGATGTAGTTGTGCTTTTGAAACAATAGGTTGTAATATTTCAATCGGCAGGTTTGGCGCAAACTTACCTTGAATAGTACGCATAATAAAGGTTTCATCTAATACACGTTTTACCGCTTCAACGGAGTTAATCAACTTGATCATGGTTCGACGCGGCGTTTCAATCACAATACAGTCATCACCTGCCAGTATTGTTGCTGAGCGCCGACGACCTGAGATTAAACTCATTTCGCCAAAGAAGTTGCCCTGCCCACTAATAATGGGTTTAGGGCCAATTTCAATCGACACGTTGCCTTGCAAGATGGTGTAGAAAGAATTGGTATAATCATTTTTTTGAAATATTTCAGCTTTAGGCTCAAAAACATGTACTGTACTGTCGAGCATTAATTCTCGAAAAACTAACGCTGACAATGGCGCAAAAACAGGTATTTGTTGTTGCATCATGCTAAGAATTTCATCAACTTCCATATCAAATGGCAATGCGGCAAGTTTAGCTTCTAATAACGGGTGATCGGCAGGGTTGATATCATTACCCAGAATGTATTCAACGACTTCATAACCTTGGTTCATCGCTTGTTTAATTAGCGGATAACCACCTAAAGCGCCGATAACATACATGCCTTTTACATTCGATTCATACTGACTCGACAACACAGGAATAGAGTTAGCATCACTATTTGGAAATTCAATACCGAAGGACTCAACCAGAGCGCGTGGCGGAATAGCACCTAATCGCGCAATAATACGGTCAACAGGAATAGTAACTTCGCCAGAAGCGGTTTTTAAGGTAAAGGTGCCGGGTTTATCTTGACCTGGAGTAAGGTCAACACGATGTGGGTTAGTATTGTAAAAACACTCAACCTCTTCTTTATCTATAGCAGCGGTAATTAAGTTTAAATTACCTTCTTTGGCACGAGCAAATTCGTCGCGTCGGTTAACAATGTAAACGGTATTGTTTTGCGCTAATACTACGGCATTTTCAATAGCCGCATCACCTGCACCAACAACTACAATTGACTCATTTTTATGGTCATCAGGGTTGTCGAGGGTATATTGAACAAACTCGGCATCATCACCTTCAACACCTAATTTTCTTGGATTTCCCTGAACGCCTATGCCTAAGATAATAAACTCAGCTTTTATCACATCACCATTAACTAAAGTAATGCTAAAATCGCCCTCTTGACCTTCAATTCCCGATACCGCGGCATTGTATTGAATATTGGCGCCTTTTGCTGCTAAGCCTTTTTCCCATTCTTCAAGAATGGCTTCTCTTTTACCGGCATCAAATGCAACGGGGCTACGCAAAGGTAAAATGCTAGGCTCAGCCATAACATGTTTACCTTTTTGATATTTTTGGATGGTATTC
Source organism: Colwellia echini (assembly GCF_002843355.2). Taxonomy (GTDB): domain Bacteria; phylum Pseudomonadota; class Gammaproteobacteria; order Enterobacterales; family Alteromonadaceae; genus Colwellia; species Colwellia echini. The sequence continues at coordinate 206,885 of NZ_PJAI02000005.1, forward strand.
GCTATTTTAGGGCTAGCTTCCAATAATACATGTGAAATATCTAGCTCGGCGGCATGAGCTGCGGCGCTAATTCCGCCAGGCCCTGCACCAATTACGACAATCTTATATTGTTGAGTCAATTTGAAGCGCCTTGAAGTTGCTTGGAGAAATACTGAATTTATCGTTAATAACGAATATATTTAAAAATACGAACAAATGTAAGTATATGTAAATAATGTAACTTAGTCACATACATTCATTAAAATATTTTAAAAATAGACGTAAAATTAAACTATTAAAATTGGACATATGCCTAATAACCGATTTATTAAGTTAACAAGGGTTTTTACACTGTAAATTTTATAAGGCAAAACGATATCAAACGGCGTTTTGATTGAAAACACTTCAGGCTTGTAAGGTTTTATTCCCTACAACACTAGGGATTAACGAAGTACATCATTACTGATACCCGTAATATAAAATATTAGGAAATTAAGGGATTGGGATTGGGACTTTTAAAAATAACAGTAGGTGGTATTTATTGTAAATACCACCTACTGCTTTATAACGCTTTTAGGATGATAAAAACATCATCTGCAATACGCGGCGAGTCTGTATTTTCATTGCTAAAATGCCATTTCGATGGCGCACTCTTAAGCTCACGATAATCACCACCTTCATCTTTATCCCATGTGGTGATGTAGATAGCGCTATTACTCCAATCAGTTATACCGAGTCGTTTACCTTCATATGTTATTTTAATTTCATCCGCTTCGTGGTTCACTTCTATTTTGGGCGTGTAATTTAACATAATCCCTTCTTGCGCCGCTGTAGCTTGCTCAGTACCAAAAACATAATTTCCCCAGCCAAAGGTCGAATGCACTAAATCCCACTCTGCATTATTTGGCATATTTGTATTTACTAATGGTAATGCGCTATTGCCAGATTTTTTTGCGTTATCAAAATAAATGGTTAGCGCTAAATGATCGAATTGATTCGGTGGCGCCCAAGTATTTGAGGTATCGCACATTGTTAACCTTAACTCTAAAATGCTACCACCAGCTTTAACTTGGGCTGATTCAATATCTAAATAACAGTTATCGATTTGATATTCAGGTTTTGTATAAGTGCCGCTAATGCCTTTATCATCACCAAGGTCATCTTTACTATATGCTGATGCAGAAACTAAAGTCGAAGTCATCCAATAAGTAAATTTCTCTGATACATATTGTTGTTCTGGCCAATATATTTCTATCGAGTGTTGATGCCGACCGAGTCCGTCAAGTGGTAGTTCAGTAGTCCAATTTCCTTTACTGTCAGCAAAAAATTTAGTTGCATGTTCAATATTGCCATCAATAATTCTTAATAGATCAGCATTAGCTTGAGTCACTGTGCCACTAATATCGGCCGATTTTACATCGGTAAACTCGTTAGGTATTGGATTTACTTTTATTGATTGTGAAATTAAGTGAGTTTGGTCTTTTTCCTGACTTGCTGTGTGGCTTTGACCTGAAAAAATGAGTATCGAGCGTGCTGGCATTAACATCGTCAGATTTCCATCTGAGGCGATAAATAATGTATCTGCAACATTCTCAGCAAGTAAAATACTTGGCTCATTACTTCTCGAGAAGCTTGTTGGCAATCGGCTTAGTAACGCAGTTTCGTCTGCCGTATTAAAAATAACGTATGCTTCCTTACCTCGATATTCTCTTTTGTAAGCGAGTATACCAGGCGTAGATTCATTGACTTGAAAAAACTCAATACTACCGCGACTAAAAACTTTATCTTGTGATCTAAGCTTTGTCAGTTTTTGTATAAAGCGATACATCTCAGACTGTTGATTAAATTGATCTTGCTCTGAGCCATAACCACCGGCAAACATTGCTTGACGGCTTGATTTATGTGCTTGCTCGTCACCTTGGTATATTGTCGGTATACCAGGGATAGACATCATAAAAGCATAAGCTTGTTTTAAACCGGACATGGTGCCATTAGCGAGAAAACGCTCAACATCATGATTATCGATAAAATTAACGGCTGTGTAGGGATCTTTATACCATTTCATAGCCGCGGCAACGCGATAGGCTAAATAGGAAGTTGGACGGCCGCCTGCAAAAACCTGTTTCATATCACTATAAATGGGAAAGCCAATCGGCGCAGCTAAACGTGGATTTTCTGCTGTACCTAAATACTTAGCAATTTTCTGCTCAGCACTGTCAGAATTAGGCAGCGACGTTTCAAACACTTCACCAAAAGTTAAAAAATTATCTCTTCCTGTCGATTTCGCGGTATTTAAAATACCATTTTCACTGTGTAAAAAGTCTTCGTAAAATTCTTTTTCAACATACTTTGCGGTATCAACTCTAAACGCATCAACGCCTGCATTTTTAATCCAATTACCAAATGAGTCTTTTAATAATTCTCTAACTAAAGGGTTTCGAGTATTCATATCATCAAGACCCGACGTTTGATAGGTCGTTTCTTGTATCTCACTCGTTACATCCTGTATCGTTGGTGTCCAATTAAAAACATTACTCAACTTATGTTCGGGGTTATTAACATCACTCAAATTTAAAGGGAATTGACTTGCTTTGATTGAAGGCAGTGACCCGATATTTTCTTTAAAGTTTTTGGTGACATTATTCTCATCATAATCACCGTCATAATAGAAAAAGTTTCCCGTATGATTTACGACAACATCTTGGATCAGGTACATATTTTTAGAATGCAGCTTTCTCGCTAAACGCTGATAATCTTCAAGGTCTCCATAATGTTCATCTACTCTTGTAAAATCTCTCGCCCAATAACCATGATATCCCCAAAACTCAGCGATTGGATCCCACCATTGATTGGCTACTTGTGGCGTAGTCCACACCGCCGTTGCACCCAATTGCTGAATATAGTCAAGCTTATCAATTACTCCTTGTAAATCACCGCCGTTATATTTGTCTTTTGCCCCAAGCTCATACACGCCTGCGCCTTGGTCACTGTTTTCTTTATTGCCATCATTGAAGCGATCAATCATCAAAAGGTAGATTATTTGATCTTGCCATTGTGGTGAAGGTACATGTAACTCCCCTTCTTCTAAGTTATTAACTGCCGTATTTTGACTGCTTAAGCTGTCATTATTTTTTTGGATTAGTGTGGTAATTTCTACTTCAGTATTTTGCTGTTCACAACCCAATAAAGGAGCTGTTGTTATTAGCGCCAGTGCTATCAAACGAGTTTTATTAAGTAACATAGTGTAAATATTCATCTCTAAGTAAGTGACTTATTATTTACATATCGTTATATGATTTGATAGACAAGATCAGGTGAATACGTATGCACATGCTTGTCTTAGTTATCATTAAGTCTTTAGGATAGGCCTTTATTATTAAACACTTATAAAGAGAAAAATAAATTCCTTTATGAGAAGTTAAACATTCAACATGGCTAAACCACTTACGGCATTGCTATTTAACAGGATCATGTACCCATGAATATTTATCGAACAATCGCATTAACATCGGTTAGTGCTGTGTTAACTTTTTCTACATTGGGATATACATCTTCCTTAAATCAATCACAAATACTAGAAAAATCACCTAGCAATCAGAACACGGATTTTTATGGAACACTTAACCCTTATGCTGCTGAATCAGTATATTTCATCTTAACCGACAGATTCGTTGACGGTGATAAAACTAACAATCAAGAAAAACAAGGCGGTAAATACCCTACCTTTGATATTCCGCTTAATGGTCCTGATGGACAACAAGCTAATGTTGGCTATTTAGGTGGTGATTTTAAAGGCGTATTAAATAACGCTGATTACATTAAAAATATGGGATTCACTTCAGTTTGGTTAACACCAATTTATGATAATCCGGATCAAGCCTTTAATGGCGGTGATAAAGTTGCTTTTGGTGAATATTATAAAGACGGTGGCAAAACAGGATATCACGGTTATTGGGCGAGTAATTTTTACGAAGTTGATGAGCATCTACCATCAAAAGGATTAACTTTTGCCGATTTAACCAAGCAATTAAAACAACAACATGATTTAAACTTCGTGTTAGATATTGTAGCAAATCATGGCTCCCCTTCTTATACCATGATTGAAGATCAACCCAAATTTGGCGAAATCTATAATCAAGACGGTAAGCTGATTGCTGATCATCAAAATATTCATCCTGAAAAACTTGCCCCAAATAAACCACTGCATGCCTTTTACAATACTCATACAGGTCTTGCTCAACTATCTGATATAAATGAAAACAATGAAGCTGTGTTAGATTATTTTGAAGGTGCTTACCTTAAATGGATATCACAAGGAGCACACTCTCTAAGAGTTGATACTATAAAAGAGATGCCACACCAGTTCTGGAAAAAACTTTTCGACCGAATTCGTGTGCACCACCCTGAAATTTTTATTTTTGGTGAAAGTTACTCCTATGAAGCCGAGTTTATAGCTGAGCATACTCGCCCTGAAAATGGTGGCGTTAGTGTTTTAGATTTTCCTGGTAGAAAAGCAATTACAGAAGTATTTGAAAATCCAGAGAGTAATTTCAGTAATATATTGTCTTACTTGCATTTAGACGACGGTATGTATCAAAACCCTTATGAATTAATGACATTTTACGATAATCACGATATGGAGCGCATGAATGCGACAGATGAAGGTTTCATTGATGCTAATAATTGGTTGTTTACCTCTCGCGGTATACCTGTTGTTTATTATGGCTCTGAGATCAACTTTATGACTGGTGAGCCTGAGCATAAAGGTAATCGAAACTATTTAGGTCAGCAAAAAATTGAACAAGCTAAAAACCACATTATTCATCGTGAGTTAACAAATATTGCAAATATTCGTAAAAATTCTGTGGCACTACAACGAGGATTACAGGTCAATCTCGACTTTAATAAAAACTTAGCCAGCTTCTATCGTGTTTATCAAAATGATGACGATAACCAAACCGCATTAGTACTACTTAATAAAGGCAATACAGAAGCTAAGTTCAATGTTGATAAAATGCTGAGCTCCGGCTTATGGACAGACGCTATAACTGGCAAGGAATATCTTGTTGATAACAATAATTCAGTGTTAAATATAACAGTAAAAGCACATGGCGTTAAAGTACTACTACTTAATAGCCCTATTAATAATATTGAATTACAACAACAGCTTGCACTTCAACAAAGTAAAGTACATACAACGAAGTAAAGTGCTATAACACTCATACTGCTGAACATAAATAAGCTATTTAGGATAAGGCAAGCTAAGATTAAAGATCACACTACAGCAAGTGTTTTAGTGTGATCTTTACTGTGTTCTTTAGTACCAGTTATAAAGCAAAAAAGTTGATGATATTGAACTAACAACATCATCAACTTTTTATTAAATAAACCTGAATCATTAGACCTAATTGATTGAACCTAATTGATTAAACGCCTTTTATTCTAAATATTAAAACTACAGTTTAGAACGTAAAGTCACTTCTAACTTATCTTGATCGATTGCAAAATTACGAATACCTTCAGCAAGCTTTTCAACTGCCATCGCATCTTGGTTATGATCCCAGCGGAACTGCGCTTCAGTTAACGATTCTGGCTGTGCTTTAATATCACCACTAAAAGCTAGTTTAACTGGTACATCAGCGGTTGAAGCTTCTAATTGCTCTAATAAGCCAGGTCCAATTGTTAAACGGTCACAGCCCGCAAGTTCAAGAATCTCTTCTACGTTACGGAAACTAGCGCCCATAACAACAGTATTGTAGCCATGTTGCTTGTAGTAATTGTAAATTTCAGTAACCGAAATAACACCTGGATCTTCAGATGGTAAGTAGCTGTCTTTACCTTCGGCTTTTTTGTACCAATCAAGAATACGGCCAACAAACGGTGAGATTAAGTAAACACCAGCTTCAGCACAAGCACGTGCTTGAGCAAAACTAAAAAGTAGTGTTAAGTTACAGTTAATGCCTTCTTTTTCTAAAGTAGCTGCAGCTCTAATACCTTCCCATGTAGAAGCTAATTTAATTAATACGCGATCATTACTGATACCAGCTTCATTATAAAGTTTAATTAATTTACGTGCTTTTACTAAAGATGATTCTTGATCGTAAGATAAACGTGCATCAACTTCTGTTGAAATACGGCCGGGTACAGATTTTAAAATTTCTAAACCAATATTCACTGATAATTTGTCGCCAGCATCAATAACTTGCTGATCAATATCATTAGACTGTGTTTTAGCCCAAGCAATGGCTTCGTCAATTAACGGTTGATATTCAGGAATGGAGGCGGCTTTAAGTAATAAACTTGGATTTGTTGTAGCATCTTGCGGTGAAAACTTCTCAATTTCTGCGATATTACCAGTATCTGCTACGACTGTAGTTAACTTACTTAATTTTTGAAGCTGTGTTGTCATGTTATTTCTCTGATGATTTATTTAATAAAGGTTTAACATATATAGTACCATTTCAACTCACGAAGCGAGCACTTCATGTTTCAATTGGTATACATAAAACGATGTGCTAAAAGTATCAACTTACACGAACAATTGAAACAAGGATTTAAAGAAAATCACATGTTATTATATTTTTCTAGTTAACGGATTAAGATCCCTGTAAATTAAAACTGTTTAAAACTTACTTAATGTTACCTCAAAAATAAAAAGGATTTTCATGGCTGGTGCAAGCTTACTTACGTTATTAGATGATATTGCAATGTTACTTGATGATATTGCTGTTTTATCAAAAGTTGCCGCTAAAAAAACCGCTGGCGTATTAGGTGATGATTTAGCCGTAAACGCCGAGCAGTTATCAGGTAGTTTAAAAGCAGATAGAGAGCTCCCTGTTGTTTGGGCTGTTTTTAAAGGCTCTATGCTTAACAAAGCAATATTAGTACCTATAGCCCTTTTGTTGAGTTACTTTCTGCCAATTATGATCATGCCACTGTTAATGATTGGGGGTGCTTATTTATGTTACGAAGGTTTTGAAAAAGTTTGGCATGCCTTTGCCCATAAAGCTGAGAAAAAACTAGAGCATGAAAAACATGTTGAAGCACTGCAAGATGAAAATGTAGATATTGCCGTTTATGAAAAAGATAAAATTAAAGGTGCAATCCGCACTGACTTTATTCTCTCTGCAGAAATAATCATTATTGCTTTAGGTACGGTTTCAGAGCAACCTATAACAACTCAAATATCTGTATTGGTGTTTATCGCAATTTTAATGACAGTAGGTGTTTATGGTTTAGTTGCCGGTATTGTAAAAATTGATGATGGCGGTCTTTTACTCATTAAAGATAAATCAGTCAATATATTAGGAAAAGCAAAGCGAGCCTTAGGTTATGCGATGATAGCTTTTGCACCTAAGCTAATGAAGTTTTTGGCTATTGCAGGCACAATTGCTATGTGGCTTGTTGGTGGCTCTTTAATTACCCATGGCGTACCTTCTTTACACCATGTGATTGAATCAGCAACACAAATGGCTGGTAATATTCCATTTTTTAACAGCTTTTGGCTTGCTATTACACCAATGTTTATTGATCTTGTTATTGGATTTATTTTAGGTGCACTTTTAGTCTTTATTTCTTTGGGAGTAACTAAAGTACTCGCAAACAATTCAACTAAGGGTAATAGTAAAAATTCGCCTAAATAAAGTTACGGCTTAACTATCACTATTAACTCAATACTTTTAACTCACAACTAAAACGAGCTTACCAATGTTTTCATTGTTTGCCATTTTAGTGTGCGCTTGCTCAACATCTCGCCAAGGGTAAATCGAATCAATAATAGGTTTGATTTTACCTTCAACAAGATATTGATAAAAATAAGCAATAAAACTGGCAACGAGTTCAGCTTTATAACTATCGCTTCGATTACGAAGTGTTGATGCGGATAACGTTAAACGTTTCGCTAGCATTTTAGCCACATCAAGTTTATCGCAAAACCTGCCTCCTAAAATAGCTAACATCACAACATGCCCATCAAGAGCAGCAACATTGATATTTTTAGCGACATAATCACCACTTATCACATCAATAATAACATCAAAACCTTCGGCAACATTTTCCTTAGACCAACTAACAAAATCTGTCTCATGGTAATTAATCGCTGATTCTGCGCCTAACTCTATACAGGTTTGTGCTTTTAACGCTGAACCAACAGTCACAGTTACTTGACAATTTTTAGCTTTAGCAAGTTGAATAGCCGCACAGCCAACACCACTTGCGCCAGCATGAATGAGTACATTACTGTTATTTTTTAATTTGGCAATGCTGAATAAACTTTGATAAGCCGTAAGAAATACTTCGGCGCAGGCCGCGCCCTGCTCAAAGGTAAAATTAGCAGGTAAACTAAAAAGTTGAGCGGCTTTTACTTTTACATATTCAGCATAGCCACCACCAGCCACTAAACCAAAAACTTTATCGCCAAGCTGCCAATTTTTACCCAAATGATTTTTGCTAACGTCTTTACCACATTGACTAATTTCACCTGAAACTTCTAAACCAAGAATTGTCGACTCACCTACTGGCGCTGGATATTTACCGGCACGTTGTAATAAATCTGCACGGTTAACTCCTATAGCTTTAACTTTAATTAAGCATTCATCGGACGCTATTTCAGGTATGTCTGTTTGACTAAAAATTAGTGCTTGTTGATTATCAACTTGAATATATTTCAAAGAAGTATCACCATATTTGTGGCCGGTTATTTTTAAAGTGAGGAGAGGCTAAAAGCTTTTAATTATTTCTCGATATAGGAGAATATTTAAGTGCATAAATTAATGCACTTAAACTAATTCCTTAAACTCATGCACTTAAGTTGACGTAATACTTAAGTTGACATAATTGAAGTAACTTACCTACGATAGTGGCGTTAACGCAACAGAGTTAAACTCAACTTTGTCCCAACCCGTTTGCATGAAGTTACGGATATTACCGTGATCATTACCTTCTGGGTGGTTAAGCACATCTTCACGATAATATTGAGCAAAACACGCTAAGGTTTGCTGCTCGGTTAATTCATTCAATTTAGCAAAATAAAATATTTTACAAGAGCCTTCATTAGTACCTGCTTCATTAACAGCATCACCGTTAGTAAAAGTTGCAGGGGTGTATTTATAATTCTCAACAATCACTTGCATAACTTGTTCAAAGCTAACACTCTCAGGATCTGAATCAAGTAGATTGATAAAATCTGTTAAGCTAGTTGTAGATGTTACCGAACTCATTACGCATTACCCGACGTTAATTTTGCTTTAGCTTCTTCAACTTTAGAATAGTCTAAACCTAATTCGTTAACTGCTTCTTCAATAAGGCCATGATCTGCCATAACAATACTCATAATCTCTTGTAACTTGTCTGCTGGAATATTTAACTGACTGATAAATGCCATTGCCATCATAGGGTTTTCAGTTAATGCTTGGAAAAGCTCATTGATTTTTTCGTCACTGATATTTAATTCTTTTAAAATTTGTAGAATAGGGTTCATTAATTTTCCAATTTAATTTATTTAAACAAAAAGTTAGTATTAGGGGCAATCGCTCCTAGTAACGCTGATTATAATACCAAATTATACCAGAAAAAGTATAATGAAGTTATATTGATGCGCAGATGCGCACTTCCCTGTTCCATTTGTCTGTGCTCATCACAACATTAACTTAGCCAAAAAAGTACTTATGCCCTCTACTTTTAAAAAGCCCGATCAAAGCAATCAAAAATTAAAATACTTGTCCGCTTATTCTGAACAAATAAAAAGCCAAGTTCAGCAAATGATTGATAATAAAACTCTCGATAAATACTTATTGAATAAGTACCCAACTACCCATGACGTTAACAATGACAAAGCCCTTAGAACTTATGTCATGTTATTAAAAAATAAATATTTGAAAAAATCTGATCCATTAAGTCAAATAAAGTATGACGATAAAATTCATATTATAAATAACGCATTAGGTTTACATACTTATGTGTCTCGTGTGCAAGGTAATAAGTTAAAGAGTAAACATGAAATACGTATTGGCAGCCAATTTAAAAAAGCCCCTGAAGCTTTTTTAGCCATGATAGTAGTGCACGAATTAGCGCATTTAAAAGAAAAAGAGCACAACAAAGCCTTTTACAAGCTTTGCCAAAGCATGTTGCCTGATTATCACCAACTGGAACTTGATTTACGTATTTATCTTACTCAACTTGAACTGATTGGTGACATATATAACGCCTAGTTTACGGATACACAAAAGCTCTACTTGTGTGTAAGTGTTATTTTATATAAATTAGCCGCTATAACCCCAAACACAAATCAATAAGATGTCTGATACCACAACTAAAATTAAGTTTGAACTAGAAAAAGAGAACAAAAATAGTGTTCGTTATAAAGAAATCCCTAAAGAAGGCATGCCACCTATTGTAGGCTCTATTTACGTGCAAAAATGGTTTGCGGGTAATAGTAAAACTATTGAAGTAAGCATTAACAAAATTGATTAACCTGATCTAGTGTTGATTAATCGCCAAGCAATTATCTTGGTGATGTTAATAAATTGGTGATGTTAATAAATTGGTGATGTTAGCAAAAGTAGCGTTGGCTTTTTAAAATTCCAATAACAAGATACTTTTTTAAAACGCCAATAACAAAAAAACCAGAGTTTCTTATCCTAATGTAGGTAAGAAATTCTGGTTTTTTAGTTTAACCGTTACGGTAAGTACCGTTAAGTTTTCTACTTGTTACAAGTGCTCTTTAAGCTTGGTATAACATAGCTAGAAAATCTTTAGACTCATTTACTTGATTAAATTTAAACAATTGTGAGCCCGATTGGTCTTTAACTACAACATTTAACTTGTTGATTGAAATTGACTTTACTGGTGCTGCAATAGCGTAAATCTTACCTTGATAAGTATAAGACATAATATAACTCCTTTAACTGCGTAAAACGCAATATTCAAAAGCTCGGACTGCACATATATCATTGAAAATATTATAAAGAACTAACCGAAAATGACTCGGGAACTTATGCAGCAAAAAGCTTTAACTTAATAGCTTTTATTAGGTGATGACTGACTGTGAAAGGGAAAGACAAAACACGAAAAAATTACTGGGGATTAACACCAATTAGATGAGGATGGCTAATTGGTGTCAGCAATATACTGGGCTTAGTTCAAAAAGTAAACATTTATTTTAAATAACAGCTCAAATATTTTAAATATCCCCGTAAAACCAGTTCAAGTATTTAACTATTGCCTATCTAGCATTAGTTAAAACATTTGTTAAAGTATTAACATTCATTAAACTTCTCTATCGCGACATCTAATAGATAACACATCACAATCAATATGACCTAGTACTTCTTCAATAGTATTACCAATAAACTTACCGTTGTCATTCATACCCATCACAAATAAATCTACCTTAGCTTCTTTGGAAAATACAGGTATTTCATCTTCTGGATTTCCAGGTATTAAATGAATGTTGTCGGTTTCAAAGTTATATTGACTTAGCAGTTTTTCAAAAACTTTTTTATGGTGCAATTTTGTTGCTTTACTGTATTCATTAAAATTGCCGACTGCTAAGCCCTGCTCTACACTAACAGAACTAAGCCCTTGCCATAATTCTTTATCTATTGGCTCATAACAATGCCCTACATTAGCTTTGCCGTCATAAAAATCAGCCATTGCTAATGCGGCGTCAATAATATCAGTATCTAAACTATCGCTTGGTTCATTATTTATGTCAGGATTAACCATAGCTACGATTTTTTGATATGAATAATCACTAATATTTTTAGTGAGTAATAAAGGTACCGAACAATGCTCTAATAACTGCCAATCGTTTGGAGTGAAAAAAACTTTATTAATGAGTGAATCTTTCTTGGTTGACTTAATAACCATGGATGTATCATTACTTGCTACTTCAGCTAAAATGGCAGTACTTATATCCGAATGCCAAACAACATCAATAGTTACATTAATCCCCATTGCTTCAATGTCGGGAACAAAAGCTTTTAACCAATTAACTTTCGAAACTAAATACTCTTTCTTTAAGCTATCTAATTGACTTTGGTTAAAATTCCAATGACTTACAAATTGACGGTTATACACAACTAGAAATAGATCTAATCTTGCTGAGGTTTTTTTTGCTATTTTAATCCCTTGCACTAAGGCAGCGTGGTGCTCACTATTCGAGTCCATCACCACCAAAATACTTTCAATTGACTTCATAATTCTCTCCCAAGAATCAACACTTAGTATTAGAATGCATCGAGCTAATAGTATGATTACTCCTATAAAAACACTATTAACTTAAACAAATCTTTTTTTGTTTCACCATACCTTAAAAAATCACCAAATGGATCAAATTTAACCCTAATAAATACAATTACTATTCATTTTTAATTATTTTTATTTTTATTTAGCAAAACTAAACAGTAGATTACAGAAAACATATCTTATTTTAGTGCATAAAAAAAGACTGATACATTACATATCAGTCTTTCTATTAATCTTTTCTTTAATTTGCTCGGTTGAATAGTCGTTAACTTGTTCAGTATTAATTTAACGGCTAATCATCTAAACTTACAGGCTCGATAAAGAAAAAAACAGTATTTTTAGAATTTAGCGTTTAACCAAATCCATACTTTATTAGTATCTACTTTTCCTGAAGCAAGATCACCAGCAGAGTATGCTGCTAACTTGATACCCGCAGTATAATTTTTAGCAAAATTCTTAGTGTATACAGCATCAATTTCAGAGCCTAAGTCGTCAACGCCATTTGATTCAACATCAACACCGAAGTTATGATAGATAAGCGCCCATTTACCTTCGAAAAGTTTACCATTAATCCCTGCGTATAAATCTTGGATACCTTGATTAGGGGTATTTAAGAATTGATCAGACCAACCGTTAAATTTATGTAACGTCGCTAATGGAGTAGAGAAACCATAATTTCCGCCATCTGAGCCAAGTTGTTCAAAACCTAACTTAACACCAACGGCCGAGAACGAAGTTCCTACTTCAGCTAAAATATAATCTGCATCATATTTAACTCCTAAGTTATTTGACTCTTGTTGCGCGTATTCTAATTGATATGTGATTTTTTGATCACCCGCAGTAGTACCACCGCTAAAACGAATACCGTAGGTGTCTAAACCGTTTTCAGTATCATTATCAACCTCGAGTAAATAAGCATAAGCTTTAATTGTACCTACTGATGTTTTATACGCTACATGGAAAAGGTTATCATCTGATTCAATATCTCGTGCTTCAGCAAAAATACGGTTACGTTTATTAATATGGTTGTAGTTTAATGTTAATGCATCAATAGGTTGGTATTCAAACGTACTACCATCAAACGTTTGTCTATCTTGACGCCAGCCAACATGACCAACAAAACGTTGATCATCAAACACCATAACCATACGACCTGTTTTAATGGTGATATCTTTGTATTTATATTGCAGTAAAAACTGATCAAATTCTGTGGTTTCAGGATCGGCTACCGTTGAATAATCAGTATTCTTACCTAAAGTGTTATTGTATTCATCTACGCCAAAAACAACACGAGAGTCTTCAAATTCGACAAAACTTGAAAAACCTGCAATAACGCCAGTTTGATAACTTAAACGAGTACGTAGTGTTAATGCATTCGCATTTTTCAAATCATTTTCTTGTTCTACACCTTCATAACGCAAGTTTAAATCAATAGAAGCTTTACCCGCTAAAACGGCTTCAGCGATGGTATTATTTGTTTTAACTAACTGAACTTCTTCAGCAATAATAACCGTGTCAGACGAAGTTTCTTCAGCCATTACCACAGTAGCTGCCTGAACATCTTCAGCAAAAGCCATCGTTGAATTTGTACCAGTAAAAGCGATTGCTAGACATAATGCTATTTTGTTTAATGTCATGGAGTTATGTTCCCTTTATATTTATGTTTTAAGTTGTTTAAGTTTTTAAGTTTTTAAGTTTTTAAGTTTTTAAGTTTTTAAGTTTTTAAGTTTTTAAGTTTTTAAGTTTTTAAGTTTTTAAGTTTTTAATAAATTTTATTTTTAGTATTTTATGTTTTGATAATTTTAAATCTATTTTTTGCAATAAAGGTTGTTTCAAATCACTGTTTTATCATTAAATTCTCATTTTAAAATGTATCAACAATGTTTCTCAAAACCTGTAAATTCGCCTCCCTTTAGTTAGTTATGCGTTAGCACGCTTTTTAGGTGTTGAAGCCGGTGCTGTTATAGTGCTTTTAATGTTTTCAACTTTTCTTTGTTTCTCATAAAGAAAAGTTAACACTTCAGAGCGAAGACGGTTATATTCCACATCTTTCGCCAACGATAATCGGCTACGAGGACGCTCTAATTTCACATCAAGAATTTCACCAATAGTCGCCTCTGGGCCATTCGTCATCATGACAATTCGATCAGACAATAAAACAGCTTCATCTACATCATGAGTGATCATAATCACGGTATTATTCAACTCATTTTGAATTTCCATTAACGAGTCTTGCATATGCGCTCGGGTTAATGCATCAAGTGCACCAAATGGCTCATCCATTAATAAAACTTCAGGTTGCATAGCTAAAGCACGTGCAATACCCACTCTTTGCTTCATACCGCCAGATATTTCATCAGGACGTTTATGCATAGCATGATCCATGTGAACAAGCTTTAAGTTGTATTCAATCCACTCTTTCATTTCCCCTTTTGACATAGTTTTATTAAAAACTTGCTTAACCGCCAACTCAACATTTTGATAAGAGGTTAACCAAGGTAATAATGAATGATTTTGAAACACTACTGCACGCTCTGGCCCTGGTTCATTAACCTCTTTGTTTTGTAATAAAATACCGCCTTTAGTTGCTTGATATAGACCCGCAACAATATTTAGAACCGTTGATTTACCACAACCTGAGTGACCAATAAGTGAGATAAACTCACCTTTTTCAATTTGTAGATCTACGTCTTTTAGCGCAGTAAACCCACCTGTTGGCGTAGGAAAAACCATATCTATTTTGCTAATATTTAAAAATGATTGCTCTGGTGTACTGTTTTCAATAATTGAAGAATTCATAATTGGTTCCTTAAACATTTGCGCTTGATTTGTCCCAAGAGACTTTGCGTTGTAGTTGCAACATAATTTGGTCTAATAAAAAACCGATGAAACCAATCACGATAACCGCTGACATAATTCGAGCTAACGAGTCTGAACTACCATTTTGAAATTCATCCCAAACAAACTTACCTAATCCAGGGTTTTGTGCGAGCATTTCAGCGGCGATAAGTACCATCCAAGCAACACCAAACGACAAACGCATACCAGTAAAAATCATAGGAATTGAAGCGGGTAATACAATTTTTTTAATATGAGTAAAAGTAGGTAAACGTAGTACTTTACTTACATTGAGCAAGTCACTATCTATTGAAGAAACACCAATTGCAGTATTAATAACCATTGGCCACAAACTACATAAACTTACCGTAATTAATGACGTTAAAAACGATTTTGAAACTAATGGGTCGTCAGAAATATAAAGTGCACTAACAACCATGGTAACTAATGGTAACCAAGCTAAAGGTGACACGGGTTTAAATATTTGGATCATAGGATTTAATGCCGAATTTAATCGTTTACTTAACCCCATCCAAATACCTAAAGGAATAGCAATAACCGCCGCTAATAAAAAGCCACAAGTTACCGTAATTAAACTAGTAATAATTTGATCAAAGAAAGTTTCTTTACCTGTATAGGCTCTAATCTTTGCGTCATAATCAGGGTTTTTAGCCAATTTGGCTTCATTACGTTTTACTTGCCTATCATAAAAAGCATCTGCTTTTTCTCGCTCTGCAACATGTTCGCTATATAGCGCTGAAAATTGTGTTACAACAGCTTTAGGACCAGGAAAAGTACCTAAAGAGGTATCAATGCTTGATGCGGCTAGCGACCAAAAAAATAAAAAAATTGAAATGCCAATAATGGGTAGTAACATCGCACTAGTGACTTTACTTAACGTATTTTTAAAAATGTTATTCCCCTGCTCTGTGTTAGTTAATCTGCGCAAACTTGCTGTTGCTAAACTCATGTTCTGCTCCGTATCTGTGATACCAATCCGTATAATCCATAACAACCTTATACGGATTGGTGTTTTCTACTTTTTCACTAAATTTACTTTAGGCATTAAGGGGTTAAAGTTTGTCATCTTTTTTAAGGCCTAAAGAAAACTTTTCTAAGTAAGCATTAGGCATATTTCCGTCATAAACGATATCGTCGATAAAGTGTTGTTGAGGCGCTTTAAATCCTGTTTCTGTTTTAAAATCAGGGAATTCGTTAGCAGCAATTAACTTATCAGCAATTAATGATTCCGCTGCTTTTTGATAGATATCAGGGCGATATACACTAGCGGCTAAATCTTTGTACCATTGATCACTTTTTGCATCTGAGATTTGCCCCCAACGACGCATTTGCGTTAAATACCAGATAGCATCAGAGTAGTATGGATAGGTTGCGTTGTATCTAAAGAACACATTGAAATCAGGTACTGCACGTTTATCACCTTTTTCATATTCAAAAGTACCTGTCATTGAGTTAGCAATAACATCGTAATCGGCACCTACATAATTTGATTGCGATAATATTTTTACTGCCGCAGGACGATTTGCATTGCTCTTTTCATCTAACCATTTAGCAGCACGAATTAAAGCGCGGGTTAATCGAATAGTCGTGTTAGGATATTTTTCTGCAAATTCAGCACTAATGCCAAACACTTTTTCAGGGTTGTTTTTCCATATTTCATAATCGGTAACAACGGGTACACCAATACCTTTAAATACAGCTTGTTGGTTCCATGGTTCACCTACACAATATCCATTGATGGTACCAGCTTCCATAGTAGAAGGCATTTGCGGTGGAGGTGTTACAGAAAGTAACGCTTGTGCGTCAATTTGTCCTGAATTATCACCTTTGTGCGGCGCATAAAAACCGGGGTGAATACCACCAGCAGCTAACCAATAACGTAATTCATAATTATGTGTTGAAACAGGAAACACCATACCCATTTTAAAAGGCTTGCCTTCATCAGCGAATGATTTTATAACAGGCTTTAATGAATCAGCTTTAATAGGGTGTACGGGTCTACCGTCAGCCATTTTAGGGATGTTTGGTTTCATTTTTGCCCAAACATCATTAGAAACAGTAATAGCATTACCATTAAGATCCATTGAGAATGGGGTAATAATATGCGCTTTAGTACCGTACCCCATAGTTGCTGCAAGTGGTTGCCCTGCTAGCATATGTGCGCCATCAAGCGTTCCATCAATAACGCCGTTTAATAATACTTTCCAGTTAGCTTGTGCTTCAATCGTTACATATAAACCTTCATCTTCGAAATAACCGTTTTCATAAGCAATGGCAATCGGCGCCATATCGGTTAACTTAATAAAACCAAACTTTAACTCTTCTTTTTCTGGCTCACCCAACGTTTCAGCGTGTGCGATGTAAGTACCTGCACAACTAAGAGCGACACTTAGTGATAAGCTTTTTAAAGTAGATGTTAGTGGTTTTTTCCAATTCATAATGAATTCCTTGTTTGTTTTATAATGTTTATGTTGTTTTATATTTGTTGTTTTAAAATATTTATAATTATTAAAATGGTTTAACGTTTGTTAAACGTTAATCAAAAAAAACGCCCACCAACCCTCATCCTTCTTATCTGTAAAGAAAGTTGAAAATTAGTGAGCGCCGTTGCTCAATTAATGTAAAAGACTTAAGCCTTTTAAATATCCTGCAGCTTCTTTGCTGCCAGGGTTTGATCAATATATTTATCGCCGTTGATAAAATATTGTTTTTGTACTGTTTCGTTTTAAATAACCGTAATAGTTAATATTATGTTATTAAATCTGTACGCCGAATAACAAATAGCACACAGAAAGACAACCTTAAAATAACTTATTTATTACACATAAAGGGTAAGGCAAACTTAATGCCAACTTTTAATTCATTGTTTTTAATGACTTTAAATGAATATAAACTTAAAACGAAAGAAGCCTATTGCACAGTAATAATGAAATGCACCACAAGTGCACAACACAATCAATAAGATTAATACGCTATATAACTTGCTCTAATTTATTAGTATTAGTGGGTTTTAATAACTGGCATACATCGATGATATTTTTTGCGACCATAGCCAAAGAGCAGCCTTGATCCATCGCCATTTTTCGCAATTTTTTATACGCATCATTTTCACTAATTCGTTTTTGTTCCATAATCAGCCCTTTAGCTCGCTCAATATACTTCCTACTTTCAAGTTGAGTTTTAGCTTCCTTAAGCTCATTCCGTAAAGACTGGACGGCTTTAAAGCGCTCATTTGCAACAGAAATAATACTCTGCAACCGTTGCGGCAATATTTCATTCACAACATAAGCACTAACACCCGACTTGATTGCATTTTGAATAACATTAGGCGAATCATATTCAGCAAAAATAACAATAGGTAAAGGCTGTAATTGACTTATCTCCGCTAACTCTTTCAACATAGCAGCACTCGGTAAATCAGTTGCTAATACAAGTACACTCGGATTATATAAATCAATTTGCTCAATAATGTTATCGTCAAAAGAAGCATGTTTAGTCACCTGGTAGCCAAAGTCTAGCAATGCCTTTTTCAGCATAGAGCTAGAGCGTGGTCGTTCTTCAATTAACAGCACAGTAATATGTTTATTGGCTGTTTCAATGGTTTGTTTTACTGCAGTAATATTAAGGCTCATTATGGTTTCAACCTAAGTGTTATATATTGAAAATCAACTTGTTGGCATAGGTAATACAAAATTTACGCCAAAAACAAAAAACCATATTACCGAATCAAAACATTTAATTTTTTACCTTTTATTTCAGAACCTTAAGAAACAACTCACAAAATAACAAAAACAAAAAGTGGTTATTAACCAAAATAAGTTAATACTTGTTGCACCTTAATAGAACGTATTCAAATTCAAGCGCACGCATATACCACGATCTGCACAGCACTATTAATCATGTAGATAAAAGATAGTTTTTTATACGTTACAAACATTTAAAAAAAGAGATATAAAACAGGAAATACTTGACCCCTTTTGCAAACTTATAAAAATAAATTTAAAAGCATTGGTTGTATAAGGAAGTTATTACGCTTTAACTTTTTTAATGAAATTAGAAGTCACATACTCTTTTACATATAGATGTAATAAAGTTCGCTCTAAAAAACAGGCTATATTACCAATAACAAAAAACAGGTAAGTAAGGTTATGTAATATAAATAAAATAAGACATTTGTACTACCTCTTACAGTACTATCAAGCCACTAAAAATTTGTAATGCTTATGTAAAACACCTAAGAAATGGGTTTATAAATTAAATTACTTCTGTTATAACTGTACCTATTGATGTTACCAAAAAAACTAAAACGGTAATACCAATCGCAATTTACACTCTACTAAATATTAAAATAAACATTAAAATAAACTAAGTTGCGTGTTACAAAATAGAGACAAAAAACAGGTAGGGATCAATTGAATCCCTCCACAATAAAGACATATAGTTAAAACATAACGATTATTACAAGACTAGGAATATTAAAATGATAAACAAAAGCCTAATTTCGATTGCTATAGCATTAAGCTTAACTGCATGTGATAGCGACACAGATAAAACAAGCATTCAAGACAAAGCTGCACAAATAATTGAGGACCACGGTACTGTTGTATTATGTCCGGTTAAGTCGGAATTAGTATTCTCTGGTGCTATAGCAACTGCACAGCAAGACGCTAACAACTCAAGCAACGCTATTGATGGTGATATAGCAACTCGTTGGTCTGCAGAGTCTCTTCCTCTGGAAACGGCTGTTGCAGATGAAGATGGTAACTTTTTAGCGGGTAGCGAAAGCCGCAACGGTGAATCTCTTACTATTAAGTTAACTGAAGTTTCATTAGTTAGTGAATTACTTTTATCATGGAATAAGTCTGACGAACGTACTACTTCATACTCTGTTTCAACCTCTCTTGATAATAATACTTGGACTGAAGTATTAGCTGAAACAACGAGTGAAGATGGTAATGAAAATGGTAAGTTTGAACTTATTGAATTAGAAGAATCTGTAGCCCAATATATACGAGTTACAGGTTACGGAAACAGCGCTCTTAGCGGCTGGAATAGTTTAGATGAAGCAATCGTTAAAGGTTGTACAAGCGAAGAAGTAAGTATTGCAACAAACATAGCTGCAACGTTTTTTGGCTCTGACACTGGCGCAATAGACAGTGATGATGAATCAATTGGCGGCTCACTACTTATATCAGATCTTGATGGCGATACTTTTGTAGCTCAAACTGATGCTACAGGTACAGGTGGTTTTGGTACATTCAGCATCGATGCAGCGGGTATCTGGATATATACTTTAGCTGACATTTCAGCTGTTACAGATATACCAGAAGGTGAAACACGTACAGATACTTTAACTGTTGAATCTACAGACGGTGAAGAAACTACACTTACCATTACTATTACTGGTGCAGAAGTTGCGGATAATACTGGTGGTGGCGATACTGGTGGTGGCGATACTGGTGGTGGCGATACTGGTGGTGGCGATACTGGCGGTGGCGATACTGGCGGTGGCGATACTGGCGGTGGCGATACTGGTGGTGGTGATACTGGTGGAAATAAAGTATTACAAATCTCAGATACTCAAACATTTGATGCAGGTGAATTAAGATATAAACACGGAACCGCATTATCAGAAGGTAAATTAACAGCATCAATATTGATTGAAGCGGGTAAAAATAAATCAGCTTATATAGGTATATACGGTGAGAGTACATCAACAGGTAATGCTGTTGTTGACTTGAATATAGGTTCGTCTAATATAAAAAGTCGTGATAGTGTAATGACTGCTGTTGATTATAGTGCAGATGTATGGATACCTGTAGAGTTATCATGGACAACGACTGAAATCACTGTAAAAATAGGTGATAATCCAGTTGAAACATATGCTCCGACAAATACGGCGGGTACTTACCCTATCGAAAACTTTGTATTTAAATTAGGTGATACCAGTAATACTGAAACAGCTAATTTCTTAGTTGATGACATTAAAATTTATGATGATGCAGCTGGTACCTCAGAAGTATTTTCTGATAATTTTGAAACTTATACATCAGGGCAGTCTCTAGATCCATTTGGCAATACAGCTGATGATGATACTAATGATGTAGAAGACACTAGTGCAGCTGATACATACAATAGTAACAGTAATGAAGTGGTAGTCATTGACGACCCAACTATCGAGGGTGGCTCTGATGGTGGTGGTGATTCAGTATCTGAAAACTTACAAGCTGCAAAAATATCAGATACTCAAACATTTGATGCAGGTGAATTAAGATATAAACACGGAACCGCATTATCAGAAGGTAAATTAACAGCATCAATATTGATTGAAGCGGGTAAAAATAAATCAGCTTATATAGGTATATACGGTGAGAGTACATCAACAGGTAATGCTGTTGTTGACTTGAATATAGGTTCGTCTAATATAAAAAGTCGTGATAGTGTAATGACTGCTGTTGATTATAGTGCAGATGTATGGATACCTGTAGAGTTATCATGGACAACGACTGAAATCACTGTAAAAATAGGTGATAATCCAGTTGAAACATATGCTCCGACAAATACGGCGGGTACTTACCCTATCGAAAACTTTGTATTTAAGTTAGGTGATACCAGTAATACTGAAACAGCTAATTTCTTCATTGATGACATTAAAATTTATGATGATGCAGCTGGAACTTCAGAAGTATTTACTGATAATTTTGAAACTTATACAGCAGGTCAGTCTCTAGATCCATTTGGCAATGCAGCTGATGATGATACTAATGACGTAGAAGACACTAGTGCGGCTGATACATACAATAGTAACAGTAATGAAGTAGTTGCTGCGACTAGACCTGTGGATGTCGATTAAACTAAAAATATTATTTATTTAGTAAAATCTAAAAAGGAACCTTAGGGTTCCTTTTTTTATATCTATAAACTCTAAATCCGCTTATTTACAATCACCTTAACTCATAACCAATTAAATGATAAAGGTAAGTAGCTGATTGTAATACCTCTTAGTATCACGTTGTGTTTGTCTATGATCAGAGTACATCACTAAAAAGTACTCTATTGTCAAAAATAGCAGAATAATAAATCTACTCCCTGCATTGCGGTTAACTCTTTATAACATTTAACTTAGTCGACACTTTAGACTCTTTCTAATTATGAACACAAATATCAAATCAGAACCCCAACAAACAATGGTAAACCAATATCGTAAACATATGTTACCAATTAATTACAAAATCAATAGATATTTTCAAAGTTGTTGTAATACCACTCAAGTTGTTCTATAAAAGGTAAGGTGTTAAAAAGTGTTCGATATGAAACACGTAATCAACGCCAGATTACCAACCCCAAAATTGGTAATACAAATATAATAATAAATTACAACGATTAGGATTATAATAATGAATAAGAATCTAATTACTATTGCACTAGCATTATCGCTCAGTGCATGTGGTGATGGCACAACATCAACACCAGCTCCCAAAGACAACACACCTAAAGATACAGCAAGCTCAATCGACGTTACCGTTATTGATGGTTATATTCGTGGAGCTACCGCATTTGTTGATATCAATCTAAACGGTTTAAAAGACGATGGGGAGCCGTCTGTTATTACCAGCGAAGGTGGTCGAGGTATTATTGTTACCACTGACTTAAATATAGACCCTGCAAATGCGGTAATTGTTGTAGATATTCCAGCAGGTGCTGTCGATGAAGATACAATAACAGAAGAGAATCCTGATGGAGTTCCATTTGAAACAGCTTTTCAGTTAGTTTCATTACCCGGTGAAAATATTGCAACACCACTTACAACACTTATTTCCATGACTGCTGCCGCAAATGCTACAGGTAGTGTTACAGCACAAGACATAGAAGCAGCAAAACTAAAAGTTGCTACATCATTAGGACTTACAATAGAACAAATTACTGCTGATTATCTAGCAACTGATAATCAGGCGCTAGCAGAAGTGGCTAGTTTATTAGTGAGTAATAGTGTACTTCCTAAAACAGTTACAGGACAAATTAGCTCTGAAGACCTACTTGTTGCGAGTGTAGTAACTGAGAAGATTAATAAAGCAGTAAAAGAAGCTCAAGAGGCAGGAAACACTAACCGCAGCGTTATTGAATCTATGACCGCAGATATAATAACAGCAGTTAAAGCCTTTGTTGAAGAAAATAGCGAATCAATCGCTGAAGGCAATGTCGATAACCTAGCTACGGACCTAAGTAGCATTTCAGAAACTATTGCAAATGCTTATAGTAATCTGATCAAATCGACCGAAACAGTAACTCAAGAACAAATAGACTCAGCGAGTCAATCTGCTAAAGACGAATTAGAAGGTACAGTAGTTGGCGGTGGTGATACTGGCGGCGGTGATACTGGCGGCGGTGATACTGGCGGTGGTGATACTGGCGGCGGTGATACTGGCGGCGGTGATACTGGCGGTGGTGATACTGGCGGCGGTGATACTGGCGGCGGTGATACTGGCGGTGGTGATACTGGCGGCGGTGATACTGGCGGCGGTGATACTGGCGGTGGTGATACTGGCGGCGGTGATACTGGCGGCGGTGATACTGGCGGTGGTGATACTGGCGGTGGTGATACTGGCGGTGGTGATACTGGCGGTGGTGATACTGGCGGTGGTGATACTGGCGGTGGTGATACTGGCGGTGGTGATACTGGCGGTGGTGATACTG
>NZ_PJAI02000050.1 GCF_002843355.2 Colwellia echini
CAGTTTGCTGTTTCGTGCCTCAACATTTTAGCAAACAATTTTTTGCCTCTTAATGGGGCGTTATGTATTTAATCATTATACGGAGATTCAATGGCACAAGGTGTAGTTTCAGACAATTGGTCACTTCAAGATATTTCAAGCCTTTTAGTATCAGGTATGGACGATAGCTCAGCAGATGAGATCATAGTAAAAGATAAAAGTCATTCATATAATCCAATTTCATTTGCTTCTGTACAAACAGAAGCTCTTTTTGATTTTATTACCGACTTAGTTCTTCGCGATGAGATTTTGGTCGAGGAGAGATTCACACATGCTTGGACTGCTTCAAATAGTCCGATTTTAAAAGCGAAAGAGCTTGGGGTTGTTAGAAGCTATCCATTTTTAAATGAACCTGAAAAATTAGCTTTACCAAAAAGCCGGATAATTGAGCATATGTGCTCAAATGAATCTTTAAAAAAATCGCATCAAGAAAACGTAACTAGTTGGAAAGAGACCCAACAAGTTACACATCCTCTACTTTCTGCAACTATGTGGGGCGGCGCTGGAATGTGTGCAAGAAGTTTTGTTTATGAAAAGAGTTATACGCCACATCCTTTGAGAAAGAGATTTTTTGTTAATTCAGGTTTCATGTTACCTGCTGGTGATGCACTTCATCAGGTGACATCATTTTTGAATGATGAGCAGATGAAAGTCTCGAAGAAAATTTATGGAACGGATTCTCTGTATTCTTTGTTTATAAATATGCCTGCGATCCCGCTCCGAGTGATACAAGACTCATCATCAATACCTCAACTTATTGAAGTAGCTTTAGAAATGAGAAGCGATTTCTTAAATCTACGAGAATGGCTTAAGCAATTTCAAAATGCGTTATCAAATGATGATATTAATGAAATTAATAATTACCGAAAACAATTGGATTCGGTATCACAAAATGTCAGTGCAAAAATAGGGTTAGGGGCAACAGGTAAGCCAGTGACAATGGAAGCTGGCATGGGGATTTTTAAGATTGCAACTCAAGCTAATCCTATCAATGCTCTCAAAAATCAGTTTGGTGTTAGAGCAACTCTGAATAAATTGATTTTTGGTTCAAATGGGAAACCTGAAATGAGAAAGTTTGTGAAAATGTTCGATCAACATAATACAGCCATCGGTTATGACATTGAACGTCATTTCACTAAAAATACATAACAAGCTGTTAAACAAGGACAAAAAATAGTTGGTTTTTGCTCCCTCGTCGCTTATTTTAACTAACTATTTTATTGCCTGTTAACAGGGCGTTATACGTTTAGGGAAGTTTCGGCATGATCGTCGTATATGGAATTAAAGAAAACCTCAATCCAATTAAATCTCAACTTTCAGATGTCATTCATAAGTCAATGCAATCTGTATTAGGTATGCCTGAAGATAAAAGAGCGCACCGTTTTATTCCTATGGATAAATCAGATTTTTATTATCCTGGCGGACGCACAGATAACTACACGGTTATTGAAATCAATATGATGGAAGGTCGTCAAATAGAAACAAAGAAAGCCTTAATAAAATGTTTATTTTCCGAAATTGAATCAGAGCTTAGTATTTCTCCCGTAGATATTGAGATTACGATTAAGGAGCAACCTAAACATTGCTGGGGTTTCCGTGGTATAACGGGCGATGAAGTTAAAGATTTAAAGTACAGTGTAAACGTATAACAAGTCATTTCAGCAGGACAAAAAACAGCTGGTTTTTGCTCGTGCCTCGCTAATTTTAACCAGCTATTTTATTGCCTCTGAATGAGGCGTTAGCTGCTCAAGAGTATTCTTATCCTATGAAGTTTTTTTTAGCCGTTTTACTGTTGGTAAATTTTAAAGTTGTTGCATGTGGGCAAGACTATTTAAAAGGCTACTCAGATAAAAATAAATTTTTAGTGGCTGTTGAGCTAGCCGATTTTGTTTATATCGGAGAGGTTGCTCGAACATATAGGTTACCAAACACACATGCATCTCAAAAAAATGATAATGGTTATGTATTTAAAGTGATCGAGTTGCTTAAAGGTGAAACTCAAGCGTATATGGAAACCGAGCAGTCATCTCATTGCGGTATTAGTGGACCATTTTCAGAAAATTATTGGCCAAATAGCGCAGGTCAAGAATTTGTTGTTGCGGGAAAGTCGTCTAATGATAATAATTATGTATTTGCTGTTTACCCATTTAATAAAGCAGTTTATGTTATGGGGGAAATCTTAAACGCAGCTAACAAGCAATTCAACAGGGACCAATAACAGTTGGCTTTTGTTCACTACGTTCACTATTTTAGCCAACCATTATTTGCCCGTTAATTGGGCGTTAGGTGTATTGGGTTACTTACATAAGTTTTATTTTTTGATTCACGTTTTGCGCATCAATCACGTATTCTAAAACGTAATTCAGTTTTGTATTTATCGCGCGTATATTATTGTTTCGCGGTGTTACATAAAATCGAGCAAAGCAGTTTATTTAACTTTTT
>NZ_PJAI02000051.1 GCF_002843355.2 Colwellia echini
GCAAACTGTTTTTTGTCCTGCTTTAATGCCTTGTTAGGTGTTTGAACTGATTAGAATTTATGCCACCTAAACTTACCAAACCACAATAAAGTAATTGGCAAAGTCTTGCACGAAATTTTGCAGTAAAAACTGAGAAATTAGCGCACCAAAAAGTTAAATAAACTGCTTTACTCAATTTTATGTAACACCGCGAAACAATAATATACGTGCGATAATTACAAAACTTAATTACGTTTTAGGATACGTGATTGATGCGCAAAACGTGAATCAAAAAATATACCTTACGCAAATAACCCAATACACCTAACGCCTCAATCAGAGGCAAAAAATAGTTGGTTAAAATTAGCGACGCAGGAGCAAAACCAACTGTTTTTTGTCCTGCTGAATTGACTTGTTATATTTCGATTAACTCAAAACCATGACATTTGATACTTCCAATCTTTACCCATTTAGGAACATTACCGGTGCACTCAGAATAAAAATACTCGAGTATTCCTGAAGCAGTATTAGTTGCAAATTGCCATTCGGCATTACCAGTTTCACCTACAAACTTATCAAAATCATCAGGATTAGGATGAACAAAAAAATCTCTGTATTTCTTGAGAAATTCATTTAAGTTTTGCCACAGCTTTGGTTGAGCTTTATGGAGAGGTGTTATATTTTTTTGTTTTACTAGTTCATTTAGCGCAGGTTTTAAGCCTTTAAGCTGTATTGCCATTAGAGCTTCAAAGCTTTCAATATTTGGGTAGTTACTTTTTAACTTAGAATTATCTTCATTCCAGAGTATATAGAGTTGAGCAGTGCAAAACGAAACTAATGAAAGATGACTATAAATATATGTGCAGCTTAGTAAACCAAAAATAGCATCATCTCTGGGAATCTTTTCCTTGGCTCCAATCTGGGTGTCTATAACAGTTCTCGCCATATCTAAATATGACTTAGCGACATTGGTAAGCATGATTCTCCTAGAAATATAACGCCCTGTTAACAGGCAAAAAATTGTTGGCTAAAATAAGCGACGCAGGAGCAAAAACCAACTGTTTTTTGTCCTTGTTTAACAGCTTGTTATATTTACTCACACTCCACTACTGCGTAACCACTATCTTCTACTATTAATGATGATGCATCAATAAAACCAAGATTCTCCGCTGCATCCAAATCATCAATGTCAATTGTATGAATATATATATTACCAGTTCCACCACCACACACCGCAGTAAATGATAAACCTGAAATGATACCACATTGTGATTCTAAGGCTTTTATATCAGAATTTGTTAAATAGGAAGCGGTTTCCTCAATAGATAAACCATCATCATTACATTGAGTATCCCCCTTTGAAATGTAAACATCAATTGTATCTTCAACTAACGAAGTCGATGAATCATCATCACATGAGATAAGAAAAAACGAGAGTAATAACATCCATAATTTAATTTTCATGAGCAATCCTTATTTGTAAATATAACGCCCTAATAACAGGCAAAAAATTGTTTGCTAAAATGTTGAGGAACGAAAACAGCAAACTGTTTTTTGTCCTTGTTTATTAGCTTGTTATATTGCAACTCACTCAAAAAGAGAAAAATACAAAGCAAATAATATTATTGCAATAGGAATTATTTTAAGGCAAATCCACATGCCATGAAACCATTGCTTTCGCATGTATTGCTTTAAAGTGCGAATGTCGTCAACAGTTAACTCATAACCACAATGGTAACATTCCATTTCACCATGCTTGATGTGGCATTCACACTTCGGACATGGTGCTGTTGGCTTTCTATATCGAGGGTTAATTTCAGGTTCAAAATCCATTTAGTGCTCAGAATACTTATGCAATATAACGCCCCATTAAGAGGCAAAAAATTGTTTGCTAAAATGTTGAGGCACGAAACAGCAAACTGTTTTTTGTCCTGCTTTAATGCCTTGTTAGGTGTTTGAACTGATTAGAGTTTATGCCACCTAAACTTACCAAACCACAATAAAGTAATTGGCAAAGTCTTGCACGAAATATTGCAGTAATAACTGAGAAATTAGCGCACCAGAAAGTTAAATAAACTGCTTCGCTCAATTTTACGCAACACCGCGAAACAATAATACACGCGCGATAAATACAAAACTGAATTACGTTTTGAGATACGTGATTGATGCGCAAAACGTGAATCAAAAAATAAAACTTATGTAAGTAACCCAATACACCTAACGCCTCATTAAGAGGCAAAAAGTAGTTTGCTAAAATGTTGAGGCACGAAACAGCAAACTGTTTTTTGTCCTGCTTTAATGCCTTGTTAGGTGTTTGAACTGATTAGAGTTTATGCCACCTAAACTTACCAAACCACAATAAAGTAATTGGCAAAGTCTTGCACGAAATTTTGCAGTAAAAACTGAGAAATTAGCGCACCAAAAAGTTAAATAAACTGCTTTACTCAATTTTATGTAACACCGCGAAACAATAAT
>NZ_PJAI02000052.1 GCF_002843355.2 Colwellia echini
CAAAACGTGAATCAAAAAATATACCTTACGCAAATAACCCAATACACCTAACGCCCCTGTTAAGAGGCTAAAAATTGTTGGCTAAAATCAGCGAGGCACGAGCGCGAGCCAACTGTTTTTAGTCCTTTTGAACGCCTTGTTAGCATGATTTTTCTCACAAGCTAGAAATATACTCTTTTAAATCTATAGAGTAATAATAACCACCATCTCTAACTGACTTAGGATAATCGATATAAATATACGATGTTTTCATTTTTTCTTTATCTATATCTATCGAATAAACTTTTATACCATATTTATCAACTGACACAGGCTTTAACTTAACATTCAAAATTATTGGGTTACTTTGGTTCTTTTCGTAACCCGTATTCATTTTGGTTCGACGGTTTTCTTCAATATACTCATCCCAAATCTCTTCTCGAAATTTTTGCTCATAAGATGGTCTATGCTCTTTAGTCTGAATTAAAAATACATCTTTATTTTTTGGCAAATTTGTTAAATGAAAGTTTACTGAAGTTTTATTGATTTTTGAAATAGATGCATTTATCTCAATTTTGTATTCACTTTCAGTGAAAGGAGTTACATGCCCAAACTTTAGCCAAGAAGCTTGAACATGAAAAGATAAAAGTAATATTGATGCTAAAGTAAATAGTTTCATAATCATGCTAACGCCTCGTTAAGAGGCAAAAAATTGTTGGCTAAAATTAGCGACGAAGGAGCAAAAGCCAACTGTTTTTTGTCCTTTTAAACGACTTGTTAGCCGTTTTTATGCAAAAGCCTTATGGTATTCAACATTTCCGTTTGGCATGTCACCACTTAAAAGTAATGATTGAAAATACTCTGGCGGAACTCCTTTAAATACTAACCCACTAAATGCTTTAAAACCGAATCGATTATAGTACTCAGGTTCTCCGAGAAGTACGCAACCTTTACCATTTAACTCGCGGATAGCCTTTAAACCCGAAAGTATTAATTGTGAGCCTACTCCTTGGTTTTGATATTCAGGTTCAACAGAAACTGGTGCTAAACCATACCATTCGATGAATTCACCGCTTATATTAACTTTAGAAAAAGCTATATGTCCGATAATCACGTTATTAACTTCTGCAACTAAAGATACAGAAAGAGGATTATCGTTACGTAATTTAGCGACTATTTCATGTTCTGTTTGGTTGCTATGCGGATGATTTTTGAAAGCTTCGATTATGACTCTTTCAATAGAATTTATATCATCATTACATTCTGGTCGAATATCTATATTCTGATTCATATACTAAACCTTAGGAATACGGCTAACGCCCCGCTAAGGGGAAATTTATAAGTTGGCTAAAATAGCGAACGAAGTGAGAAAAAGCCAACTGTAAATTTTCCCACTTAAGCGCCTTGTTAGGTTTTTGTTACGAATGAAATATTAGCTGCTTTTTTTGCCGCAGCCCAAAATGCTAAATATGAGCTAAAGAAACTAAAAGCAGAGATAGCTAAAAACACAATTAAAAACAGCTGAGGTATATCGAACATATTTAAGGGAGCAATAATAAAGACCCCCAACAATAAGAGGTAAATAGCTTGACTACGTAACCGTAACTCAGAAAACAGCTCTTGATTTAAGAAGTCTTTATCTGCTTCAAGTTTAGATATATATAATTCTAATTCTTGTTTTTTCTTCAGGTTTCTAGACTTAATCGACTTTGAGTATTTTGAAAATACCTTATCTAAAGCCGGCTTTGTATATGCGGATAATAAATTAATGATAATTCCAGCAACAACAACACTTACCCACCAAATTGGTCTAGATAATTCGTTTAATACTTCTTCCATAATCTTCGGATACTCCTAAAAACCTAACGCCCCATTAAGAGGCAAAAAATTGTTTGCTAAAATGTTGAGGCACGAAACAGCAAACTGTTTTTTGTCCTGCTTTAATGCCTTGTTAGGTGTTTGAACTGATTAGAATTTATGCCACCTAAACTTACCAAACCACAATAAAGTAATTGGCAAAGTCTTGCACGAAATTTTGCAGTAAAAACTGAGAAATTAGCGCACCAAAAAGTTAAATAAACTGCTTTACTCAATTTTATGTAACACCGCGAAACAATAAT
>NZ_PJAI02000053.1 GCF_002843355.2 Colwellia echini
CAGTTTGCTGTTTCGTGCCTCAACATTTTAGCAAACAATTTTTTGCCTCTTAATGAGGCGTTAGGTGTATTGGGTTACTTGCGTAAGGTATATTTTTTGATTCACGTTTTGCGCATCAATCACGTATTCTAAAACGTAATTCAGTTTTGTATTTATCGCACGTATATTATTGTTTCGCGGTGTTACATAAAATCGAGCAAAGCAGTTTATTTAACTTTTTGGTGCGTTAATTTCTCAGTTTTTACTGCAAAATTTCGTGCAAGACTTTGCCAATTACTTTATTGTGGTTTGGTAAGTTTAGGTGGCATAAACTCTAATCAGTTCAAACACCTAACAAGGCATTAAAGCAGGACAAAAAACAGTTTGCTGTTTCGTGCCTCAACATTTTAGCAAACAATTTTTTGCCTCTTAATGAGGCGTTATATGCCCGAGGATGTCATGAGTCAATCGTTTCAGCGTATCGGTTCAAAATCTAATGCGCAAGTCGGCAAAGACTTTGAATTACTCGCACAAGCCTTCTTCGATCAGCAAGGGCTGTCTTTAGTGCGAGATTTCAAAATCCCTGTGGGCGTAAATTTGTTTAAAAAAGATCATGCTTTTGATCTAGGTTGTACAGAAAAACAAGTGTTAGTTGAGTGCAAATCTCACAAATGGACATCAGGTGACAACGTGCCAAGCGCAAAATTAACTGTCTGGAATGAGGCTATGTATTACTTTTTAGCTTCACCAAAAAGTTATCGTAAAATCATGTTTGTTTTACGTGATTTTAGTGAAAAACGTAGTGAAACTTTGGCGGAATATTATCTTCGTACTTATGCTCATTTAGTACCTGAGGGTGTTGAATTTTGGGAATACGATTCACTAAAGTCAACAGCAGTGCAAGTGGGCATATAACAAGTCATTGCAGCAGGACAAATAACAGTTGGCTTTGCTCCTGCGTCGCGATTTTAGCCAACAATTATTTGCCTCTGAATGAGGCGTTATAAGGTTTTGATATGGAAGTCACATTAGAGTTGATTATTGGCATCGCATTTTTCTTAGTCGGTGCTAGATTTGTTTATATTGGTAAAATGGATGTCGAGTTTGGTATCACTAATGGTCAATCAGGCTCTCGTACAAAATTCACTTCTTCTCAAACTAAATCTTTAGAGGGAACAAGTGCTAGACTTGCAGGTGCATTAATATCTATCTTTGGTATTTTACTGTATGTGTTTATGGAAAAAGGTGACGTCTTGTTTGTGTTGTAAACAACCTTATAACAAGGCGTTCAAACGGACAAAAAACAGTTGGCTGTTTCACTTCGTTCACAATTTTGCCAACAATTTTTTGCCGCTTAACGTGGCGTTATGT
Source organism: Colwellia echini (assembly GCF_002843355.2). Lineage (GTDB taxonomy): Bacteria > Pseudomonadota > Gammaproteobacteria > Enterobacterales > Alteromonadaceae > Colwellia > Colwellia echini. The sequence goes on from NZ_PJAI02000053.1 coordinate 1,351, forward strand.
TTCTATACTAATCTGTCCATCGCAACTTTGTAGACTTTTCCTTTGTCGCGTTTTCCAACAGAAATTACCGTTACTGTAACTATAGAGTCATTAACTTCATAAACTAACCTGTATCCGGCTTGTCTAAGTTTTATTTTGTAAAGTTCATTGCCACCAGATAATTTTGCGCTTTCAATATGTGGATTTTCTAAAATATCTACTAGCTTTTTCTTAAATTGAGTTTGGATTGTCGCGCCTAATTTTTTCCATTCTTTTAGTGCTGACTTTTTAAATTCTAACTCATAACTCATTTAAGCTAACCTTTATGCTAGCTTCATTCTTACGTTGTTCAGCAATTGCTAATAGTTCTAGATCTTCCATATGATCCATCATAAATTCATACGTATCGGCAGGTATACAGTAAAAAGCTGGCTCATTTCTATTTAAAACAGCAATAGCTTCACCGTGCGCACTTAAAGCAACCTTCATTGGATTTGCTTTCAATTCGCTTATACTTGCAGCTGCTTCAGTTAATATTCTAGTTGTCATACCATCACCAGTACTTTAAAGTGGTCGTTAATTAGGTTTAGTATAAGCGACGAAACATAACAAGTCACTTAAAAGGACAAAAAACAGTTGGTTTTTGCTCCTGCGTCGCTTATTTTAACCAACTATTTTTTGCCTCTTAGTGAGGCGTTAGGTGAACTGATAATATTGCTCATAATTAGAATATGGAATTCATAATTA
>NZ_PJAI02000054.1 GCF_002843355.2 Colwellia echini
CAGTTTGCTGTTTCGTGCCTCAACATTTTAGCAAACAATTTTTTGCCTCTTAATGAGGCGTTAGGTTTTCCGATATGGGTACTGAGATTATTGTTATAACATTCGCAAACTTATGCATTTTAGCTTACTCATTATTAATAAAAGCTATTAGGCTTGTGCTAGTGAAATTTGAATTTCTCAAGCCCGAGTTAGGCACTATTTATAAATACCATGCGGTATTGGTTTTATTGTTAGCGTTAATACCTTCATTATCATTTTTATGGGCAATTTCATCTGATTATGATTTCGCAATAGGTTATATTTTAATAATTCAAACACCAATTATTATATTAACTCTGGGTGTTATTATGAGTTTTGGTGCATGGAAAAACCTAACAAGGCATTAAAGCAGGACAAAAAACAGTTTGCTGTTTTTCGTACCTCAAACATTATAGCAAACAATTTTTTGCCTCTTAATGAGGCGTTATATGCTTACAAAAGTTTGGAGTTTAAATTTTGAGTATTGAGTTAAATCAACAAGAGTGTTGTGAACATTATGGTGCTCAATACTTACCAGTGAAAACAGGTCAACTTGTAACTATCTCAAAAGGCATTTATGAAGGGGTAAACCCAGTGGAAGGAGTTCGCTATCCTTCTCCAGAACATATGAGTGGTTGGTGGTTAACAACCGATGAATACGATGGAAATATTGATTCATTGGTTACAGTTCACTTCCAACATATTATTGATAAACGTCCTGAATTAGCACTATATATGGCATTACCATTTGGTTATCGTTTTAATTTAGGTGGTGAAACTGAGCATGTATGGCTTGATCAGGAAGTGGCGCAAGAAAGCATATAACAAGCCATTCAAGCAGGACAAATAACAGTTGGCTATTTGCTCCTTCGTCGCTTATTTTAGCCAACTATCATTTGCCTCTTAATGGGGCGTTAGGTGTTTTGGGTTATTTGTGTAAGGTATATTTTTTGATTCACGTTTTGCGCATCAATCACGTATCTTAAAACGTAATTTAGTTTTGTATTTATCGCGCGTGTATTATTGTTTCGCGGTGTTGCATAAAATTGAGAAAAGCAGTTTATTTAACTTTTTGGTGCGCTAATTTCTCAGTTTTTTCTGCAAAATTTCGTGCAAGACTTTGCCAATTACTTTATTGTGGTTTGGTAAGTTTAGGTGGCATAAACTCTAATCAGTTCAAACACCTAACAAGCATTTAAACAGGGACAAATAACAGTTGGCTGCCGTTCGTCCCTCACTATTTTAGCCAACAGTAATTTGCCCATTAAATGGGCGTTAGCCTTACAGGAAGTTTGATGCCATATTCTAACGTCACGATCTATGAGCAAATAGTTAAAGAAAACTATGATGCGATGGTCGTGGATGTTGAGAATGGAAGAACACCAAAACAAGATGGAAGTGGTTATATTATCAAATACGACCCTACTCGTTCTTCTTTTAAAAAATCTATGATAGTCGTAACTTTTGCAGGTATGTGGTTAGAGGCAGTCTTTCATCAATTTATGCTTAAAAACCACAGTAAGAATCAGTTTAATAAACATGACAAAGCCTCTTATAAAGAAAAATTAGAGTTAATGGGAGTCACGGACTCTAACATTTTAAATAGTGCAAATAATTTCCAAAAAACCAGAAATGAGCTTATTCATGAAAAGGCTTATATGGATAAAGGTGAAATTAAAACAGCACAAAAAGAAGCTGAAGTTGCTTATAAAATAATTGAACATGCTTCTAATATTGTCGTAATGTAAGGCTAACAAGCAAATAAACAGGGACACGTAACAGTTGGCTATCGTTCGTCCCTCACTATTTTAGCCAACATTACTTAGCCCGTTATTTGGGCGTTATACGTACAAGGATAGTCATGCAATCAATTGAATCATTAGCTTTAGGTGT
>NZ_PJAI02000055.1 GCF_002843355.2 Colwellia echini
TAATTGGCAAAGTCTTGCACGAAATTTTGCAGTAAAAACTGAGAAATTAGCGCACAAAAAAAGTTAAATAAACTGCTTTGCTCGATTTTATGTAACACCGCGAAACAATAATATACGTGCGATAAATACAAAACTGAATTACGTTTTAGAATACGTGATTGATGCGCAAAACGTGAATCAAAAAATATACCTTACGCAAGTAACCCAATACACCTAACGCCCCATTAAGAGGCAAAAAATTGTTTGCTAAAATGTTGAGGCACGAAACAGAAAACTGTTTTTTGTCCTGCTTTAATGCCTTGTTAGTTGTTGATAGTTAAACACATTTAACTTACCAACAACACTAAAAATTAATTAATGGAAGTGAGTATTTAAAAACACCACCGCAACTTAGCCGCTGAATGCGAACTTTGAGCCGTTTACGCATTTACTGATTATATTTATCAACAAAAGTTAGGCGAAAACTGTGTTACCAAAAACGCTAAAACTTACGAGTAAATTGAAAGTAACCACAAGAAAGGAAGGAAACAAACACCAATCCTTTGATGTGAAATACCGCACGATTAAACTAAATTTACTCGAACAAGTTGCGGCAACTAACGCCCTAATAATGGGCAAAAAATTGTTGGCTAAAATGTTGAGGAACGAAAACAGCCAACTGTTTTTTGTCCTTATTAATTAGCTTGTTATATGGCAATTGTAAACAAATACACATTAATACTGTGCCAGATAAGAAACATCAATGCACCACCGATAGCAAACTTAAACTGAAGACCACTATATTTACCAGCATTTGATGAATTACTTTCAAGTGCTGATGTAACAGCAGTAATGGCGGCTTCAACTTCTTGGGTGTGTTGCGGTTGTTGAGGGTGAACACCTTTCTTTAATTGTAATAAATTAAAATTTGAAAATGTTGCAGTTTGACACCAATCAATATATTTACAGCCAAAGTAAAAGCTTCCCCCCCAAAAAAAGACGGATAAGCCTAGCGGTATATCTGTACACGTAACTTTTAAGCCTGTCGTTTTATTAACAGTGAAAGCAATTGCTGATGCAACAATTGCCATCAAAAAATATGCATATTTATCTTGTCCAGCACGGTGTTGTTTATATAATTCTAGTAATTCAGGATCCGACAATTGATGCATACTCCTTTGCCATATAACGCCTCACTAAGAGGCAAATAATGGTTGGCTAAAATAGACGACGAAGGAGTAAATAGCCAACTGTTATTTGTCCTTTTGAGTGACTTGTTAGCAGTACGTTGCTACCCAACCCGAACATAGCCGAAAGGTAACAAAACCAACATTAAAATACACAAACAACTTATAAATATAAACACCCAATTAGCATCGCTCGGTTTTGATTTTGAACGCATAACCAAGTTTGAAATTTTAGTGTTTTTGTAGATACTGATGATGCCAAGTAAGGTAGCAACCAAATATATTGCAGCAATTAATTCCAGAGCTGATTGACCCACAAAATTTTTAAGAACACTTAAAACGATAGAAAAAGAAAATTGAAAAATAAGAAATGTTTTTAAAAAAGCCATATCAAAGTGGTACCAAAAAATATCACCACCACACATCCAATACAACTTTGATTTTCTTAACTCATACTTCGAATCTTCCACAACATTTCCTGTACTGCTAACGCCCCATTAAGAGGCAAAAAATTGTTTGCTAAAATGTTGAGGCACGAAACAGCAAACTGTTTTTTGTCCTGCTTTAATGCCTTGTTAGGTGTTTGAACTGATTAGAATTTATGCCACCTAAACTTACCAAACCACAATAAAGTAATTGGCAAAGTCTTGCACGAAATTTTGCAGTAAAAACTGAGAAATTAGCGCACCAAAAAGTTAAATAAACTGCTTTACTCAATTTTATGTAACACCGCGAAACAATAAT
>NZ_PJAI02000056.1 GCF_002843355.2 Colwellia echini
GTTAAATAAACTGCTTTACTCAATTTTATGTAACACCGCGAAACAATAATATACGCGCGATAACTACAAAACTGAATTACGTTTTAAGATACGTGATTGATGCAACAAACGAGAATCAAAAAATAAACCTTAGGCAAATAACCCAATACACCTAACGCTTCATTAAGAGGCAAAAAATTGTTTGCTAAAATGTTGAGGCACGAAACAGCAAACTGTTTTTTGTCCTGCTTTAATGCCTTGTTAGGTGTTTGAACTGATTAGAGTTTATGCCACCTAAACTTACCAAACCACAATAAAGTAATTGGCAAAGTCTTGCACGAAATTTCGCAGTAAAAACTGAGAAATTAGCTCACCAGAAATTTCATTAAACGGCTTTGCTCAGTTTTATGTAACACCGCGAAACAATAATATACGTGCGATAAATACAAAACTGAATTACGTTTTAGGATACGTGATTGATACGCAAAACGTGAATCAAAAAATATATCTTACGCAAATAACCCAAAACACCTAACGCCCTGTTAATGGGCAAAATATAGTTGGCTAAAATAAGCGACGAAGGAGCAAAAGCCAACTGTATTTTGTCCTTGTTAAACAGCTTGTTAGGCATTTTTACACCTACATATTAACGTACGCACTTTGTAACTCTGCGTTGTCCTCGTCACAGATTGGTGATTGTTGCCCGGAAGTTAATTTAATAAAACTACCATCTAGCTGTTTAATATTTGAAGTAAGCTGGTAACTTGGTTCGCTTATATAGTTTGAAATATCTTTAAGCTGAGTCCAGTTAATCTTTATATGAGGCATTGCTTTTCGTTGCTCTTCGTAGTCTTTAATTATATCAATGGACTCTGGCCATTGATTATTTGCGCAATAGTAAAATGCTGATATTCCCATAATCGCTGTATGCGACATAGCTATAGGAGTTATAAGATCATCTTCCTGCTTTAATGACTTATTAGGCATTTCCTTAGCCACATGCAATTTAGTACCGGAAATAAAATCAACAATATATATTTTTTCCATTTCGTATTCTTTTTTCATTAGTACAACAGATTCTGTTCCTTCTAGTTTAGTGTTTTCGAGCCAGAAATAGTATTCTCCATCTTCAGGCGCTGTAAAGATAACTGATTTATTAGATAAACCATTAGAATCAATAGTTTTGATAGTCGTTGCAGTATCACATTGAGGTCCGCATAAATGAAACCTAAGTCTTTCATTATGATTGATATGGCTAATGTATATTTCAATTTCATCACCAGCCTCTAATGCTTTATCTGGAGCAAACGTTCTTTGGTTCTCAGGTTCTACCTTTATGACATATGTATTACTGCACCCAACCAAAAATAACACAAAAATAATACAAAAAGACTTCACAACTGCTCCTTCAATGCCTAACGCCACGTTAAGCGGCAAAAAATTGTTGGCTAAAATTGTGAACGGAGTGAAACAGCCAACTGTTTTTTGTCCGTTTGAACGCCTTGTTAGGTGACTGATTTTACACCAAAATATAAAGCAATTCCAAACACGATGAGCACTAACAAGCCAACCCATTTTGGAATTTTCGTAACAGAACCACCAACGACGAAATCCGAATGACTGGGATTAATTTTGTTATTGATTGACTCTATTAAATCAAACTTGGCTTTAGGTGCAAGGTTATCCACTTGTTTGTTTACCTTTCGAGATGTTCGTGACAACCAAACAAGATAAAAGCCAATGGCGATAACAACTATACTTTCAATCACACGAAGTCACCTAACGCCTCAAACAGAGGCTAAAAATTGTTGGCTAAAATAGCGAGGTACGAGCAATAGCCAGCTGTTTTTAGTCCTGCTGATTTGCCTTGTTAGGTGAACTTACTCACGCTGTTATTTTTAGAGTGCTTTTCGCTAAACTC
>NZ_PJAI02000057.1 GCF_002843355.2 Colwellia echini
TCTAAATTTTTAAAAGTTTTTTCTTGTACAATACGAGGAGTCCATATAAGCAAAAACCAACTGTTATTTGTCCTTTTGAGTGACTTGTTATATTGCAGGACACACAATACTGTTTATTTTATCAACACTATTCATAAAGTTAGCTAGTAGGATTTTAAACTCATTTGTTGGCATAATTTGAGTTTTCATTAATTCTCTTAGTCTATCACCATCAGGGTGATCCTCTCGGTGTTTATTAGCAAGGACATTACTATATAATTTATTGTAAGTTGTATATTTATTAGCTTGATTTTCCTGAACATAGTTATCTAACTGAAACCACATATTAACTTTTTCATTTGTATTAACTTTGCTAGGTGAATCTTTTAATAATAACTTTAATGCCAGTGAATCTTTGGCAATATATGCGAGTTGTTCATCTCTATATAAATTTGCAACATCCTGCATCTTTGGAGTTTTTGACGTTATCAGGGTCGTTAGGTCATTTTGCCATTTAATTTGAGCGGAGGAAAATAGCTCATATTTTTCAAGTAAACAAGTATTTCCAAAGGACGCATTAGAACAAAATAAAATTAATAGGGGGAAGATAAAACGCATGTATATCCTTATGCAATATAACGCCTCGTTAAGAGGCAAAAAATTGTTGGCTAAAATTAGCGACGAAGGAGCAAAAGCCAACTGTTTTTTGTCCTTTTAAACGACTTGTTAGCATTCAACTTCCTCGATAACAAATTGTCCTGTTGATTCAACCCAACTCCCTTTGGGAACATCCAATTGATAATCACCAAGCTCATTGTCAGATAAGACTGGAATTAACGAATTTACTCTAAATAATTTTTCATTGTCTTCATCTAACTCGAAACCATCGAAAATGCCAACAACATTTTTGGCTATGGATTTAGTTTGCTTCTTCGTTAATTTCCAATTAGCGTGCCAATAACTTAGGTTGGATTCCCTAGGTTCGTTGAGAGGGAAACAACCTTTAAACCAATCAATATCGCCAATGAAATAGCATGCAACAGTGATATCAAAGTCAGGAAAATAGACTTCAGCTTCACCCTCATTTTCGCAACTGCATGGTGCGATATTTTTTACAACTACTCGATATGCCATATTGAATGCTAACGCTTTGCTAAGCGGCAATAAAATTGTTGGCTAAAATAAGCGAGGCACGAGCAAAAAGCCAACTGTTTTTTGTCCGTTTAAGCAACTTGTTAGGCATTTTTACCACGGTTTAAAACCTTAAGTAAATCTAGCGCATCACCAGCGCAACCGCTAGAAGTAAAATCTGAAGGACCTAAATCAACGGCTTCACCAACTAAATCACAATACTCTTGAATATCAGAGAGAAACTGATGTAATTCATTTTCCGTAGTAGCTCCAAGCACAATATCATTAACTTGATGTTCTCTATCATAATGAGCTAAACGCTTATTACGAGCAGGTGTTAATTTTTTACCGTAGGTGAATAAATTTTGACTAAGTGAATTTATTTTAGGAGTCATTAAATTTAGTTCATCTAATTGTTCATTAATTAGTTTTACAGTCAAATTTTCTAAGATTTTCTTTTTCCTTTGCGTTTGGGCTGGATCCATTAGTTTTGAAACTTGCAATATCCAATCGCGTTGTAATATTTCTGCTATATCAGAAAAAAACGTAGAAGCTGTGGTTGTTAGCAATTCATGGTTTTCATTGTTAAAAAGAGTTGTATAAGTATTAAAATCCCGACGGATAACAATACAATGCTCTCTGATAAGTTTGAAATCGACTTGAATCTTGGAGGTATCCATAAATGCCTAACGCCACACTAAGCGGAAAATAACAGTTTGGCTATACTGCGCGAGGTACGA
>NZ_PJAI02000058.1 GCF_002843355.2 Colwellia echini
GCAGCAAGCGGTCCACGCTGGTTTGCCCCAGAAGGCGAAAATCCTGTTTGATGGTGGTTAACGGCGGGATATAACATGAGCTGTCTTCGGTATCGTCGTATCCCACTACCGAGATATCCGCACCAACGCGCAGCCCGGACTCGGTAATGGCGCGCATTGCGCCCAGCGCCATCTGATCGTTGGCAACCAGCATCGCAGTGGGAACGATGCCCTCATTCAGCATTTGCATGGTTTGTTGAAAACCGGACATGGCACTCCAGTCGCCTTCCCGTTCCGCTATCGGCTGAATTTGATTGCGAGTGAGATATTTATGCCAGCCAGCCAGACGCAGACGCGCCGAGACAGAACTTAATGGGCCCGCTAACAGCGCGATTTGCTGGTGACCCAATGCGACCAGATGCTCCACGCCCAGTCGCGTACCGTCTTCATGGGAGAAAATAATACTGTTGATGGGTGTCTGGTCAGAGACATCAAGAAATAACGCCGGAACATTAGTGCAGGCAGCTTCCACAGCAATGGCATCCTGGTCATCCAGCGGATAGTTAATGATCAGCCCACTGACGCGTTGCGCGAGAAGATTGTGCACCGCCGCTTTACAGGCTTCGACGCCGCTTCGTTCTACCATCGACACCACCACGCTGGCACCCAGTTGATCGGCGCGAGATTTAATCGCCGCGACAATTTGCGACGGCGCGTGCAGGGCCAGACTGGAGGTGGCAACGCCAATCAGCAACGACTGTTTGCCCGCCAGTTGTTGTGCCACGCGGTTGGGAATGTAATTCAGCTCCGCCATCGCCGCTTCCACTTTTTCCCGCGTTTTCGCAGAAACGTGGCTGGCCTGGTTCACCACGCGGGAAACGGTCTGATAAGAGACACCGGCATACTCTGCGACATCGTATAACGTTACTGGTTTCACATTCACCACCCTGAATTGACTCTCTTCCGGGCGCTATCATGCCATACCGCGAAAGGTTTTGCGCCATTCGATGGTGTCGGAATTTATGCGGTGTGAAATACCGCACAGATGCGTAAGGAGAAAATACCGCATCAGGCGCTCTTCCGCTTCCTCGCTCACTGACTCGCTGCGCTCGGTCGTTCGGCTGCGGCGAGCGGTATCAGCTCACTCAAAGGCGGTAATACGGTTATCCACAGAATCAGGGGATAACGCAGGAAAGAACATGTGAGCAAAAGGCCAGCAAAAGGCCAGGAACCGTAAAAAGGCCGCGTTGCTGGCGTTTTTCCATAGGCTCCGCCCCCCTGACGAGCATCACAAAAATCGACGCTCAAGTCAGAGGTGGCGAAACCCGACAGGACTATAAAGATACCAGGCGTTTCCCCCTGGAAGCTCCCTCGTGCGCTCTCCTGTTCCGACCCTGCCGCTTACCGGATACCTGTCCGCCTTTCTCCCTTCGGGAAGCGTGGCGCTTTCTCATAGCTCACGCTGTAGGTATCTCAGTTCGGTGTAGGTCGTTCGCTCCAAGCTGGGCTGTGTGCACGAACCCCCCGTTCAGCCCGACCGCTGCGCCTTATCCGGTAACTATCGTCTTGAGTCCAACCCGGTAAGACACGACTTATCGCCACTGGCAGCAGCCACTGGTAACAGGATTAGCAGAGCGAGGTATGTAGGCGGTGCTACAGAGTTCTTGAAGTGGTGGCCTAACTACGGCTACACTAGAAGGACAGTATTTGGTATCTGCGCTCTGCTGAAGCCAGTTACCTTCGGAAAAAGAGTTGGTAGCTCTTGATCCGGCAAACAAACCACCGCTGGTAGCGGTGGTTTTTTTGTTTGCAAGCAGC
>NZ_PJAI02000059.1 GCF_002843355.2 Colwellia echini
TCTAAATTTTTAAAAGTTTTTTCTTGTACAATACGAGGAGTCCATATAAGCAAAAGCCAACTGTTTTTTGTCCTTTTAAACGACTTGTTAGAGCTACTATTCGTATCCAGTTTTATGCCTTTTTTTAATGTCGGCATCATTTTCACCGAAAAGGTATTCAACCGTTGAAAAATCAACTATTGGTGACTTGTTTATTAATTCTAAAAGCGCCTTATTACCATTATTTGAATAACTAATTACAGTTCCGAATTTCTTTAACCTTTTGGTGTCAATCTTGGTTTTAGCAAAAGCAGGAAATTCAGATAAAAAATTGTCTAACTCCACAATTATATCGTCAGTTAAAGTAATACAACGCTCAGATAGATCTATTAATATGGAAAGATTGGCTTTGCCTACGGCAACCTCAACTTGTTGAAGAGTTAAGTTTGCATAAGCAATATTACCAATGGAAACTAAAATCATTTCTTTGATATTTTGATTGATTTCATTCCTTTGCTCCCAAAGTTTTAGCAAATAATTGTAGTTGCTAACCATTGCTCTAATTCTTGGGATTTGACTCCATTTGGGTAACTCAGCTTTTGATTTACTCTCTTTTGGGACTATAAAGGATAAATCGTTAAATTTTTCTGGTATTGGCTGAGCGTGGAATAAAATACTAGGTATTGCGCCAACACGTTGGATAGGAAGGTCTGTTAGCTTCCCATTATAATTACCCTTAATAGCTAACAAATTTGATCTCGCTTGCTCTATATCAAGCGTCCATTTATTTGAAGCGTTCATTTTCTCTTTTTCAATTTGAACATATTCTTGTCTGTTCAAAGTGTAATAGGCAATTGTTGCACCTAAGATTGAAGTGAAAAATGCACTGGCTATGGGGAATATGTAATCTTTAAAAAAATTCGGCTCTTGTTTCAAGCTTTCAATCGCAGATACAACTAATTGAGTTTCTTCGTGCACAATACTTCCTTGTAGCTCTAACGCCCTGTTAAGGGGCAAAATTTAGTTGGCTAAAATGTTGAGGAACGAAAACAGCCAACTGTATTTTGTCCCGCTTGAACAGCTTGTTATGTATATGATTACACTAACTAAAAGCCATTAGTTTTATATTGTTCTTGCCAGAAATCAGTCAATGATTTTAAAAGGTAATCAGCTGATATTTCAGAGCCATCGGTGCGTGTAATGACTAATGGTTTAGCAAACCCACTTGAAAAACCAGAAGAGAACCCTGATTGCGTCCGAGTTTTAACTTTGCTTGAGAAATGCTTTGTTCCATTAGTTATTTTTCTAGCTATTTCAAATAGCTCAATTAAAGGTTCATGATTAGGGTAATCAATTTTAAATACAGAATCAGTAAATTTATGACAATTAACCCATTCATATAAGTGGTACGAAGTAATTGTTGAAAGCAAAGCATGTCGGCTAGAGGAATTATTATTTATAAAATCAGCATATTGTGGCAATACCATTTGATTTAAAAAATCATCTGCTGTTTTAATATTGAACGTGGATGAATTCACCTAACCTTCCTTGAATATACATAACGCCTCATTAAGAGGCAAAAAATAGTTTGCTAAAATGTTGAGGCACGAAACAGCAAACTGTTTTTTGTCCTGCTTTAAT
>NZ_PJAI02000006.1 GCF_002843355.2 Colwellia echini
GGTTGCCTTGCAAGCGAACAGGTTTTAGAAATATTTGTTCGCCTGAAGGCAGGTTTCATTAGGTCGCCTGCAGGGCAGCCTCCTACAGGTGGGGTTGATGTGTTTTTGTTGGAGGTCGCCTGTAGGAATGCTTAAACTCGAAAGATAAAGTGCGAATAAATTCGCCCCTACAATACAAAATTTATTAGTTATATCACCATAAGGTTAACATATTTTAACTTTATGGTTTGTTTTGGGCTTTAAGTTAATATATATTAACATTTATGACTGGGAGTGAGGGGATATAACATGGCATGGTACGATGGAAAAGCGCTGGCGTTACGACGTAAAGAAAAACAATTAACCCAAAATGACATCTCTAAGCTCAGTGGCTTAAGTCGCAACCAAATTATTGCCATGGAGAAAGGTCTTTTTACGGGCGGGATCAAATATTTGTATAAATACCTCGATACGTTAGGTCTTGAGATAACAATAACACCCAAGGTAAATCATCGACCTCAACTGCATGAGCTGGCAAGCTTGTTTGATGAGGATAGTGAATGAATGAATTACCAGAAAAAATCAAACATATTAATATTAATGCTTTCAATAAAGAAGCTGGCGCACTGATCCAGCCAGGCCATTTTGATTTTACCTATACTTGTGAAAACCCTGTTTCTATCACAATGGATTGTCACCCAAAAACGCATACGTATGGTGCTATGCATCCAATATTTGAACAAAATTTACCAGAAGGTTATGTTCGCCGTTATATCAGTCAAAAATTGATGAAGCACGCCACCGTTAATGACATGTACTTGCTTGCACTGCAAGGTAATAAAGGCATAGGTCATCTTTCATACACAAGTTTGATTAAACGTAATGAAGTAGAACAACTTAATCTCAATGACATCATTACGTGGCAAGGCAAAGATAGTTTATTTGGTACGTTATTAGACAAGTATTATCTAAATGGGCTAGTTTCTGGTGTACAGCCTAAAGTACTGATAAATGCCAATAACGATACCAACAAGTCGATGGAAAAATCGGTGTTTCATCAAAATGATTTTATTGTCAAAACCTTTGATGATGAATTTCCTTTACTTACTGTTAATGAGTACGTTTGTATGGAAGCTGCTCGTGCGTGTCACCTTGGGCCTTCACAGTGCTGGATCTCGAATGATATGAACTCATTTATTACTGAACGTTTTGATGACACTGTAAACAAAACGCTAGCAGTCGAGGATTTTACGGTGCTTATGGGGAGATCTGGCGATGAAAAATATAGATCTAGTTATGAAAACGTATTGAAAGCGACAAGGATTTTTACTAATTCACAAGCCCAGGTACAGAGGATGTATACCTACATTGTATTTAACTGCCTGATCGGTAATGGCGATGCTCACCTTAAGAATTTTGCGATCCAATATGATAACTCAAGAAATAATATACAATTGACACCTCCTTATGACATTACTCACACATTGATCTACGGCACGGTCGACAATAAGATGGCCTTAAAAATGGAAGGTGTTAAAACATTTCCTGATCGTAAGCGACTGGTAAAATTAGGTATCAATGAGCGAGTCGATAAGCCAGAACGTATTATTGAATACATTGCAGGCACTATCCGTGACTTCCTCGAGCAATCCCCAGAGGTTGGTATGGTGCCTGAGTTAAAATCTTCTATATTGCGTTCAGTACATACGGGCACATCGTTGCATTATTCAACGCAAGGCTTTATTCACGATAAACAGCGGAAGTTTACATAATACCAATGCCACTAATTAAGAGATCTTTTATAGCGGTCTAAATACCCAATAACATCGTTGCTTTCAATCTTGCAAGCGAACAGGTTTTAGAAATATTGGGGCGTCTGCAGGCAGGTTTCATTAGGTCGCCTGCAAGGCAGCCTCCTACAGGTGAGGTTGGTGTGTTTTTGTAGGAGGTTGCCTTGCAAGCGAGCAGGTTTTCGAAATATTGGGTCACCTGTAGGGTAAGGTTTTATTAGGTCGCCTGCAAGGCAGCCTCTTACGGGTGGGGTTGGTGTGTTTGGTAGGAGGTTGCCTTGCAAGCGAACAGGTTTTAGAAATATTGGTTCGCCTGAAGGCAGGTTACATTAGGTCGCCTGCAGGGCAGCCTCCTACAGGTGGAATTGATGTGTTTTGTAGGAGGTTGCCTTGCAAGCGAACAGGTTTTAGAAATATTGGGTCACCTGTAGGGTAGGTTTTATTAGGTCGCCTGCAAGGCAGCCTCCTACAGGCGGGGTTGGTGTGTTTTTGTAGGAGGTTGCCTTGCAAGCGGACAGGTTTGAAAAATATTGGGGTCGCCTGTAGGCAGGTTTCATTAGGTCGCCTGCAGGGCAGCCTCCTACAGGTGGGGTTGGTATGTTTTGTAGGTCGCCTGCAGGGCAGCCTCCTACAGGTGAGGTTGGTGTGTTTTTGTAGGAGGTTGCCTTGCAAGCGAACAGGTTTTAGAAATATTGGTTCGCCTGAAGGCAGGTTACATTAGGTCGCCTGCAGGGCAGCCTCCTACAATTTAGGGCTTTATATTCGGTGTCGGGCTAAAGTCCAACCTACAAAGATACGGCGGTAATTGATATTGCGCGAATAAATATTGTCTAAAGGGAGTTTATAATACCTCCTTATCAATGAGGCTATTTATTCTTATTCTTAGGGGAAAATATCATCTATTTATTTTTCAGATATTGTTATTTATGATACTCTCACAGCCATAAACCGTAAGTGCCAGTAGGCTGTTTACAATACTAAATATTATATAGAGATGGATTTATGAAAATTGCTATTGCTGGCACAGGTTATGTTGGCCTGTCTAATGCTATGTTATTGGCGCAACACAATGAAGTGATTGCCGTTGATATTATTCCTGAAAAAATTGAATTACTTAATTCTGGCAAATCGCCTATTGAAGATAGTGAAATATCTGATTTTTTAACTAATCATAAATTAAACTTTAAAGCGACGTTAGATAAAGAGTTAGCTTATGCCGGTGCTGATTATGTAATTATTGCTACGCCTACCGATTATGATCCTGAAACTAATTACTTCAACACTTCATCAGTTGAAGCTGTTATTAAAGATGTAATGGCGATCAATCCATCAGCATGCATGGTAATTAAATCAACGGTTCCTGTTGGTTATACTGCTCGTGTTCGTGAAGAGTTAGGTTGTGATGGTTTAATTTTTTCACCTGAATTTTTACGTGAGGGTAAAGCGCTTTACGATAACCTACATCCTTCTCGCGTTATTGTTGGTGAAGACTCTGAACGTGCGCTTATTTTTGCGAATCTTTTAGTTGAAGGGGCGTGGAAAAAAGATATCGATGTTTTATTTGTTCGCTCAACAGAAGCAGAAGCGGTTAAATTATTCTCTAATACCTATTTAGCTATGCGTGTCTCTTATTTCAATGAGCTTGATACTTATGCTGAAGTTCACGGTTTAGATTCTCGTCATATTATTGAAGGCGTTAGTTTAGACCCACGTATTGGTGCTCATTATAATAATCCTTCATTTGGTTATGGCGGCTATTGTTTACCTAAAGATACCAAGCAGTTGCGTGCAAACTACAAAGATGTACCTAATAATATTATTGGTGCCATTGTTGATGCTAATAGTACCCGTAAAGATTTTATTGCGGACTCAATTATTGGTCGTAACCCTAAAGTTGTTGGCATATATCGTTTGATTATGAAATCAGGCTCAGATAATTTTAGAGCCTCTTCAATACAAGGGATCATGAAACGCATCAAAGCCAAAGGCATTGAAGTTGTAATATTTGAACCAGTAATGAAAGAAGATGAATTTTTTAGTTCTAAAGTGATTAAAGATTTAGCTGAGTTTAAAGTCATGTCTGATGTAATTGTTTCAAACCGTATGGTTGATGAGTTAACAGACGTTGTTGATAAAGTTTATACACGCGATTTATTTGGCAGCGATTAAGTAAAATTAAAGCATGGCGATTCTCCTTGTAGCCGACGTATTCTAGTTTTAGGTATTCGCGCTCAGGTGATTTTTAGGAAATAAGATGAAATATTTGGTAACAGGTGCTGCAGGTTTTATTGGTAGTGCTGTGGTTGAACGTTTATGTGCTGCAGGGCATGATGTTGTTGGCATTGATAATATTAATGATTATTACGATGTTAACTTAAAATTAGCGCGTTTAAAGCGTATTGAACATGCTAATTTTACTTTTATAAAAATAGATCTAGCTGATCGTGAAGCTATGGCTGATTTATTTGTTACTCAACAGTTTGATAAAGTTATTCATTTGGCAGCACAAGCTGGCGTTCGTTATTCTATTGAAAATCCAATGGCGTATGCAGACAGTAACTTAATTGGTCATTTAACCATTTTAGAGGGCTGTAGAAACAACAAAGTTAAGCATTTAGTGTATGCATCATCTTCTTCTGTTTATGGCTTAAATGGTAAAGTTCCATTTGCTACGTCTGATACCGTTGATCATCCTGTTTCGCTGTATGCAGCTACTAAAAAATCTAATGAGTTGATGGCGCACAGTTATTCGCATTTATATGATATTCCAACTACGGGTTTACGCTTTTTTACGGTTTATGGTTCGTGGGGACGTCCTGATATGGCGCCTTATATTTTTACCAAAAAGATTTTAAACGGTGAAACCATTGATATAAATAACAATGGTGATATGTGGCGTGATTTTACCCATGTAGATGACATTGTTGAAGGTGTTATACGTATTGCTGATGTTGTTCCTGAAGCTAATAAAGATTGGACAGTTGAAACGGGTAGCCCAGCAACAAGCTCTGCGCCTTATGCTGTTTATAATATAGGTCATGGCTCACCAATTAGTTTGATGGACTTTGTTAAGGCCATTGAAAATGAACTGGGTATTGAAGCGAAGAAAAACTTCCGTGAAATGCAAGCGGGTGATGTTTATCAAACCTACGCGGATACGCAAGATTTATTTAAAGCTACAGGATATATTCCTAAAATTACCGTTAAAGAAGGTGTGGCAGAATTAATTACTTGGTATAAAGAATTTTATAACGTGTAAACTCATTTTAGGACAAGACATTTTGTAATGCTAAAAAGGCATAATCATTAATAGTGGTTATGCCTTTTTTTGATCTTGCTTTTGTAGGAGGTTGCCTTGCAAGCGAATAGGGTCACGAGAATATATTATTTGGAGTTTTGTAGAAGGCAGCCCTGCTGGCGATCTGTTTAATGGCGTATGGTGTGTTTGTTTAATACAAAAATTTCATTTTTGAGTCACCTGCAGGGCAGCTTCCTACGAGCAGAGATGGTTTTGGTGTTGTTTTGTAGGAGGTTGCCTTGCAAGCGAATAGGGTCATGAGATTATATTATTTGGATTGCCGTAGGAGGCAGCCCTGCTGGCGATGGGTTAAGTGGGGTATGGTGTGTTTGTTTAATGCAACAATTTCATTTTGGGTCACCTGCAGGGCAGCTTCCTACGAGCAGAGATGGTTTTGGTGTTGTTTTGTATGAGGTTGCCTTGCAAGCGAATAGGGTCATGAGATTATATTATTTGGATTGCCGTAGGAGGCAGCCCTGCTGGCGATGTGGTTATAGCGTATGGCATTTTGTTTTTAGCTTTTGTTATTTTTATTTTCTACTACATTTAATATATGGGTAATAGAATAATGCAAGGGATTTGCTGATGACGAATAAACCGGGTTATAAACAGTTACGAAAAGGACGTTCTTCCGAAGTTGGTTCTGCATATCATATAACTTTTGCTGTACACAATCGGCTAAAGCTGTTTTCAAATTTTTATACCGCTCGTTTGTTAATTTCTATCATGCATCGTGAAGATGTTTTGTCAAAATGCGATACGCTTGCTTTTGTGGTAATGCCAGATCATATTCATTGGTTGTTGGTTTTGAAAAGTGGCGGTATATCTGCGTTGGTACAGCAAGTGAAATCATTATTTAGTAAATGTTATGGTCGTAAAATATGGCAGGATGGATTTTATGATCATGGTATCCGTGATGATGAAGCATTAATTAATGTTGCTCGTTATATTGTAGCGAACCCATTAAGAGCAAAAATTGTTTCACAAGTAGGGTGTTACCCACATTGGGATTCAGTTTGGTTGTAGAACAACGGTAGTTTTGGTGTGTTTTGTAGGAGGCAGCCCTGCTGGCGATGTGTTTAATGGCGTATGGTGTATTTGTTTAATGCAAAAATTTATTTTTGGGTCACCTGCAGGGCAGCTTCCTATCGACAGTTTTTCGAATTAAGCTTGAATGTTGGGTGGTTTACTTGTTATAACGTTATGTATCAATTACGAATAGGATATTCGTGTTTTACTAAAAAGGATTTATTATGTATAACTCTCCTCGAATTATTCATCACGGCGCTGTTAATGGTGTAACAGGCTCGTGTCATCAATTAGATATCAATCGTGTAACGAGTATTCTTGTTGATTGTGGTCTTTTTCAAGGTGCTGAGGTTTCAGGCAAGTTTGCTGATAATGGTTTAGCCATTGAGTTTGATATTACTAAAATCAGCGCTTTGATTGTTACTCATTGTCATATCGACCACGTTGGTCGTATTCCTTATTTATTGGCTGCGGGTTTTACTGGCCCTATCTTTTGTACTGAAGCATCAGCTAGTTTGTTGCCTTTAGTGATTGAAGATGCCCTGAAAGTAGGGGTTACTCGTGATAAAACCTTAATTGCGGCGTGTTTAAAGTTACTTAAAAAATTAATTGTTCCCGTTGCGTATAAACAATGGTTTAGTCTTCCCATTAATTCTCTGTCTAACATTAACAGTCATAATACCAATACAACTATCAGTGATTATTCCAACACTCATCTTGAATATCAAACAGCAAAAGCGAAGTTTCAACCTGCAGGACATATTTTAGGATCGGCTTATGTTGAGATTGAACTGAATAAACCACAGAAGCATCGTGTTGTGTTTTCTGGTGATTTAGGTGCTCCCTACGCGCCGTTATTGCCTGCGCCTAAAAGTCCTTATCGTGCAGATACTTTAGTTATTGAATCAACTTACGGTGATAAAAATCATCAGAGTCGAAAACTACGACGACAAAACTTGCAGCGGGTGATTGATAGAGCCGTGACCGACAATGGTGTGGTGCTTATTCCTGCTTTTAGTATTGGCCGCACACAAGAGTTATTGTATGAGTTAGAGCAAATTATTTATCAGCAATCAACTAACCTTATGTGGCAATCAATTGAAGTTATTGTTGATTCGCCTATGGCTGCTAATTTTACCGAGCAATATAAAAAGTTTAAAAAATTATGGGACGATGAAGCTAAACACAAGGTTAAAGCTTGGCGTCATCCACTTAATTTTAGTCAGCTTTATACTATCGGTGATCACAAGCAACACTTGTCGGTAGTCAAGGCGCTAGCTAAGCGTAATAAGCCGGCTATAGTTATTGCCGCTAGTGGTATGTGTGCTGGCGGGCGAATTATGAATTATTTAACGCAATTCATTGGCGATAAAACTACCGATATATTATTTGTGGGTTATCAAGCACAAGGTACACCAGGTCGAGATATCCAAAAATATGCAAGTAAAGAAGGTGGCTATGTGATGCTAGGCGGTAAAAAATGTTATATCAAGGCGGCAGTGCATACCATTAGTGGCTATTCTGCCCATGCCGACCAAGCAGGTTTAATCAATTTTGTTAAACGTATGCGGCATCAACCAAGCCATATTAAAATAGTTCATGGTGACTTAGAGGCTAAAGAAGCGTTACAAAGTTGTTACAGGCGTATGTTATCTAATGCTTTTGTTGAAATTGCCACATAAAGGCTGATGTGAATTAGAGAATGGCATACCTTTTAGAGTGATTTTTAGTTTATAATGGCTCGGTCTTAAGGGATATATAACTGTCTAGGGTTTTAGTTAATTGCTAGTTGAATTGCTAATTAAGTTGTTAAAGGAGTTTTTTGGTGTCTTTGTTGAAGTCTGTTTTAAATTTACCGCGTGTATATAAGCGCATTATTACCGTATTAATTGATTCCGTATTTTTAGTTTGTGCTTTCGGTTTATCTTTAATGTTACGTCTTGACAACGTAGCTCTTGCTTTAACTGAAAATTATTGGCTTGTTTTTGCTTGCGCTTTACCTTTAATTATATTGTCTTTTATTAAGTTAGGCCTTTACCGAGCCGTACTGCGTTATGTAAATATGCAAGCTGTTTGGGCTATTGGGCTGGGTAGTATTATTTCTGCAATGCTACTTATTGGTGTTTCCTTTCTTTTACATATTGGCATTCCCCGTACTGTCCCTTTTATTTTTATGGCGTTATGTTTATTGCTTATTGGCGGCTCCAGAGTTGCTGTACGAGCAATTATTGGACACAAACGTTGGCATAAAAAAACCGCGGTTTTAATTTTTGGTGCAGGCTCTTCAGGTAGACAATTAACAACCGCTTTGTCGCAAGGCGCTGAGTATCATGCCGCCGCATTTGTAGATGATGACGTTGCTTTACAAGGCCATATTATTCATGGCATACAAGTTTACGCACCAAGTGAAATTGAAAGTTTAGTTATTAGAAAAAGAATTAAAAAAATATTATTGGCAATGCCAAGTGCCTCCCGAGATCGTCGTAAACAAGTATTAAATAAAATTGAGCCATTAGGACTTCAGGTATTAACTATTCCTGGTATGGCAGATATTGTTGATGGCAAAGCAAAGCTTGAAGAGTTTAAAGATGTTGGCGTTGAAGATTTATTAGGACGAGATCCCGTTGCCCCAAGAGCTGAATTGATGAATGCCGACATAGCCGGTAAAGTTGTAATGATTACTGGTGCAGGTGGTTCAATTGGCTCTGAGTTGTGTCGACAAATACTTCGTTTAAAGCCTAGTAAAATTGTTTTGTTTGAGCAGTCAGAATTTGCTTTATACACTATTGATAAAGAGCTTAATGAATACAAAGTTACGCATAATCTAAACGTTGAAATTTATCCTTTAATGGGCTCGGTACAACGTGTTAATCGTATTGAAACCGTGATGAAAAGTTTTGCCGTACAAACGGTTTATCATGCCGCAGCTTATAAACATGTACCATTAGTTGAGCATAATGTCGTTGAAGGTGTTAGAAATAACGTCTTTGGTACTTATTACGCTGCGCGTGCAGCAATTCATGCCAAAGTAGAAACCTTTGTACTTATCTCAACAGATAAAGCAGTAAGACCTACTAATATTATGGGTACTACTAAACGTATGGCTGAGTTGGTGTTGCAAGCATTAGCTAAAACTCAGCAATCAACACGTTTTTGTATGGTTCGATTTGGTAATGTTTTAGGCTCTTCTGGTTCTGTTGTGCCTTTATTTAGAAAACAAATTAAAGATGGCGGGCCTGTAACTTTAACCCACCCTGATATTACTCGATATTTCATGACTATTCCTGAAGCTTCGCAACTAGTTATTCAAGCAGGCGCAATGGGTAAAGGCGGTGATGTATTTGTGTTAGATATGGGCGATGCGGTAAAAATTTATGATTTGGCGACTAAAATTATTCGCTTAAGTGGTTTTTCGGTTAAAGATGTTAAAAACCCAAATGGTGATATTGAAATAAAATGCACCGGTTTACGCCCAGGTGAAAAGTTGTATGAAGAATTATTGATTGGCGATAATGTTGAAGGAACTTCTCATGAGCGCATTATGACAGCACATGAAGTAATGCTTGATTGGCAAATATTATCGCCTTTATTAGACCAACTTGATGTTGCTTGTCATGCGTTTGATCATCAGCTTATTCGTGAGTTGTTGTTAAAAGCCCCAACAGGGTTTAATCCAACAGATGGTATTTGTGATTTGGTATGGCAACAAAGCTCAGATAGTCACTCTAAAAGCGCAGATATTATTAATTTAAAAAAATCGCATTAATATTTCAGTAATCAATCTTGAATTGCCTAGTGGTATAACATAGCGATGACGTGGCTTAGCCAAAGTTATTGCTATGTTATTTTTTATACGTTAGTTATTTTAAACTGGCTTTAAACCTTTCCTTTTTTAGGTATTGCTAAATATTTCAAAGTATTTCTACTTTTACACTACCTAACTAGCTTTAGCCCTTGTAAAAAATGGGCTATTTCTTTATGATCAGAAAAATTTTTTTGTCGTTATACCCTTAGTCGGTATAAATTGAACTAACATAATTTTAATCTCTGCTTATTTATCCGGTTATTGCGGTACGTGATAAGCAGTAGTGATCTTTATTTTGTTAGTGTCCTAGTTGGAGAGTATGAATGAGCAATGTGCCTGTAAATAACGGCCGCAGACGCTTCCTAACTGCTGCTACTGCAGTTGTTGGTGGTGCTGGTGTGGTTGGAGCTGCTGTGCCTTTTATTGCTTCCTGGAACCCAAGTGCGCGCGCGAAAGCGGCGGGTGCTCCAGTTGAAGTTAATGTTGGTAAAATGCAGCCTGGTCAATTAATTCGAGCGGAATGGCGTGGTAAGCCAGTCTATATCGTACGTAGATCAGATAAAACACTTGAAGAATTACCTAAGCATGATAACCGCTTACGCGATCCAAGCTCTGAAGAACCACAACAGCCTGACTATGCGGCTAACCCTTACCGTTCAATTAAACCTGAGTATTTAGTTGCTTTAGGTGTTTGTACTCATTTAGGTTGTGCTCCAACTCATCACAATGGCGACTTTGGTGAATTTGTTGAAGGCGTTCCTAACGGTTTCTTCTGTCCGTGTCATGGTAGTACTTATGATATGGCTGGCCGTGTATTTCAAAACGTTCCTGCACCATTAAACTTAATGGTTCCTGAGCATTCTTTTGTTAACGATAACACTATCCTTATTGGTGTTGGTCAAGGAGAAGCGTAATGTTAATGAAATTATTCACCGACTTTATGGGTTGGGTAGACCAACGTTTACCAGTAACTGATGCTTGGAATAAGCATGTTGCTCAGTATCCAGCACCAAAAAACTTTAATATCTGGTATGTTTTCGGCATATTAGCTTCGGTTGTTTTAGTAAACCAAATCCTTACCGGTATTTGGTTAACCATGAACTACGAGCCATCTGGCGCAGGTGCTTTTGCTTCAGTTGAGTACATCATGCGTGATGTAGATTTCGGCTGGTTATTACGTTACATGCATTCAACTGGTGCTTCAGCATTTTTTGTTGTTATCTACTTACACATGATGCGTGGCTTAATGTATGGTTCGTACCAAAAACCACGTGAATTACTGTGGATCTTCGGTATGTTGATCTTCTTAGTATTAATGGCAGAGGCCTTCATGGGCTACTTATTACCTTGGGGTAACATGTCATACTGGGGTGCTCAGGTTATTATCTCACTGTTTGGCGCTGTGCCAATTATTGGTGATGATTTAACGTTATGGATTCGTGGTGATTATGTTATTTCAGGTGCAACTTTAAACCGTTTCTTCGCGTTACATGTTGTTGCTTTACCTTTAGTTATTGTTATTTTAGTGTTTTTACACATTTTAGCGTTACATGAAGTTGGTTCTAATAACCCAGACGGCGTTAACATTAAAAAGCCTAAAGGCAGTGTGAAACCTGAAGATTTAAGTAAGTTTACTTTCCATAAACAATATAGCGGCAAGTACGATATTGTTGATGCGGTACCTTTCCATCCTTATTACACAGTTAAAGATTTAATGGCGATTGTTGGCTTTTTATTCTTATTCTGTTGGGTTATGTTTTTTGCACCAGAAGGTGGTGGTTACTTCATGGAAGCGCCAAACTTTACACCTGCTAACGGTTTA
This sequence comes from Colwellia echini, assembly GCF_002843355.2. Classification (GTDB taxonomy): domain Bacteria; phylum Pseudomonadota; class Gammaproteobacteria; order Enterobacterales; family Alteromonadaceae; genus Colwellia; species Colwellia echini. Next base: position 11,724 of record NZ_PJAI02000006.1, read on the forward strand.
AAAACTCCTGAGCATATTGCCCCAGTTTGGTATTTTGGACCTTTCTATACCATTTTACGTGTTGTTCCTGATAAATTATTAGGTGCCGTTGCTATGTTTGGTGCTATCGTAATGTTGTTCTTATTACCTTGGTTTGACCGTGGTACTGTTAAGTCGGTACGTTTCCGTTCTAAGTGGCATTTAGCTAACTTAATTCAATTTGCTATTTGTTTCATCATTCTTGGTATTTTAGGTACTATGCCTGCAACACCAATTGCAAACTTGATAGGTGTTATTGCAAGCTTCGGTTACTTTGGTTTCTTCATTGCATTATGGTTCTACTCGAAGAACGAAAACACTAAACCAGTACCAGAGAGGGTTTCATACTAATGAAAAAATTAATTTTAGCCTTCACGCTTAGTGTTGCCGCATTACTTTCTGCAACTGCATTTGCTGCTGGCCCTAGCATTCCGTTAGATAAAGCAAACAATGACTTGTCAGATAAAGAGTCTTTGAAAAATGGTTTTAAAACTTACCTTAACTATTGTTTAGGTTGTCACCAGTTGCAATACCAACGCTACAACCGTACGTTTAGCGATTTAGGTATTGATGAAGCTGACGGCATTGCTAACTATATGTATACAGGTGAAAAAGCGGGTGATCATATTACTAACAACATGTCGAAAAAAGATGCGGCAAGTTGGTTTGGTAGTACACCACCTGATTTAACCTTAGAAGCGCGTTTACGTAGTCCTGACTGGATTTATACTTACTTACGTTCTTTTTATATTGATGAGTCACGCCCATTTGGTGTGAACAACACAGTATTTAAAGATGTTGGTATGCCGCACGTATTACAAGGTTTGCAAGGTATCAGTATCAAAGACGAAGACGGCAAATTATCTCCAGCAATGGGTGGTAGTTTAACCGCCGAAGAGTATGATGTGGTAGTACGTGATTTAACTAACTTTTTAGAGTATGTTGGTGAGCCGAATAAACTTGAGCGTAAAGCGATTGGTTATTGGGTACTTGTTTTCTTATTCTTCTTCTTTATTCTTACTTATTTCCTTAAGAAAGAGTTTTGGAAAGACGTACACTAAGTTATTAATACCGTAATTTTCAGGGAAATTTGATAGTAAAAGATCAAATTTCCCTTTGTTAGTTTTTAAGCAATACCACTTTTACTCAGTAAATAAACGCTGAATTTGGTATTCACATGATTTGGAGGCCCTATGGCCGTAGCAGCAAATAAACGCTCTGTAATGACGTTGTTCTCTCATGCAGATGATATGTATAGTCATCAAGCACGCATTGTATTAGCAGAAAAAGGTGTTGGTGTTGATATCAACTTAGTTGATTTAGACAACTTGCCTGAAGATCTATTGGACTTAAACCCATACGGTACAGTACCAACGTTAATCGACCGTGAATTAGCATTATATGAAGCTAAAATTATTGTTGAATATTTAGATGAGCGCTTTCCTCATCCACCATTAATGCCGGTTTACCCTGTTTCACGTGGTCGTAGCCGTTTAATGATGCATCGCATTGAGCAAGACTGGTACAGCCTTACTAAAATCATTTTGACAGGTACTGACGAAGAAGCAGCAAAAGCACGTCAAGAATTAAAAGAAAGCCTGTTAAGTATTGCGCCTATTTTAAATGAAGCACCTTATTTTATGAGTGAAGAGTACAGCTTAGTTGATTGTTATTTAGCACCGTTACTATGGCGTTTACCAGTATTTGGTATTGAACTTGTTGGTCAAGGTTCAAAAGAGCTTAAAACCTACATGTTACGCTTGTTTGAGCGTGAATCGTTTCAAGCATCATTAACAGAAGAAGAACGTGAATTACGCTTTGGTCATCCTGCATAATGGATGATTTAACGCCAAGTTTAATGAGTTCGAATAAGCCTTATTTAGTTAAGGCTTTCTATGAGTGGATTTCAGATAACGATCTAACTCCATATATCATGGTGGACGTTAATGTTTATGGCGTTTTAGTGCCAATGAGTTACGTATCTGACGGGCAAATAGTATTAAATATTGCTGGCTCTGCAGTGGGAAGTATTGCATTAGGTGATAGCACTATTGAGTTTAGTGCTCGTTTTGGCGGTAAATTAGAACACCTTACGGTACCTTACGGTGCTATAGGTGCTATTTATGCTAAAGAAAATGGTGCAGGTACGTCATTTGCTATTGAGCATCCTACTGAGGAAGAAGATGAGGTTACAGTTAAAATAACTGAGAAACCTAAATCACCATTAAGTAGTGTTACCTCTACAGGTAGTGAAAAAGATACCTCGAATAAGCCTAAAAACAAGAGTAAGCCGAGTTTGAAAATTATAAAGTAAACTAGCTATTTAATAGAGTTGGTATAATTTAAAATTTTGTAGCTTTTGTTAGCGTCATCAAAAAATAAACCTATAGATATAATAATATTTATAGGTTTTTTTATGTCTAAAAACCACTTAACTTAATAGTACAGGTAACAAGCTTTAGATTTGTAGATCCTAGATCCTAAAACCTAACTTCTAATTTCTTTTATTTAATATATTCAAAAGCCTTATAAACTCGGCTAACACCATTAATATTTCGGGTGATTTCTACTGCAATATCACCTTCTTCTTTGGTCACTAAACCCATAAGAAAAACTTCAGAGTTCTCAGTGATTACTTTAAAATCAATGGCATTAATTTCGCTGTTAGCCAGCAAGGCAGATTTAACTCTAGAGGTTAACCAAATATCGTTGCTTTTAGTTAAGGCGCTGACATTTTCTCCAATGCGAAGCTGATCATGTATGGTGACTATATCAGGAACTGCTTGTATAGTTTTAATAGCAATTCCTTGCAAGTAAGTGTTTGCGACTTGGCCAACCACCAACACAGTACCATTCATACTTATTACTTGAATATTTGAATTTTTAGTTAATGTTTTTTGTTTATTTATATCATTGTGAGCAGTGATCTCGATGCTCTGATCATCTATTTGTTTACTAAAAGTTCGTCTGTCAGCAATCATAGTTGCTCCAGCAGTGATTGCTACAACAGTGGCAACCGCACAGCCATTAAGAGCAGACATTAACATTAACAAGGCAGCTATACGGGCTATTTTACTCTGACCAAGTTTTAAATGGACTGGTTTTTTGAGCACCATTTAATTCTCACCTTGCGGGAATAAGGTTGTATCAATAATTTCACACAAACTGTGTAATACAATAAGATGCACTTCTTGAATTCGTGAGGTTCTAGCAGATGGAACGCGAATTTCTACATCGTTGTCACCGAGTAAACCAGAAATGTCACCTCCATCAAAACCCGTTAAGGCAATAATAGGCATATCACGAGACACGGCACTTTCAATAGCTTTAATAATATTACGAGAATTACCACTGGTTGAAATGGCTAATAATACATCGCCATTTTGACCTAAGGCACGAATTTGTTTGGAAAAAACTTCATCATATTGATAGTCGTTCGCGATGGCTGTAATAGTTGAAACATCACTATTTAATGATATTGCAGGTAGGCTAGGGCGTTCCGTTTCATACTTATTTAAGAGTTGTGAACAAAAATGTTGTGCGTGCCCTGCAGAGCCGCCGTTGCCACAAGATATGATTTTGTTACCACCTAAAAGACATTGCACCATAATCATGCCTGCTTGTTCTATAGACGGCGCTAAAAGCTCGCTAGCGGCAATTTGTGTTTGTATGCTTTCAGTGAAATTATTTGTGATCTGCTCTAGCATGAAAAACGGACTCCGGGACGATTGTTTGAATTATTTATTGTTGTTAATTTTAAAAAATGAATGTGCTAATTGTAGCGTAAACAACAAACACAGAAATTAAAGATAATTGACTAAAAAAACTGAGTTCGGGATAAGCAAAATTCTACAACAGCCTTAATTACCCGTATTACTGCGTTTTGATAGCTACCAATAACCCGTTTATTAGACGACAATTGGCTTCGCTTTCCTGCCTTGTACTACGAATAATTAAAACTATTGTAAAGGTAAAATCCTAAGTGATTGATATTATTATTCTACTCACTTTCATTATCCCGAACTCAGGTTAAAAAGCATTTTTTAACCAAGTTACCTGTGGTTGATTAATATCACCAACGAGGGCAATCACATCAACCCTGCATGGGGTATTATATTCATTTAAGCCGGCTTGATGCAGATAAAATGTTACGCAATGTTTAATTTTATTTTGTTTGCTAACAGGAATAGCCGCAATTGCCCCACCAAAACTAGTGTTCTTGCGGTATTTTACTTCAACAAAAACTAAGGTTTCACCGTCAAGCATGATTAAGTCAACTTCACCTTGGCGAGCGTGAAAATTTCGAGCAACTGGTGTCATTCCTTGTTGTAGTAAGTATTGCTCAGCAAAAAGTTCAGTTATTTGGCCTTTGTCTGTGCTAGTAACTTGGTTGTTTTTTGATTTTTCATTCCCCAGCTCTTTATTAAATAGTCCTTTATTCCATATCAATGGGTACAACCTTATTGTTTTTATATGCCCCCCAAAGCAAGCTTCGGGTAAGGATATTATTATCACCCATCATTAGTACACCTGTTTGCCCCCAATGTTGCAGGTAAGGGGCTTGTTGCATTAACGGAATTTTGTTGATTAATTGATAGCTGTCATAACCCATAGCAAAAAGTCTTGATAAACCATCAATTCTATTTGGCCAAAGTTCTTGACTTAGATTCGCTAAGCTAGCGTTTTGTTCACCAGGTAATAACCAAGGGATTTCGGTAAACGTTAAGCCTTGTAAGTCACTATTTGTACTGTCATCACTTTGAGTGCTGTGGCTGCGCGAGCTGGCATAAACAGGAATTATTTGCGCGAATGGGCTGATGTTTACTTCAATATAGGGTTTTACTAAACGTGTTTGCTCAGGCGTGCCAACGAGATAAATCATATCTACATCGCGTCTATTTCTGGTTTGAGTTTTTATACTTTGGTTTAAGCTACGCTTTAAAGTGTTAATACGATCTGTACTGTTATCTACAGCTAAACTCGTTTTTATTTTGTTTTGCATCTGAGCGCTTGAGTCATAATAAACCACATCAATCGCTTCACCTGTTGTGAGCTTCCATTGTTTAGCAAAAGCTTGGGCTATACGTTTACTGACAACATTTTGTTGGCTTAATACTATAGGGTGTTTAAAGTTTTGGCGGCTTAGAGTTGCGGCTGCTTGCTTGGCTTCATCTTCCGGTCGCATTGACAGTACAGTGTAATTATTTGCTAAACCAGCCTTTGACGGAATGTTCAACAGTAAGGTGTTATAAGTCTTATTTTGTGGCTGCAAATAACTATTAATGGCATATTCGCTATCAATAGCGGTATTAAAATCGTTAGGGTTAGTAAATAATGGTGCAGATGGCAACTTACTGTCATCAGTATTATTGAATAAGTCAGCACTTGCATTAAGCATATAATCGTTTTGTGCCTGATTAACCGTGCTAGTGTGCATGATGTATTTATCAACGTTCGATTTAAGTAACGGGCCAATCACGTAATCAGTTTTAAGCATAGAAAGTTCATTGGTTAACCCGTACCAATTCACTGTGTTGCTATCAATAAAATGCAATTTCTTGGTTTCATCATTAGCAAAACTTGCCAAAATTCCCTGTTGAATGGCAAGTCCGGCAGACTTTTGTTTACCAGATAACGGGATGATCACCGCGACATTTTCGATAATGCTTAGTTCGAGAGTTTGCGCAATAAGTTGCTTAGCTATGATGTTTGCTGGGTGGAGCTTAAATTGCCCTTGCCACATACGAAGGTGATATTGCAGCTGGTCTTGATTGCCACCAAATTTATTTGCTTTGCTAGTAAGTGCTAACCAACCATCACTATCAGGTGCATTATCTAAAGCAACTAAACTGAGTTGCCATTGTGATAAAGCTTGAAAGCCTTGCCAAATGCTTTCAATTTGCTCTGTTGATTGTGCAGAGCTAGGTGTGGCGGAAAATTCAAGTAATTGGGCGTTTAACGCGGCAATTGGCTGTAAACCTTGCTGATAAGCGGCATGTAATAACCGATAATAAGTCGCAGGCAATATAATTTTGTGGGTTTTAGCGTATTGTTCAATGTGCGTCAATTGCTGGTAGCTTTCAGGATAATAACCTAAATGCTGCAAGCTACTTGCTTTAATTAAACTGAGTTGAACTATTTGATGAGTATAGTTGGGTGTTTTATCGTCTATTAACGGTAGTGTTTTTTCCGCTAACCATAAAGCTTTAGAATAATTTTCTTCTTGATAATAAAGCTTAGTTGCAACAAGTAATTCACTTACAGCAACTTCTGTAGATGCATTTTTAGCTAGCTCAACATGTTGCTCGGCGGTTAAAGAACCAGGCTTTAACGTTATTTTCTCTATTTCCGTAACAGGCGGAAGAGGTGCTTGTTTAGTGCTACAGCTTGACAGCAAGCCAAGTAACAAAGCAGGTAAAATCAACAACTTTAGTTGCTGAGTCGTTCTCGAAAAATAATTTAATTGGCTTGGTTGTAAACGTACCAGTAATAACGCTGTTTTTAACACAATGAAGAAATCCGTGCATATTGCTATCAGTATGGGGTTATAATAAACGCCTACGAAGTGAGTCACAACTAAATCCGCCAAATCAAGTGAAGTAAGTTAAATGAGTGAAACAACGTTAACCCCAGCTACCCTTTATATTGTGGCAACACCTATTGGAAATTTAGGCGACATAAGCCAAAGGGCGATAGATATTTTAACCCAAGTTGATGTGATTGCCTGTGAAGATACTCGTCATACGGGCAAGTTATTGTCGGCATTTTCAATTAAAAACAAAACCATGTCGCTGCATGATCATAATGAAAGACAGCGCCAAGACCAAATCGCGACTATGTTACAAGAAGGCAAAACCATTGCTCTTGTTTCTGATGCGGGTACGCCGTTAATTAGCGATCCAGGTTTTCATATTGTCCGCCATTGTCGCAGCTTAGGCTTGAACGTGTCGCCAATTCCAGGAGCATGTGCGGCTATTTCAGCATTATCGGTTGCAGGCTTACCAACTGATAGGTTTAGTTTTGAGGGATTTTTACCGTCTAAATCAGGCGCTAGACAAGTCACCTTAACTGCTTTAGCTAATGAACCGCGTACTATGGTTTTTTATGATGCACCACGCCGCGCAATTGATACAGTACGAGATATTGTTGCAACACTTGGCGGCGAACGTTATATAGTAATCGCCAGAGAAATAACTAAAACCTTTGAAACTATACATAGCGACACAGCAGAAAACTTTTTAGCTTGGTTAGAGCAAGACGCTAATCAACTTAAAGGCGAAATGGTTTTAATTATTGAAGGCTATAAAGCGGTTGAAGGTGAAATATCAGCGGAAGTTGTTAATACCTTAAAACTATTGTTAGCTGAAATGAAACCAAAAACAGCTTGTGCCATTGCTGCGGAAATATATGGCGTTAAGAAAAATGCGTTATATGAAGTTGCTCTGAGCATGAAATCATAATTAATGTTCTTGTAGGCGGGAACTTTTAGGCGGCTTTTTTTACGAAAGTATTTGCGCAAGTATTTTTTAACGAAAGTAATCGCGGTTTTTTATATTTTCCTCATAGCTAGCGATTAGCATAGACATTCTCGCTGTATAAGGTAAAATGCGCGCCGAGTTGACCAGACAATCGCTGCTTTATCGTTGTATTTTAAATTTCGGTTTGAGATAGACAGATAAGGGGGAGGAAAGTCCGGGCTCCAATGAGCAGGGTGCCAGGTAACGCCTGGGCGGCGTGAGCCGACGACAAGTGCAGCAGAGAGAAGACCGCCGATGGTTATCTTTCGAGATTTCACAGGTAAGGCTGAAAGGGTGCGGTAAGAGCGCACCGGGCGACTGGTAACAGTTCGCAGCAGGGTAAACTCCACCTGGAGCAAGACCAAATAGGGTTTCATGATTATTTAAATTCGTTTGAATAATATAAGCGTGGCTCGCGTGGAAACCGGGTAGGTTGCTTGAGCTATAGAGCGATTTATAGCCTAGACGAATGATTGTCACTTAACTTTATTTCGGTAAAGTAAAGATACAAAACCCGGCTTATACGGTCAACTCAACTATTTTAGTAACCGCTTGATCTATATGAATAGATCAGGCGATTCACTAAAAATCCTCATAAATCAAATGATTAAAGCTAAAATTGGCACACGGTTTGGTACACGGTTTTAGTAATTCACATCAAGTTTTTCATTTCAAAAAGTTCACTTAGGATTATGTTTTGGCATCATTTTTTGCCTGATACGATATCCTCACATTTTAAATATTAATAAGTAAAAAATTGGTACACGGTTTGATACACGGTGACCCATTTAATCTAATTCAATGAAGGTAATTGCAGGCACTAAATATCTTTATATCCGCCGAGAGAGGTTTTATTTTCGAATGAGACTTCCTAAGAGGTTAGGGGTAAGGGAAGTTCGGATTGCATTCAATACTCAAAATTTATCACTGGCATTACAAAAACTTCATCGATATAAACCTTATATTCAACAACTAAAACAGCTTGTTATCACGTCAAAATCATTAGACACTAGTGAAATAAAACCAACGTTGATGAAGATTAAGGACGCTATGCTAAAACAACTTTCGGTTAATGATATTGATGCTGTAATTGCTGAGCTTGAGCAAGGTTACTCTAATGGCGCACATGCAATTAACGTTTTAGGTCAAACAAGTCTGCTCGGAGATGATAATAAGTTCAAAGATGAGTTGTCTTATATTGCTCAAGCAACGGATAACGAAACTCGAACTATTAGATTACAAGAAGTCATAGGCGGTTTGTCAGAAGCTGATAAATGGCCTTTTATGGAAGCGTTATCTTCAATGGCTAAAGTGTTAGTTGGTTTGTCTGGTGATGTTGATGAAAGCGGTGTTAATGAATTGGCTAGGCAGCTACTGTTAAGTAAAGGCTTTGATGCGAATACATCGACGTTAGCATTTCGTGTTTTAGTGAGTAAACTAACCACATCGTCTAAAGTGAAACATGAATTACTACAGACTATTTTCGAAGGTGATGCAACAGCTGAACGTCAACTCCAGCAGCTCTTATCTTCTAATGTAACTAGTCCTGTTTCAGACACACCTCCAGTTAAACCTAAGTCAACTAAACCTTTATTTTCTCAAGTTTACGCTGAATTCTTAGCACTGAAGATTACAAAAGATAAACTCTCTGAGAAAATGCAAAAAAGCTACGAGCGGATGCATATCGTCTGGCTAGCCCTTACTGAAGATAAACCGATTGATACTTATACAAAACAAGACATAGGTCTATTTATTGATAGGTGCTTTGAACTACCTCGGATGAATATCAGTCCATACAATAAAATGTCGTGGAAAGAGCGCCTTAATGTTGATGTGCCTGATGAGCACTTACAATCACCGAAATCAGTTGAGCAATATCATAAGTGGCTAATGGGGATATTTTCTTATGCGAAACGAGACACTATTGCTTACATTACAACATCACCTTGTTATATCAAACGTAACTTTAAAGCGAGAATACGCGGTATTTTCAATGACAGTGAGTTACTGCGTTTGTTAAATTCAGCCAAAAATGAGAATACGCCATGGAAAAAGTGGATTATTTATCTTGGAATATATACAGGCGCAAGACGAGGTGAGTTAGTACAACTTAGAAAAAATGATGTTAAGCATGATGAAGCCACTAACCGTTATTATTTGTTGATAACAGATGATCATGAAAGTCAAAACTTGAAAACGTCTAACTCCAAACGAATCATTCCAATACATAATGCGCTAGTTGACGCTGGTTTTATTGAGTATGTTGAAGGGTGTGAAGATAGAGTCTTTGCAGCTTTGAACAATGTTGAAGTGGTAACAGGTTGGATGCCTCGTCATATGGCTAGTTTAAATATAGCACCAACGAATGAACTTGATCATATTCGATCTTTTCATAGCCTCCGCCATACCTTTATAACTAAGTGTATGAGTGCACCTGAAGTTAATATTAATCTACTTCAACAAGTTGTTGGGCATGAAATTAGTTCATTTGGTATAACGAGTAATTACACGCATAAAGTGACAAACATAAAGAATTTAATCCCGATAATTGATGCGTTTGAAGTGTAATAAAGCTTAAGGATAGAGTGTTGATACGGAAAATATTATTTATACTTTTAACTGGGTTGGCATGTGCCGCTAGCTTAATATTAGCTAACCATTTTGCAGAGGAAAAACTTAATTTACAACCGAAAGTTGCTCAAAGCATTCGGTGGTTCGAGTCCCTATTTTTAAATATTCAAGAAGTAGACGTTGTAGTCATAAAAGCATTAGAAAATAAACAGGAAAATCCTCAACCAAACGGAAATTCAGCAGATGATACAGGGCAGAATTATTCACATGCTGAAGTTGGTAATAGGCCGGTTTGTGTAGATACCTCATTAGGTGAGGTGAAATATAAAAAGGTCGGTAATATTTATACTTGGACGGATGATAATGGTATTTATCATGTTAGTGATAAAGCACCTGACGAAGGGCAATTTGAGTTACTCAGTTACGCAGGTGAGAAAGTTTTTGATTACTTTAATCTGGACTTAAATACTGAAAGCTTACCTTACGACTTCAATCAAAATCTGACTGTAAGGTTGAATAAGGTATTTGAGTTATACGGACAACTACTTGATAGGGATTCATTAAAGAAAGTCGACATCAAACTACATGTTTATCAATCTAAAACTGCTTTTAATCAAATTAAAAAGCAGCATAATATGTCAACCGCAGATAATATTAATGGGTTTTATAGCCACAGTAATAATAAGGCATATCTCTTATTCAGAAGTAACAAACGAACAATGAGAACGGCGGCTCATGAAGCAACACATGCTATTAACCGCGCTATTATTGGTTATACGCCAAGGTGGTTAAATGAAGGGCTTGCTGAATATAGTGAATTTATTCACGTGGTAGGTAACTCAGCTAAAGTTTATCCTAATAGTGATTGGACCAAGAAAAATGTTATATCTAAAGATCCATTACCTTTAAATACTCTATTTTCCGCAACTAGTAGCCAATGGGATTCAGACTTAAGGCAACGTTTGTATGCTACCAGTTGGGCTTTTATTTATTATATGATGGAGCACCCAAAACGGAAGTCTGTGCTCGCGAAACTTATTAAAATTGAACAACAAAACCTATGTAATGTTACGCCTTTAAATGAAGTTGAAGAAAAACTAGGGGTACGACTAAATATATTACAGAACCAATTCTCTCGATGGGCTAGGTCAAAACTAAGGAGACAATCGATATAGTCATTGCTTTGTTACAATGCTGGAATTAGTAGACCTGACGAGTTTAAAATCCAATTTCGAAAGAAATGATGGTTTAATTTGGTCTTGCAGTTCCATTATTAGAAAGCTCTGTTCCTAATTGAATAGGGATTTTTGTTCCAAATTTAATGCGATGATCGAATTACTGTGGTATTTATATTAAATACTTATTCAAGGATAACAAAAAGATACAAGAAATAATACGAATATAGATCGGAATTTAACCCTCAAGTATTTACCTAATAATTAACCAGATGAAAATAATGTCAGAAACAATAAAGAAAATAAAGTTAGATACAACAAGTTATTGCTCATGGTGTTTTGAAAAGACAGAGCATACTTTAGTTGTGCAAAATTTCTTTAAGAGAAATATCTATCAATGTTCAGGGTGTAAAAATAGTACGGTGGAGTGTAGGTATTGTTCACACATGTCAAAAAGTACTCCTAGTGAAGAGACCCTAAAAACCATCAAAAAAGCGCGTCGAATGGATGATAAAGAAGGGAAAATATTAGGGATTATAGGTAAGGCAACTTCTGCTTTTGCAAAGATAGATCAAAGTTGGAACAATGAACTTTGTGCAGAACATGATGGATCTATAGCATCATTTAAATCTTTAACGCTAAGCATTAATGATATTTCAGAGTACGAGACGTTATTTGTTAGAGAACAAAAGAATCTTTTAAAACCAGCTAAGCATGTTGCTTATGCTGGTGCTGGTATTGCAAGTGCAACCGCAATTATAGGTACGGGAGGCGGGGCTGGTGCAGTGGCTGCTGCTATTGGTAATCTTGGTGTATTGGGGGCCGCGGGTACTGGCGCTACCATATCAGGGTTAAGTGGGGCTGCATTGACAAGTGCATCACTTGCTGCGATAGGTGGCTCTGTAGCTGCGGGTACAGTTCTTATTACTGCAAGCGGAGGTGCTTTAGGCGGAGTATTAGGAGGGGTACTCGCAAATAAATTTCATGGTGATGATCCTAGCTTTTGCATAAAAAAATTACGAGATGTTAAAGAATCTGAAGATAAAACTATTTTCATAAATGGTTTTACTCAAAAAAATGAAACTGATTTTCATGACTGGCAAGTCGAACAGCTCTTTTTTGGTTTGAAACATTCTATATACGGAGTAACTTGGGACGCAAAAAGTAATGCAAGTTTGGGAGCTACATTTGCAGGAGGTGTCAGTAAGCAATCTGCAAAAGCAGCTTTTATGGCTTTAGGGAAAAAAGGAGGAGTAAAGGCGGCTACTAAATTGGGAGCTGCTGGTACTATTTTATTTGTTTCTGACTTGATCTCTAATCCATGGCACTCAGCAATGCTTCGCGCCTCTCAAGCTGGAGCTCAGCTAGCTGAAAGTATATCGAGAACATCAGGACAAAAATTTAATCTTGTAGGGCATTCATTAGGTTGTAGGGTTATATACTATGCTTTAGCTGCCTTAGGATCAAAGAAGCATAAATATGTTCACGACGTTATCTTGCTTGGCGGAGCCGTAGGGAAAGATGATGAGAAGGGCTGGATGGATGCAATTTCATCGATAGATGGGAAATTATACAATTGTTATAGTAAGCAAGATATGGTGTTAAACCGGATGTATAAAATAGCAAATGCTAACTTATCTGCACCTATTGGTTATTACCCGATTCCCTTTAATATAGAGAAGATCGTTAATATAGATTGTAGTGATTTCGTTGATTCACATATGTCATGGAAAAGTAATTATGCTGATATTTTGAAGTTGGTATATCCAGACGTTCGAGATAATACTTAATGATTGAAGTACTTTAAAGTCATTTTTTTGAAGGAGTGGTCAGTCATATTGACCACTGTTTTGCGATAAAGCGTGTGGTTTAGGTAAAATATTCTGTAGATCGTTAAATCACACTTTGGTTACTTCATTCGAACATTACTCATAAAAGGTCAGTTATTAAGTAACCTACTTAATCTGCTCGTTTTTGAATGGTAAATACCTTAGATACCATAGCGTAATAAACAAAGTTAGACTCCCATACTTGGAACATCTCTATTGTTTGTTCAATAGGGTATGTTCCGAATAGACTGTTGAAGACTCCAGCATCAAAGTCCCAGTCGAGCTCTTTAGCAAGTTCAGCCATATAGCCACTCCCGACATGACAAAAATCGGTTATATATGAAAATCTCCACTCGTCGCCTTCGTTTTCTAATCGTATTTCAACGGGGTGATAACCACCTCTATCTGCACTATAGTCGGGGTCACGAAAGTTAATCGTTACCGCTTTTTCATTTTCATGTGGCGCAAGCAAGTCGGCAATGTAAAGTGTGAACATTGGACTCATAGGCACATCTAGACCTTCGTGTTTAATTCGAATCATGTTAATTCCTTGGGTTTATGAATATTGATATACGGGTAGGTAAAGCCCCTAACAAAGGGGCGTGGGTTTAGCTAGTATCAAATTACTTTTTCTTAGTTAAATTAGTGGTTACGTTCTCTAATAGCGTATCGAGTTCACCATTAGCAACGGCTTCTATAACTTTTTTAATTGTGGGTACAAGCTCTGATTCCTCACCAATTTGGATACTGAAATTTCCTTTAGATAATTCCAATGGTTTATTACCATACCGAACAGAAAAATATAAAATATTGTCAACTTTAACCCACCATTTAGCGACGTTCTTTTGAATTTTTCGTTTGGTTTTCAATCCTGTTGTTTCATCAAGCTCAAATTTTTCTTTCGTTGGAACGTAAGAGCTATTGTTAATTAATGCCTCAGCCATTTTAAGTTGTACATCAAGGCGGTTGAGTAGTTTTTGCCTTCTTGGGTTACCTGTGTTTTTATTTATGGCAGGGGTTAATGTGAGTGATTTTAAAATACTCATAGTGTTTTCCTTTTAAAGGTTTAGGTTATGGGTGAAGCAATAATGCTTCGGTTAAAAACTTGGTTGGTTTAATTCACAAAGCCGATTGTTTTGGTTTGAGTTTTTCGGTTGTTCTCTTGGATTAAGATGTCTAGGTTTTGATTTTCACTTAACGGCTTTTTATTCATGCGGTTTCGCCTTGAAATAACAGCAAAATCACCGGGCGTTAAGTGCTTTAACTTGGCTAGCTCTTCTTTTATCTGACTTGATAAGCTGCCGACGTTTTCAGTAAATAATGTAAGTACTTGCTTCACTGTTAAGTATTCAAAATTCAATTTGAAATCAAAACGGCGTTGGAGTGCGATGTCGAGATTCTGAGCGTAGTTTGTTGCCGCAAAGACTGTCTGTTCACTACGGTCTAATTGAAGCAGTATTTCGTTCACTAGGACGCGCTCATGATGATTGTGTAGCTCTGAACGAGAAGTTAATACGCTATCTACTTCATCTAAGAAAACAATTGCATCACTATCACTTGCTTGTTTAAACAGCTTGGCAATATTTTGTTCGGCTTCACCCACAAATTTTGACAGTACATCACTAGGTTTAATAGTGATTAACTCTTTCTCTAAAGTCTCCGCAATGTGATGAACTAAAGCACTTTTCCCAGTACCGGGAGGACCAAGTAACAAGCACCGACTACCCGTAAAATTAGTTACCGTATCAATCACCTCGCCAATCTTGGTATGTGAGCCACTAAGATTAATAAATCGTGGGTCGAATTCCATTTCAGGTTTGTAGCTAGTTACCGATGTTTGTAACCCACAGGCGGATAAACACTGCTCAATATGATGGTCTATGCACGGCTCGGCAGCTTTGCCTGTTAAGTGTAATGCTCTAGCTATATTGCTGGCGTTAACCACATGCGCTGGTGTTAAATCAGGAATAGTGGCCAAACTGTTTTTATAATCACTTGATAAGCGAAGACCTTTCAATGGTTTGGCAAGAATATCAGCCTTGATATGTTTCGGTGGTGGCGGTACTTCAATCACATAACTCATCCTACGGATAACCGAATCAGGTAACATTTCTGGATGATTGGTTATCCAAAAGCAGGGCGGAGTATTTGTTTCTAAAACAGCATGAAGCCTATCCTTAGAAACTTTAATTCCATCTAGATATTCAGTGAATACATCTTCGACCTCATCAAGCAGTAAACAAGTTGCTTTATCTGACTCAAACAGGCTTTGCATTAAGCGGTAATGCTGTAAACGCAAATGCGCTACATTCTTGCCTGACGTTAATTCATCCTCTACCCGATATCTATTTTCACCAACCGCTTTAACCGCGACTAATTGAGCCTTTGCAAACTTACTTAGTACCTTAGATAGCTCGGTTTTTCCTGTGCCCGCCACTCCATGAAAAAGTATATTCACGCCAACCGTTTTATTCTCAACCGCTTGTTTTAAATATTCACTGACATAACTCAATTCAAGATGAGGGTAATCGGCAATACTTAATTTAGTGAGGGTAGTTTGGTGATACATTCCATCAAGTAGGTCTGAATAGGTTATTGCAGGTTTGATTAGTAAGTTACTTGCTAGCTTATAAGGCATGATTAACATCGAAAAAAATGAACTGATATCTTGTTCAAATACAGATGTTTTAGCTATTAATTGAATAGCATCAGATAGTTCATCGACTGAAATATTGAGTACTTCAGCGATAATGAACTCAATATCATCAACCCAATGCCTAAGATGCTCTTCAAATAGAGCGTAAAGTCCATCATTAAGCGTAGTTAATACGCATAATCTTAGCAGCGGAATACAGTGTTTCGGCAAATCAAGGGTTGAGGTTATTAAGTTTAAGTTGTGATCTAATGGTATGTCTGTCGGCTGTTTTCTTTTAGCTAATGCTAACGTTTTCTTGAGACTATTTAACTTCTTCTTTGGGCATTTCCCGTAGACCTTCTTAAAAGGTATTCCAGTTATTCTGGTGATAATACTTCGTGGTAAATCATCCAAAAACTCATCATCAAAGACTTCAACCTCTAATATGTTTGAAGCGATAGTTGATGCTAGATATCGCGCATGAGAATGTACTGTATTCATAGCTTTCCTATTTGGTTGCTTTGATACCATTCTAATTTATTTAGTTCCTTGTTTTAATGGAGTTTTCTGACAACCTAATTACGGTTGATGACTCTTGTGCTTAGTAATTTCTAACTAGAAAACAATTAATTACTAGGAAGATGTTATGACAGATAAAAATATAGAGATTGCCCTAAACCTTGATACCTCAAATCTTGGTTTTAACCTATCGCCTCGAGTTAAAGAGCTGCTTGAGGCGGATGTTATTCCTGAAAGTGAATTACTCATTGCGATGTTTATGGCACCCGTTATTGAGCCTAAAGCTTTACTTTCATTTGTTACGTTAGAGATAAATGATATTGCTTGGCAAATATCAGCCTTGGAAGTGTATGAAGTGCAGGGGAGCAATAAAGATGTTGAACGCCTAGGCTATATAGAGTTAGTTCACGCAGGTTGGGATGAGTTGAAAGAAGGACTTTCAAGGGATAAGCTTATTCAGCAGTGGCAGGACGATATAATTTATCAGTTAGATAAACACGGTAAGCTAATACCTAGCTCATATTTCACACAAGAGCACCTTGAACTAATAAAACAGGCAAATGTGTGTTACGCAACTCAACTTGAGGAGCAACTGCTTGAGTTAGTAAGGCAGAACTAAGTTGTGTGCTTGGATAAGTAGAAAGTGTTAGAAGGTAAGGAGGTCTTAGGTTATATATTATATATCATCCCCAATAGAGCCTAGGTAAGGATACTATGCTTCGTTTTTTAATATTTGTACTCACAATTCTGTGTTTTTCTGTACAAGCAGATTACCCAACCAGCTTTCCCAATGCTAAATCAAAAGCAGAAAAAGCTATCTACTTTGATCAACACACAACATTTTATTGTGGCTGTGATTACGTTTTTGATGATGTTAAAGACAGGGATGGTGACGGCAATACTCATGAAACTGAATAATTACATGAGTTATGCCACCCAATTACAACAACAATGCCAGGCATTATCATCTAAAACGGCCACCAAATAACATTTACTGTTGCCACTTAATTGTATTGGGTTTACCACTAATATATTAAGTGATTTTTACATTTAGCCGACATTGGCTTTTGATTAACTAACGACAAAAAATCCGACATTGCGGACGTTGTTAAGTTCACAATAGTGACTGCGTCCAAAGTGTATTTTGAAAAACGTACAGTAGGTTTTTAATTATTGAGAAAGGGGATCTCTGGAGTATACACGTAAAGTTGATATTATTACTGTAAATATGAATTAAGATGAAACATGGCTAAACAAGTGATGAAAAAGAAGCAACTAATGAACCAACGCTTTATAAAGACCATGTTACCCCCTATTCAAGTGATACTTTTATTATGGGTAGTATCGATTTGTTTTTAATAAACCCTAAATCAGCACTTAAATATGCTGTGATAACTGAAGTTGAAGACAGGATTGTTAACGAATAAACCTAAATGGAGACAGTTAAGATGAAAGTTAATGTACCTAAAGACACTGCTTGGATAAAAAATCGTCAACAATTGTGGGACGATGTTTGGGATATTCATTTAAGAAGTGATCCAGAAACTAAAGCAGAAAAAAAAGTAAGTGATGCGCTCAAATATTGGTATTTAGAAGGTGATTTAACGCCCTTGTTAGCTTGCCCCAACAATGATGAAAAATCAGAAGCTTTACGCTTGTCTCTAATTATTCAGCTTTGTCCAATAACAGAAGTTGAGCCCTTCGTTGTATTTCTTCAAGATTATTGTCTTTGGGCGTCAAAAAATAAAGTAAGTTATTGGGGCGATAATCAAGCTAAAAGAGACGAGCGTTTCATCAGTCACTTTTTAACTGTTTATCTAGGAGAAAATCATGATACTAGCAATTCTGTCTTCGAATATATGCTAAAAAGTTTACTGCCAAATGAAGATGGTTACAGTACTTTTCCATTAACTTTAGGGAAAGATAAATGGCAACCAAAGACTCAATTAGCTCTTTGTGATGTAGGAAAAAAAGTTTTAGGGGGAGTACGAAGCTACCTTTTTGATTCTAAAGCTGAGTTTCATCTTTACCAGCACGTTATGGTGGCGCTGCCGTACATCAAGTATATCAAAGATTTAGATGCAAAGTATTTTGATAAAGTAATCGAACAAAGTAAACCATCACGACCTAAGCCACCTCCGGAACCCTTGCATGTTACAGGGGCAGGTCAAAAATCACTGCGAGCAGCATTAGGTAATTTATTAGGGTACAAAAATAGTTATAATCTTTACGATGGTCCGTTGCGTCATAATGATTTGTCTTTTGAGCAGAAGTTGCAAGATTTACTGGCCGAAACGAATATGCCTAGAGAATATGACGAATTACTCAAATTTATTCATATGCATAAAGAAAATTATAAAGATTATTCTGAAGGATAATTAATAAGTTATTTTTTACAGGCTCATAAATAATCCTGCACGAACCTATTTTCATATGATCAAGGAGCATAATGCCCAAATACCATCAAATGAACTTACGATGTATTTATATTGGGATAAATTAGATCCTATCTATGAATGGGAATGTATTAGAAATGACCGAATAGCAAAAGGACAAGGACTTGGTAATTCATTTGTTGACGAGGTATGTAAAGTCAACTTGCCTTAAACCTTAAGCTAATCGGCTCAAGTAATACTTATATCTTATGGACTGTATTTGATAGTCGACCACAACTTAAGGTTATGTCTGAGGTAATATAAAGTCTTTTATTTTGGGCTGATAGGCCCCTTATTAACCTCTTTGAAACCTTATAGGCTTTCCAAGTTACAATAAGGTTTTGAAACAGGGTGCTCGTATACTTCGTCGTTTTCACCACTTGTGGGCTCAAACCCTATTAAAACTAGCTTAAACTCATCATCTACCTCTACGTTAAAAATCATTGGCTCGACAGAGAGAGTTGATGTAATTACCTTGTGAGAGCGAGATACTAAATTTAACAAGCAATAACAGAAGCCACTAATAGAACGTTCGTCAAACGTATCTTTAAATGTTATTTCAAGTTCATATTCTCTGAATTGTGGATCATAATCTATCCATAATGATTCAATACAATTCATTTTTTTTAAGTAAGTCAAAGAGCCTAACACCTTCAACTTATCGTCAATATCGTGCTTAGACGGTTCATAGTAATCGAAGAGTACAGTTAATGAACCTATAATGATCTTCTTGTCACTTGTGTTCAGAGTTAAGGAACCGGTTCCGTCACCTTTCAAATAACGAAAAATATTCTCAATTGGATGGAAATCTATAAATATATTAAAATTCGGCTTAATAGTTAGCTGAAATATAGGTGCTTTAGTCATTTGTATTTTCCTAAAATTTATGTATTAAATTGCTTTCAGAAAGGATAATAATTAATCTGTAATACTATTGTTGTGAAAATTTCCAATACGGAAACTAAAATTAAAAAAATACGATTTAAGTGGGTGTTTTATGTCTAGTTGGTTGATAAAAAAGGAAAAGTTTTTCATTAAGTTTCTGTCGGTTTTAACAGAGGTAAGACAAAATAAAAAAGAAAGTAAATATAAAGCTAAAGCGCAGCATATAGAATTGATATGTTTTTTATTAAAAAGGCATTTAGAGGAAAAAAGCTTAGATTTTAGAGATCAACTCCATATTTGCTCTAAGTTTAAAAAAGCTACGGGAAAATGTATTAGTAAGTCCACGGTGAGTATCGGCTTAAAAATTTTTCATGAATATGAAATTTTATCTTATAAATCGAAAGATGATGCAAGTGGTGAAGATTGTGACTACAAACGACCATTGAAAATTCGATTTAACAATGGAAAATATACTAAAGATTATTATGCGGAAGGTTGAGGTAAATAGAGCTTATAAAGTGGCCGATGTGGTAACTATTTAACTAGACTCAAAAGCAGATATTTATAGTCGTTTTCTCAAGTTGGGAAAGAGCGTCCTTGCTCTAATGAATAACTAGATACTTAGTGTATTTTTTAGCATACGTGGCTTTTGGATTATTCGTTGTAATTTCGTTAACTTCATCTCAATATCGCTAACAACATCCTTGCTATGGAAGTAGAGTTTATAGTCAGGATTAACTAACACTTCATTCAAAGATTTTACCTGTTTGGTCGTCAGCTTCTTTCGCACATTTGCTAGACCGTAACTCACAATTTTAGCTACTATTGAAGGGCTTAACTCTTTAAATGCTAACGGTGAAAAGAACACTAACTTATTAAACGTATGACCTCGTAACTTATGCATATCTTTAACTAGACCGTATTTACTACCTTGTTGGTGAGTGTTGATACGACGCTCAATTTTGGTTATACAATGGACAGAGCTAAGTTCATTAAATAGTTTACGAAATAACTCCTTAACCTTTATTGGTTTATTACCCTTTTTGTTCTTGTGCTGCAAATGCAGGAGTTTTGCATACATACAATAGATGATGGTATGGCTTGAATTTTTATCACCAAGATAAGTACTACCTTGGATTAATTTTCCTATGCCTTCAAACACTTTGCGTTTCAATTTCTTACCGTTGTTGGTACTAGTTGTATCGACTAGTAACATGGGTAAAGGTATTCCCTTGATTAAGAAGTACGGGTCTTTACGAGTCACAGTTGCAGAGGCTTGAAACCCATTATAGTTTCTATCGCCTAGAGCTTCGTAGATGCAATTAAAGAATGTACGAATGTTACGCCAAGGCGTCTCGCTTAGTCGAAATGAAATTAAGCAATCACCTTTACTGCCATGTCTCATACGGTGGAACACAAATGTACCACCTGTTTTAAAACGGTACTCTTTCACTTTACCATATCGTTTTAAGTAACCTTTGTTAGTGTAATGGTTAGCCTCTTTAATCTCTGGATGATAGCTTAGTTCCAGAACTATATTCTTTTGCCATTCAGTAGGAATGCGAAATGTCATTTCAAATTCATCAATACCAGACTCAATATGATTTGCAGGATCTACGAAACTAATTGTCAACATTCGATGCAAGAACATTAAATTGTCTTCTGATAATAAATTATCAAAATCATTTGATTTTAACTTAGGCGACTTTAATGCTTTTTCACGTAAGTGACGGTAATCATCGAATATTGACTGTACACGTTTCCAGTTTTCACAGAATTGATCTTCTCGCCAAAAGTAGTTGTGATATTTGGAATGAAGACTTGCTCGGGCTCTAATAAATTTTGAAGGTGTAGGATCTAAAACTTGATCATTAAAAATAGGTACTAAAGTTTTATTTAATAGATCTATAAAGTTTGTATTACCCTTACCATTGTCTCTACTAGTATTACCTATAGTATTAGTATTAACTATAGTATTATGAGTGTTATCAGTAATACTACCGCCCTTATTTTTGCACTTCATTTTGAAACTCCGTTCAATATCATTGTTTATTGTGTAGCTAATTCAAACTACGTGTATCCCAATAAAACTCTTATTTTCAAACGTTCTATTGTGACTAAAAACTTTTTACAGTTCTCAGCTAGATACGAAATTATGATTATTCAAAAAATAAAAAACTAAAAAGTTTTTAATGAAAAAAAAATCAATTTTCAATCTTGTTTTTCGGTTGTATTAAAAAATGTTTTTCGGTATGTTTTATTAGGGTTTTTAATAGGAGATACTTTATGCCCACCAAACCTAATCAACCGAAAAATCCAAGTGACTGGTTTGACTATGGAGATAAGCTAGTCAAATTGGCTCGCAAAGAATTCGATAAAGGAAATGTCACAAAGAAAGCTGTTAAATACCTAAATCGACTTTTGAAGCAACTTGCCAGCATAAAAGCTAGTGAGCAAAGGGAGTTGTGTCAGATATCAGCTAAACGGATCGAGCGGCACGTTATTGATGGTGGTGCTCTGGAAGGCGAACACATTATTTATGAATTAAATTATTTGGGAATGAATCAACTTTCTTCGTTGTGGAAACGCTTTGGCCGACAAATTGCTGATGCTAAGCATGTGGAAAAATTCTATCCATTTAAAGTCAAAAGGGAGCAAAGACAGTCGTTCGAAGATGCTTGTTTGTTTCTTGTGGATAATAATGAAGAAGTCATAAAAGATAAATATAGGCATACATACAGTAATGAGCTAGATGTGGATGGGCTAAGGTTATGGCTTAATGAAAGTATTGAAGATCGCGAAGGAAAGCATAAGCATAAATATGATATGGAACTTATGTTTCTTATTGAATACGCAATGTGGAAGGCTATGCCTTGATGAGGAATGTCTCAAGTTGAGATGTTTCTAGTTTTATTCGCACCTTGAGTTAGGTATTAAGGGGAAATAATTATTAGGAGAGGGTATTAACGTCAGCTATAACTTGTATCATTTTTTGCAACTTAATATTGTTATTCTTTAAATCAAGATGAAGAAAGCGTTCTTTGTAGCATTCTGTTGATGATATAAAGGTATATTGTAGTATTATCGGTGGTAAACACTTACTTAGTAGCAACTTTATATAAGTTTACTTTTTAAAACTAAACACTAAGGTTTACCAGTAATAACGAATTAGCCACTAAAAGGAACTTTATGAGTATTAGTACAACACTTAGGCCTATACTCCAATGCTGAAAGGTTAAACCGTATGGAATTAATCCCTATTATTAAAGAGTCACTGAAAGAACTAGATTCTAGATCCTATTCCAAGAGATTTATTAAACCAATCAGAGAGAAAGTTAAAGAAATAGCTATGGAGATTGCTGAGTCTGAAAATTGGGCTAATTGGGAAGATAATAAAGTTAGTAATGGGGTCAAAACCGGTGGAAAAATGTTAAACGGTGAGTTCTTAGCTGAATTTTACTTTTCTTATAAACATGATTCATGGAAAAAATCCTCATATTTGGCTGTATTCCAACGAGACGAAAGCAGTGCTGCGGGATATACAATTCAAGCGCATGATCAAGAACTAGTATCAGTCTTTTCATCCGAAGAGGCTATAAAACTATTTCATGATGCCATTCAAATCTAACCATATTATTAAGCCCCTTAATTGGGTACTAGGCGAATATTATAGAGGTGAACATGAATAAAAAGTCACGTAGTGTATCAGCAGCAAGAGAAAGTGCTCAAAGTTCTGAGGTTAATGGGCGTATTTATCTAATTTTATATCGAAATACGAATAGTGACCCAACAGATATATGTCCTTTTTGTGGTGAAAAGCATATTCACGGTAAACCCGATGGGCATAGAGTTAGGCATTGTAATTCAACAGACAGTGATTATGTTATTGGTCGTAAAGCAACTTTTAAAAATAGTGAAGGACAGATCTTTGATTCTGAGAATGGTTATATTTTAAAAAGTAGACGTTAGTTTTAAAAGCATAATAAGGTAGAGTTTTCAAACTACCTTTATTGAAATAGGGTGTAAAGGAATGAACAATACTGATGTAATGAATACTTATAACGTTCGAGAAAAATATAGAGAACTACTGAATAACATTGATTTTGATAAGCTAGAGCTAGGACTTAAACAACCTAATATTTTTCAAATACTTGGTATCGCAAGAGCTGAAATTAGACATTCCAATTTTCTAGGTTGGTTGCTAGACCCAAATGAAAGCCATGGGCTTGGTAAGTTATTTTTAATTAAATTCTTAAGGGGGGTTTCGACTTCACAAGTTGTTACTGATTTAGATGAATTTGATATTGAGAAATTAAATTTTGATACAGTTGAAGTACGGCGGGAATGGAAAAATATTGATTTGCTTTTAATTATTGAGGATAGTGACGACGATAAAGATCTAGTGGTTTGCATAGAGAATAAAGTTGATAGCAAAGACCACTCTGGGCAGTTAAAAACGTATAGAGACGTTATTGATAAAAACTTTAACGATAAGCGAAAAGCTTTTGTTTATTTAACCCCAAGTGGAGAAGAGCCTCTTGTAAAAGCTGAGAGTGAGCATTACGCACTGTATTCCTATGTTGAAATAGTAGAGCAAATTGAGAGCATATTAACTATACACACGGAATCAATAAGCCAGAGTGTTACCAGATATATAATTGATTATATTAGAACAATAAGAAGAGAACTTATGCAAACAGATGAACTGAACCTTCTAGCGGATAAAATATACAGAAATCATAGAGAACTAATAGACTTTGTATTTGAGCATAAAACTGATCTAGCATCGACGATTTACCCAGTATTTGAAAAGAAAATCATTGATTCAGGGTGGGTCATGGGGTCAAAAAACAAAGGGTTTGCTAGGTTCTTAACCCCAAAACTAGCAGGAATAATTCCTAAGCAAGGTAAAGGCTGGACAAATAAAGAAAATTTTTTATTTGAAATAAACTTTAATTGGGCTAAAAACAATGCTGTTTTCAAAGCAGTAATTTCTCCTAGTACGGAAGAGCTTCAGAAGATTTTTATAAAAGCTTTTGAACCTATTAAAGGTTATAAAAAAGCAAAAGGGAAACAGTGGCTTATTAACTTTGACTATTCATGGAGATGGAATATAGAAGATATGGTTGACGTCGAACATAATGATATTTTAAACGGACTTGATGAGCCTTGGAAGGAAATCAGTAAAATTGTTCAAGCAATAGAAAATGCCCTCTTACCTCATCAAGAAGAATTAGAACAATTTTTATGATCATGTAAGATTTGTTGTGTAACACCTTTCAAACGGTCTTCAATCATAAGTCGATTCAAGACCGTTTTTACAATTTCCTATCAACATCGACCAAGTTTATTATGCCTGCTCTATTGCTCTTCACAGTTTAATCATAACACTTTTTATTGTGGTAGCTCATACCTGTAGTGATTAAGTCGTATTTACCTTTTCAAAACATCTATAACTGTTTTTCTGGCGCAACCTATAGTTCGAGCTATCTGTGCCTTATTCATACCTTCAGAAAACAGTTGTTTGATATTGGTATGTAGTTCTTTATTTATCTGTTTGCCCTTATAGCGACCTTTCGCTTTAGCAATTGCTATACCTTCTCGCTGGCGCTCTAAGATCATGGAGCGCTCAAATTGATAAATTCCACCTAACATTGTGAGCATCAGTTGTTGCATTGGGTTGTTGGTGCCATCGAATATAAAGTTTTCTTTATGGAACTTTAGCGTGATCCCATCAGAGTTAAAATCTTTAACTAATCTAAGTAAGTCCTCAGTATTTCTAGCCATTCGGCTAATGTCGTGACAGTGAACGACATCACCTTCTCGGGCATATTCAAGCAACTGCTTAAGTGCAGGACGGTCAACATCTTTGCCACTGCATTTATCTTCAAATATTTTATCTAGCTCAACACTCAATAATTGACGTTCGGTATTTTGATCTACTGACGAAACTCGAATATATCCAATTTGTGCATTCATAAAAGTCACCGTGTAATTAAAGTCTATAAGTCCACAGTAACTGGATATTATATTGATTTCAAAGGTAAAAGTGACACAGTAATTACGGAAGATTATGTGACTATTTTGCGTAAGGTTAAAGTAGGCAGTCCATAGTTGACCGTCTAGAAACCGAGGTGAATTATTTGATGAAAACCAAGATCAATTCCATGGGGAAAACTGGTCATGTGTAGTTGAAACCTATCTAAAGTAAACAGCTTTCAGGTTTGGATGGTAGATTTTAACTTACCGAAAATTAAGGATAATTATGAAAAACCGTGAGTTTTGAGTGTACTTAAAGTTTACGCAGATAAGTTGTGTTTAAAAAGGTAGAGTAATTAGTATTACTTCATGTATTTAGTTACTAGAATCAATTTTATGTAAAACAACTATCCGACAATTGCTCCAGAAAAGGTGACTCTTCTACAATTTTAAAACTAGTAACAGACTCTATATCATTAATACATAATACCGTAGCGTTAGGGTAACTAGACTCTAAGATCAATTCTCTTTGAATTTTTGTTTTAATATATACATTATGTATGAGTGCTTTGTAGCCCAATACTTTGCAAATTTGATTTGTAATAATGCAATCATCCAGCCTTATATCTTTTCTTTTTTTTAATTTTAGATCTCTTCTTTTGCTAAGAGTTTCCAAATTGCTATTAATTACTTTTTCTCTAATACAGTTATATTTTTTTAAATTATTTGTGACTCTTAAATCCAATATATCGCTCTGTTTCATTAATATATTTGCTTCTAATGCCACACCATGATTTATATCAAATGTATTCTTAGACCACTGAAAAGCACTATTGTCTGGTTCTGAAATACCATCTATAAAAAAATATAAGCCGTGTCCGAGCCAATCTTCGGGGGATGACATTATTTTAAAACCATTTTCTAATATGGACTTGGCGTTTTGTATTGATGTACCATGGTATCCTTTAAATTCAACAAGTTGCTTTAGTTCTATGCAGTTCATTTTTAACTCTATCCGATTTGTCTTTTATTCTTTAGCTTTAAAGTATTGGCGAAGAAATATATTCAGTAAATTGGCAGCAATTTTTGCTGTTGGTAGTATTGGAGTATTGACTACTTCATTTAAAGAAATTGTTTTTCATGAGCTTCTAAATTTTTCTACAGGGAAAGATATTGAACCGTCATCAGCTCCAGAAACGTTTTATATTTTACTGGTTACATCAATAGTTTGTGCTGTTGTTTCTCACTTACTTGGGGTAAAAAAAGACCAAGTGTTAGTTTTTGAAAGAGGTACTCTTGAAAGCTTCCAATGTTCAAACTCAATTATCCATTGTTATTTAGGTTCTGTGACTAACATATCAGGAATTGATGTAGTTGTTGCATCAGAGAATACAGACCTTAATCTTGGGAGTATATCAGGTACTTCAGTTTCTGGGCGAATTAGGAAACTAGCTGCCGAGAAAGACATCACTGAAAACTTATTAAAAGATCATTTGTTTGATCATATTCAAGATTGGAAAAATAACCAAAATACCTTAGGACCATACAATTTAGGAACATGTATATTTTCCCCGCCATTTAATGCGCAATTGCATGGAGTAAAATCTATTGTTAATGCCGTTGCAGTTAAAAAAAACCATCACAACACATTTTCGATTGATTACGTGGCTATTGACAATATTATCGAAAAATCTATTACTTATTGTGTTTCAAAGGGGTTTGAAAGTATATTTATCCCCGTTTTCGGTTTAGGCAGCGGAGGTCTTTCTCCAGAAAAATGTATTGATATAACTGTAAAGTCGGTTATCAAACAATTGAATAAAACTGACTATGTGTTAAAAGTTTTTATTGGAGTATATAGAGAAGAGGATTGCTTGGCTCTTTTAAAATCCATTGCAAAGAGTGTGTAATATGCGGATAGGCTACACCTCAGGTGTTTTCGACTTATTTCACTTTGGCCACGAGAATTACTTAACAGAATGTAAACGTTTTTGCGATTATTTGATAGTTGCAGTTGACTCTGATTCCAGAGTAAAAAAAATTAAGGGAGTTCAAAGACCAATTGAATCGGAAGTAATAAGGTTGGGCAATGTGTCTCATCTTTCGGATAAATGCTTTATTAAGAAAAAAGCATCTATTGAGTATATAAAAT
Source organism: Colwellia echini (assembly GCF_002843355.2). Lineage (GTDB taxonomy): Bacteria > Pseudomonadota > Gammaproteobacteria > Enterobacterales > Alteromonadaceae > Colwellia > Colwellia echini. Next base: position 39,439 of record NZ_PJAI02000006.1, read on the forward strand.
GCCATAAGCCAGATTTTATCTTTATTCCTGATAACAAAAATGCTGTTATCAACAAATCAATATCAGCCACAACTATTGTAATTCCTTACACATATTCAATATCAACTACTATGGCTATTGAGAGCTTAAAAAATTTAGAAAATAACTCACAGTAACTGTTTAGGTAAATATACGTTGTTTGAAAATTATCACTCGGCTTTGACTTGCTATGTTTCCCCAGTTATCAATGAAGATACTAAAATTAGTGATATAGGTAAACTATCTATGAATTTTCTGATAATACTAATTGATAGAGAAATTACATGATTATGAGCAGGGAATATATTCTCATTAGACTATAGTTGATTGATAATTCAATGCGTCTATTTATAGTTGGCCTAACGCAGACACTCCATTGATAATCCGCTTATTCGGTAGTTGACCTCAATACTGAGTGAAAATATATTATCAATAGCTAAGCTGAACAGCTCCAGACTTAAATAAAAAGTTATCACCTATTAAAAATGGTCTGTGAACCCCTTCGATAATAACATCATTTGGTCTAATCACTTGGAAACACTTTTCGACAGGGTGATCTCCTCTTTTATATAAAATATCGAGGTGAGCTTCACTCGTAAAGTCGATTATTGTGCCATCGCTCAAAGTTAACCAGACGTGTGCTTGGATTGGTTTACTGAAATCAGGTGCTTTTAACTCATTTAAAATATATTGATAAGACATTTGACAATATATGTCGTTTTCAGCCCAATACCTGTCACCTATCGTGATATAAGTTTTGAAGTTGGTTGAGCACCCTAGGAGTCCATTGAGAAGCATGTTAACGGGAACACACTTTCCAGCTAATCGCTCTGAGTTTGTATAGCCATTTTCGTATAATGCCTGAATACAAACTTGTAAGACCTCTTTAATCTCTTCAACAGATAATAGTTCACCAAACTGTATTGACTCAGTTGTTAAAGCCAATTCTTTAGTTTTTGATAAGGCTTCTTGGAATTTAGTTGTGTATACCATTATTATTTCACTTTGCTTTTATAAAACTTGAAAATCACATTCTAGGTTGTTTTTCGTTTATGGACTTTTAACAGTCATTAGAATAATTAAATGAGGATCTTTCTTGTATTGTCACACTTGTATTTTGTAACGTGCAGAGTTCTACTTGGACCTGCACGTTACACTTAATATCTAAGAAAGATAAACCTACGGCAATTTATTTACTTTTAGGTGGATTGTTTCCACGGTTGCCACCAGATTTATTTCCTGTTTTACTTGGTCCATTAACTGGAGTGTTACCTTTAATCATGATATTTTCCTTGTTTTAAATTTATAAGAACACCTTTGTTTTCAGGGCTTGTGTACAGTAACAAAGATGAAAGGGACAGTTCGGGACAGAACTATAATTAAAGGAATTAATTTGTGGATTATTTTAAAGAATTTAAAGTTAAACGAATAAAAGAGCTTCAATCCTCGATTAAACACACAATCGCATTGCTTGGGTGGAGCTTTAAAGATTTTGTGGGTAAATACATGATTGAGACACATGATTATGTTGAAGAGGAAGATATTAATCAGTTTTATGAAACGGTTCGAAAGCAAATTGAACGTGACTCAACTAAGGAAGAACTATTAATTAAGTATCATTCATTTTTATTTGCTACAGAAGAGTATAAACATTTACGAACAATATCGGATAATACTGCAAGCCCCAATAGTTACCCGTTGATGAATATTCCTGAATTAAATTACGATCGATCAACTGATAGAGCACTGAAGGAAGAAGAGCTGTTAGTTATGGGGGTTTCATACGCTGAAAAAATGGGAAGTTGCTGGGACTTCACTATAGTAAAAAATGACTTAGTTACTAAAGGCTCATTAAGTGAATATGAAGAACCTTCATATATTATTTTATATCAGTGTGACTTTGGTTTTAACGGGGGGAGTGGTTGTTATGGTGTAGGAATAATTGAAATTTGGGCAAGAAATAGTGGTTTTGGAGGTTTCTATATTGCTGATAAAAAATGCGAAATTGATTGTGGTGGTGCTAGACTTTCCCATGTTGTTGGAATAAAAAAAGGTGAGCTCATTATTGTTGCCAAAGACTTTGATTCACTAGATCCACAATCCAAACAAACGCTATCAGCCAAAATAGTTTTATCCAGACACCTTAGTGATTCCATGGTTTGGCAGATGAAGAGTAAAGAGTATATTCATAAAAACTTAGGGCTTGATCTTAGTAAATTAGAATCAGGTCATACTTAAACGTGGATAACAAGTATGTCCATTTGAAGTAGCCTTAAACCATACACTTACCAATTGGTTTTAAATGATTCTAACTAGACGAAAACTTTAGAAAAAATTCAATAAACGGCTATTTAGAGAGTGATTTAAATTTACATGACATTTACGAATAAATGGAAAGGGTACGTATAATTAGCTATAAATTTATCAACTTAAATATGAAATCATGTAGTCCTATTTTTATGGTGAGGTAGTTAATTGATAAATAAAGTACTTAAGGATAGATTAAATAACTAATTTTATAGAATAAAGTTGACGTCGAAGCCAACTGGACGTAGTATTCAATCGAATTCAAGCCAATTGTCATTGGTTTTTGTGTTTACTGCGGAGTGGTAGTTCAGTTGGTTAGAATACCGGCCTGTCACGCCGGGGGTCGCGGGTTCGAGTCCCGTCCACTCCGCCACTTAATACAAATTTTTTTATCTACCCTATAGTAACACTTCAATATTTAGTCACCTTGTCCCTAGTAATTCTAATTACTTTTATATTTTTAGAACACTATAATTACCTTAATATTATGGTATGTTTAGGAGTAATAGTTTTAATTTTAAATTTAGATAAATGTACTAAGGGATTCTATGTACTACCTCAATTACTCTGTTGTTGTAAAAGCTTATACAAAATTATTAATAGAACGAGAAAATAAAATAGATAGTGGTATTATTGGTACACTTTTTTTGATGAAAAACTCTCAATACTCTGCAGAAATATCACCTTCTTATAGAATACCCGTTGATGAATCTAGAGTTACTAATGATATAAATCATCTTTTTTCTTTTGTGGATTCCGTAACTACTTCACTTAAACCTGAAACTTTCTTTATTTTATCTGAAGAATATGATGATCAGATATTAGAAATTTTACATAACTCTAAAATAGATATTTTATCTATTGCATGTATTTTACTTCAATCTGAAGAGTTTGAGTCTGAACTTTCTTCTAGTCAGTTAATACAGTATTTTATTGAAAAGTTTCATTTACCAAATATATTTGTTGAGAAATGCTTTGAGATGATTTTAGATTCGATCGAATTAATATTTGTTGAAAATATTGAAACTTCTGAAAACCGCAAAAAGCAATTAGAGGTCATTTTTCCTAACCCAAATCATAAAAATACTATTTCATTTAAAGAAAATAGTGGCAGTTACTGGCAAACCTCAGCAGGAGGTGACTTCGGTAGAGGAGCTTATACTCAGAAAATGAGACCATCAAGTAACTTAAAAGAATTAGTTTTTTTACCTAATGGGGCATTTCAAAAAAAGTTAAGTTACCAAGGTGAACCGGTTAAATCACATATCAATACAAACTCGCTTAATGTACTTTTTTTTGGCCCTTCCGGGACAGGGAAATCTACGGAAGCTAGAAGGGAACTTGTTGATGAAAAAGGTGTTGACGAATTACGAAATTTAACTCAAGTAACTTTTCACCCAGAGTATACATATTCAGATTTCGTAGGTAGCTTAAAACCGGTGACTTTATTTAAAAGGTTAGAAGGAAGTCGTGTATTTGACGCATTTAATGCTGTAGAAGCTAAATATGTCGATTTAGAGCCTATATTGGAGTTCAAATTTGAAGCTGGGCCTTTTATTGAAGCTTGCCTTAATGCTGCAAATAGTGACCCATCAGAGCCCCATGCATTAATAATAGATGAAATTAATAGAGGAAATGTTCCTGAAATTATGGGGGATATTTTTCAGCTATTAGATAGAGAAGAAACAAATAGATCCAATTCAAATAGTGAACTTCAAAAATATATTATGGAGTATTCCAAAACAGATGTATTTAATCGAGGTCTAATAATACCTTCAAATTTATATATTTACGCAACAATAAATCCAGCTGATCAAAACGTGTATCCATTAGATACAGCATTTAAAAGGCGATGGAAACGAAGATATTGGAAGATAAATAGTCAACATTCATCTTGTTCTAATTGGGAACTTTTAATTTGTGGAAAAAAAATATCTTGGTCAAAATTTTTAGATCTAGTAAATAAGCATATTACACATAAATTATATCTATCTGAAGATAAACAGTTAGGACATTTTTTTATTAAATTGTCAGGTAATCCAACATTAGATGAAATTAAAGAAGAAACGCTCAAGGTAATAAGTTACTTGTGGGAAGATATCCCTAAATCTAAAAGAACTCAGATATTTGGTAGCGGAATATTTTCATTTAGTGAAATTCACGATTTACTTATATCGAGTGATGGTATTAATAGTTTATTTACAAAAGCTATTGCGGATGAATTAATGGATTTATCGGAAGAAACTGAATTAGCAGCAGAGTAAATAATATCATGGATTATAAGGATATTTTGATCAAAGTTGATGGTTTAAGTATACAACCTGAAGATAAACTTGATGACAGCCAAATAAATATATTATTGACTCATAAACTGATTACTCAAAGTGTGGACTTAATATATAAAGTGTCTTTTGTGGGCTGTATTGAAGTTAAAGGGAGAGTAATTATATCTCTTCCTTATGGTGTAAGTATTAATCAGTTATCTAGACTTAGTTTTTTGGGGCTAAGGTCATACATTATAAAGATTATTGAGTGTATTCGGATTTTTGAGAGGCACTTCATAGGTGAAAATGAGATTGTTTCTTCAGGAAAAATAGCTGCTTCATTTAGCTTGATTGAAGACTTTGAAGAAAATGGTTTCATTACAAAGTTTATAAAGGAAAATTCTATAAATGGAACGGGATCTATCGATTGGAAGAGAACAATTAAAAAGTTTCAGCCATTTAAAATCAGTGATTCATGGGTTCATAAGAATTTGGTAACTAGGAGCAATACTAATCATGAAAATCATGAACTGATTTTAGTACAGAAATGGGCATTGAATCAGGCTACTAAATATTCCTCACTACTTTCAGATGAACATCAGATACTTGAAGATGAATTAGAGTGTAACTTAAGTCGAGATGAAGTTACTGAAATTGTAATGCGCTTATATCCTAAGAGCAATAAAGATAGGGAAATATATGTATTAGATTTAATACTTCAGCTTTTAGATGAGCAAGAAGGAACTGAGTTTAGTGCAATATATACAAAAAGTTTTAATCTTATTTGGGAAGAAACACTACAACAAGTGTTAGGGCATAACCAGAAATTGAAAGATAAAGCACCTCGGGTTATGTGGAATGATGATCACTCCGTTAACGAAGAATTAGAGATAAAATCAAAACCTACTGGTTCAGCACCTCAAGTGGATATAATTTTTGAAAATGAAGATAGACTCTATATATTTGATGCTAAATATTATGACATTATAAATAATGGTAATAGGCCTGGTTTAACTGATTTATATAAGCAGTTTTATTATGGTGAAGCTTTTAAAGCTATCTTGGGCTTAAGCGATTTACCCGAAAATGGTTTGATATTTCCATGTTATATGCCTAATCAAAATGATTATTTAGTTAAATTTACTGATGTTGAGTATTTAGTCAGGGGAGAAGGATATTTAAATAAAATAACTAAAATACCAGCATATGTAGCATCAATCGAAAAAACTATTGATGCATTTCTTTTCGGACAATCTTTAAAAAAATACCTTTTGGTGGTTACAGGAAGAACTGTTAATCCTTTAAGCTAATTCCCATTGCTATTTATTTTTTCATTAGATAACTCTAAGAGAGTTAACATATCTTTCACAACTGAATCTACTACCGCAACACACACTGAGTTACCTAATTGTTTATATGCCTGAGCATCTGAAACAGGAAATTCTAAATGGTCAGGATATGCTTGTAACCTTAGACATTCTTTTACACTCAAAAATCTTTGGATATCCCATAACTTGGGTCTTCTGTTAGCAATTATTGCAGGAGCATAAGTATCAGAATGAACATAGTATGATTCTTGTATCTGAGTTTTGGCTATATCTCCAATATGAAACCGTAGGGTTTTGTCTGGTTTTAAGTATGAAAAAACCCCATGCCTACCTTTTTTCGTATGCGCCTCATAGCGAGAATTGTCATGTTTAACTCGACCATTAGAGTAATTTTTCATGTTATCAAAATGAAATTTAATTTTTTGTTTTTCTGCACTTTTAATTTCTAAATGAGGGTTAGAATTATCTTGCATATCTAAAATAGTTTTTAAAGTTGTTTTTTTTGATTTGTTTCCTGTATTGAGTTGGAATGATTTGGACTCTTTAGTAATTAAGTCATTTCTTATACCGACACAAAACCACCTTTCTCTATATTGAGGAATATTAAAATGATAACTATTAATAATATCATCAAATAATGTATAACCTATCTCATGAAGAGAGTCCCTTATCGTTTTTAATGTTTCGCCTTTATTATGTGATTTCAAGCCTTTTACATTTTCAAGGATTAATGCTTTAGGCATATGGTGAGACAAAATTTTAGCTACGTGGAAGAATAATGTTCCTCGAGTTTTATCCTCAAACCCTTCATTTCTCCCCGCATAACTAAAGGGCTGACAGGGAAAGCCAGCAAATAAAACATCGAAATCAGGAATTTTATTTAACTGGTTAGTATTTTTTGTAAACTCTGTAACATCACCATAAGGCTTGTCTCCATACCAGTGTTCGTATGTAGCTTGTACAAACTTGTCGTTATCAGAAGAAAAAACGCAATCCATCCCATTATTTTCAGCGGCCAGCCTAAATCCGCCAAGCCCACAAAATAAATCTATAAACTTTAAGGAATTATTAGTGTTGGGTTTTTCTATAGTTTTTCTTTTATTTGGTTTTATACTTTTACCATTTAACCACAGCATTAAAGACTCTTCACTTAACCTCCATTGCTTACCTATTTTTTTTGCTGGTATTTTATTGTGTTTTATAGAACGATAAAGTGTTGATTCGGATATTTTTAAGAATTTAGAAGCTTCTTTTATATTAAATACTTTCATAGTGCGTGGATTATTTGTTTGTCATTTTTAGGCAATGTTAACATTTACTGTATATTCATACAATGTTTATGCGACAAATTATGAATTATAGTATTTGTACATGTTTAGATTTTAAAAGATAAAATAGACTACTTTTTAGAATGCAATTAGGTATTTTATTTTTCAGATTCTTTGAATAAATACGGGGGGGGGATTATATAAAGTAAGTGGCAGGGATAAGAGGATTTGAACCTCTGAATGACGGGATCAAAACCCGCTGCCTTACCGCTTGGCTATATCCCTGCAATATACTTCTTTATATTTACTTTGAAATGGTACGGGTCAAGAGACTTGAACTCTCACATCTTGCGATACTGGAACCTAAATCCAGCGCGTCTACCAATTCCGCCAAACCCGCATTACATTCAAGTATTTAAAGAGACTTGAACTCTTGCTTACTTAAACCTAAATACTTAAGTAAGCTGGTGGCTACACCGGGACTCGAACCTGGGACCCCATCATTATGAGTGATGTGCTCTAACCAACTGAGCTATGTAGCCTAAATCAACTTGCTAAGGAGCAAGTGCTGCGTATTATGCTAACCTGCTGCCTTCACGTCAACCGTTTTTGGCTGTGCTGTGCTGAATTTCACCACAGATAATGCTTTTCCAAACATGGGAGGGACTACATGATTTTAGTGTTGTTCAATCACCGCTACGCTATTATGCATTGTTTGGCTAGTATATCGAGCCTTATATCACTATATGTAATTAAGATGTATATGTGTTTTAAAGGTATCTTAGGATAAAATTCTATTTATATTCGGTATAAAATAGTTTTTTACAAATTGTTAATTGTTTTGAAAAGTAATTGATTGGATGAAAGCTTTATTTATCAATAAAAACAATATGTTAATATTTTCGGTAAAGCTGACTTATACGGTCAACTCAACTAATTTAAAAAGAAAGCCTCTGCAGTGATGTAGGGGCTTTTTTGTTTCTATTAAGTGACTCTATTTATGTTCAATATTTGTATGCTTTTTGTTATGCTGCTTATCTCTCAGCTCTAATTCTAAACCCTAATAAATTCTAATAATAAAGATAATTCAATGTCACTAGATGAACACTTGTCTAAAGAAAGCGCTAAAGAAAGCTCTTTAACCGAAAATAAAAAAGCAACGCAAATTAGTGCAATTAAAGCACCTTTTCGTGGAACTTTTTTGTTAGCGCCATTAATTCTGTTGTTCACGGTTGTAATGGCAGTTTATAGCGCTATTAATTATTGGACGTTGCGCGATAACACCTTTGAAGCACAGCAAGTTAGTTATTTACAAGATACGGTTAAAGCTACGGCTAATATTGAAACATTCATCGCTACTGTTGAAAGCTCAGCCCAGCGTCTTGCTTCAGCTATCAGTGATTCTCGCTTGAACAAAAGTGATTACCAGCAAGCATTATTAACAATGTTACAGAAAAACAGCATGTTTTTTGGTGGCGGCATTGCTTTTTTGCCTGAAATTATTGATGGAGAGCGTCGTTTATATGCTCCTTATTTTGCTAAAAATACACAGCTTGATGATGCTGATAGCTTTGTTTTTATGCAAATTGCCGATAGCTATGATTATACCTTAGCAGGCAATGAATGGTTTGAAGAAGCATTAGAGCAAGGCTCTCGTTGGAGTAAACCATATTTTGATACTGAGCTAGGTAATATACTTATGACTACCTACTCGGCAGTTATTTACTGGCCAGATACTAATGGCCACCCCCAGCCTGTCGGCGTTGTAACCATTGATATAAGTATTGATGATCTAGGTAAAGCGGTTCACTCATTAAAATTTGGTGGTGAAGGTTATGCCGAAATATTAACTGGGGAAGGCGTTTATATTTATAGCCCAAATAAAGCATATGTACTCGATAAACATAATGTGTTTAATGACAAGCGTTGGCGAGAAAGTAAAAATTATGAAGTACTAAAAAATTCAATTGAAGTGGGTGAGCCATCGATTGTTAAAGTTTATGATCAACATACTAAACAATATGATTGGGTTAGTACTTCAGATCTTTTAGGTTCAAATTGGCGGATGATCGTTAACTTTTCTGAGCGTGAAGTTACCTTACGAAGTGTTGAATTAAGGCATTGTTTAATGCATTTAATTTTATGGTCTGTACTGTCAATATGTACCGCGCTTCTTTATAAGCAAGTAGTCGCGCCAAAAAATGCGGTGATCAGTTGGCCAACCTCGTTATTAGTGGCGTTAGTGTTAATATTAGGTGTTTGTTCAACTTGGTGGGTTACTAAAAATTTCAATAGTGGAGATGAGCTTAAAGGGTTGGCAATCACTAACAAAGGTCAAGCTCACGCTATTGAGCAAGAGTATAGTAATCGTGCTTTGGCGCATTTAACTGAGCAAGTAGTTTTTATTCCTACTGGAATTTATATCGAGTCAATGAAGTTTACCTCTCACAATGATATTCGCGTTATTGGTAGTGTTTGGCAAAAATTTGATTTAATTGAACATAAACATGTAAAGCGTGGCGTTATATTCCCTGGCGGCGCAGGTGTTGAATTCTCTCAACCTTTTATCGAACAACAAGGTGATATCGAGTTAGTGCGTTGGCAGTTTCAAGCCAGCTTACGTTTTTCGTTAGAATACGATCGTTACCCTATGGTTAAGGATGACTTTGCTATCGGTATTTTCTCAAAAGATACCGGCGGTAATGTTTTATTAATCCCAGACGTTGAATCTTTTATTTATCTTGCGCCAACCAGTTTACCTGGGATCAGCCCTGAAGTATTTTTACCTGGTTGGAACATAGATAAAAGTTTATTTGAATTTCGTGAATGGAATCATAGAACGACTTTTGGCAAAGAAGTGACTGTAAAATATGAGAACCTACCTGAATTGTATTTTAATATCGGCTTAAGCAAAGTTTTTGTACCAGCGTTTATTTCACATCTCACTCCCTTGCTTATTGCTGGTTTGATTGCTTTTATAACTATGTTGATTTCAACGCACGATAAAACTCGATTAAAGTTTATGGGCACTGGGATTGGTTTTGATATAGGGATTAGTACCAGTATATTTTTTGTAGTAGCGTTATCTCATATTGGCCTGAGAGAGCGAGTGGTGAGTGATTCAATCTTCTATCTCGAATTATTTTATTTACTTATGTATGTCAATTTAATTAGCGTTTGTGTACATTCAATTTTGAGCGGGTTAAATCAACAGTTGTTAACTAAAATTACTTTTGGTATCGCCGCTAAAAAAGCATTTTTCCCATTGAATATGTTTGTGGTATTTATTTTCAGTTGGTTAACTTTTTATACTTAACCTGAGTTCTTGATAATATCACTTGATTAAAAATGATACGTAAAGAGGATAATTTACTTTAATTATTACTTGATGGGTGAATAACCTTCGCTGCATGTTATATAATTAATAATTGCATTCCACACTTGAGTTGAATATTTATGTTTGCAGACTTTTTTGTTGTTGATCCTGACCCGTCATTAATTATTAATGGTAGTTATGATTATAGTCTTGTTGCCTTGTCTGTTTTAACGACTATTTTTACCGCCTATCTGGCAACCTATTTACTCGATTTAGCAAAAGAAACCCCCTTTGCAACTTATCGTAAAGTAGCAAACTCTACTAGTGCACTTGTTCTAGCGGGTGGTGTTTGGAGTATGCACTTTATTGGTATGCTGGCGTTTTCATTGTGTACTACTATTTCCTACGATCCATTGATCACCTTCTTGTCTTTTCTGCCTGCGCTAGCTGCTTTTATATGCGCGGTATCAATAATTCCCAAACGTGAGCCTAGCAAAATTCAATTACTGTTGGGGGCCATATTATTAGGCTCTGGTATCGGTACTATGCATTATAGTGGCATGGCTGGTATGAAATTAAGCCCCATGCTTAGTTACGACCCATTATTATTTGCTTTATCAATTGTTGTTGCCGTAACTCTTTCTTATATAGCACTTTATGTACGTATTCATTTACATGAGAAGTTGCCTAAATTAACCAGCACGCAATGTCGCCTGGTATACGCTATTGTGTTTGGCTTGGCAGTTTCAGGCATGCATTATATGGGAATGTATGCAACGCGGTTTATTGCCACCTCGCCATTTGTATCTGAAAATAAAGTTGACTCAGATTTAACTCTTATTGCGGTTAGCGTGGCTTTTGCTACGGCTTTTTTAACGATTATTGTGGCTGTAATCAACAGTATGATTCGTTTTCGAATCTTGCTTGATGAAAAATCTAAAAGTGAATCTCGGATGGAGGCCATTTTATCTACCGCGATTGATGGCATTATCACCATAGATCATGCCGGCATAATACTCAGTTTTAACAATGCAGCCGAACACATTTTTGGTTATACACGCAAAGAACTCTTAGGCCGAAATGTAAAGTTATTAATGGCTGATGAAATTTCTGAGCATCATGACGGTTACCTCGCTAAAGCACATGACGTACGTTTTGATAAAGTTATTGGTGTTAACCGTGAAGTATATGCAAAACATAAAGACGGTACTTTGTTTCCTATTCGTTTAGGCGTCGGCGAAGTTATTCAGCCAAATGACAAATCTTTGTATGTAGGCTTTATAACCGACTTAACAGAGCAGAAAGCGCTACAAAAAAACTTGATTGCTAAAGAGCAACAGTACCGCTCATTAATTACCAATATGCCAGGTGTTGCTTTTCGCTGTGAATACAGTAAACAGTGGCCAATGATTTATATTAGCCCTAGTATAAAAGAATTAACGGGGTATGCAGATTCTGAATTTTTAACTAAGCAAGTTGCATTTGGTGATTTGATTATTGAAGCCCATCAAGACCGAGCGATGGCGGTTATTACCCAGGCTTTAGTACATAGAAATCAATACAGTTTAGAGTATCAAATTACTAATAAAAGCGGTGATGTTATTTGGATACTAGATCAAGGTAGTTTCACTTTTGATAAAGATGGTAACCCTAAATGGATTGATGGTGTATTAGTTGATATTACCGAACGTCGCCAATATGAAGATAATTTAAAAGAAGCTAAGTTAGTCGCGGAAGAAGCGGCAAAAATTAAGCAAGAATTTTTATCCAATATGAGTCATGAAATTAGAACACCAATGAACTCTATTATTGGTTTTAGTGATTTGTTAATGGAAACATCTTTAGATTCAAATCAACAAAAACATATCTCTACGGTCAATCATGCGGCGAGATCATTATTGCATTTACTTAATGAAATTCTCGACTCGGCAAAATTGGAAAAAGGTAAACTGACCATTGAGCCAATTCATTTTAATTTAAATACATTACTTGATAATACAATTTCAACATTGTGGTTAGAAGCTAAAAATAAAGACATAGAGTTAACTTTACACATTAATGATATTAATCAATACGTTTACTTTGCGGACTCTTCACGTTTACGACAAATACTGATGAACTTAATTGGTAATGCTATTAAATTTACTGAAAAAGGTACTATTGATGTAACGGTAACTGCTACAGATAATAATCAGCTTAAATTTGAGGTAGTTGATACCGGTATAGGTATTCCGCAAAATAGGTTGAAAGCGGTCTTCGAAGCTTTCGAGCAAGCAGATGGAACGGTAACTAGACGCTTTGGTGGCACTGGTTTAGGCACTTCTATTAGTAAGCAATTAGTTGAATTAATGGGCGGTAACATAGGTGTAACTAGTGAAGAAGGTAAAGGTAGTTGTTTTTACTTTTCGTTACCTATGCCACAAGGTGATGCGAATAAAATTCAAACATCCATGCTCATTGCAAGTCAGTTACCCGCATTAAATGTATTAGTTGCTGATGATATTGAGCAGAATGTAGAGCTGCTATCAATACTTTTATCTAAAGACAATCATACCGTCACAACGGCAACAAATGGTATAGAGGCCGTTGCTGCCTTTAATCAAAGCTTATTGAGTAATAAAGCATTTGATGTGATTTTAATGGATATTCATATGCCTGAATGTGATGGTATAGATGCGAGTATGAAAATACGTAAAATTGAGCAACAACAAGGATTGGTGTGCACGCCTATTATTGCCCTTACTGCCAGCGTGCTTGAGCAAGATAAGTCAACCGCAAAGAATGCGGGAATGAATGGTTTTGCGAATAAGCCGGTTGATATGCTGCAATTAAATCAAGAAATAATGCGGGTGTTAAACATTGAGGCCGTTGTGGCACAAAATGAACTTCCGATAACAGCTGAAGCTAAATGTATTGATTATAAAAAAGGTGAAATGCTGTGGGGATCGAAAGATAAACATCTGCTCGAGATCGGCCGTTTTTTAACTGAACATCAAACCAGCTTTCAACAAATTACACAAGTAAGTGTCGACGCTACTGATGACTATATGCGTTTACTGCATACCCTAAAAGGACTTACCGGTAACTTAGCGTTAACTAAATTAATGGCGTTGGTGAGTTCGCTAGAAAAAGATATTACAGCAGAGCTACGTGCAAAGTTGAGCGCGGAGTTTATTGATGAAGTTTCTGCATTAGAAGATATTATAGCGACAAATGAAAAAGTATCACCTACTAAAACTCTTACAAGTCAGCCTAAACTTACCCTGAGCGAACTACAGACTCATTGTGATAAACTATTAGCAGATGCTGAAAATGGCGAATTAGATGATATATTATTAATGACTGTTAGCGAGGGAGCGCCGTGTGAGTTCCAAGCGGACATTAATATGTTAATTGCGCAGTTTGAAGAGTTTAATTTTGATAGTGCAATTGAACAATTAACCCAGATAATTAAACAGCTTGAGAGCGAAAATAGGAAATAATTAATGACATTTATTACTGAAAAAGCTCGTGTATTAGTTGTTGATGATGAGCCCCTTAACTTAAAAGTGATACGCGAAGTATTAAATAATGAATACCGTCTGTCGTTTGCTAAGTCAGCAGAAGCAGCATTAAAGCTTATTGATAATGAGTTACCTAATCTAATTCTACTCGACATTATGATGCCTGAAATGAGTGGCTTAGAAATGTGTGCGCTTCTAAAAAAACAAGAGCGAACTAAGCATATACCTATTATTTTTGTTACCGCCTTAGGTGATGAACAAGATGAATTTATTGGCCTAGAGCTGGGCGCTGTTGACTATATATCAAAACCGATTAGCGCACCAATTGTTAGAGCACGAGTTAAAAATCACTTGTCATTGGTACAAGCTGAGCAATTAAAAAAAGCCCATGTAGATTTAGTAACAAGGTTAGGACGCGCCGCAGAATATAAAGACACAGATACAGGCGAGCACATTATTAGAATGAGCCAGTATTCAAAAGTGTTAGCGTTAGCCTATGGTATGTCCGAAGAGTATGCCGAATTAATAAAACAAGCGGCACCTATGCATGATATTGGCAAAATAGGTATTCCAGATAATGTGTTATTAAAACCAGGTAAGTTAACACCTGAAGAATTCGAACAAATGAAAACACACGCCGCTATTGGCGGAAAAATACTTGAAAATTCTAACTCGCCTTTATTGCAGTTAGCTTATGTATTAGCGATGGAGCATCATGAAAAATGGGATGGCAGCGGTTATCCTAATAATTTAAAGCATGAAGAAATATCAATTGAGGGAAGAATCGTCGCTATTGCCGATGTGTTTGATGCCTTAACCTCGAAACGTCCTTATAAAGACGCTTGGAGTACAGATGATGCTTTTGATTTGATTAATCAGCAAGCTGGCAGTCATTTTGATCCAGAATTAACGGCACTTTTTTTAGCTAACAAAGATAAAATCTTAGCGATAAAAGCATTAAATAACGATAAATTTTAAGGTCGTTAGCTGAATTATTGCTTCACCTGATCATCGAGAAATAAAAATGTCTGTTCAGTTACCTATTATAATTAATATTTATCGTGATTTAATTACGCGTTTTCCCTCTATCACCGCGGTTTGTAATAAATTAGAAGCGCAATTTAACTTTCAAACACTTACCGCAAATTGGTACGGTGATGAAGAGCAGATATTAAATATTACGTTAGCGTTAGAAACCCCAGAAAGTTTTGTAATGCATAACAATGAATTACAGGCTGAGTACTTAACAAGTAAAAATTTAACACGAGAAAAAAACTTAGTTCAACACAATAACGCTATACAGATAAAACAATTTTCAGATGATGTAATTTACGCTATAAATGAGGCGGCTCTTAAATTAGATTGTTATGTTGCTTTAACAACCTCCGAGCTTGAATTACTGGAGTTACAACCCAAATTATTGGCTGGCCTTATTCAAATAAAACTACAGAAGGTATTAAACTTAATCGCAGGTGATAGATCGTTAACGCTAATATAAAAGTTATATTGCTATTTTTATCAATAATATATACTCCTTGCCTTCCATATTATATTTTTCACATGCTATTTTTCATATATGTAAACACCCATGCCAATAAATACCACGCGCTTAGATCGTTTTATCAGTGAGCATTACCAAATTAACCGTAAATCAGTGCGTTTGATTTTAGCGCAAAAACGCGTTTATGTTGACGGTAAACTTGCAAGAGATATC
Source organism: Colwellia echini (assembly GCF_002843355.2). Classification (GTDB taxonomy): domain Bacteria; phylum Pseudomonadota; class Gammaproteobacteria; order Enterobacterales; family Alteromonadaceae; genus Colwellia; species Colwellia echini. Next base: position 55,157 of record NZ_PJAI02000006.1, read on the forward strand.
GACCAGTTAGTTGATCAGTTCTCTGTTATCGTCATGGATGATAAAACCCTGCAATCTAATCAAGCACACTATATTATGTTGCATAAGCCTATTGGCGTAGTTTGTGCTACCAAAGATGACAAACATACAACTGTTATAGATTTACTGGCTGAAAAATATGGCCAAGAGTTAGTAAATAGTTTACATATTGTTGGCAGGCTTGATCTTAATACCTCTGGATTGGTGTTATTAACTAATGATAGTCGTTGGTCTGAACGATTAACCTCACCAGAGTATAAGGTGAACAAACGCTATCAAGTAACACTTGCTAAGCCGATAACGCCTGATTATATTGGTGCATTTGCACAAGGTATGTACTTTGCTTATGAAGATATAGTGACGCAACCTGCGGTATTGAAAATTATCTCGCCCTTACAAGCAGAAGTAACGTTAACAGAAGGACGTTACCATCAAATAAAGCGTATGTTTGGTCGTTTTCAAAACCAAGTTGTCATGTTACACCGCTTTGCTATTGGGCAGTTGGTACTTGATCAGACACTGAGTTTAAGTGAAAGTAGAAGCTTAACGGCCCATGAAGTGAGTAGTATAACGCATAGTTCAAGTAATTAAGGTTGCAGACACACCTGGTATTTTATTAGTTATCGTTACTGTTAGCTGCTTTTAGTTAATTTTTCAGTGAGTTTTTAGTTAACTTTCTAGTTAACCTGAGTTCGGGATAAGCAAAATGCTACAACAGCTTTAATTATCCGTATTACTGCGTTTTGATAGCTCCCAATAACCCGTTATTGGCTTCGCTTTCCCGCCTTGTACTACGAATAATTAAAACTATTGTAGATACGTGAATACAAATAGTTGATATTGTTATACTTTACAATTTCATTATCCCGAACTCAGGTTAGTTAACCTGAGTCCATACATCGAACTCAGGTTAGTTAAATTTTTAATCATTTTACTTTATATTTAAACGGTTTTAGACATTGTTTCCCCACTAGAAAAACGATATGTAGAGTATATAGTTATAGTGATGTAACGGTACTCGCAATTTGTTGTTGCTTGGGTATAATGGGAAAGAGTGAAAAAGTGTTCTTTTTTGTTAATGGTTTTTGTAAAGGTATTATAAAGGTATTATTAATGGGTATTGTTAAATGAATAAATCAAAATCACTTTTTTCCGCAATTGCGTTAGTTACCTTAATATCAAGCTGTACTAGCTCTGATGATGCTTGTGAAGATATCACCCTTGCTACTGAGCAAATTCAAGAATGCCAGGCATTGCACAGTCGTATTATTAATTTCAAAGGTGATGTAATAACTCGTACAGAATTAGACCGTCGTTACCAGCAAGACTGCATTGATATTCGTTATTATCGTGATGAAAAGCAGCCAGCTATTTGTGGCAACAAAGCTAAAGTAGACGAAATTAGAAAATCGGCTCAAGCAGAAGCAGAAGCACAGCAGTAAGCAGTCACTTTCACACATGCTTATTATATCTTTTGGCAGCCATGCAAAGATATGAATAGATAATTTAACGGTATGGTAATTTTGAAAACAGACAATCAACAAGATACAAGTATTCAAGCCGCAGATGAAATAATACGCGCTAATGAAGCAACTATTACTAAACTATCAGGTGATGTTGATTTTCTTGAGAAAAAAAACACTGATCTAGAAGCGCGATATACGGCACTGTTTAAATTAAATAGGTTGTCGCAAGAGTGTAACGACCTCGATACTTTTTATTCAGAAGTTCACAGCACCATAGCTTCGTTAATGACCGCGGAAAACTTCTTTATTGTTTTATATGATCAAACCTTTGATACCATTGAGTTTGTTTATTATATAGATGAGAAAGATGAGAAACCGGAAGGCATTATTGATTATCAAGATCTTGATGGCTCATTTACTAATTTGGTTATTGAATCAAAACAACCTTTATTATTAACGCCCGAACTTGAAAAACAACTTTTTGATAACTATAAAATCAAGCAATTTGGCACCCGCGGCACAGACTGGCTAGGTGTGCCGTTACTGCAAAATGGCTTGGTTATTGGCACTATCACCATTCAAAGTTATGATGAAAAAATTCGTTACACCGACAGTGATCTTCACTTACTTACCTTTGCGGCACAACATGTGGTTGGTGCCATGCTGCGTTTACAAGATCAACAACGTTTAAAAAATGCAGTAAACGCGCGTACTAAAGAGTTAATGACGCAAATACGAGAGCGTGAAAAATCAGAGCTACTTCAAGAATCATTATATAGAATATCTGAGTTAAGTACTGACATAGATCTCGATATAGATACATTCTATAGCAAGGTGCATAATATTATTGGCCAGTTGATCAACGCGAGAAACTTCTTTATTGCGAAATATGATCAAGAAAATAATATGCTGCATTTTTCTTATTGTGTTGATGAGCATTCAGCTGATTTAGTTAAAGACTTTAAGCCTAGAAAGCTTACTAATCGTTATTCTGAATTAGTATTACGTCGCCGCGAAACCGTATTACTAAGCTATCAAGAAATGATGAGCCTATATCTGGCGGGTGAAACTACCAAACCACAAGAAGATATTCATTCTTGGCTTGGCGTACCTTTAATTTATTCCGGTAAATTATTAGGCGTGATGGTACTACAAAGTTATCATTATAAGACTACTTATAATCAACAAGATGCAGAGTTACTTAACTTTGTATCTAACCATGTTTCCGCCGCTATAAAACGCCGAGAACTGGCTGACTTTGAAAGGCGCAGTCATGATCTACTTGAACAACAAGTTAAGTTACGAACGCTAGCGTTAGAAGACGAAATTAATCATCGTAAACAAGCAGAGACATTACTAAAACATACCGCCGCTCATGACAGTTTAACCGGCCTAGCTAATAGAAACGTATTTATTGATTTGCTTAGCCATGCGATAGAGTGCTCGAAACGAAAATCGAACTTTTCTTTTGCTGTTTTGTTTTTAGATCTCGACCGTTTCAAAATTGTTAATGACAGTTTAGGTCATCATGCGGGTGATATATTATTAAAAATTATTGCCAGAGAACTTGAGAAAATTGTTAGAGCGAAAGATACCGTAGCTCGTTTAGGCGGTGATGAATTTGTTATATTAATTGAAGATTTAGATTCTAACCAAGAAGCTTTTGAAGTAGCAAAGCGGATAACAGAATTTTTGAAAGAGCCCTTTACCATTGATAACCAGTTGGTTTATACCGGCACCAGTATTGGTATTTCATTTAGTAACGAACGTTATAATGATGCTAATACTATGCTTCGCGACGCAGATACTGCAATGTATCATGCCAAAGACAATGGCCGAGGACGTTACGAAGTATTTGATGACAGTATGCATCAAAAAGTTCAAAATGCATTAAGTCTTGAAGCCGATATTCGCGAAGCTATCGCTTGGCAAGAGTTTATTCCTTACTTTCAACCCATTATTCAATTAAGTACCTTAGCGCTAAAAGGTTTTGAAGCCTTGGCTCGTTGGCAAAGCACCAAGCGTGGTTTTGTCTTCCCAAATGATTTTATTCCACTTGCTGAAGATACCAACTTAATTGAAGCAATTGATATGCAAATTATTGAAAAATCATGTCAGCAGCTTAAATATTGGCAGAATGAATTAGGTTGCCAAGACATTTATATCAGTTGTAATTTGTTTTCTAAGCAGTTTTTTAGTACCAGTTTGCCGCAGCGTATTGAAAGAGTATTAATTAATACGGGGTTAGCGCCTTACAATTTACGTGTTGAGCTTACTGAGCGAGCTTTACTTGAAAATGCCGACATTGTGCATACTAATATGCAGGCCTTAAAAGCCATGGGTGTAAAAATATTACTGGATGATTTTGGCACTGGGTATTCAAGTTTAGGGTATTTACATCGCTTTCCAATTGATGTTTTAAAAATTGATCGTTCATTTATTAGTAATGTTCATGAGCATGATAATCATCGCGCTATTATTCGTACTATTGTTGATTTAGCACATAACTTAAATATGAGTACTGTGGGGGAAGGGATAGAAAACCTAGCAGATGCCCAATTATTACAGCAAATGGATTGTAAATACGGGCAAGGCTATTATTTTTCTAAGCCTATGTCTCCACAACATGCCGCCGATTATATTATTAATAAATTAAAATAGTCCCAATACCATTAATTAACTGAATCTATTGTATACCGAGGAAAATGCTCACATAGTTAATCGGCTTGGTATAAACGCTAGTCTACAAACTTCTCACCCGCTAAAGCTCAGGGCTTACCGCTGTTAACGCTTTAAGAGTTCGTTAGGAATTAAAACGTAACAAATCAAGCCTTAACAATTAATCACTTAGCTAGTACTATCAAAACAGTTGTTAAACAGTTACCACTTAATTACCCGAGCTCAGGTTTAGTTAACAGCCAAACAAGTAACATTATAGTAAATCACACTACAACTCAGCAGATCATTATCTGCTCGAATTAGAGGAAATATCTATGCTTTTTACTGGCACTTTAATTACCGATTGCCCAATAAGACAAAAAATTCGTGAATTTTATCGTATCGACGAAAACATCGCTGTAGATCATATTTTACCAGCTGCTGAAGTGAATGTTAGCGCCCGAAGTCGTGCTTGGGATCGTGCCCGTAAAATAGTATTAAAAATTCGTCAAGACCAAGAAGGTAATGGCGCAATAGACTCACTACTCAATGAATACTCACTCAGTAGTGATGAAGGTGTGGTGTTAATGTGTTTAGCCGAAGCATTGTTACGTGTACCTGATAAACATACTCAAGACGCATTAATTCGCGACAAAATATCACAGGGTCAATGGAGTAATCATTTAGGCGCGAGTGATTCACTATTTGTTAATGCTTCATCTTGGGGCTTATTAATTACTGGCTCTATGGTCAATTATGCAGACACCCGTAAAAAGGATCAATTTGGTTTACTGAAAAAAACGGTTGGCCGCTTAGGTGAACCAGTAATTCGTAAATCTATGAACTACGCCATGAAAGTAATGGGTAAACAGTTTGTTATGGGTGAAAGCATTGAAGCGGCAACTGAGCGCGCGGCAACTAAAGAGCAGCAAGGTTATGTTTATTCTTACGACATGCTTGGTGAAGGTGCACGTACCATGGCAGACGCTGATAAATACTATAAAGCCTATGAAGAGGCAATTACAGCTATTGGGGCTGTTGCTGTAGCATCAGGCAAAAACGATCCTCGTAAAGTTCCAGGTATTTCTATTAAACTCTCAGCTATTCATCCTCGTTTTGAATTTTCACATCAGCATAGGGTGATGACAGAAATAGTGCCTAAGTTAAAAGCATTATGTTTGCATGCTAAACAGTTCAATATTGGTTTAACGGTTGATGCTGAAGAGTCTGAGCGTTTAGATATTTCATTAGATATTATTGAAGCCGTTTTTACTGATCCTGATTTAGGTGATTGGAATGGCTTTGGTTTAGCGTTACAGGCGTACCAAAAGCGAGCAATATTTGTGGTCGAATGGCTACGTGACTTAACGGTGCGTACCAATAGAAAAATGATGGTCAGATTAGTTAAAGGTGCTTATTGGGATACTGAAATTAAAAATACCCAAAAAGATGGCTTAAATCATTTTCCGGTATTTACCCGTAAGTCATCAACCGACGTGTCATATCATGCTTGTGCTAATAAACTACTAGAATATCGCGATACCATTTACCCACAATTTGCCACGCACAACGCTTATACCGCTGCTACCATTGTTGAGCTGGCGGGAAATGACAAAGCGGGTTTTGAATTTCAATGTTTACACGGCATGGGGGATTCTTTATATGATCAAATTGTAAAAGGAGAAAGTATTCAATGCCGTATCTATGCACCCGTTGGTCATCACGAAGACTTACTTGCCTACCTTGTACGTCGGTTATTAGAAAACGGTGCTAACTCTTCATTCGTTAACGCCATTGTTGATGAGACACAGCCTGTTGAAGCCTTATTAGAAGATCCGGTTGAGAAAACACAGCGCCTAAAAGTAAAATATAATAACCAAATTACTAAACCCATTGATTTATATCGTTCTGAAAAAATTAATGTGGAAGGGATTAGTAAAGATGAGCAAGGGCGAGATAACTCTAAAGGCTTAGACTTAACTGATATTAACCAGATTACGCTATTAAAATCGGCTCTTGATACTTGGTTTGATGAACATTTATTAACTGAAAAATATGTGCCAGCTGGTGCAACTGCGGTGATGAATCCTGCTAATCGAACTGAGATTATTGGCTTTCATCAGCACAATAGCGAAGCTGAAATGTTAGCAATGATTGATAATGCTCAAACTGCTTTTGATTCTTGGTCAATAACGCCAGTGGGAGAGCGTGCCGCTTTACTTTGTCGAATTGCCGACATTTTAGAACGCCACATGGATGAGTTGATTGGGCTTTGTATTAAGGAAGCTGGAAAAGTCGCTAAAGATGGCGTTGATGAAGTACGTGAAGCTGTTGATTTTTGCCGATATTATGCGGCTCGCGCTCTTGAGTTAAATGAAGATGATCGACTAGAGCCGCGTGGTGTAGTGTTATGTATTAGTCCGTGGAACTTCCCATTAGCTATTTTCTTAGGACAAGTTGCCGCAGCAATTGCTACAGGTAATACCGTATTGGCAAAACCTGCTGAGCAAACTGGTTTAATTGCTTTACGCGCGATTGAAATGATGAAGTCAGTTGGTTTACCTGAAAACGTTGTGCAAGCGGTTATTGCAGAAGGTAGCGCAGTAGGGGAAACTATTATTCCAGATAGCCGAATTCAAACGGTTATGTTTACAGGTTCAACCCAAACGGGCACGCGAATTTCTCAAGCTTTAGCTGAACGTGGTGGCGATCAAGTGCCACTAATTGCCGAAACAGGTGGTCAAAACTGTATGATTGTTGACTCGACAGCTTTGCCTGAACAGGTTGTTGATGATGTTATTTCTTCTGGGTTTCAAAGTGCAGGTCAGCGTTGTTCGGCTTTACGTGTGTTGTTTTTACAAGAAGACATTGCCGATAATATTATTACTATGTTGCAAGGTGCGTTAGCGGAATTACATATTGGCGATCCAGCTAAATTAAGTACTGATGTAGGACCTGTTATCGATAAAAAAGCCCTTAACGCATTAAATGAACATGCCGATTATATGAAGTCTCATGGTAAATTATTATACCAATGTGAGCTATCAGATGATGTGGTTGATGAGAATGGTCACTTTTTCTTTGCCCCTCGTTTGTATGAAATTTCTGATATTAGTGTATTAACCAAAGAAGTTTTTGGACCTTGTGTACACATTGTTCGCTTTAAAGGTAGCGAAATAGAAAATATTATCGATAAAATAAATGGTACTGGTTTTGGCTTAACTATGGGGATTCATACCCGTATAGAGCAACGAGCTATTGACTTAGCTAAGTTATCACGTGCTGGAAATATTTATGTTAATCGTAATATGATTGGTGCTATTGTTGGTGTACAACCTTTTGGAGGACGTGGTCTTTCTGGTACAGGTCCAAAAGCAGGAGGACCAAATTACTTAACACGTTTAGTGAAAGAAAAAGCGACACCAGATGCGGATGCGTTTACTTTTTCACAAGCTAGTTTACCTAGCTTAATTGGTAATGCGGCAGATACAAAAGAAGCTATTCGTTTGTTAGATCAAGCCAGTAGCGCTGAGAAAGAATGGCGCTTAATCGACTTAAATACACGAATTTCGTGTGTTCGTCAGCTATTGGCTAAAATAGCTCATGTAGAAATTGTTGAGGACTTAGCAGACAACCTTAACCGAACCTTAGCAACAGCACGATCTCAGCTTATTGATATAGAAAAACGTTTGAAAAAGCCAAAAGTTCTGCCGGGACCAACAGGTGAATCGAATAAAATATACTTAGAGAATCGCGGCAATGTAATTTGTTATGCGGATAAAGATGTCAGCTTTGACTTTTGGGTTTTATCTATTGTAACGGCATTAGCAACGGGCAATACCGTTATTGCTGTTGTATCTGATTTATTCTATCAAGAAGCGTTGGCCTTTAAAGCTAAGTTTGTTGCAACGGGTGCAGATGAACACGTATTTCAAGTGGCTAAATTATGTTATTTAGAAACTTTGTTAGAACACCCAGCTTTATCAGGTGTCGTTGTGGATAGTGGTTGCGAAAATAAGCACTATATCAGTGAAAAATTAGCACAACGTGACGGTGCTATTTTACCTGTGATCAGTTCTGAATATTTTGATAATTTAATTCAGCGTTTAATTACTGAAAAAACAATTAGTGTTGATACTACAGCTTCAGGTGGCAACACATCATTGATGACGCTTGTGGAAGAGGATTAACGATTAACGAGTGTAGGTAATGTATTTATTAATGCGTTACCTGTTATCTTGTAAAAGATACTTTTTTTACTATATTTAAGGACTTATCTTTAACTCGTTTAACAATAAAAACAACAAGGATGGCTATGAACGCTCAAGATTATGCATTACAGGCTAATGGCTCATTCGCCTTACCCGACGCTTGTTTTAAAGTGAAAGCCTTAATGGCAGATGTCAATTCAGAAATATCTGACTTTGCAGATGTTATCGGCGTTGATCCGTTCATGACTTCACGTTTGCTACAAATAGCAAACAGCGCTATTTATAGTTTCCCTGGGGAAATAAGTACTATATCTCGGGCGATAACTATTATTGGTACCCAGGCCATTTATACCATGATGTTAGTTGATGTTGCCGCTTCAGCGTTTAAACATTTTGAGAATCAAGCGATTGACTTAAAACGTTTTTGGCGAATGAGTGTGTATTGTGGTTTAGCCGCTAAAAACCTCGCCATCAATGCTGGTATTCGTGATATTGAACGCTTATTTGTCGCGGGCTTATTACAAAATTTTGGTGAGTTACTGGTTGCCAAAATAACCCCTGAAATTGCGCAACAATGTGAGCACTATAATAAAAATCAGCTACCCTGGACAATACAAGAACAAACGTTAGGTTATACCTATACCGATATTTCTGCCGATTTATTACATATTTGGCAAATACCTGAAAAAATTATCTTACCTATTCGTCATTTTAATGCCGCCTCTTCCATAGAAATTAATAAAGATGTTAAAATACTTAACTTAGCTTCACGGTTAGCTTTGATTGATAGTCATCCTAGTGAATTTAGTTATGAAGATGTTATTGATGAATCATTCTGTAAGATGTTAGGTTTTACAGTCGAAGACTTAAGACGAGCTGCTGAATTTGCCGAACAAGAAGCAACCAATATTTTAACTATTATGAATCCTAATCTTTTTTCAAAATAATAATTATTTGCTATTCCTAACTAAATTTTTAACGCCATTGGCATGGCGTGAACAAGGATTTAAAGACTTATCTCTTTTTTATTATAAATTTTTTAATGATTTTTAATAAATAACGAACACAAATTTAATAACTAACCACCATAAAAATAAGAATAGACAAAGGACAAACATGACAGCTTCTAGGGAGCATTTTAGCTCACGCATAGGTTTTATCTTAGCCGCCGCAGGCTCTGCTGTAGGCATTGGTAATTTAGTTGGCTTTCCTGTCAATGCAGCTAAAAATGGTGGTGGTGCCTTTTTATTAATGTACGCTCTGTTTGTATTTCTTATTTGTTTACCTGTGATGATTGCTGAAATGGCGGTAGGGCGAAATACAGCAAAAGAGCCTGTAGGCGCATTTAAAACCTTAAGCCAAGGTAATAAACTTTGGGGAGCTGCTGGCTTATTAGGTGTATTAACGCCGTTTATGATCGCTGTTTTTTATATGGTCATTACCGTGTGGATCTTCGGTTATATTGTGCTGACATTAATGGGCAAGCTTGATTATTTAGCTAGTGGTGCAGGCTTTGGGGAGTTTATTAACAGCCCCTATTTATATGTAGCATTATTAGCCGTTGGTGGCATTGTAAGTTTTATTCTTGCCGCAGGGGTTAAAGAAGGCATTGAAAAAGCAGCTAAAACATTAATGCCCACTTTATTTGCTATGCTTATTGTTATGGTGATATTTGTGTTAACGCTTGATAACGCCATGGCTGGGGTTCGATTTTTTTTAATACCAGATATTGCTAAGCTAACACCAAAAGTCGTCAACGGTGCGTTATCACAAGCCTTTTTCTCCTTGTCCTTAGGTATGGGGATTTTATTAACCTACGGATCGTATATTAACAAGCAAACTAATATACCTAATTCAGCCAAGTTAGTTGCTATTACAGATACTGGCGTAGCATTTATTGCAGGTCTAATGATTTTACCTGCTGTGTTCTCATTTAACCCAGCTATTAATCCAAGTGAATTGAGTGATAGTTCAGTATCATTAATATTTACTTTTTTGCCTAAAATATTTTTAGCACTACAAGCCTCGCTCGGTTATGTTGGTGCGAGTGCTGTAGCTACTTTCTTTTTCTTATTAGTCTTTTTTGCTGCAATTACCTCGTTAGTGTCAATTATTGAAGTACCCGTGTCTTATTTAGTAACTGAAAAAAATCATAGCCGTAAAAAAGCATTGAGTTATTTAACCGTAACAGCAGGAATTTTAACTTTATTTGCAACAGCCTCTTTTGGTATGGTTGCTTTTTTTACAGAATTTACTTTTTATGCCGGCGGCACAAAATCGTTTTTTGATGTGATCTATGATGTGTTCTACGATACTATTTTACCGCTGAATGGATTCTTATTGTGTATCTTTGTTAGTTATCGCTGGAAGCGTAAGCAACTATCTGAAGAGTTAAGTATTGGCAACGAAAATTATAAAGGCTCGTGGGTAGAAAAATATATTAACTTTTCGTTAGGTACATTTATACCTGTTATCGTATTACTTATTTTTATTAATACCATTGCAACTAAGTTTTTTGCTATTAGTCTCTTTGGCCTGTAGCGTACTTTCTTTCTGCTGATTTACTATTTGCCCATTTATATTAGCCCATTTATTATTAGACAAACCATGATCGAACATATTACCAGTACAGACTTTACCGATGCTCAACGATTATTTCATGGTCGAGGTCATGCATACCCAAAGTTAAACCATGTGAATGTTGACTGGTTATCACCTGTTATTCTTATTACCTTATATCAAGCTGTTGACTCTGAATGGCTTATTGAGCAGGCAACAGCCTTAAAGTCTTTAATTAAAGAGTGCAGCTCAGTACAAGTTCAGCATCGTTATGAAAAGTTTGCACCAACTGAAGTGTTAATTGGCGACGCAATAGCTCACACTATTGTCAGTGAACAAGGGCTTAACTATCACATTGAGTTTGGTAAGGCGCAAAATAGCGGTTTGTTTTTAGATATGCGTAATGGGCGTTCATGGTTACGTGCGCACTCAGCAGATAAAAATGTATTGAACCTGTTTGCTTATACTTGTGCTTTTTCTTTAAACGCCATTGCTGGCGGTGCGAGTAAAGCGGTGAATATTGATTTAAGTAAAGCGTCGTTAAGTAAAGGACGAGAAAATCATCAACTTAATGAGTTAGCCAAAAAGCAGGGTAAACAGGTTGTGTTTGAAGGTGTCGATATCTTTAAATCAAACAGTCGTATTAAAAAATATGGCCCTTATGATATTTTAGTATGCGATCCGCCATCCTTTCAAAAGGGTAGTGTTAATATTGAACGAGATTACGCAAAAATAATCCGTCGTATTCCACAGTGGATGAACCCCGGCGCAAAATTAATGTTATGTTTAAATTCCCCTGATTTAGATGCTGACTTTTTAAAAGCGGAAGTAGCGCGCGAATGTCCAGATTGTCATTTTGAACAACGCCTTGATAACCCTGATGCATTTAAAGAGGCGCATGCGGGTAAAGGATTAAAAGTATTAATATTTACTTATCAGCCTAACTAATTATTCCAAAGTTCTAACCCGCCAAAATCGAGCAAATCTTGGAATACCTGCATCGGTTAATCCATTATATTTAAAGGTAATGAGCGTGCCTATTTCTGGTGGGTTAGCCCGTTCACTATCACTAAAGCCACTGCCGATTTTAAAAACAATGCCATCTATTGTTTCTACTTCAAGTGCGCCAAGCTGGCCTTGGTATTTACCTTTACCTTCAGTGTGAGCAATAACTATAGCTTCAGCATCTTGATGCTTTTTTAGTTTCATCAATGCTGTATTTCGTCCCTCTTTATAATAAGCATTAGCACGGTGCAACATTAACCCTTCACCGTTGGCATTAATTACTTGTGTCAGCTTTAGCTCTAGCTCCTCATTATTAAGTACTTTTACCTGATTTATCATACCTAGGTAGAGAGAAGGGGCTTTTTTTAATAAAGCCTGCATTTGGAGTACTCTAGCATTAAAGTTACCGTTAAATTCGGGCAGGTCAAACATCATAAAACGCACATTTTGCCAACAACTTGTACTTTTATTTTCATCAGCTTGCTGCTTACTGACGCATGACATCAGGCTTTGAAATTTTCCTCGTGCAATCCATAGTTCGCCATCTATAGGGGTAATAGGCCATTTGTTAGTAAACCAAGTTGGGCTTTGAATTAAATTACCTTGGCGAGTCATTAGTTTTTCACCATCCCAGTAACCTCGTACACCATCTAATTTTTCAGAGATAAAATATTGACTGATATCGTCAACTGCTTGGTATTCCACCCCATGTTGGATATTGGGCTTTATTTCATGGTTAATAATATCATTAGCAACGTTATAACTACTTTGTTCAATATTTTGAGAAGCATTAGAATCTATATATTTATCAGTAGATTGAATAGACATTGTTGCAGTTAAAGACCAGCTTAACGCGAGTGTTACAAGAAATAATATTGATATAAAAATTTTTTTCATCACGTACCTCCATGTGAGTGATGTTTGGTAATTATATTAATCCTAGTCTATATTTTAAAAATCGACAGCTTAAATTCTATGGAAAGAATTTAGCTCAATGAGGTCTCTACTTATTTAATTGTAGGGATCAATTTCGGCAAGGATTGCTATGATGAAAAAAATTACATCGTTGGTATTTTTAACTTCACTCTTACTTCTGTTGCTTCTCAGTTACAGCACTTCGTCTTTGGCAAAAAAGCGTTGTAAACCTTTTCAAAAAAAACTACATAATATTCAAGCGATGCAACGAAGTGCATATTCACTTAAACGCGGTCATAGTTTACGTGCTAAAGAAGATAAAGCGAGAGACAAATGGTGGCAATGTGAGAAGCTTTCCTTAGCGAAATTCAATGCTAAATATGGCATTAAAAAGCAGCAAGCAAAGAAAAGTAAAAAGCAAGCTAATGAAAATAAAGTAGTTAAAAGTAAAAGTAGACAAAAATCGACAGGAAAAAAATATAAAGCACCAACCTATTCACAACCTAGGGTAACGTTTAATCAAACTAGCGAAATTGTCATTCGCTCAAGATATCAAGGAGATAAACAATTAGCTTGGTTGGATTTTTATACGCTTCCGGTTAAATGCAAGCAACCTAAAACAATATCTGATTTTGCTTATTGTAATGAGCACAAAAGACAGCAACAAAGCGAGTTTGATAAAAGCTATTCAAAGTGAGATAAGTTGTAAAAAGAGGTAAGTTTACAACAAGAGTTATTACTAGTAGCGATAGGTAAATTAATAATGAAAGTTAAAGTGACGGTATTAACCTAATGTTAGTCTAGCAAGGCAACTATGTTTAACCTTGCTAGAGTCATAAAAATTAAGCTTTATAGTTAGCTTTACTTTCGCGATATTCATTAACCATGCTATCAATAACTTCTTGTTCATAAGAGCGTAAGCCACTTAATAACATGTGCTTTTTACCGTGCCCAATAACTTCATCGCCAGATAATAAGTCAAACTCAAGCCATGCATCACCACGTTTCCCCTCTATTGTTAAACTTGTTTTAGAAAGCTTCAAAGTAACTGATTTAGCGTCTAAAGTATGTAAATCAATAGACATTGATTGGTACATAATCATCGGACGTGCAGGGTTTATCATCACACTATTATCAAACATTAATTTAACTAAAATATCAGGGAATGTGTGACCAGAAAAATCAACATAGGCTTTAGTTAATGCATTGATAAGCTCAGGATTATGAGTTGCTTCACCACTAACGCTAACGTTTAAGTAAGTTTTATCATTGTCATCTTTAATATCAAAACTGTTATCAATTTTTTGTGGAAAAGTAAGCGCAATATTATCATTTACCATACCTGAGAAATCGAAGGTCATTTTTTTGTGAAGACCTGATTTAGCGATGATGATTGAAAATAGTAAATCGCCCGGAACGCAAAAACGTTTAGCATCAATATTATGCAGTGGGTTAAAATCATCAGCTACTTGTTTAGCAAAGTCACTACCTTGCTCACGGGTAAAGCTGATTTTATCAGCGTTAATAGGACAGTATTTTTCAATAAACATGCTTGAGTTGGCTCTTGAGTGGCATTAGTGTCATTCTATTTTTAATAAAATGCGTTCGATCCCGGCATTCTAACAGCACTTGCCTGTTAAATCGAAATAAAGTGACTTTATATTAACTGAGCAGACCTGTTATTAAGCTTGATAATCGTTTATCAATTGTTCTTTTTTGAGTTTAGTTAGATGCCGAATTTCATATTCTCGTTTACATGCGATACTTTTATTTTCGGCTTGCTCTAGGTATGCCAAAGTTACTGGTCGTCTTGCTCGGGTATATTTTGCACCTAGTTTACTGTTATTATGCTCATCAACGCGACGTGTTATATCAGTGGTTACCCCAGCATATAAGCTATTATCGTTACACCGTAAAAAATAAACCCACCAAGTGCTAATCTTGTTTTTACTGGTGTTGCTTTTACTGGCTGTGCTCTGTTTTGTCATAATGCGCGTAGATATAATGAATATCGCAAAGAATAAAGTTAAACGAATGGTAATTAAAAGTGCTTGAGATATCAAATAATGTCAGTTTAGCTGCTTGGGAAATAGAGCTTACGGGTATAAGAGCTACCGGTAACGGCGGACAAAGAGTAAATAAAGTAGAAACTGCGATACATTTACGGTTTGATATTAACCGTTCAACATTACCTGCTATTTACAAAGAGCGTTTGTTAAAATTGTCTGATAGTCGTATTTCTAGTGATGGTATTATTATCATTAAAGCACAATCGTATAGAACCCAATCGATGAATAAAGATGATGCATTAGAACGTCTTAAAGAGTTAATAGTCTCGGCCATGGTAATTCAAAAAAAACGTCGCCCAACAAAGCCAACCAAAGGCTCAGTACAAAGGCGATTAACTAGTAAATCTAATAGAAAAGATGTAAAACAAACACGAAAAAAAGTACAGTTTTAGTGTTATATGCCGTTAATAAGGTATATCCATGCTAAAACATCTCCTGATATAAAAACGAAGAATAAATGTAATAGAGAGCAATACAAACATGCCGATTAGTGATATTGGTGCAGTAGAGAAACTTACTGCACAACTTGATAGTAATAATGTCGTTCAATATCAGCTGCCATTAGCAAGCTTAAATGGTGATGAAACGAAGCAAAGCATTGAATTAAATCCTTTAATAGGCAAAGAAATAAGCCTTAATTTCTCGGGTACTATTGCCTGTAAACATTGTGGAAAACGCACCAAAAAAAGTTATTCACAAGGCTACTGTTATCCTTGTATGACTAAACTGCCGCAGTGCGATATGTGTATTATGAAACCTGAAACGTGTCATTTTGCGCAAGGTACTTGTCGTGACGCCCAATGGGGGGAGCGTAATTGCATGATTGAACATTATGTTTATCTTGCCAATAGTTCTGGTTTGAAAGTTGGTATAACTCGTCATACGCAAATTCCAACACGGTGGATTGATCAAGGGGCTTGCCAGGCTTTACCTATTTTTAAAGTAAGTACTCGCTTGCAATCAGGACTGGTAGAAACAGCTCTTGCAGAGTTTATTAGTGATAAAACTAATTGGCGCGCTATGTTAAAGGGGGAGCCAGAATCGATAGATTTAAAAGCAAAAGCGCAAGAGCTTATTCCAAGTATTGGTGAAAAACTTGCCGAACTTCGCCTTAAGTTTGGTGAAGGTGCGGTAGTAGAGTTAGATGCGGAGGTACAAGATATACATTACCCTGTAAGTGAATACCTTACTAAAATCAGTTCATTTAATTTTGATAAAACAGATACGGTTACAGGTGTTTTACTTGGTATTAAAGGCCAGTATTTGATTTTTGATAAAGGCGTTATTAATATGCGCAAGTTTAGTTCATATCAAATAAGCATTAATTATTAGCTTACTTGTTACAAGTAAATAACATAATATTTAATTTTAAGTTATGTTAATAGGATAATATAGCGAATAAAATAATTATTTAGCTATAGTTAAGAACAATATTAGAGTCGTAAAGACAGACTGAATATGTAAGGTGAATAAATGACCGTTGATGATTATGTTGAGCAAGCCAGCGAAATATTTGTTTTGTCGGATTCTTTTTTCAGGATCAGAGAGTTAATTGATGATGAAACAACCACAATAGATGATATTGCTGAGGTTATCTTGCTTGATCCTGCGCTCACAGCCTCAGTATTAAAGCTATCTAATAGCCCATTTTTTAATTATCCAGGCAAAATTGATACTATTTCTAAAGCGGTTTTAGTGCTGGGGATTACTGAAGTTTATAACCTAGTGATTGCTTACTTTACTACTGAAGCTTTTAAAAATATTGAGGCTGCTCAAGCTTATCTTGATACTTTTTGGATTAGGTGTGTCGATTGTGCTCTACTCATGAAGTATTTAGGTAGTACTTTAGGTATTGCTCATTCTGAGCGATTATTTATTTTAGGTTTATTGCATAATTTAGGTGAGTTGGTTGTTCATCAAGTTGATCCGGTAAAACAATTTGATTGTGAAAGTAATGATATTAACTTGTTACCTTGGGTACAACAGCAAAATATTTTAGGTTTTACCTTAGGTGAATGTTCAGCAGGGTTATTAAAAGAGTGGCAGTTACCTTACAGTATTTTTTCAGCTATCCGTGATCAAGATCTTGAAGACTTAAACCAATACCCCGTAGAAACACAGTTGTTATATATTGCAAAAAGAGTGATGAGTAAAATTCAGATCTTTAAAGATCAGGATATAAGTTACAGTGACTTAATCTCTGAAGAGCTGTTAACCGAGCTTTGTATTGATAATGCGATGCTAGATAATGCAGTTGCGTATTGTGATTTAGAGCGCATTACATTGCTAGGTATTTTAAACCCTAACGCGGTAATGCTCTATTAATCTAGTCTTGTAAGCTAATGAATTAGTACTGTTGTGTTTGTATACTGTTAGCCAAAGCCCGATAAACTCAATTTATCGGGCTTTTTTGTTAGTTTGACTTGTACCATCACCATCACCATTACTATTACCTTGGATTATAACGAGCTTGGCTTAATATATTATTAGGATCTAAGCTGTTTTTTAAGCTATCAACTGTACGCCAAAAGTCACTGTTTTTATCAAGTAAGTACTGTTGTTGATCAATATTGAGGCGATAAGGTACAAAGCCTTTTTTAAGTCCTAATTTAACTAATTCGGCTATGCAATTATGCGCATCGGTTGTTGCTTGTCGATTGCTCAAATCAAAAACAATGGGAATAGTGCTATCAACACAATCATGTTTTAAATTGGTGAAGGTGATGAAAGGCTCAATATTAAATTGCGGGCAGGTTTGCCTGATAAAATTGACAAACTCACGCATTTTATCTGCTTTCATTGGTACTAACGGCGCGTACCAAAGTAAGCCACAGCCATCATCGGCGGGGGATAATTTATTTGTCTCAATATTTTTACTGTTTTTATTGCGCCAATAAGCTAGTTTTAAAGCAACCTTATTTGGTTTACCTAACATTATTTCTTTACCTTGATCGAATGCGGCGAGTTGCTCTGTTAATTTTAATAAAGCAGCAGAGTGCTTGATTAAGTTGTTAGGTAAGTAATTAATAAACTTGTTGGTGAGGGTAATAGCTAAACTATTCGAATAAATACGTTTACATGGAATTTGCTTAAAAATGGCATCAATATCGGCTTTTACAGCTCTAACAACCCGTTTACTGCCATAAATACTGCCAACAATAGTCCAATTGGGAGTGGGTGATTTATTGGTTAATGTCTTAATATCACAAGCACTCATTACTTTATGGGCTTCATTGCCGTTGGGGTTGGCAGCAAACATTGATAATAATCGACGTTGATCCATTAAATTAATTGATCCCACAATTCCTTCATAAGTTTGTAATACTTCTTTAATTAAAGGAACAGCTTGTTCAAGTAGGTCATCGTTTTTTAATTGAATAAAAAAAGCTGTGAAATCAGGCTTTAATTTTGCTAAACGCAAGGTCATTTGGCTAACTATACCAAGATTTGACTGGCTAAAAAGTCCCTCTAAATAAGGCCCCAACCCCCATTTGAATGTTTTATCAACAAGTTTTTCTGTGCTTTGATCTAACTCATTAATCGCTGATTGATAAGGCGTGCCGTTAGCCCAATAACCTCGGATACTAGTAACTGCTCCAAAGTGATCTGTATAAGGAGTAATACCATAACCACGCTCTAAGGCATTAGAGAGGATAGCGCAATCTGGCCCCGCTCCGGTAACCGGAACCATATATGGATGTTGATTACTTTGTAAAAATTCGCTTAATTGCTGTTGAGTAACACCTGGCTCAATGGTGACTAAACCTAGATCGCTGTCAAAGTGACTAATAGTCGTTAACTTACTTAAATCTAATAAGATAATGGCGTTATGCAAACCTGCAGGTTGGCTGCTACCATAACCCCAGTTTTTACCACTACTGATCGGATAAAGTGAAAAGGCGAGTTGTTCATCTGTTGCGTATTGATTGGCTAAATCAAGCATTGCTTTTATTTCATAAGCTTGCGTTAAGGTGACAACGGCCATTAATTGTCTTTTTTTATACTCAAAATGATCAAAGCCTTCAGTATTTTTAATATGCTGAGCAAGTACGTCAAAGTCAAATGACACAACAGAATTGGCGGAAAGTACACTTTCAATCAGTGAGGTTAATGTTGGTGACATAAGTTAGTAAATTTTAATATTAAGAGTGTTTTGTATGGGATAGTTGTGCACTTATATTTTTCTCTATGATGTTATAAAGCTTCATAAAATCAGGTGATAATTGTGCGGTAAAGTCTGTTGGCTTGATGTAATAGGGAGCTCGTAGTCCATGATAATCAACAGCTGGGCCGAGTTGTTTAAAATTAATACCAACAAATTTCATACTACGGGCTAATCTTGGCTCCATCATTACGTATGTATGTTTTATACCTTGCTTCATACACATAATAGCGGCCGACATATAAAGCCCTATAGCAATAAAAGGAAAGCAACGTAACTCTGTTTCTGAATAGGTGATTTCGCTTATAACACCTGTGGCACAGCCTTTAAAGTTATCGGCTTTACGACGGCGAAAGCTTGATCTAACGGCTAAGCGAGATATCTCCCCAATTTCATGGCGAGCAAAGGCTTCGGGACGGAAGTCTTTATTAGTAATTGAACTTGAACAATATTTTTCTATTGGCAGTAATTCACTCTCACTATTTGAAGTGACAAGGCGAACGCAGCTAGTGAAATGCTGAGATTCTATATGTTGAATTAAAGAAAATGTTGAGCGGTAATCAAACTCATCGGTTTCTTGTCCGTTAGCCCGCATGTCTTCATAAGCAAGTTCTTCACAGTAAACGTTATGACGAATTTTAAATGCTTCTACTTTTAACGTATCATTTAAAGCTATATGAGGCTGCAAAAATTGAATGAAGTGTTCGGCGATACTATGTGTCGTTTTTTGTTTATTGATGATTGTAACCTTTTTAGTGAGGGGTGCTGGATTAATACTTGTTTATCATTGCCCATTGAACCGTCCGCTATGTTGTTCATTGTACTAATGATAATATAAAGTAAAATTTAAATAGCATAATTACTAAGTCTAATTACTAAGTTATTGTAAGTATAGATATAAATTTAGTTGAATGAGTAGTTTTTAATTTGTTTTTCTCGTTTTTCTCGTTTATTTTTTTGTTTAGTTGACGAAGAGGTGAGATGGAGATCGTCTTTTCCTTATTGATTTATTTAGCGTATTATTTAACTCATAAATAACGTCACCTTTCTCACAGAAGAAACCCTATGCATAAACTTTTACATTTGTTATTTCTTGGCTCTGTATTAATCACACCAATAGCGCAGGCGGATTTTGTTGCTGTGGTTGCTAAAATTAAACCTTCTGTTGTTGGTATTGGCACTCATACACCGACAAGTCGTCCACAAAACACCTTGCGCGGTACTGGTTTTGTTATTGGTAATGGCCTATATATTGTAACTAATGATCATGTATTGCCTACCGAGCTAGATAAAAATTTAATGCAGAAAATGGCGGTTTTTATTGGTTCAGGTAAAGAAGCTAAGGTCAGAGAGGCAGAAATTGTAGCGACTTCAAGTTTATATGATTTAGCTATCTTGAAAATATCAGGCACGCCGTTACCAGCTATGACCTTAAGTAATGGAGATATGGAGGCTGATGGTAGTGCTATTGCTTTCACCGGTTTCCCTATTGGTGCCGTGTTAGGTTTATACCCGGTTACTCACCGAGGTATTATTTCAAGCACCACACCGACAGTAATCCCTGCGGTTGCAGCAGAACAAATTACCTTAAAAATGCTTAAGCGAATGAAAAATCCTTACTTAGTTTATCAATTAGATGCGACCGCTTATCCCGGTAATAGCGGTAGCGCTATGTATGATAAAACAACAGGTGAGGTACTTGGTATAATCAACAAAGTCTTTGTACAATCTACTAAAGAGTCGGTGATGAGTACACCTAGCGGTATTACTTATGCAATACCGGTAAAGTATCTACAAGAAGTGTTGCGCAAAAATAATATTAATATTAATTAAATAACCGAAACACGGGATAAGCAATGTTACACAACAAAGCTATTTCTACTCGTTTTCAGCGTTACTTTTATTATCAATAGCTAATTATTTATTACATAAAAGTGCATTGATAACGAATGAACTATCATCATTGTCTGAAAACATAAGTTTATGTGCTAATTTTCATTTACTTATAAAATTCATTATTCAAGTTCAGGTTATTTAGGTTGCACTACGGCTATATTAGGGATGACTTTAGCTGATTTATTAGTGATTTCGGGGTGTTTAGCGGTTATAGAATACAAGCTTGATAATGGCACTAATTCAATATTATGTGATGCTAAAGTTGGAATGAGCCTATGTAACATGACGATGGTTTCAGGGTGAGGGTGAGCTATTGCTATTGCTGATTGATGCTGCTGAGCCAAGCTAATAAGTTGTGTAAATTGTTGGGTTAAATAGGCTTCAGTTAACTCATTATCTAAAAAAATCTGCCTCGTTTTTACTGGTACACCTAAATCAAGTGCGGCTTGACCCGCTTGTGATTTAGCACTAGTTTTACTATCTAAAAATAGCAAATTATTCTGTTTTAAAAACGCCATAGTCCACGCCATGGGTTGATAAAGTTGGGTGAGGTAACTACCCATATGATTATTAATACCAATGGCAAAAGGGATTTCCGCAAAAGACTTGGCTAAGCTTTGATTAATGTCCTGCTTGTTCATATCACTAGTTAACGCACCAGGGCCGAGTTTTTTGTTGTTTTCAGACTCCATTGGAATATGAATTAACACATCATGATTTTCTTTATTGGCTTGTTCCGCAAGTGTTTTCCCGTAAGTTGTGTGCGGTAAAACAGCATAAGTAATATTACCTGGTAAGGTTAATGCTTGTTTGTCTGAATCCCGGTAACCCATATCATCAATGACAATAGCAATTTGATTGGCTTTAGCCATGCTTGGGCTACAGAACAGGATAAGTATGAGTGGCAGTAAAATATTTAGCACAAGATAGTTGTTCTCATATTATTTTTTATTAGAGGTTGTTGATCTTTAAGGTTTAATTTATATGACGTTATCGTATGTTCATTTAGTCAGCCATACATGTTCTGTCTTAGGTACTCTTGATGCAAAGGAGTCCAAATAAGCTACTGTAAAAGCAATATAGAAAGTTCAACGTCTTAATGTTACTGATAAAGTAGGCGTTATTTACACCAAAGTTTAGGGTTTAGTACTTTACCACGGTGACGAATTTCAAAGTATAAGCCAGATTGATCTAGGCCTCCACTTTGTCCGACCAAAGCTATTGGTTCACCTGTTTCCACACGGTCTCCAACAGACTTTAATAAAGTCTGATTGTGCGCATATAAACTCATGTAGCCGCTACCATGATCAATTACCGTTAATAAACCATAACCTTTGAGCCAATCTGAAAATATTACAGTGCCGTTATGAATGGTTTGTACTTGTCGACTCAGTGGTGCACCAATTAGTACACCTTTCCACTTTAGGTAACCTTGTTTATTAGTGCCAAAACTATGCAAAATATTGCCTTTTACAGGCCAAGAGAGTTTTCGTTTTAACTTACTTAACCCTGTTAGATCAATTTCGGCTTGTAAAATAGCCGCTAATTTATTTAAGGCTTGGTTTAAGTTATTTTCTTCTGCTTTTAGTTTATTTAATTGTTGCTGGCTTGAGAGTAACTGATTGCTAAGTTGCTGTAATGTTGTTTTACGTTGGTTTTTACTCGCTCTAAATTCGGCGTCTTGTTGTAGTTGCTCAACTTTTAGCTGGTTTAAGTGTTCAATTTGGTTTTGATGCTCAATAGTGACGTTTGATAATTGCTCAATAATGACCTTGAATTTATCTATTTCTTTGATTCTTGCTTGATTAAGGTATTGATAGTAGCTAATGGTTCGTTGAATTTTTTCACTTTGATCTTGGTTTAATAGCAACTTAAGGTAGTCGTGTTGACCTGTGGTGTAAGCGGATCTTAATTGTTGAGCTAACAGTGTTTCTTGTTTTTGTTTAGCGATAGTTAGCTGGGTTTTTTCAGCGGCTAATTTGTTGATTTCTTGTTGAGTATTGCGTAAGTCGAGTTCTATTTTATTGATTGCCTTAGTTACTTTCGCTATGGCTAAATCATCATTTTTGAGTTGTTGTTCTAAACTACTGCGTTGTTTATTGGTATCAAAAATATTGGATTCTTGCTCGGCGATGGCTTTTTGCACGTCGCTGAGTTTGGCGCGATGTAGCTGCTGCGCGTTTTCATTATCGTTGTTTTTGGCTGCTTTTACAGGGTAAGTATATAACAAACTTAACATAATTAAGCTTGTTATAACAATTTGCAATAGCTGCTTATTAAGGAAGTGCGAGTGGATAAACGATCTCATATTTCAATTATTGGTAATAAAAATGATAGTAAAGTGATAAAAAATCAACGAATTAATATAGCACTTAGTTTATTGATTTAATATCACTTAGTTTATCCTGTTAGCAACTTACTTTGCTAACTGCATTAAGATAGAACCGGTCATTTCTTCTGGTTGCTCTATACCCATTAAATGTAATACTGTTGGTGAAATATCACTTAATGTACCTGATGCTGCAGGTGTTGCGTTACGACCAACATAAATTAGAGGTACAGGTTCACAAGTATGTGCGGTGTGAGCTTGGCCTGAAATTGGGTCTAGCATTTGTTCAGCATTACCGTGGTCGGCTGTGATTAAACATTCGCCGCCAGTTGCTTTTAATGCTGTTACCACACGGCCAATACAGCTATCTACTGCTTCACAAGCTTTAATTGCTGCGGCAAGACTACCAGTATGACCAACCATATCGCCATTAGGGTAATTACAAACAATAAAGTCGTATTTGCCACTTTCAATTGCGCCAACAAGTTTGTCGGTTAACAGCGTAGAGTTCATTTCAGGTTGTAAATCGTATGTAGCAACATCTGGAGATGGTACTAAAATGCGCTCTTCACCTGGGTATTCGTCTTCTTTACCGCCACTGAAGAAGAAGGTGACGTGTGCATATTTTTCAGTTTCTGAAATACGTAACTGAGTTTTATCTTTTTTAGCTAACCATTCACCCATTACATTGTGTAATGCGGTTGGTTCAAAAGCTGATGGCGCATCAATATCTGCAGAATATTGAGTAAGCATAACAAAGCTACTTGTTGCTGGCGTACGCTTTCTTGTAAAACCATCAAAATCAGCTTCAGTAAAACAACGGCTAAATTGACGCGCGCGGTCAGCTCTAAAGTTCATAAAAATTAACGCATCACCATCTTCAACTTTAATGGTTTCGCCAGACGGTGTAGTGATTGCACTAGCACCAACAAATTCGTCATTTTCATCACGTTCGTAAGCGGCATTTAATGCATCGAGTGCATCACTGTATTGGTGTAAGCCTTCGCCACTTACCATAACATCATAAGCAGCTTCAACACGTTCCCAGCGTTGATCTCTGTCCATGGCATAGTAACGACCGATAACAGATGCTATTTGACCTTCGCCGTCATTTTCATCTTTAAATAATTCATTAAATTTTTGTTGGGCTTTTTCAATAGACGCTTGTGCACTGCGTGGCGGGGTATCGCGACCATCTAAAAATGCGTGTAAATACACCTTTTTAGCACCGCGTTTTTTAGCCAATTCCATCATCGCAAAAATATGATCTTCATGACTGTGTACGCCGCCAGGAGAAAGTAAACCAAATATATGCACGGCTTTGTCTTTTTCTACTGCGCCATCTACTGCTTTACATAATGTAGGGTTTTCAAAAAAGTCACCATCAAGGATAGATTTAGTAATACGGGTGAATTCTTGATAAACGACACGGCCAGCGCCTAAATTAACATGGCCAACTTCAGAGTTGCCCATTTGTCCGTCAGGTAAACCTACGGCCATA
Organism: Colwellia echini; assembly: GCF_002843355.2. GTDB lineage: Bacteria > Pseudomonadota > Gammaproteobacteria > Enterobacterales > Alteromonadaceae > Colwellia > Colwellia echini. Next base: position 79,946 of record NZ_PJAI02000006.1, read on the forward strand.
CCTGAGGTGTCAATTAACATATTAGGGTAATTTGCCTTTAAATCGTCTAATACTGGAGTGTTAGCTTGATGAATAGCATTTGAGCTAGTTTCTTCGCTGTATCCCCAACCATCTAGAATCATCAGAACTGTTGATTTTTTATTAGCCATTTCTTTTCCCATTTTAATTAGTGAATATTGTTTTCTATAAGCCATATTGTACACCGTCACAAGGTGTTATTCACTAAGGATTTTAGTTGGAAATGTTGAAGCTAAGATTCTCTATTTATAGTCAACGGTATATGCTCGCATTTCTAAGCGGTTTGCGTATAATATGCCGATTCTCAATTTGATAAAAAATGGTCTTTATTTATGGAACAATTATTTGCTTTTGCAAGCAACAATGGCATGTTAAGCGCGGTTTGGGTTGCCTTAGTGGTAATGATTATCGGCATAACAATTAAAATGAAAATGTCACCGATTAAACAACTTAGTACTCAAGAATTAACTTTTTTGATGAACCGTGAAGAGGGAATTGCGTTAGATATTCGAAAAGAAAAAGAATTTAAAGCTGGACATATTCTTGATGCAATTAACCTTACAGGTGAGAAAATCACTAAAAAGGATTTTACTAGCCTTGAAAAATACAAAGACAAGCCCATCATAGTAGTATGTGCTTCGGGTATGTCAGCAGCACAAACCGCGAATGATTTACATAAAGTGGGCTTTAGTCGTGTTAGTGTGCTGAAAGGTGGCATGGGCAGCTGGAGTTCTGCGGGTTTACCTGTAGCTAAATAAATAAACTAACGTTTATCTCAAACAGTAACTAATTTAAGAGTAAATAACATGGCGAAGGTTGAAATATATACCAAGGCATATTGTCCTTTCTGTACACATGCGCTTGCCTTATTAAAGAGTAAAGCGGTAGATTATACTGAAATCAAAATTGATGGTGATATGGCAATGCGTAGCACTATGATTGAACGAAGTAATGGTAGCTATACAGTGCCGCAAATATTTATCAACGATGATCATGTTGGTGGCTGTGATCAATTAGTTGCTTTAGAAAGAAGCAAACAATTAGATGAACTATTAAACGCCTAATGCAATACACTCATAGTGTACTTAAAAATTGAAATACATAATTTAATTAAGTTTAATTAAAAATATTATAAAGGAGCCACTCATGGCTGAAGAAAATCAAGTAGATAACGCACAAGAAAAATCTCCAGAATTTGCTATTCAACGTATTTATACTAAAGACGTTTCTTTTGAAACACCTAATTCTCCGTCAATTTTTCAAGCAGAATGGAAGCCTGAAATAAAATTAGATATTGATACGCGCTCTGCCAAATTAGGTGATAATACTTATGAAGTTATTCTATCAGTTACCGTTACAGCAACGGTTGAAGATAAAGTAGCCTTTTTAGCTGAAGTACAACAAGCAGGTATTTTTACCATTGGTAACTTGTCAGAAGCGCAAATAGCACACACCATTGGTGCTTTCTGCCCGACTACATTATTCCCGTATGCGCGTGAAACTGTATCAAGTTTAGTAAATCGTGGTTCATTCCCACAATTCAACTTAACGCCAGTAAACTTTGATGCGTTATATGCGTCATATGTACAACAGCGCGCTGCTCAAGAAGCTGCTCCTGCAAGTACAGAAACACACTAATAGTCAGTATTTAACCTGAACTCATATTATAAACTCGATTTCAGGTTAAATATTATATTAGCGATACTTCCAAGGTTTAGTTTACTATAACGAAACTCGTCGAGCATATTATTTCATGATGAAAGGTTTCTATAAGTTTTCCATAAGGTTTACTTAATATTATAGTTAACGTCCTCAATCAATAGGGTTAAATATGTCTTTAGCTGCAAAAATCACAGTGCTTGGTGCTGGCTCTTATGGTACTGCCTTAGCAATTTGTTTAGCCAGAAATGGTCATAAAACATTATTGTGGGGACGTGATACAGATCATGTCGCAACAATGTCACAAGACAGAGAAAATAGTAAATACCTCGATGGTTGCCCTTTTCCTGAGCATCTACAAGTTGAAGCCGATTTAGAAAAAGCGGTTAAAGCCAGTGATACTATTTTAGTGGTTGTACCTAGCCATGCTTTTGCCGATATGCTGAAACAAATTAAGCCAATGTTAACGGGTAATGAGAAAATTGCCTGGGCCACTAAAGGCTTAGATCCTCAAACCGGCGATTTATTACAAAATGTAGCGAGAAAAGTACTTGGCGATAAGATTTCGTTAGCCGTTATGTCAGGCCCTTCGTTTGCTAAAGAAATGGCTTCTGGTTTACCTACCGCTATTTCATTATCTTCTGAGGATGACGAATTTGTTGATTACATATCTAATTTATTACATTGTGAAAAGCGCTTTAGAGTGTACGCAAATAAAGACTTTGTTGGCGTACAATTAGGCGGCGCAGTTAAAAATGTTATTGCGATTGCTGCGGGTATAGCTGACGGTATTGGTTTTGGCGCAAACGCGCGCACCGCATTAATTACCCGTGGTTTGGCTGAAATGACACGTTTAGGTACGGCCTTAAATGCAGATCCTGCTACCTTTATGGGCATGGCAGGCTTAGGTGATTTAGTACTTACTTGTACTGACAATCAGTCACGTAATCGTCGATTTGGCTTAGCCTTAGGACAGGGAAATGAAGTTGAGCAAGCAATAACTGCAATTGGTCAGGTGGTAGAAGGCTATCGCAATACCAAAGAAGTGTATATGCTCGCGCAACGTAATAATGTTGAAATGCCTATTGTTGAGCAAGTATATGAAGTGCTTTATCAAGGTAAAAATGCCAAGCTAGCGGCAGCAGATTTATTGTCTCGTGATAAGAAGTTTGAATAATAAATAGACTCTAATAAGTTTAAGAATAAAAAGGGGGAGATATTAAGCAATGGCTTAATATCTCCCCCTTTTTACGTATAATAACTCACTAGTTATTTTGTTATTATACCGCGTTAGGAAAGCCTAACTGACGCCATGCATCATATACAATAACTGCTGCAGCGTTAGATAAGTTCATACTACGACTTTCTTTTAGCATTGGAATTCTAATCTTGTCTTGATCGGGTATTTGAACACGTACCTCTTCAGGTAACCCCGCAGTTTCCGAGCCAAATAATAAATAATCGCCGGCGGTAAAGGTTACATCGCCATAAAAGTTATTTGTTTTAGTGGTGATTGCCAATACGCGCTTAGGTTGCTCTTTTGCCATAAATGCCTCAAAGCTCGCATGACGTTGTAATGCGGCAAACTCATGATAGTCTAGACCAGCACGACGTAACTTTTTATCTTCTAAATCAAAACCTAATGGCTCAATTAAATGCAATCGAAAGCCTGAATTAGCACATAATCGAATAATATTTCCAGTATTCGGTGGTATTTGTGGCTGAAAAAGCACAACGTCTAGCATAACAATCTTCATCTAATAAAATTTTTGTTATTATATACTTATTACCGTGTAAAGTGCAGCGCTGTACAGTAAATTTAAGGCTAGTCTTAAATGTGTTTAAAAGCGTTATAATATTCATTAAGCGTACATTGTATTCGCTAAATGAATAATTATGCTAGGTGCTAGGTGCTAGGTGCTAGGTGCTAGGTGCTAGATGTTAGCTTTTGCTCCTACTGTTTTACTTTTGTTTTACTTTTTTTTACTTTGCTTTTCCAAGGATTGATATGACTTCCACAACCGCAACAGATGATTATGCTTATTGGGTGAGAATAGCCGCAATTTTATCAACTTCAACAGCGTTCATTTTAGTTGTACTTAAGCTCTACGCTTGGTTAGTTACTGATTCTAGCGCAATGCTAGCTTCTACTACCGACTCAATGTTAGATTTATTTGCGTCAGTGATGAGCATTGTTATTTTACGTTTCGCCTTAGCTCCTGCAGATAAAGAACATACTTTTGGCCATGGTAAAGCTGAAAGTTTAGCTGGATTGGTACAGGCTTCTTTTGTTCTGGGCTCTGCTATTATTCTTATTTTTAGTGGTGTCTCTCGGGTGCTTAATCCGCAAGTGATTGTGCATAGTGAGATAGCTATTTGGGTAACAATCATCTCGCTTGTCCTTACGCTTCTGTTAGTGGTATTTCAACGGTTTGTGATAAAACGTACAGGTTCAATTATTATCAGTGGTGATGCTTTGCATTATCAATCCGACTTATTGCTAAATTTAGGGGTGTTGATCGCTATTATTTTAAGCCAAGGAATCTGGGTGCATGCCGATGGTATCTTCACTATTTTAGTGGCTTTATACCTTGTATTTGGTGCAGGGCAGATCATGGTTAATAGTGTTGCACAGTTAATGGATAGTGAGTTAAGTGATGAAGAATTAGCGATAATTAAAAATATCGTTAAAGTACATGAAGAAGCAATAGGTATTCATGAGCTTAGAACAAGGCAATCAGGCGCAATCAAATTCATTCAGTTTCATTTAGAACTAGATAATGATTTATCGTTATTAGAGGCACATAGCATTGGTGATGAGATAGAGTTAAGTATCTGTAATGCACTAGCACCGTGTGAAGTGTTTATTCACCATGATCCAAGTTCGGTAGTTACGAGCAATACTCAGGTTAATTAATAAAGCTGAGCTTGGGTTAATAAACTAATTGTGTTGTTTAAACCAATTTAATGTTTGGCTCAGCGCTTTATTTCTAAAGTTGTCTGTTTCAAAGAATAACTCATGATATGCGTCCTCAATAACGTAAGGTAAACCATTGGGACAGGACTGTGGGTGTAGGGTATGTAATTTACGACAAAACTCAGTTTGAGCTTGCAAGCAAACAATTTTATCTTGTTTTGCTTGTAGTAATAATATTGGTGTTTTAAGTTGTCTCAACTTAGCAAAGATTTCTTTTTGTGCCAGTATGCCTTGCATAAGCCAGTGTGTAGTTACCCCGCCTAATTGTATCAGTTTATTCTCTTTATATAGTTCAACAAAAGCTTGGAATCGCGTGGTTGAATGGGTGAGTTTATTTTTACTAAATAAAGGAAGAAGGTAGTCTTTTTGCCCCCAAAAATAACCAGGCTCATTACCAGACAAGTTGTTAACGGCTAACCTAAGTGCAATTATTTTTTTAGCGATAAACTGTGGTAAATAACCAGAATTAAAACCTAACATTGGAGATGCTATTACTGCGGCTTTAATTGCTTGTGGAGAATCTTGCATAAAGCGTAATGCAATGGCTCCGCCCATGGAATGAGCTAATAAGTAGGGCTTAGCGTGACAAAGTTTGATGACAATATTTTCAATGAAGTAATGTAAATCAGTCACATAGTCTTGAAAGTTAACAACATAACCTTTATTTACGTTAGCTAATAACCTATCAGACAGCCCTTGACCGCGATGATCAATAATAAAAATATTATAGCCTTGCTGGTATAAATCAAATGCTAACTCTTGGTATTTCAAATAACCTTCGCCCCGACCGGGCACAATCACAATTGTCGGCTTATTCATTACTTTATTGCTAAGGCCATCATCATCAGATGTATGGATAAAGTACGCATAATGAATATTTAATTTATTGACCCCAAAAAATGAACTAAATTCACCTCTTTGCCAAAATAACATAATTTCATTGCTAAGTTTGTCGAGCAATTTGTTTTCTGGGGTGAAGGGGACAGAGTTTTTCATACGCTATGTCGGCTTTTACACATGATGAGTAAGTTAGGCAAAAAGGGGGTTAAATGAAAGTCTAAACCATTATAAATGTGCTACAGAGTTAGGACTGTAAATTAAAAGAGAATATCTTGCTCATTTTACTTTCGACTATATCGTCATTTCGTTTAGCGGGAGAAAAACGCCATTTTTGCATGGCAGAGCGTACTGCTGATTTGAAATAAGTGATTTTACTTTGTGGTTCAAAGTTAATATCTTTTACTTCGCCATTGCGATCGATAGTGAAATTTACTTTAACCTCAAGCTCAATGCCACGACGTTGAGCTAGGGTAGGATAAACAGGGCTAATTGAATCTAATAATTTGGCATCAGTTAGTTTAACTTGCTCAGTAAGTTTATGATTATTTTTAACAATATTTGTGTTGTTGCTAGCTTTTAAGGTTTGCGAGCTGTCATGTCTATTGTGTTTTGCTGAGATATCATTGATTGAGTTACTCGGCTGTGGTCTTAACTGTGTCGCACTAACCATTGGAGTGTTCTTGCTAGCCACTATATTATTGTTGATTTCGCTGACTATCTTATTATCTGCTATTTTAGTTGGTGCTATTTTACCTGGTGCTAATGTTGGGTTTGGTGTTTTTGATAATGTTGGCTTGCTATTCACTGCAGCTATTTTTTGCTCATTTACCCCAGCGTCAATTGTAGCCTTGATATAATTATCTTCTTCTTTAGCATTGGCTATTAGGGCTTCGCTAATAGTACTTTTTTTAGGAGCTATACCAATAATTGGCTGAGCTAATTTAGGTGTTGATTTTATTCTTAATTGAGGTGCTAATGGGGTTGGTACCACAATATTATTCACTAATTTTTGCTTAGGCGTTGTGGTTAGCGTAATGCTTTCAACCAATGATTTTGGCTTTTTCTCATCATTGCTGCGCAACAAATGTACGGCAATAGAGTTGTTGGAAAGCGTAATAAAGTCGTCTTCACTTCCTAAGTAGCCTCTTTTAGATAAGTTAAGAGCTGAATAATGTTTTTCGTTAACTATTGGGTGAGATTCTTGCCAAGAAAATGCATTACCAAGGTTTTGTGCTATTGGCATCGTTAGAATTTGATTCAGGCCTAATAGGGTGAGCCCTAATAATAAACTAATGGCAGCAAACCACTTACTAGTGGTGTTGCTTGGTGCACAATGATGATCAACAAGACGAAGTACTCGTGCCTTTAAGTCGCCACCAGATGCAGCCATTGCCATAGTGGGAATGGTGTGACAATGCTTCTTTGAACAAAGTGAGGCTGTATCGGTGAGGGTATGCGCATAAGCTATGGCATCTCCACAATGCTGTACAGCAATATCATCACTACAATATTCGCGTTCGTTGCGCATTTGCTTACCAATCCAATGGACACTTGGGTGGAAGAAGAACAGCAATTCAATAAGTGTTTGTAAAAAATTAACTAGGTAGTCATGGCGACGTATATGAGCTAGTTCATGCAATATTAACATTTCTAATTGCGCTGAATTTAAGCCAGTTACCATGCTTGCAGGTAATAAAACCACGGGTTTTAACCAACCAATGGCCATAGGCACTTCAATTTTTAATGAAATAAGTAATTGCGGTGTTTTTATTAAATTTAGCTGTTTAGCCAATTGCTCAAAACGTGATAATAATGCATTAGAGGGGAGGATATTGCCACGTAAAGGCAAACTATTGACGTTACGTACTTCAATTAATAACTTACTTGCTAATATGCCAATAGAGAGCAACCAAAGTATGGCAAGGTAAGGCAACCCATAAGCGAGTATTGAAGAAAGTAAATCTTGCTGAATAAAATCTACATTGTGTTGAGCTAACTCATTAACTAAATAAGTTAGTGGTATTGGGTTGAGTAGACCATTTCCATTTGCGCTTGATTCGGGAAAAACCATGACAAAGGTAAATATTGCAAGCAATATGTTCGACAACATGGCAAATGTTGCCATGTTATAACGAAGTTTTGATTTGTTTTTATCAATGATTAGTAATGCGGATTTTAATATAAGACCCACCAGTAAACCTTGCCATAAAAAATGCACTAAGGTTAACGATAAGCTATATAAAAAAGGGCTATTAAGTATCAATTCAAACATAATTGTTAGTTATTATTTTTCTAATGAATTTAATAATTGGCGAATATCATCAATTTCTTGAGCACTAGTTGAGTCATCAATGGCACGCATCACTAGTTTTGAAGTAGAGCCACCAAAAGCTTTACTAATTAAATCTTTGATAAGTGATGTTTGGGTTTGAGTTTCGCTATTGGCTGCCGCATAAACGTGCGCTCGATTACTTTCGTCACGAATAACTAATGATTTTTCATGCATTATTTGTAAAATTTTCAGCACCGTAGTGTAACCGGTATTTTGCGATATACTGACAACATCATGAACTTGTCTTACTGTGGCTGGCCCCATGTTCCAGAGAATATTGAGCAGAGTTAACTCCGCTTCAGTTGGCTTTACAGTAGAATTTTCATGCGTCATGTACACATCCTTCATATATTGTTTTGATTATGCTAATTATTATTATAATTTTTAATTTTATTTGTTATATGGTTTTGAGCCATATTACTTATTATGTTTTTACTTGATTTTTATTTAGAGGACTTCTTATTCCTCTGTAAATATTGTGCCATTGTATCATACAATAAATGAGCTTAACTAAATTACGAATCATATCGTATTCGGTCAAGCTTATATCGAGTACACAAATTGAGCAACTGTTTTATTGTTTTTGTGTATTTTACCAGCCAATAAACTACTTTTAGTTATCTACTAATCTAGTCAATTAGCGTTTTCTCATGGCATCAATTATCTCAGTTGCTATATATCTGTATACTGTCTATTACCTTTTTTAGCTCTTTTATGGTGTGTTGATAAATGCGTATGGTTCGCCTAAACGAGTTACTGTGCCAGGACCCGCTCCTTCAACAAATTCATTTAACATGGTAGGGGAAAATGTACTAACCACTGTAGAGCCTAATTTGAAACGGCCCATTTCATCGCCCTTCGCAAAGGTTATCGCTTCATCACCTGTTTTAGGGTATTTCCAGCGAAACACATCTTTTCCAGCAGGTGGTGTAATAGTGCCAGCCCAAGTTGTTTCAATACTCGCTACAATTGTTGCGCCCACTAATACCATAGCAAGTTGACCAAATTCAGTATCGAAAATAGCAACAACACGCTCATTTCTAGCGAATAAATCAGGTACATTTTGCGCGGTTAATGGGTTTACTGAAAATAGCTCACCAGGAACATAAATCATTTCACGTAAAGTGCCAGCCATCGGCATGTGAATACGATGATAATCTTTTGGTGCCAGATAAATACAAGAGAATTTACCACCTTGAAAAGGTGCTGCGGTTTTTTCATCGCCACCAAGTAAAGTTGTTAAACTATAATTAAAGCCTTTTGCTTGTATAAGTTGACCATCAATAATGTCACCTTGCTGGCTAATTGCCCCATCTACAGGGTAACAAAGAGCTTTTTGGTCTTCATCAATCGGACGGGCACCTTCTTCTAATTCACGAGTAAAAAAATTGTTGAATGTATCAAAATCACTGGCGTTTTTAAGCTTAGCTTCACCCATGTTAATGCCATAAGACTTAATAAACATGCTAATTAGTTTAGTGGTTAACCAACCCATTTTTGCAGCGGCAAGTTTACCTATTAAACGAGAAATAGCATGTTTAGGCATGATGTACTGCAAGGTTATTTTTATTTTATCGCTAATACTATTGTTTGAAGACACTCGGTTTTCCTTAATCATTAAAACGTGAGGTTAATTTGTTATCATTGAGGCTGGCTAAAATGCGCTGAAAGCTTGCTAAGCGAGCCGGATTAATTTTTTCATCTTCGGCTGCAGCAATTAACGCGCAACCAGGATCAGTTTGGTGTTTACAATCTCTGAATTTACATAAACCAAGAAAGTCTGAAAATTCAATAAAACCATGACAAACTTGTTCAGGCGTTAAATGCCATAAGCCAAATTCTCGAATACCTGGTGAATCAATTAAATCACCACCATCATTGAAGTGGTATAAACGGGCAACCGTTGTGGTGTGTTGCCCTAATCCCGAATTTTCTGATACTGCGTTAGTCAGTATGCCAACATCAGGCATTAGCGCATTCACTAAAGTTGACTTCCCTACACCAGATTGACCAACAAAAATACTAGTGTGTTGTGATAATTGGCTTTTTAATTCACTAATGCCATCTCGAGATTGACTACTGGCATAAAGTACTTGATAGCCAATGTCTTTATAAATAGCTAACTGTTTTTCAATAACTTCTTGTTCTGCTACTGAAATACTTGTTAATAAATCTATTTTATTGAGCACGATAACTGGTGTTATACCTGTTTGCTCTGCAGCGACAAGATAGCGATCAATAATATCACTATTAAAAACAGGTAACACGGAAGAAACAATAAGTATTTGGCTGATATTGGCGGCGATGGGTTTTAGGCCATCGTAAACATCTGGACGACTTAGTACTGAATCTCGCTCATGTACCGCTTCAATGATGCCGGTAATTGAATGTTGTGTCTCTTTGCCAATTCGCCATTGTACTTTATCACCACAAACCAAGGACTTAATAGAACGTCGTAAATTACAACGATATATATTATTAAGCTCATCCTCTACATCAGCATGTTGCCCAAAACGACTAATAATAGTGCCATGTTGAGCTGGGCCTAAATCATCGTCATCCCACTGAACTTTGTCTTTACTACCTTTGGTAGTTTTTGTCTGAAGCTTTTTATCATGATTGGCTTTAATGCGCCTTTGCTGACCTTTTGTCAGTTTTTTTACTTTAGACATGTAAATTATTCATAGGGGTCATCGGTTCCGACATTTATTTGATTCAATCTTTAATACGGTATAGTTCTGGCGTATTATACTAACAATTATATATGAATGCTTGTGCATTTTTTAAAGGAATTTTAAGGCGAGTTATATGACGAGTACTATTGCGAAAAATGAAGCGAAACATGACAGTAATTTAATTTGGTTAGATTTGGAAATGACGGGGCTTGAGCCAGTCGAAGATGTGATTTTAGAAATAGCGATTATTATTACTGATAGCCAATTAAATATTTTAGCGCAAGGACCTGTTTTTGCTATTCATCAAAGTGAAGAGGTACTCAATGGCATGAATCCATGGTGTATCGAACATCATGGTAAATCTGGTCTTACGCAGCGCTGTCGTGAAAGTAATATTAGTTTAGCGCAAGCAACTCAACAGAGCTTAGCGTTTGTACAAAAGTGGGTGCCTCAAGGAAAGTCACCCATGTGTGGTAACAGTATTGGTCAAGATAGACGTTTTATTAATAAATACATGCCCGATTTTGAAGATCATTTTCATTATCGTAATCTTGATGTGAGCACTATCAAAGAATTAGCAAGGCGCTGGAAACCAGAAGTATTAGAGTCGGTTGTCAAAACAGGCGCACATTTAGCACTAGATGATATTAAAGAATCAATCGCCGAGCTGAAAGTATATAGAGAGTTGTTTTTTAAGTTATAAATAAGTTGCTGGTAAGGAATGTAAAGTAGTAATGTACATTCCTTTTTGCGTGATGATGTAGTCTTATTTGCAATCTCATTGAGTATGAGAATATTTAACCTGAGTTCGGGATAATGAAAGTGAGTAGAATAATAATATCAATCACTTAGGATTTTACCTTTACAATAGTTTTAATTATTCGTAGTACAAGGCAGGAAAGCGAAGCCAATAACGGGTTATTGGGAGTTTTCATAACGAAGTAATGCGGGTAATTAAGGCTGTTGTAGCATTTTGCTTATCCCGAACTCAGGTTATTTATACTTGTTAAAATATCTAACTACTTTGTTATCTATTTGATGACATTGATAAATTAACTAACAAATAGCAAACTGGCTAGCTAATAGCAGTAATATAAATCTAGAGCGTATTGAATAAGGAAGTTATTTGAAATAAAAGGAAGGAAGAGGCACGCAAAGAAAACGGAAGAAAACAGATAGTGAATTATCAAATAAGATAAGCCCCCACTATATCTACACTTGGTAGTCCCGCTATCATAGGTTTCCCTTTAGACCGGTAACTTTGCGTCTCTAACTTTCATTAGATTTGCCCTTATCAAGCTTGCGCTTAACAAATTCATTATAAGATAAAAAAAAGGAATGTAAACAGAAAGAACTGTTTTTATTTAGCTTAATAAGGTAAAAGTAGATGATAATACCAACCCGATTAAATATGTGATCATTTATATGGGTTAAAATACCTAACGACTTCGTTATTTATTTAATAATTAGAACAAATAGTTATTAAAATAAATGCCTTATATCGGGGCGTTTTTACTTTGTATAAAATAGATCACCTAATTAATGGAACTGGTATAATAGAAAACGTTAACGCTACTGTTCTGTTTTTAATCATAAATGGTGTATTTATGGCGACCCGCCGACCAAATCGACAATTAAACCTTTTAAATTTACAGCCTTTTTACCTTGTCTTTTTTTTGTTGTTTACGCTAACGAATGCTAAAGCAAATACCACAACAGAACAAATCTTCTTAAGTAATCAAGTTCAACAATTATTAACTGTTAGTAATGAAATGCTTAATGCTGCAACGGTTAACAGCCTTGCGGAAAAAATCTTTAGCAAGTCAGAGCTTTACTCAAACGATGTTATTGCCAAAATCTCTTTACTATCAGCTCAGGTTGCAAGTAATCAAGGGGATATTAATAATGTCTTACTTTTTACTGAAAAAGGCTTGGCGGTTAATGGTTTAGATAAGTCGGTTAAATTATCGCTTTTATTAAAGTTAGCGGAAGTTTATGCCGCTAGAAAGCAATACACACAATTACTTGAATTGACCCAAAAAACAGTAGAAGAAAGTACCCTCAATCAGAATGTAAAGTATGGTCTGTTAGCGCTTAGCTATCGAAGTGTAGCTTTTTCTATGTTAGGTGAACACCAAAAAGCATTGGCAGATCTACAACAGGTTGAGCAAGGTTTAAGTAAAAGTGATTTGTCAGAGCATATTGAATCATTAACTATTTTAGCCTTGGCTTATCATTACTTAAGTGATTATCAAACATCACTAACCATGCAGTTAAAAATATTAAAATTGCGTTTTGAAATAGAGCAAAAAAGTAATATAGCTCAAACTTATCTATATTTAGGTTACGCCTATTTTTATTTAGGTCGTTTTGATGATGCTTACAATGCATTTTGGGAAGCTAGAAAGGCTGCTGAATTAAAGTTTGCACCTATCAATATTGCTCATGCAGAAAAGGGATTAGGCCTTGTTCTACTAACCCAAGAGGAATTTGTCAAAAGTTTTCCGCATTTACAGAGAGCTAATCAAATATTTTATCAACATAATATGTTGTCATCGCAAATCGAAAACTTAGTCGCCCTAGCCAAAGCAAAATTAGAAAATAATGAAACTATTGAAGGGAATGCTTTATTAGAAGAGATAATTACACTGCTTGATGGTAAAGATATTTCACTTGAATATGTAGGATTTTATCGCATGGTTGCAACCATGTATTATTCTCAAAATAATTTTAAAAGAGCTTATTTTTGGTTGACTAGGTACAGTCAAGGTTTGTTAGAAAAATACAGAACGATTAAGAAAAAGGCTGGTTTAGTTAGTCAATTATCTCAGCAAACAGTTAGTAAGGTTAGTAGTTTACCTATAGATGAATCGAAACGACTTGCTTTGAAATTAGCGGAAAATAGTGAATTGTCGAGTAGCTTTGTTGGCAAATATAATAAACAACGTTTAATTATTATCAGTTTGCTATCTACCGTTTTGATATTGTTAATTATAATCGCTTTATTGTTTTTTAGGTATAGGGCAAAAAAGATAAGCTTAACGTATGACGAAGTAGATAAACCTAGCTACGCTATGAGCAGTTCAAGTCAAACTAAATCTTATTATCAGAGCTTATTTAAGAAAGCTCGGCATTTTCAATACCCGTTAGGTGTTGGCTATATTATTATTGATAATTGGCAAGAACTGGCTTTTCATTTTAATAAGAAGACCATAAATGAAGTAAAGCAAGAAATAGCGATTTTTATCAACCAACACTTAGCTGAGTTTGACTATGCAGGAGTATTAAGTGCGGATGAATATCTACTGCTGTTTGAATATCAAAACAATAAAGAGGTTGATACTAAACTTAAAAAGTTGGTACAAGCTATCAATACGCGTGCTTTTGCAAACCTAGGCGATTTTTCTGTGATCATGAAATATGCTATAAATACACCAGGGTTTAAAGATATTGATCCATATCTATTTCTGGCTCGCATTACTGAATCTGTTAAAAACGAACAACCCAAAAAATTAACAGTAAGTTAACAATCTCTAGTATTTCTGTACAAAAGCAAGGATAATGATTAGATTATAAAACCGCCTTTTCCAATTGACTTAACAAGGGGTTAAATATGAGTCGTTTTAACGCCAAGTACCTTTTATTATTTATTATTTTAATTGTGATTATCGCCATCTCAGCGTTATTTGCACAACTTTATAGCGAGCACCTTCCTTTGGATGTGCTTGCAATTACATGTTACGTTATTGTTGTTATTGTTGTTACTTTTCTAGCATTGTTACTCATTCCTAAGCTATTTACTGCTGAATCATTTAAGGGAGATACTGAAAATATAAGTGCAGAAGATCTATTTTCTTTTACCCATGACCCCTCGACTAATTTACCTACCGCACAACAAGCGTTAAGAGCTTTTGACTCAGCTATTAAGGCTGATAGAGGACAGCGTTATGCTGCAATTGTTTTTAAACCGATAAACTTTCAGCATGTGAATAGTTTAATCGGTTATCACAATTCAGACTTATTGTTGTTACAACTTGCTTATTGTCTACAAAAAAGTGTTGCCGCTAATAAAAAGCTTTTAAACTTTGCTATTGCACCAGAGCCAATTCGCATCGCGCGATTACAGAGTTTACAGTTTCTAGTATTTTATAACTTAACGGATAACCGTTTTGACGACAACAGTGTACTTAATGACGTATGCCAACAAATTGCTAAATCTGTACCTGAAGCGATGAGTTTTAAAAGTTTCTCATTAAATTTTGAGCTAGCTTTTGGTATCGCCATCTCAGGTGATAATGGTGATCACTTTGATGAAATAATTGCACATGCAGGAGATGCATTAATTAATGGCTTAAAGAACAATAAACAGATTAATTACTTTGAACAAAGTAGTATTGTTTATAACACTGATTTACTTGTTCGCATGGAAACGCTTCGTCAGGATATAGAAGACGAAAAATTATTTTGTTACCTTAAACCGCAAATTAATATTACTAATCATCATATTATCGGTTTTGAATTAAAAGTACATTGGTATGAAAACGAGCAGGACAAACCATTAGGTTTGTCTGAATTTTTTGAACTAGCTGAGCACAGTGGTGGACTGTACCCATTAACTAAATTTATGCTCAACAAGGCATTATCTACAATCGCACAATTGTATAGTATTGGTGTGTATCAGCGGATTTCTGTTACTTTATCAAATGAAAGTTTATTTGAAGTAGATTTAGTCGATTATATTGAACAACAGTTAGCAAAATATGGCGTATCGGGTAAATATTTAATGATTGAGTTTAGCGAGCAAGTAATGCTTAATGCTGGTAGTCGCGTTAAAGTTATTATAGATCAGCTAAAATCATTAGAGATAAATATCGCTATAGCCAATTTCTCTGGTAGCTATGAGTCATTACGTTATGTAAGGAAAATGGCAATACATCAACTGAAGATTAATTGTCAGGGCTTAACAAATGACAGCTCTAACCGAGTAGATAAAGCAATTACCAACTCGCTGGTAACTTTAGCTCGAAGTATGAAAATCCCGCTTGTTGGTACCTATGTCGATAAACACCAAGCATCTGAAGCTTATATTTCTATGGGCGGTGAATTAATGCAAGGTGATATTATTCACCCTGGTGTAGTACCTGAAGAGCTCGAGATTTGGTTAGAAAAATGGTATTTACAACACCCCGAATCAATTCCACCAGAAGCTAAACCTTCTATTTATTAACAGTTGGTTTGTTGCGCAACAAGATGAAAAAATAAGCTCTAATTTTAATATTAACAACCTTCTAACCTTAGCTATGTTGAGAATATTGTTATTAGTGAGTAGAGCTATTTAACCTGAACTCGGGATAATGAATATGCATAACCTAATAATATCAATTAGTTATTGTTACACCTCTACAATAGTTTTAATTATTCGTAGTTCAAGGCGAGAAAACGAAGCCAATAACTGGTTATTGGGAGTTTTCACAACGCAGAACTGCGCATAATTAGCGCTGTTGTAGCATTTTGCTTATCCCGTATTCAGGTTATTTACAATGGTTATGAATAATTACTCAATATCAAGTGCGTCTGGTGATAATATAATGCCGGTATTATCAGCATAAATATGATCGTCAGGTAAAAAAGTTACACCAGCAAAATTAATGGCAATATCTTCTTCCCCCACACATTGATCACTCGCGCCGACAGGAATAGATACAAGCGCTTGAATACCAATATCTATATCTTCTAGTGCATCAACATCTCGAACACTGCCATAACAAACAATGCCTTCCCAGCCATTTTCAGCAGCAGATTGAGCAATATTTAAATCGATTAATGCTCGGCGTGTAGAGCCACCACCATCAATAACTAATACTTTGCCTATTCCATCCGTTTCTACTAACTCATTAATTAAACCTAAATTTTCGAAACATTTTAATGTAACTACTTTCCCCGCAAATGAACTGCGACCACCATAATTACAAAAAATAGGGTCAACCACATCAATTAAGTCGGCATAAAAGTCACATAATTCAGAGGTATTATATTGCATGCGGGATTCTCTCTTGGTTAAAGATAAAAGGCTAATTCAGTATATATAGTTAAATTAAAAATAAAACCTATTATATAGCTAGTGACTAATTTTAAAGCTAAATTATTACCTTTTAAAATATTAATAACGGATTATTGGTACTTTATCTCTAGAATGATGAAATTAAGTAAGTTTGTTGTAGCACTTTACTCACTCAAGCGCAGATAAATTAATGGTTCAGGCTAATTAATAACCCAGATAAGTTAATAGCGCACGTAAATTATTAATAATGTAAAGTAACGCTAAAAAATATCTAATAATTACCGATACATGTCTATACTTTAGCAAGGTAAAGCCGTAACGATAAATATAACGTTATTCGTTTTATTATTTTGTACTTTGTAACACACAAGCATCTTAAGTATGCATTACAACGAAAGTAGAGTGAATTGACTAATCGTCAACTCGATTTTTATTCAGATATTTTATATCAGGGGTAATAATCAATAGTTGTGTCGGGCAAGTATCGATACATAAATTGTTATTAGGCTTGGTAATATTCATTTTTAGGTTAGATATATGCTCATAAAACATAAATTAATTGCTAATACTACTATTTTAGTAATCGCTATGGTGTTAATGCTTTTGTTACTTAACTATCAAAGAGCAGCATTACAACATGATATTAGTATTGCTAATGATATCGGTAATATTAAAGCTTCGGTGCTTGATTTAAGGCACAATGAAAAAGATTTTATTAAGCGAAAAGAACTTAAATATTCTGATACTTTTGCTAAAAATTTAGGTGATACACAACAACGTATTATCAGTTTAGCTAATAACTTTGCTGATGTTGGTTTAACAATTCCTGAACTGAGTCGAATGGAGGCAAGTCTGAGAGAATATAAAGCGCAATTTAGTCAGGTGGTTACCTTACAGAAAACAATAGGTTTAACGGTTGAATCTGGTTTATATGGGCAATTACGCACCGCAGTTCACGATGTTGAAACCTTGATAGGTGAAAGTGATTTTGTGTTACTCAGTGAAATGTTACAACTAAGACGTACTGAAAAAGACTTTATGTTACGTCTTGATAATAAATATGTTGATCGATTAAAGCAGAATGTAAGCCAGTTACAAAACAGTGTTCAATCAAGTGACTTTTCATCAGCTAAAAAACAAGAAGTTAGTCAATTAATTACTGCATATCAAACAGCTTTTATTAACTTAGTGACTGCGCAACAAAAGCTTGGTTATCATGAAAATATGGGCTTGTTAAACGCCATGCGTAATACTGTTGAACAAGTTAATGAAACGTTAAGTAAAGTTGTTATTGATAGTGAACAAGCTGTTGAGGATAGTATTAGTTTTGTGAGTACGTTAGCTTATAGCCTGTTTAGTATTATTTTAGTTATTGCTTTAATAAGTGCGTGGATAATTGGCAAAAGTATTTTAGATAGAATTAGCACTTTGCAGTTTACTATGAACAAAATAGCTCAAACTAATGACTTGACTACAGAGGTTAACGTTAGCGGCGATGATGAGTTAGCTGAAATGGCAAAAGTTTTTCATCATATGTTAACTAATTTTCGATCACTTATTATCGAAGTTAATAACTCGGTCAACATGCTAAATACCGCCACAGGTAGCTTAGCTGAAAATATTTATAACGCCAATGAGGGCGTTGATACGCAAATGCAACAAACAGATCTTGTAGCAACAGCGGTTACAGAAATGGTGGCAACGGTTGATGAAATAGCAACAAATACTCGAGAAGCCGCTCATAAAGCAGAGCTGACTAATACTAATGCTGAAGAAGGTAAAAACGGTGTTGAGCAAACTATTAATCAAATTGGTCAGCTGTCAGCTAAATTATTAGATTCAGAAAACGTTGTTAAGGAATTGGAAAAAGAAAGTATTACCATCGCTTCAGTATTAGGAGTTATTCGTAGTATTGCAGAGCAAACTAACTTATTAGCATTAAATGCTGCGATTGAAGCTGCAAGGGCAGGCGAGCAAGGGCGAGGCTTTGCTGTTGTTGCTGACGAAGTTAGAACCTTAGCAAGTAGAACTCAAGATTCTACGCAAGAAATAGAAACTATTATCGGATTATTGCAAAAACGTACCCAAGAAATTGTAATCCTGATGGCACAGTGTCGTAATCAAGGTGAAGAAAGTGCAGAGCAAGCTAGAACAGCTGGAGTTATGCTTGATGAAATTACTCAAGATGTGGCGTTGATTATGGAAATGAATAGCGCGATAGCAACCGCTATTCAAGAACAAAGTGCTGTGGCTTTAGAGGTAAATCAACACGTAGTGATGATCAGAGATGTTACGGAGCAGTCAGGTAATTCTGCCAAGCAAAATGAACACATGAGTGAAGAGTTATCGCAACAGGCACAAGTATTAACCAATGAAGTAAGTCGCTTTACAGTGTAATTTATTTTAGTAACCTGAGCTTATTTCTACTATGTTCAGATATAAAAAAAACCTTAACGTTTAGAAACGTTAAGGTTTTTTTTATAAGTATTTTGTGGTTGTCTTGAAATGATGAAAAGAATTAAAAACATAATTAAGGAGCATTTATCCTCATTTGCTATTACAAATCAATCAAGAGTCGATACTAATATTTTAAAGTTGTTTAAAATCAATCATAGCCTCACGAGAATGACCACTATTTTTTAATTCGGTTAAATAATGTTGCCAACGATCTTCATACTCTAACGCAAGTTGTAAAATATAATCTTCACTATATATCGCACTATGACCATCATCAAAGATAAAGCGATATCCGTGTTTTGCGACACTTTCAATGGAAGTTAATGAGACTTCTTTTTTATGACAAACAATTTGTCCTTGCTTTGATTTTTGCGCTGCTTCATCAGGTGAGCTGATACGTAAATATTCAAAGCTGAGTTGCGTACTATGTTCTTTTAAATCATTTAACTTAACACTTTTTGATAATTCTATCGTCAGTGTATGCGGTGCCGTATTTAAAATAAATTGGGTTATCTTCATTTGTTAAGCCTACATACCTTGTTAAAACGCTAAAAAAACCAAGTTGCCTCTAAGGTCAACTTGGTTTCATTTTAAAGTGTGTGACCAATTAAAGAATGAAGCGACTTAAGTCTTCATCTTTTATTACTTCACCTAATATTTTAGTTACAAACGCTTGATCGATATTAATGGTTTCACCACTTCGTTGGTCGGCATTGAAAGACAAGTCTTCAACTAAGCGCTCCATCATAGTATGTAAACGACGTGCACCAATGTTTTCAGTGGTTTCATTTACTTGCCAAGCGGCATCTGCAATAGCTTTAATGCCATCATCAGTAAAGCTTACAGCAACACCTTCGGTTGCTAATAAAGCAATGTATTGTTCAGTTAATGAGGCAAAAGGTTCAGTTAAAATACGTACAAAATCATCTGCCGTTAATGCGCTTAACTCAACACGAATAGGTAAACGCCCCTGTAATTCAGGAATGAGATCTGATGGTTTAGCCATTTGAAATGCGCCTGAAGCGATAAACAAAATATGATCTGTTTTAATCATACCGTGTTTAGTGCTTACCGTTGAACCTTCAACTAAAGGTAATAAATCACGTTGAACACCTTCACGAGAAACATCACCGCCGCCAGATTGATCGGCACGTTTACAAATTTTGTCTATTTCATCAATGAAAACAATACCATTTTGTTCTACCGCTTCAATGGCTTTTTGTTTTATGTCATCGTGATTAACAATTTTAGCGGCTTCTTCTTCTTGTAATGCTTTAAGGGCATCTTTAATTTTCAGTTTGCGCTTATTCGTTTTTTCACTCGACATGTTTTGGAACATGCTTTGTAATTGTGAGGTCATGTCCTCCATACCAGGAGGAGCCATGATTTCAACGCCCATTTGTGGCGCGGCCAAATCAAGTTCAACTTCTTTATCGTCTAATTGACCTTCACGTAACTTTTTACGGAAAGTTTGACGGGTATTACTGTTACTACTTTCTTCATCGTTACCAAAAGTATCGCGGGCGGGAGGTAATAAAATATCTAAAATGCGTTCTTCAGCAGCTTCTTCCGCAAGATGTTTAACACGGTCCATCTCACTTTCTTTAACCATTTTAATTGCCATATCGGTAAGATCGCGAATGATGGTTTCGACTTCTTTACCCACATAGCCTACCTCAGTAAATTTAGTTGCTTCTACCTTGATAAAAGGGGCGTGAGCAAGCTTAGCTAAACGGCGGGCTATTTCTGTTTTACCAACACCTGTAGGGCCAATCATTAAAATGTTTTTTGGGGTTACTTCATTACGTAAATCTTGACCAAGTTGCATTCTGCGCCAGCGATTTCTCAACGCAATAGCTACAGCGCGTTTAGCATCACTTTGGCCAACAATGTGGCTATCTAATTCATGGACAATTTCACGTGGGGTCATAGATGACATTATTTATTCCTCGTTGTGATCTTAAGGAGTTCTACTCAACTTAAGATCGCATTTTAAAATAGGGTTCGATATATTGGAACATAGCTTAGGGGGCGTTTTAAAGCTCGTCTATTGTTTGTTCTTGGTTGGTAAATACACAAATGTTACCAGCAATAGTTAATGATTTTTCAACTATTTCTTTGGCACTTAATTCGGTATTTTCTAGTAGGGCTAAAGCCGCTGATTGAGCAAAGTTTCCACCACTTCCAATAGCAATTAAATCATGCTCTGGCTGAATAACATCACCGTTACCGGTAATGATTAATGAAGCTGTTTCATCGGCGACAGCAAGTAAGGCTTCAAGCTTTCTTAGCGCTCTATCACTACGCCAATCTTTTGCTAATTCAACCGCCGCTTTGGTTAAATGACCTTGATGTTGTTCAAGCTTACTCTCAAAGCGTTCAAATAGGGTGAACGCATCCGCCGTACCGCCGGCAAAGCCAGCTAGTACTTTATCGTTATATAAACGGCGAACTTTACGAGCGTTGCCTTTCATTACCGTATTGCCAAGTGATACTTGACCATCTCCGCCGATAGCCACTTTTCCATTACGTCTTACTGAAACAATCGTAGTCACATTAACCTCGTTAAATCTGAATTCGTTGATGATTCTTTAATGTTAATGTAATTGGGGTATTAGCGGCTTTTTCAAGGTGGGAGAGAGGAAATTCCGTAAATTATTGCTTAAGGGCAAAAATTTATTATTTAATAAGAGTGATTGTCGGTTGATTACTTAGCTAATAATTTAGTTAAGAACTAAACTAATAATTTAACGAAGAGCTTAACAAATAGCTGACAAAGAGCATAAGTATGAACATAACTATGGGCTTCATTGGGAAGGTAGTTGAGAGCAGTTAATCACGTAAATGGCACCTGATTAACTGTATATAATTAAATATGTTAACTATCGCCAGCCCCAAATTTGACAGCCATTAATGTTATTACTTTTACGTCTAAGAATATGTTTATCTTTTTCAGCTTCTCTTTTACGTTTGTATGGCCCTAAAACAACTTTATACCAAGTTCCACTACTACCTTTAGCGGTTCTCACTTGTGATTCTATTCCGGCAAAAGCAATACGAGCTTTTAGCGTATCGGCTTGGTCTTGTGATCTAAAAGAACCACATTGCATTTGATAAGGCCCTTTATCTTCAACTTTATATTCGCCTACTTCAATATCCTGGTTTTCTAAGTCTTTAACGTAAGTCCATATTTCTTTTGGTGGTTTTGGTAATTCTTTTGCTTTACTTGTTGGCGCTGCTTCAACCTTTGTCGGCTTACTTAATGGGGTTTTCGTACTTGGGTCTGTTTTTAATGACCATAAGCCATAGGCAAAAGCAGCAATTAAAATAACGATTAGTAAACTGATTAACTTCGCTTTTAATGAAACTCCGTTACTATTTTTTGCCGACTTTTTAGGCGCAGGTTTACCGCGGCGTTTAGCGGGTTTCTTTGGAGGAGGTGTACGGGAAATATAATCTTGATTAGCCATGAACGAGGAAAAGTCACTACAAAAAATTTTAGCTAGTGTAACCGAGCAGCGCTGAAAAAAACATGAATACCTAATACCTTTTTATGGGTAATTGTTACAATTTTTGTAACCATTACTTACAGACGAATACTTGTTGGCTAATTAATAAGCGCTTAATTACCAGTTCAGGTCGATAGGATCAATATCTAAACTCCAGCGCACTTTTGCTAACCATTCATTATTGGGGATTTGTGCGAGTAACTGCAAAATACCGCGATGTAATTCTTTACGTGTTTTAGCTTGAATAATTAAGTGATACCTAAATTTACCTGCTTTCTTTTCCATTGCTGCAGGTACTGGGCCTGCAAACTCACAGCCTTCAATTCGATTAACCGTTAATTCACGTAAAAACTTTTCAGGATAAGAAGGGTAGTTGGCATCAGCGCGTAATAATGCTTGAAAAGTAAAAGGTGGCAGTAACGCTTGTTTACGCTCGGTAAGGGCTTGATGAGCAAAATGATGGTAACCGTTGTGCACTAAATCTTGTAATAGAGGGTGATCAACAAAATTACTTTGTACTAATACTTTACCCGGTTTACTGGCACGCCCAGCACGACCTGCAACTTGAATAAGTAATTGCGCCATTTGTTCGCTAGCACGAAAGTCGAAACTAAATAATGCTCCATCAACATCTAATACGGCAACTAAGGTTACATCAGGAAAATGATGCCCTTTGGCAAGCATTTGAGTGCCCACTAATAATTGATGTTTTTTATCACTTACTTCTTGTAGCAATTTAGCTAACTCGCCTTTTTTACGGGTACTGTCTCTATCTATGCGTACAATAGAATTGTCAGGGAATAATTCTTCTAAACGCGACTCTAATTGTTCAGTACCTTGCCCTAGTGGCGCAATACGAACACTACCGCAACTAGGACATTGCGGCGGGATACGCTTTTGACTGCCACAATGATGGCAAATAAGCAGGCCTTGTTTTTGATGCAAGGTGTAAGGTTTATCACAACGTTGACAATCAGCAATCCAATGACATTCTTGACAGTTAATTGCTGGCGCATAACCACGTCGATTTAAAAACAATAATACTTGTTCACCGCGTGCCAAGGTTTGTTTCATTTCATGTTTTAGCGTACCTGATAAGCCAAATTCAACTTGCTGTTGGTTCATATCGATTAAAGCTATTTTTGCTTTATTACTTTTTCCTGCGCGATTATGCAATTGGTGATAATTATACTTGCCTGACAATGCATTATGTAATGATTCAAAACTTGGCGTGGCACTGCCAAGCACAATAGGAATATTAAGTTGTCTGGCGCGTAAAATAGCCATATCACGGCCGTGATAGCGAAAACTGTCTTGTTGCTTTAATGATGAGTCATGCTCTTCATCAATAATAATTAAACCAAGGCGATGCAAAGGTGTGAAAATAGCCGAACGTGTACCAATAATTATTGCCGCGCTGCCTTGTTGCGCACTAAGCCAAGTAGCTAAACGTTCTTTATCATTCAGTGCAGAATGATGTAAGGCAATAGGCACATTAAAGCGCTGCTCAAAACGGTCAAGAGTTTGCGGCGTTAAACCAATTTCGGGCACTATTACCAGTACTTGTTGGTTATTGGCTAGTACAGCTTCCATGGCTTGTAGGTAAACTTCTGTTTTACCACTGCCCGTTACACCATCAACTAAGTGACACGAAAATTTTCCTAATGAGTGGTTAATAGCACTAACAATAATTGCTTGCTCGGGGGAAAGCAGTAACTTATTGTTTTGATTTAAAGTATCGTCTTGCCAATTAAACTCTGTGGTTATTTGTTCTATTTCAGTGATTAATTGCTTGCTTTCTAAAGCGTTTAACTGTGCTTTGCTATAACCTAAAGTACGCAGTTCGACCCAACTAATACCGCGATGACTATTAATTATTTGATAAAGTGCGAATTGCTTGGCGGCTTTTTTTTCTAGGCCTTCGACAATCGGTTTTTTATCATTATCAAGTGCTTTCGCTTGCCAAACCATAGGTGGTGTTAAGGTAATATTCTCAATTTTTCTCAGCAGAATAGGTAAGGCTTGCTGAAAAACATCGCCAACAGGATGATGATAGTAATGGGCACATAATTGTAAAAAGCTCACCAAGGATTGACTAAGATTAAAGTTATCATTCAACCGACCAGCAATACTTTTAATTTTCGCTAAGTCAAAGTTACACTCTGCTTGAGTTTCTATTACTATGCCTATAACTTTACGCGAACCAAATGGTACAGCAACACGTTCACCAACATTAATAGTGGGTGATTTTAGTGCATCAGGTACTCGATAAGTAAATAACTGTCGCATTGGAACAGGAATGGCAACTTGAATGTATTGTTCAGGCAAGGTGATTAACAGGTATAGTTAGTAATATTTGATGCCTATTTTGCCTACTGTAAGTAATGCTGCCAAGTAACAATGGCGCTTTCTTTATAAATAATAGTAATTATAGTTTTTTTGCTGCCTTTTTGTTTATTTATGTTGCAGTTAATTAGGCTATCCTTTATCATTCGCCACCATTAATTTTAACTACGTATGGTGCTTGGCATTTCAGTTATTTATTAACTTATTTCGAAAGAGATAGGCGGATAAAATTAACAATAAGTAAGTGGCTAAGTGGCGATACGCCCAATTTCTCTAAATATAGAGATAGAGGTCCCCATGAAAAAAGATATACATCCTAATTATGTTGAGTTCAAAGCAACTTGTACTTGTGGTAATGTTATTACTACACGTTCTACTCTTGGTAAAGAAATTTACTTAGACGTATGTTCTTCTTGTCACCCGTTCTACACTGGTAAGCAAAAAGCTGCTGAGACTGGTGGTCGTGTTGATAAATTCAACAAACGTTTTGCTGCACTTAGTAAGAAGTAAATTCTTCTTAATTGTACAAAACATAAAAAAGCGCCAATTGGCGCTTTTTTTGTGCCTAAAATTTTGTGTATAAAATATAGCAAGGTTCAGAGGGATAATTTATTTTTAAAGGCAAACTTTTATATTAGAGTTAGACAAATTCTGCTACATTAACACTCCATTTTTAAGTAATCTGAGTTCGAGATAAGCAAAATACTACAACAGCCTTAATTACCCGTATTACTTCGTTATGAAAGCTCCCAATAACCCGTTATTGGCTTCGCTTTCCTGCCTTGTACTACGAATAATTAAAACTATTGTAAAGGTAAAATTCTAAGTGATTGATATTATTATTCTACTCACTTTCATTATCCCGAACTCAGGTTAAGTACTCTATTTTAGTAACATTTTCTGATACGTAAGTAACTTTTTCGCTAGGTATTACGTGATCTATTAGTTAATGATAAATGCAAAAATACGAGTGTTACACATAGCAGAAAAATAAGAGTAGGGTTAAGGTAATGGCCGAACAAAAGCCGCGTAATTTTTCAAAAGATCGACAGTTTTCAAAAAACCAAGAGTTCATGAAAGATAGACAAATTGATGAGCTAAAAGTGCCACCGCATTCTTTAGAGGCCGAGCAATCGGTATTAGGTGGTTTGTTACTCGATAATGAAACCTGGGATCGTGTGGCCGAAAAAACGGTTGCCGCAGATTTTTATAGCCGCTCTCATCGTCTTATTTTTGAAACTATTGGCGCGTTAATTGAGTTAGGCGAGCCTGTCGATTTAATTACACTTTCTGAAGCGTTAGAAAACGATCAAAAACTAGAAGATGCAGGTGGTTTTGTTTACCTTGCTGAAATGATGAAGAATACGCCAAGTGCAGCTAACATCACCGCTTATGCTGATATTGTGCGCGAACGTGCAGTAACACGAGAAATGATAAGTGTTGCAAATGAAATTGCTGAAGCTGGTTACGATACACAAGGGCGTAGTAGTGCCGATTTACTCGATTTTGCTGAAACCAAAGTTTTTGCTATTGCAGAAAAACGTGCCAGTAAAAATGAAGGCCCAGAAAGTCTTAATTCAGTATTAGAAAAAACAGTGGACCGTATTGAAAAGCTTTGTTCAGCGCCCTCTGGTGGTGTTACGGGAGTACCAAGTGGTTATGCTGACTTAGATAAAATGACTGCCGGTTTGCAAAAGTCTGATTTGATTATTGTTGCTGCACGTCCTTCAATGGGTAAAACAACATTTGCGATGAACTTGGCCGAGCATGCGGCTATGACTCAAGAGCATCCTGCTTTAATCTTTAGCTTAGAGATGCCGTCAGATCAAATCATGATGAGAATGCTGGCCTCGTTAGGCCGCATCGATCAAACCAAAATTCGTACCGGTCAGTTAGAAGATGAAGATTGGGCTAGGTTGTCTTCAACCATGGGCTTGCTCATGGAAAAAGGTAAAATGTTTATTGATGATGCTGCAGGTTTAACACCCACTGAAGTACGTTCAAGAGCACGCCGTATTCATCGTGATCATGGCGGCATAAGCTTAATCATGATTGATTATCTTCAATTAATGCGTGCGCCACAATTCTCTGATAACCGTACGTTAGAAATTGCCGAAATATCTCGTTCACTTAAAGCTTTAGCTAAAGAGCTTCAAGTGCCTGTAGTTGCACTTTCTCAGTTAAACCGTGGCCTAGAGCAACGTTCGGACAAACGTCCAATTAACTCCGATTTACGTGAATCTGGTTCAATAGAGCAGGATGCTGATTTAATCATGTTTATTTATCGTGATGAGGTTTATCACGACGATAGTGAATTTAAAGGTATGGCAGAAATTATTATCGGTAAGCAACGTAACGGGCCTATTGGGCGAGTACCATTAACTTTCCAAGGTAAGTATTCGCGTTTTGATAACTATGCAGGTCCGCATGTACTAGAAGAAGATTAATAGGCTAATTTGTTGATGTTACTAAGGATGGAAATATATTTCTTTCCTTTTACATTGTAGCGTAGCATTATCTTAATTATTAGCATTTAAAAGTAATAGCGTTAACTAAAACAAAATTACTTTTAAAATTAAAACTCTAAGAGAAATAATAATGAAAAGTATAGTATGTGGGTTAAGTTTATTAGCGCTTTGTTTTACAGTTACAAAAAATGTAGCCGCTGATGAAGATATTGAAAGACAATATGCCTCACAAGAGCACATTGAAGAATTAGCTAAGTCTTGCGCGTTTACAATAGGTCAAGATATACAGTCTGATGCTGAAATTAATCGCTCTATTTTAGTTTGTGTAAATGAAGAGCTTAATGCGGCTTTTTATCGTCCTATTACAAAACTACCTGCTGCGTCTCTTATCTCGGAGAGCAACGAGTAAAACGATACTCTTTACTCGCCATTAATCGTCGCGACAATGCTTCTCATCCCCGCATGATTTCTATGTTCGCCCAAGTATATTCCTTGCCAAATTCCAATGTTCAATTGCCCTTGGTTAATGGGTAAACTCAAGCTATTCCCTAACAAACTTGCCTTTATGTGAGCTGGCATATCATCGTCACCCTCATAGGTATGTTGATAATAAGGAGCTCTTTCAGGTACAAAATGATTAAAATGTGATTCCATATCTATGCGAACTGTGGGATCTGCATTTTCATTAACTGTGATAGAAGCAGAAGTATGCTTGATAAAGAGATGTAAAATACCGCAACTTACTTCATTTAACTCAGGTAATTGACTCAATATTTCATCGGTAATTAAATGAAAGCCGCGTTTTCTCGCCTTTAATGTTAATTCAGTTTGATACCACATTACTAGTTCTCAGTTGTATTTAGGCCAATCAATATCTGCTGTTAATAAACGGTAATCGTGTTTAGCATGCCGCGAGTAATACCAATTGAAATAATGAATCAATCACCTTCAAATGGTATAATCCGTTTTATATTGAATAAATGTTAAACCTCAAACCTCAAAGAACAACAGCTTCTAAGCTAAAATTACAGTTTTATCGCCATTAATACAAACTCTTTGTTCAGCATGAATACGAACAGCATGGCTTAATGCGGTAGCTTCTAAATCATGTCCCATGTGTACCATTTGCTCAATAGTAAAGGTATGATTAATTGGCTTAACTTCCTGTGCAATAATAGGCCCTTCATCAAGGTTTGCGGTTACGTAATGGGCAGTTGCTCCAATTACTTTTACACCACGTGAATGCGCTTGGTGATAAGGTCGTGCACCTTTAAAACTTGGTAAAAATGAGTGATGAATGTTAATCGCTCTACCTTGTAACTTCTGACATAAATCATCAGACAATATTTGCATGTAACGCGCTAATACCAACAAATCTACATTTAATTCTGTCATTAAGTCAGTGATTTGTTTTTCTTGCTGTGGCTTAGTCTCTGCAGTAATAGGCAAGTGATAAAAAGGTATGTTATGCCACTCGCTTAATGCTTGGCAATCAGTATGGTTTGAAATAACTCCAACAATGTTTATTGGTAACACACCTGACTTATATTTTGTTAATAAAGAAACTAAGCAATGATCATCTTTAGAAACCGCAATTAAAATGTTCGGTACGTCTTCACGTTTACGAAATTGGTATTGCATACCTAATGGTTTAGCAAGCTCTTCTAAAGCATCAATAAACTCGTTACTTGAAACCGTTAAATTACGATCGTCAAACGCAATACGCGAAAAGAACGTTTCAGTATAAGGGTCACTGTATTGTGATGTTTCGGTAATAAAAGCGCCATGTAAAAATAGGCTTTGTGAAACCTTAGCTAAAACACCTGTATTATCAGGACATTGCCAAGTTAAAATATATTGTGTTACTTCAGACATAAGACGTTTTCTATAGGTGGATTGTAATTTTTAGGGTATTAACTAGCAGCTTTGTTACGATTGAACAGCCAGTGAACCATGAATTTGGCTATATTATAGAATTTTCAA
This sequence comes from Colwellia echini, assembly GCF_002843355.2. Taxonomy (GTDB): domain Bacteria; phylum Pseudomonadota; class Gammaproteobacteria; order Enterobacterales; family Alteromonadaceae; genus Colwellia; species Colwellia echini. Next base: position 109,271 of record NZ_PJAI02000006.1, read on the forward strand.
TCTATTAGCCAAGAACTTATGATGATCTATTTATGAATTTTGTTCTTATTCTTAATATAGAGTTGCTCTACTTTCTCTCTTGCCCAGGGCGTTTTACGTAAAAACTTTAAGCTGGATTGAATACTTGGATCATCAGTAAAGCATTTTATTTTGATAGTTTTCCCTAAGGTTTCAAAACCAAAGTAAGCTTCAAGCTCTGTTACTATAGTTTTTAACGTTAAACCATGCAGCGGATTATAGGGTTGGTTATCCATTTTTAATTCCAGTTAAATATTAAAAAATGCACATAAAAAAAACACAATAATGACAATATATCATTATTGTGTTTTTATCGATAACTAGCCAGTGAATAACTACGCTAGGAGATGATAGTAACCGCTAAATTAACTATATAGTTGAGTTAACTCGTCGTTACCACCGATATGCTTACCATCAATAAATATTTGTGGTGTTGTATCGCGACCAGATACAGCACGCATTGCACTGATAGTTGTGTTTTCGCCTAATACTAGCTCTTCATACTGTATGCCTTTTTCAGCTAGTAACGCTTTCGCTTTAGTACAATGAGAGCAACCGTGTTTAGTGAAAATAGCGACTTCATTTTTTTGCGCTGCTTCAGGATTAATGTAGTTAAGCATAGTATCGGCATCAGAGACTTCAAACGGGTCGCCAGGAACATTTGGCTCGATAAACATTTTTTCAATGACACCATTTTTTACTAACATCGCGTAACGCCAGCTGCGCTTACCAAAACCAATTGCGCCTTTATCTACTAATAAGCCCATGCCTTCTGTAAATTCACCATTACCATCAGGAATAAAGTTAATGTTGCTTGCATCTTGATCTTTTGCCCAAGAGTTCATTACAAAGGTATCATTAACTGAAACACATATTATTTCATCAACGCCGTTAGCGAAAAATTTAGGAGCTAATTCGTTGTAACGTGGTAAATGAGAAGATGAACACGTTGGTGTAAAAGCGCCAGGTAACGAAAAAACTACAACCGTTTTATCGGCAAAAATGTCGTTATAATTACGAGAGGTCCAGTTATCATCTTTAAAAATTGGAAAGGTGGTTTCAGGGACTTTTTGGCCAGAAATATCGTTAAACATAATGAGTTCCTTTACTTTATTAGTTAGTTAATTGTCGTATTTGTGTAAATCTTTGAGAGGCTCAACTAAACAGTGTCAACGTTAAATTAAACACAGTCAAGCCTACTTTGTAACGCCCTATTTGTGAAGGCCTTTTCGATTGAGGTTAGTATGATAGAAGAATGTACTAAGGTACAGTTGATAAAATCTATCATGATAATAACTAAATCCTATCACAGCTTTATTGCAATATAAGTGACAAAAGAAGTAACAGAATGTACAGGCAGCTAAAACAGGTGTATTTGTGTTTTATTAATTAGATCAAGCTGATGAAATATTTTTGTTTTGCCACGAAAATATCGAAAGCCAACCCAAGGGGGTAGTTAATTAACTAGGTCAGGTGGTCAATAGTTTAACGGCTTTGGTGTGCACTAAAGGATTATATTTAAAGTTTATCCTTTAGTGAAGGAGAGCGCGGTGTATGTTAGTTGATGTATGTTAGTTAAAGCAGGTTGGTATACTTGCTGATTGCAGCACAAACCATTCTTTCATTATTAATATGAAAAACAATATCTCTTTTTTCAGTTTTACAGATACTAAAATAAAAATTTTTCACATTATCTCTTGAAGACGTGATTTCTTTTAGGTGTTGAATTTCTTTGTCTGAAAACTTGCCTAATTTACTTTCTAAATCGGTATAAATTTTATCAGCTTTTAACCGTACCTTAGTGTCACCAAAATCAGAAAACATTGATTGTAATGCTACTTTTTGTTCGTTATAAAATTTAGTTACTTCCTCATTTGGATAAAAATGTAAATAAACTGAGGCTACCACGATCAAGAATAATAAATGCTTCATAATATGTAATATAATAAATAAGGTGAGGCGATTTTATATCAATTAACACGCTTAAGGGAATAAATTATTAGCTATTGCATGGTAATGTTAATAAAATCACCTCTCTTGTTGATCCATTAGTTACTTAATTTATGGTAACTCTTTTCCGCCAATCAAGGATTTATTGTGACAATAAACGACAAATCATCAGCTACACCTAATAAAAGTAAAACCGTGGTAGAGCAACATATCCCTATTAAAAATGTCAAAATTCACGGTGATAAAAACACTGGCAAAGCCCGTTATGCGCCAGGTGATCAAATTTACGTTCGCAAATTTTCAGGCTTTTTTCAAAAGCTAAGACAAAGAATGAACCTGGTTTATTTTGCTTTCTTTTTGATCTTACCTTGGTTGCAATATGATGGTCATCAAGCTGTATTATTCGATATTAGTGAGCAACGTTTTACTTTATGGGGGTTAACCTTATGGCCACAAGATTTAACCCTATTAGCTTGGTTATTTATTATTAGTGCCTTTTTACTGTTTTTTGTTACGGCATTTTTAGGGCGGGTTTGGTGCGGTTATATGTGCCCGCAAACGGTTTGGACATTCATTTTCATTTGGTTTGAAGAGAAAATTGAAGGTACCGCTAACCAACGTCGTAAACTAGACGCTCAAGAAAATAACGCCAATAAAGTTATTAAAAAAACAGCAAAACACACCGCTTGGTTACTTTTTTCATTATTAACCGCGATGACTTTTGCCGGTTATTTCTCACCGATGCAAGATTTATTCGTTGATGTTTTTACTTTTAATACCAGTTTGGCAATGGCGGGTATATTAATTTTCTTTACCTTAGCTACCTATGGTAATGCGGGTTGGATGCGTGAAACTGTTTGTTTACACATGTGTCCTTATGCGCGCTTTCAATCAGCGATGTTTGATAAAGACACCTTAACCGTTTCATACGACAGTAATCGTGGTGAGAGTAGAGGGCCTCGTAGTCGAAAAGACGATCCAAAAGAACTTGGACTGGGTGATTGTATCGACTGTAATTTATGTGTTGAAGTATGTCCTACCGGTATAGATATACGTAACGGCTTACAATATGAATGTATTAATTGTGGCGCCTGTGTTGATGCTTGTAATGGTGTAATGAGTAAAATGAATTATGCTCAAGGACTTATTCGCTATACAACCGAGCATGAACTTAAAGGGAAAAAAGTTCATATCTTACGGCCTAAACTGATTGGCTATGCAGTGCTATTAATTATCATGAGCAGTATGTTGTTGCTTGAGATAGTTAATCGCGTACCGTTATCGTTAGACATTATTCGTGATCGCACTGAGCTGGCGCGAGAAAACTTTAATGGCGAAATTGAGAATGTTTACACCTTGAAAATTCTTAACATGTCACAAACCGATAACACCTATAAATTGTCAGTTAAAGGTATTGAAAATGCTCGTTGGAATGGTGATCAAGAAATTACCGTTAAAGCCGCAACTGTTTCTACTTTACCTATTAGTATTGCCGTAGACCCTTATGATCTGGAAAACTATATGAGTGACATTACTTTTGTCGTTGAACAAATATCACCTGAATCTGATGCGAAAGTCGAGCAAGAAAGCCGATTTTTTAATAAACGCTAATGGCATCTTTTGACTTTAGCGCACTGTCGCCTGATTTAATTATTGATGGTTTAGAAAGTGCAGGTTTTACCGTAGACAGTGGTTTATTAGCACTTAACAGCTATGAAAATCGAGTTTATCAATTTCATGATGACAACTTAGTTAAATATGTGACTAAGTTTTATCGACCGCAGCGTTGGCAACTTGCACAAATACTCGAAGAGCATAAATTCTCGTTTGAGTTAGAAGAACAAGAATTGCCCATTGTTGCGCCCCTACAAATAGATGGCAAAAGCTTATTTGAATACCAAGGTTATCATTTTGCAGTATTCCCTTGTCGTGGCGGGCGTATTTTTGAAGTTGATAATCTTGAACAACTCGAATGGATGGGACGATTTTTAGGGCGTATTCATGCTGTTTCATCACAAGACAAATTTCTATGCAGACCAAGTTTTAATACGGATGAGCTATTGCTTCAAGCCCGTGAAACTATTATAGCCTCGAACTATGTGCCTAAAAGCTTGTCTACTGCTTTCTTTACTATTTTAGATCAAGTTATTGAAGTAGCAGTGAAGCAATATAAACCTGCGAAATACACGCCGCAAATTCGTTTACATGGTGATTGTCATGCAGGTAATATTTTATGGCGTGATGAAGGTCCACACTTTGTTGATCTTGATGATTGTCGAACTGGGCCTGCAATTCAAGATCTTTGGATGATGCTTTCAGGCGACAGGCAGCAACAGTTGTTACAGCTTGATACATTATTAATGGGTTATGAAGAGTTCTTTACGTTTGAAAATGACCAGCTTCTCTTGATAGAATCATTAAGAACTATGCGGGTTGTTAATTACATGGCATGGTTATGCAAACGTTGGCAAGATCCCGCGTTTCCACAAAACTTTCCGTGGTTTAATACTGAGAAATATTGGGAACAGCAAATACTCATGCTTAAAGAGCAAATGTCAGCATTACAACAGCCACCACTTAGCTTACAAAATTTTTAGTGTTCGTGATTATCAGTGATGATTAACGACGCGACTTTACTTTTACTTTAGGAAAAAATAACAATGAATAAATTACTAAAATCTCTATTATTAATACCGCTATTGGCTTTATCAGTAAGCGCTTGCGCGGAAAAATATAACGAGGGAGAGCAATTTACTATAGTAAATGAAACCGTAACAAGTAAAAAAGAAGTTCGTGAATACTTCTCTGTGTATTGTCCGCATTGTCTTCAGTTTGAGCCTATGATGCACGCACTCCAAAAAAATCTACCTCAGGGCGTACCATTAGTTCGTAACCATGTTGATTTTTTACGCGCGGCTAGTCCTAAGGTTCAAGAGATGATCACGAAAGCGACTATTGTTGCTGGGCAATTAGGCGATGCTGATAAATATATTGGTGCGATTTTTAATTATGTGCAAGTACAACGTGGGGTGATCACCTCAGAAAATGATTTACGCAATTTATTTGTTAAAAATGGCGCAGATGGCGATAAGTTTGATAAATTAATGCAGAGCTTCAGCGTTAACGCGCAAGCTAAAGCATTAAAGAAAAATCAAGATGAAATGACAGCTAAACGTGCAATTACAGGTGTTCCAACTGTGATTGTTAACGGTAAGTATAAAGTTAATCCGGCCAAATTAGATAAAAATAACTTTGAAAAAGATTACGAGAACCTAGTTAATTACTTACTTGAGTTAAAATAAGCTTAATCTCTTAAAGCTTAAAACCGTAAAGCTCAATGAATATTGCGAGTTTTAAACAGTAAAAAAGGCAGATTGTATTTTACAGTCTGCCTTTTTTGTTGGTTTCAATTTAGCTAATAGCTAATAGCTAATAGCTAATATTTAGTTGTTATTAAAGCCATTAATTGGTGAGTTCAAGGATCTTAACTTCAGTTTCAATAGCTTTGCCTTGACGATATATTTTAAAGGTTAATACTGTATTTGGAGGTGTTTCAGCAATAATATCTAGTGCCGCAGTTACACTTGGGATCAAGTCATTATCTATTTGATAAACTACGTCGCCTATTTGTAAGCCTGCGGTATGAGCTGGGCTATTTTCCATTATTTCATCAATAACAAAACCTTTTAACTTAGCATCATAATTATTTGTGGCTATACCTAACCAACCGCGAACAACTTTGCCATTTTCAATGATCTGACGCATTACTTTGTTAGCAAGTTGATAAGGTACAGCAAAGAAAATACCTTGAATAGATAACTGTGGATTTGATTGGGTAAATTTTCTTGAATTTATCCCCACTAAAATACCATTACTATTAATTAAAGCCCCACCTGAATTACCTTCATTAATAGCGGCATCCATTTGTAAAAACTCTAAATAACTGGTGTTACTTAAACCGTTACGGCCAGTAGCACTAATAATACCTTGAGTTACTGTTTGCCCTAAATTGAGAGGATTACCAATAGCTAATACAATATCGCCAACCAGTGACGTTTGCTCTTCTTTATGAGGAATAACGGGTAGGTTGATGGCATTAACTTTTAGTACTGCTAAGTCAGTATAATGATCAAAGCCAATTAACTCTGCAGGGTAGACTTGGCCGTTTTGTAGCAGTACTTGAATTAAGTCGGCTTCTCGAATAACGTGTAAGTTAGTGAGAATATAACCTTGAGTGCTCATGATAACCCCGGAGCCTAAGCGTGTACTTTTTCGTGGAGTACGACCATATTGCGGGTTTACTTCAATCTGCTCGGAATAAATATTTACCACCGCTGGGCTGGCAATACTCACTGCTTTAGCAAAAGACAACGGTGCTTGTTGAGTTTGGCTTCCTTTAAAGAGATTGCTGATTAAACTTGTATCATTTAAGCCGGGCACTAAACCGGGCAGAAGAAGTAATAACACTACGGCCAGTAATACGCCGTAACTAATTGCTGTTACTATATATTTTATTAACGCTAATATTTTCAAGAGGGGTCTGATTTTAATATTGTACTGATATTTTCAGTGTAACATAAAAAAAGCTGAACATAATGCTCTGGTGATTGATTCACTCAGGTTCATTACGCTCAGCTCATTACGTAAAGGCCATTACTTTTAGCGTGTCGCTTTATATGCACTAATTTATGTATGCGCTAAGCTCATTTACAAGCAGAGATGCATTTATGCAAAACACATAATTATCTTAACGGATCATTAAATAGAGAGAGTTTTTATCTCTAACAATATTTAAGGCGAAAACCTCACCTGCTTGATCTTTAAGATAATCACGTAATTGCGCAAGATCTTTGATACGAGTTTTATTAACACCTGTTATTAAATCTCCTTTTTGCAGCCCTATCATTTGCGCCGGTGACCCTTCAGCAACTTGCTCAATAACAACAACTTGTTTTTTACTGTCGTTATTAAATTTAGCGCCATCAAGCATTGGATGAATACTTGCAGCTGCAATATCAGCACTTTGGTCTTGTTTTAATGTAACGGTAAACTCTTCACTGTCACCGTCTCTGATTATGGTTAATTTTACTTTTTGATTAGCACCAATAGTGCCGATTTTTGCGCGCAGCTCAAAGAAACTTTTAATAGCTTTACCGTTCATGGCAACAATAACATCGCCTGCTTTTATACCCGCTTCGTCGGCAGCAGAGCCCGGCATTACTTGCTCAATAAAGCTACCTTGACTGGTTTCTAATTCCATCGCTTTGGCTATTTCACTGTTAACGCTGCGACCAGACACGCCAAGTACGCCGCGGTGCACTTCACCAAATTCAACTATTTGTTTAACCAGGTTGTCCATCATATTACTAGGTATCGCAAACCCAATACCTACGTTACCACCGCTAGGGCCAATAATAGCGGTATTAATACCAATTAACTCGCCACGTAAATTCACTAGCGCACCACCTGAGTTACCGCTATTAATGGCTGCATCGGTTTGAATAAAGTCTTCGTATTGCTCTATGTTTAGGTTACTACGTCCTAACGCGCTAACAATACCGGAAGTAACAGTTTGCCCTAAACCAAATGGACTACCGATAGCGACAGTAAAGTCACCAACGCGTAGGGCATCAGAATCGGCTAATTTTATTTCACTTAAATTTTCGGCCTCTACTTGAAGTAAGGCAATATCACTTTTAGCATCGCTACCTAGCTTTTTAGCTTCTAACTGACGACCATCTTTTAAAGTGATCATTATTTCGTCTGCGTTAGCAATAACATGGTTGTTGGTTACGATATAACCCTTGTCACTATCAATAATAACGCCCGAACCTAAACCGCGAAACTGCCGCTCTTGTGCTTGGCCTCTATTTCTATCACCAAAGAAAAACTTAAAGGCTTCAGGGATATTTTGTTGTTGTGTTTTATGGGTGCCAACTACCGAAATACTCACAACTGCTGGTGTTGCTTTTTCTAGCATAGGCGCCAAACTCGGCATTTCTTGACCTTCTACTTGGAAAGGCCATGCAGCTAAAGCCGGCGTGCTAGTTAGTGCTAAGGTTGATGAGAGCAATGCCGCGCCGACGATAAGGGAAAGTTTAGCTGTTTTAAACGAATTAACCGGTTTAAGTAACGTAGTTGATTTTTTCATATTTAGATTAGTATGTAAGCTCATAATTAAAAGGACTCCAATATTTAAAAAAGACTGAAAAAAAAAGTTAATTAAGACATTGGTGCCTTAATTAACTTTTTAAAGGGTACTTTTAAATAGACTGAACAAAAATATTTTAGTTCAGTGCTAACCTACTAAACTTAGCTTGCAGATGTAACGGTTTGTTTCTGATCGGCAAATAAACCACTTGGATTATTTGAGTAATCAAGCGGTGCTTCAGTTGCTTCAGTTGCTTTAGTTACGCGGTCTACTCCACGTAAAGTTGCAGTTTGTTGCAGTTCATTATGTGTTTCAGCAGAGAAAAATGGCATGCTTTCCACTTCTTCTATAGTAGCTCGTTGCAATAGTTGTGTACTTTCTTGCATTTGCTTCATTGCCGTTTGACAGGTGTTATTCATTTGTTCTAATAATGCCGCTGAGCTTGATAAATGTTCGGCAACATCAAGTTTATATTGATCTAATGCGGCTTCACTTTTAGTGACTTGCTCTGACAGTTTACGTTGCTCTTTGCTGGTGCTAGATAAAAGACGTGTTGCAAAAAAACCACCAATTCCACCGATAATAAAGATGACTAGGGCTATTACTACATTCATGGTGTGTACCTTATTTAATAATGATGATTGTGCTAACTATGTAATTAGAAATTAAATATGCTGTCTATATAGATTATACTACCATCAAAACAATTTGCTAAGTAAAAATATCTTCGTAAAATGTGTCTTTAAACGCTATTTTTTATAGTTTAGCGTTTGAATAAAAATAACGTGGTTTATTCGTACTGATATTGATAACAAGCAACAGCATGTAGCTTTACTATACAGTTTTTATTGAATACCAGTTGAAGATGATTAATTTATTATTTCAATTGATATAAGTACCACTTAGATTTAATCCAATGATTCAAATAACATAGGCTATCGATGACAAAGCTTCCTCCGCTTGCACAGTATAAACAAGATTTGACCCAAGATGATTTCCTTTTTGATGCAGCACAAGAAAATGCGGTTATTCATTTACAGCGCTTATATGATGATTTAGTTAATCAACCTAAAGCAACCTCGGGTTTTAAAAAATTATTCAATGGATTTTTTAATCAAAAGGAAATTAACCCAATTAAAGGCCTTTATTTTTGGGGAGGAGTAGGGCGTGGTAAAACTTATTTAGTTGATACGTTTTTTGATAGTTTACCGTTTGATAATAAAATGCGTGTCCATTTTCATCGTTTTATGCACCGAGTACATCAAGAGCTAAAAGGCTTAACAGGACAATCAGATCCACTTAAAATTATCGCTAAGAAATTTGCTCAAGAAACACAAATCATTTGTTTTGATGAATTCTTTGTTTCTGATATAACCGATGCGATGATTTTAGGTACATTATTTGAAGAATTATTTGCCCATAATGTAACCTTAGTGGCGACCTCAAATATAATTCCTGATCAGTTATACCGCAATGGTTTACAGCGCGAACGCTTTTTGCCAGCTATTAAGCTTATTAACCAATGTACAGAAATAGTGAATGTAGATAGTGGCGTTGATTATCGGTTACGTACTTTAGAACAAGCTGAAATTTTTCATCACCCGCTTGATGCGCAAGCGACCGACAATTTAAATCATTACTTTAAGCAACTTTCAACAGACGAAGGTAAAGTTGGCGCGACCATTGAAATTAATAATAGACAGTTAACCACAGTATTAGTGAGTGATGGCGTGGTGTACTTTGATTTCTCGGTGCTTTGTGAAAGTGCGCGAAGCCAGGGAGATTACATGGAAATCAGTCAAGTTTACCACACCGTATTAATGGCTAACGTTAAAGAAATGGGACCTGACTCTGACGACACTACCCGTCGTTTTATTGCTTTAGTGGATGAGTTTTATGAACGTAATGTGAAATTGATTATGTCAGCAGAAAAACCACTAGAATCCCTATATAGTGGTGGTCGCTTAGCATTTGAATTTAAACGTTGTTTAAGTCGTTTACAAGAAATGCAGTCGCATGATTATTTAGCAAGTGAGCATCTTCCATAAAGCTATTTATATTGCTCTAAATAAAACAGCCCGTTTCATGTGTAATGAAACGGGCCGTTTTTACTTTTCTATAAATATTTTTAATACATTAATGTATAAAGTTTTCTTCTGAATTTAGCGGCAAGCGGGTCGCCATCAGGTAACGATTTCAAAACATCAAGAAATAATTCTTTACTCTTATCCTTAGTTGACTCATCACCTGCTTGAACTAAGCGAAATAGAATGGTAAGTGCTTCTTCATGGCGATTTACCTGACTATATTGCGCGGCTAGTTGCTGGTTGATATTAATATCTCCAGGGCTGGCTTTTATTTGCGCTTCTAATGCTTGTATTTCAGGTGAGTTTTCTGCCGCTTCGGCTAATTCTAGCTTCGCCATTAATGCATGATAATCACTATCCTGATCAACCATGGTTATGGTTTCTAATAACGCTTTTGCATCCTTGTTTTTTCCTGTTTTGAGCAACACATCAATTAATATTAGTTTTATATCAGCACGAGTACTGTCGAGTTGGTAGGCTTGCACTATGGCTGCTTGTGCTTCAACTAACTGGTTTTCAGCAAGGGCTATTCTTGCTTGCCCCAACAGAACATCTTGTGGTTGAGGCAAATATTTATCTAAAAAATCAGCAACAGTGGCATCATCTTGCGTACCAGAAAAGCCATCAAGCGGTTGTGCGTCTTTTAATAAAATAACGGTTGGTAAGCCTTGAATACCAAATTGCTGAGCTATTGGTGCTTGGCTATGACAATCAAGAGTTGCTAAGATCATATAGTCTTCTAAGCCTGCAAGTTTAGCGGCTAGTTTATCGCGCAAGACTACACTTTCTGGTACCTGGTCTGCCCAAAAGCTTACCAGTACTAATTTTTGTTTAGATTGTTCAACAATAATTTGCTGAAAGTTTTCTACTGTGATGGCAATCATTTATAACTCTCTGATGATTCTATTTTAAAACGGATGCGATTAGTGTTCTTGGTTGAAACTCACTCAATTTGTGGTTGTGATAACATTTAACCAACAATTTAACGAGGCTTAATGCGTTGCTAAAATAAACCAAAGTAAACCAGCACCTAAAATTAAGCGGTAAATAACAAATGGCATCATGCCTATTTTTTCTAACAAAATAAGAAAGTAATGGATACAAGCATAGGCGCTCACAAAAGCAACTACACTACCTAAGCCCATAGCCAACCAGTCAACACCTTCACTGGCTAAAATAAGTTTAAGGGTTAAATAGCTACCTGCCATGGTAATAGCAGGAATAGAAAGTAAGAATGAAAAACGGGCAGCGTTATCACGGCTTAAACCTAACATTAAGCCAATGGTCATGGTGATACCTGAGCGAGATGTTCCTGGGATTAACGCTATCGCCTGTGCTAAACCAATTAACATAGCGCCTTTAAGGCCAAGTTTTTCCATAGGTTTATTGATTTTTCTATGACCTGCTTTAACATCAGCAAAGCCTAACAGGAAGCCAAATAATATGGTCGTTAATGCTATCACCATTGCTGAGCGCAAATGCTCTTCAATAAAGTCTTTACCTAATAAGCCAAATAATCCGGCTGGTATTGTTGCGAGTAAAATCCACCATGCAAGTTTGCCATCAAAACTGGCTTTACCTTGTTCAGGACCAACACCTACTGTACCTAACCAAGCAACGGCCATACCGCCCACTTCTTTGCGAAAATACATAACTACGGCGAGTAACGTGCCTACATGTACTGCAACGTCAAATGCCAAGCCTTGATCGTGCCAGCCTAAAATTTGTGATGGCAGTATTAAGTGCGCTGAACTAGAAATAGGTAAAAACTCTGTTAAACCTTGTAACAGGGCAAGAATGATTATTTCGAAAGTACTCATTTTGGCGTTGTCCTTTAACTTTATTAAGTAAATGTGTTTGAGAGTGCAGAGCTAATTACGTTGTTACCAGCAATTAGCAACAATACTAATTTGTTGGCTAGATTTATTATATTCTTGCCATAAATCGCGATAAGTTTTTGTTAATATTGGGTGTTCAAGGTTTGGGGCTATTTCGCTTAATGGCCACAAAACAAAAGCATTAGTTGTTATTTCATCGCGCGGTAGCTGCGCGGGTGAATCGATAATTAAATTATCATACAATAATAAATCAAGATCTAAACTGCGCGGGCTAAACTTTTTCGCGTTAAGCGCCCGGCCGTGAGCAAATTCTATGTTCCGTAAAATTGTGGCTACTTCTTCAACCGAGTGTGAACAAGTAAGGCCTATTACCATATTATAAAAAGCTGCGCCTTCAAAACCGACAGGATCACTTTCATATAATGCTGACAAGGTTAATTGTTCAAAAGGTAACGCGAAAGCTTCGGCTAAGGAAAGTAAGCCTTGTTTTACATGATGTTCCCGCTCAATATTACTACCTAAAGAAATATAAATTTGAGCCATTAACACGTTATCTCTTGTGTGCCACGCTCTATTTCTACGCCAACAGTTTGCGCGTTATGGACAGCACCGGGTTTTCCAATACTGAGTTTTAACCAAGGAATTTGGTATTGAGTCATTAAAAAGTTTGCCAAGCGCTCAGCGAGAGTTTCAATTAAATCTACGGGATTGTCGTTGGCAAAGCGCTCTATACTGACTGAAATGTCAGCATAATCAAGGGTTTTAGCTAGTTCGTCATTCTTAGCCGCATTAGCGGTATTCCAACCCATAGCAACATCTATCACTAAGGTTTGTTTAATTTCTTTTTCCCATTGAAAAAAACCAATAGTTGTTTGAATGCTTAAACCTTTAATAAATACTTTATCCATGACTTACCTATTTATGCTTATGGGAAATTTATGTAGTGAAATATTGTAGCTATGTTGTATTACTAACCTAACGATGAATGTTTCATTCGCTTTATATTAGGGCCACTAAAACCCATATCAAAACAGGTATTAAAGCCAATATTCACTTGTTAAAAGTAACCGCGAGAAGAACTATTGCAGTAATGCTACAATTGTTACAAAATACACAAGGATTTTACCTGCGAAGTAATGTAAAAACTAGCAGAGATGAAAATAGAATAAAAAATACCTTTCAAAATCAGTTTTTACCATCAATTTTTATATCGAGCAATATAGATAAGCAATGGGATTTGGCAATTAGATGTTATTACTTACATTAACTATGATTATTGTAGCTTATTTAATAGGCTCAATTTCTAGTGCTATATTAGTTTGTAAACTGTTAGGTTTACCTGATCCCAGAACAACAGGGTCACAAAACCCTGGGGCAACTAATGTCTTGCGGATGAGCAATGCTTTTACGGCTGCTACCGTATTATTTCTTGATATTCTTAAAGGGACTATTCCTGTTTGGGGCGCCTTTTTTCTGCACGTCGATTCTTTATATTTAGGTTTTATTGGTGTTGCAGCCTGCTTAGGGCATATTTATCCGATATTCTTCAACTTTAAAGGCGGAAAAGCCGTTGCTACTGCATTAGGTACTTTATTACCGATAGGTTTTACTTTGGGGGGATTGTTAATTCTTACTTGGATAGTGGTGGCTAAAATTAGCAAGTATTCTAGTTTAGCGGCTATTGTTACCGTATCAATTGCACCACTTTATGTGTATTTTTTAAAGCCGCTATATGTTTACCCAACGTTAATGTTAAGTGCGCTGATTATTTTTCGTCATCGAGATAACATCAAGCGCTTACTTAACGGTACAGAAGATAAAATAACCCGTAAAATAAAGAGCTAAGATACTGCTTTTTATTATCATCTGATGAAAGCTAAGCTAGCCAGGCTAAGTTAGAGTTAGCTTAGATTACTTTCTGATCGAAGGTAATGAATCTAATGCCCAACGCGGATTTGCTTTAAACGTTAAATCTGCATCCGTTCCTGCTTTTAATCGTTGCATACCTGCGTAAGCGATCATCGCACCATTATCGGTACAAAATTCAGGGCGAGGGTAAAATACGCTGCCACCAAGTTTTTTGGTAGTAACCGCTAATTTTTCGCGTAAAGATGTATTGGCGCTCACGCCACCAGCAATAACTAATCGGTTTAAACTTTCTTGTTGTAAGGCGCGTTTACATTTTATTGCCAAAGTATCAACTACTGCTTGTTGAAAAGCATGAGCAATATCGGCATGAGTTTGTTTTAATGCTTCAGCGCTTAAATCATTACACTCTTTACGAACTAAAGTGCCAGCCGCTGTTTTTAAACCGCTAAAGCTGAAATCTAAACCAGGTCGGTCGGTCATTGGACGTGGCAATTTAAATCTACCGGGTACACCTTGTTCAGCCATTTTAGCTAATGCTGGGCCGCCAGGATAATCTAAGCCCAATAATTTAGCTGTTTTGTCAAAGGCTTCACCAGCAGCATCATCAACTGATTCACCTAATAATTTATATTCGCCAATAGCATCAACACGCACTAGCATAGTGTGTCCGCCTGATACTAATAAAGCGATAAAAGGAAACTCAGGTACATCATCTTCAAGCATAGGCGCTAGTAAATGACCTTCCATGTGATGCACAGGTACAGCAGGTAAGTCCCAGCCGTAGGCTAAACTTCTACCAATAGAACAACCTACTAAAAGCGCACCAACTAAACCAGGACCAGCAGTATAAGCAACACCATCTAAGTCTTGGGGAGTTAACTTTGCATCAGCTAAAACTTGTTGAATTAACGGAATAGTTTTACGCACATGATCACGAGAAGCAAGTTCTGGTACTACGCCGCCATAATCAGCATGAACTGCTATTTGGCTATATAAACGATGGGCGAGTATGCCTTCAGGGCTGTCACCTTGACCATCATCATAAATGGCGATACCAGTTTCATCACAAGAAGTTTCAATACCTAAAATACGCATATATACAAAGTCTCAACACAATAGAATGATTGCTTTGCTTTTAATGAAGCAAAGCGTAACGCGGCGATTTTACCTGCTTTATGAATATTGCACCAGAATATTTGGTTTGAATTTGAGGAGGGTTTCGTCTCGGTTAAGTTTATATTATTAAATCTGTCGTAAATTAACCTTTACTTTAGTGAGTGATTGACAGTAGAATACGGCACCAATTTTTAATAGAGTGGGTGTAGATGAGGAAAACCTTGCAAATGATTGCATGGCAGAGCCGAAATCAAACGCCAATTTATATAGCTACCCTAAGGTAATAAAGTACATGCCAGTAATTAAAGTAAGAGAAAACGAACCATTTGACGTTGCATTACGTCGTTTTAAACGTTCATGTGAAAAAGCAGGAATCCTTTCAGAAGTTCGTCGTCGCGAATGTTATGAAAAGCCAACTTGGGAACGTAAACGTAAGAAAGCAGCTGCTGTTAAACGTGCTGCCAAAAAAGTTTCTCGTGAGAATGCTCGTCGCGTTCGCATGTACTAAGAATTATCTTAGTCAAACTATCCTCTAAGAGATTGCTTATTATGGAGAGCAAATGTCACTTCTAATACAACTCAAAGATGAAATGAAAGTTGCTATGCGCGCTAAGGACACTATTCGTCTTGGTGTAATTCGCATGGCAATTTCTTCGATTGATGAAGTCGTAAGACTTCAAAAATCAGAAGCAACTGATGAAGACATCCTCGCTGTATTAACCAAAATGGTTAAACAGCGTAAAGAATCCATTAAGATGTTTCATGAAGGCGGTCGTGAAGAATTAGCAGAAAAAGAAGCAGCAGAAATTGTTGCATTAAACTTTTTTATGCCACAACCACTTACCGCAGAAGAAATTCAAGTATTAATAGGTAATGCAATTACTAACTCTGGCGCAGCTTCTATGGCTGACATGGGAAAAGTAATGGCCATTTTAAAACCTGTTATGCAAGGCAAGGCTGACATGGGCGCTGTAAGCGGTCAAGTAAGGGCTGGTTTGCAAAAGTTATAATTAATATAATATTTAAATATAAATTAATTATAACCCAATACTTTAAGAACCGTAATAGCTATAGCTGTTACGGTTTTTTTATACCCATTTTTCCTGCGTTACACCTTAAGTATTAGCCATAACTTGGATGATAACTTAAAAAATATCATCACTTCTATTCGTGTATTGTGTAGAATAGCTGCGTTGTATCTTCCTTTTTAAAATGACTAATAAAACCTTATGGCTGGACGTATTTCCCGACAATTTATTGATGACTTACTTAGCAGAGCAGACATTGTTGATCTTGTTGATAGCCGAGTACCGTTAAAAAAAGCGGGTAAAAATTATCAAGCCTGTTGCCCCTTTCACAATGAAAAGTCGCCGTCATTTACGGTAAGCCAAGATAAACAGTTTTATCATTGCTTCGGTTGCGGAGAACACGGCAACGCTATCTCTTTTTTAATGGAATTTGACCGTTTAGACTTTGTTGATGCCGTTGAAGAGTTAGCCTCACACTGTGGTATGGAAGTTGTTCGCGAAGAAAACACTGCGAGTCCTGAAGAGCAACGTCGACAGCAACAAGTTTACCAACAAAAACAAGATGACTATGAACTAATGGCGCACATTAGTCGTTTTTTCCAGCAACAATTAAAAACAGCAAAAGACAAAGAAACAGCAATAGATTATCTCAAAGGTCGTGGTTTAAGTGGTGAGGTCGTTAAGCGCTTTGGCATTGGTTATATTAGTGATGAGTGGGATGGTGTGATGAATACCTTCTCAAACAATGGCCAGGCCAACCAACAACTTATTGATTTAGGGATGGCTATCTCAGGTGAAAAAAATCGCCCTTATGATCGTTTTCGTGGTCGTATCATGTTTCCTATTAGCGATAAACGTGGTCGGGTTATAGGTTTTGGCGGACGTGTTTTAGGAGATGCAAAACCTAAATATTTGAACTCACCTGAAACTCGTATCTATCATAAAGGCCAAGAGCTTTACGGTTTACACGAAGCCAAACAGGCTAATAAACAACTTACACGTCTTGTTGTGGTTGAAGGTTATATGGATGTTGTCGCTTTAGCGCAACATGGTGTTGATTATGCAGTAGCATCACTTGGCACCGCGACAACGTTTGAACAACTACAAACCCTATTTCGAACCGTGCCAGAAGTTATTTGTTGCTACGATGGTGACCGTGCTGGGCGAGATGCTGCTTGGCGGGCAATGGAAAATGCATTACCACTTATTCGTGACGGTTTTTCCTTAAAATTTGTTTTTGTTCCTGATGGTGAAGACCCTGATTCTTTGATCAGAACTCAAGGCCAAAAAGCTTTTGAAACAATTATTGATAACGCTATGCCGCTATCAAAATTTCTGTTTGAACAGTTGATGCAAAAAGTGGATATGAGCTCATTAGAAGGCCGAGCTGCTTTAGTTGAATCTTTTCAGCCTTATTTAGCTAAACTGCCAGATAGTATTTTAAAAGATTCTATGCTCAATGAAATAGCGAATAATTTTGGTACAGGCAGCGAACAATTTTTAGCGAAACTAACCAAAAATATAAAAGCTAGCGCAGTAAAAAAAGCGGTGACAAAACAAACAAAAGTCACGCCAGTTAGATTAGCACTTGCATTATTGCTAGAGCATCCCCATATAGCTAATAGCTTAGATGATATTAATGTTTTGCAAGCCTTAACAGCACCGGGAATACCGTTGTTGATACAAGTGCTAGGCGTATGTCAGCAAAACCCAGAAATAAAGTCTGCTCAGTTACTTGAGTCTTTTCGGGGGACTGAGCAAGGCGTGCAATTATCCAAGCTAATGTGTTGGCAACATCACGTAGAAGCTGACGCAGCAACGGATGTTTTTTTGGATAGTATCGAAAAGCTATTAAACAACTTTGTAGAACAGCGGGCTGAAGTGTTATTACAAAAAGCTCGTGCGGGTCAAATGACAACGCAAGAAAAACAAGAATTACAAGCAATACTCAATGCTTAACTCTTTGTCTTAGCTATACTAAGCAAATTGAGTAGAGAAATAGATAAAAGAAATAATTGATTTTTGTGCTAAAAATTAAGCACTAAAGTAAGATTAGCGCTATGTAAATAGCTTGAACAGCATTAAGTGATTAAGACCGTATATTAGCTGGTAACCGCGTAAAAAATTCGCTATAATTTCCTGCTTTATTGCGTCTTGTTGTCGCTCTAATTAATGCACAAATAATGCACTAAACGCAAATTTATATTCCATATTTTTATAATACAGGTGGACACTCGTCAATGGAACAAGCCCCTAAATCTAGACTTAAAGAGTTGATAACTAAAGGTAAAGAACAAGGTTATTTAACATTTGCTCAAGTTAATGATCATCTTCCACAAGACATTATCGATTCTGACCAAGTTGAAGATATCGTTAGCATGATCAATGATATGGGCATTCAAGTATTTGAAAACGCACCTGATCAAGACACCTTGATGATGAGCGAAGGTAATACAGATGAAGATGCCGCCGAAGCTGCTGCACAAGCATTAGCAACAGTAGAAAGCGAAATTGGTCGCACAACTGACCCTGTACGTATGTATATGCGTGAAATGGGCACGGTTGAATTACTTACTCGTAAAGGCGAAATCGTCATTGCGAAGCGTATTGAAGAAGGTATTAAAGAAGTTCAACGTAGTGTTTCTGAATACCCACCCGCAATTAATTATCTATTAGAAATGTGGGATAACTTTGAAGCAGAAGAAATTCGCCTAACTGATATCATTACTGGATTCTTAGACCCTGATGCTGAAGATGAAGACGTACCTGCTGCGGCAACGCATGTTGGTAGTGAATTGTCTAAAGATGAATTGGCTGATGAAGACAACGAAAAAAATGACGATGATGACGATGAAGATGCTGAGGACGAAGAAGAAGAAGATACAGGTCCTGATCCAGAATTAGCTCGTGAAAAATTCGCTTTACTACGTGAAGTACATGAAAATGCGACTAAAATCGTTCTCAAAAAAGGCCGTGGTCATAAAGACGCTCAAGAAGCGATTGATGCCGTAGCCGATGTATTTAAAGAATTTCGTTTAATTCCTAAATTATTTGATAAATTAGTGAAAAACATGCGCGGCATGATGGACAGATTGCGCGTGCAAGAACGTTTAATCATGAAGCACTGTGTTGTTGGTGCAGGCATGCCTAAAACAACATTTATCAAAATATTCCCTGGTAACGAAACGTCTAAAGAATGGTTTGAAGCTGAAAAAGCAGCAGGTCATCCTTACTCAGCAAGACTTAGCGATGTAGAACCAGATGTAGAACGTAACATCTACAAGTTAAACCAAATTGAAGAAGAAACGCACCTTAATATTTACGGCATTAAAGATATTAACCGTCGTATGTCTATTGGTGAAGCTAAAGCTCGTCGCGCCAAAAAAGAGATGGTTGAAGCTAACTTACGTTTAGTTATTTCAATTGCGAAAAAATACACCAACCGTGGTTTACAGTTCCTTGATTTAATTCAAGAAGGTAATATCGGTTTGATGAAAGCTGTTGATAAGTTTGAATACCGTCGTGGTTATAAGTTCTCAACTTATGCAACCTGGTGGATTCGTCAAGCAATCACCCGTTCAATTGCCGACCAAGCACGTACTATTCGTATTCCTGTACACATGATTGAAACGATTAACAAATTAAACCGTGTTTCTCGTCAAATGTTACAAGAAATGGGACGTGAGCCTACGCCAGAAGAATTAGCTGAACGTATGGTGATGCCAGAAGATAAAATTCGTAAAGTATTGAAAATTGCTAAAGAGCCAATTTCAATGGAAACGCCAATTGGTGATGATGAAGATTCGCACTTAGGTGACTTTATAGAAGATGGTAGCGGTGAACTTCCGGTTGACTCTGCAACTTCTGAAAATCTTAAAGGTGCTACTCATGAAGTATTGGCCGGCCTAACAGCCCGTGAAGCTAAAGTACTAAGAATGCGTTTTGGTATCGACATGAATACTGACCACACCTTAGAAGAAGTTGGTAAGCAGTTTGATGTAACACGTGAACGTATTCGTCAAATTGAAGCGAAAGCATTGCGTAAGTTACGCCATCCATCTCGCTCTGAACAACTGAAGAGTTTCTTAGACGGCGAGTAAAAAGAACGTAAAAAATAGTATTTAACAGTCTTTATTAGTATTTGGTTTAGTTATATTTAATTATTGATAATAAAATACTGTGTTAAATAGAGATAAAAAAGAGTAAGTTAGTTGCCTAGCTTGCTCTTTTTTTGTGGGCGGCCATTTTATAAAGTTATTTAACTTAGGAATTTTGATATGCGCGTTATATTAACTATTACTTGTGCTCTTTCTATTGTAGCAACGCCTTCAATTGCAAAGCAGCCATTAAACTTTGAAATAACCCCAATGATAGGTTATCGCTTCGGCGGTGATTTTGATAACGCACAAGGCTCGTCAATAGAATTAGAAGATGGTACTAGCTATGGCTTAGTATCTGCTTGGTCTGTTGATAGAAAACACCAAGGTGAGTTTTTAATTAGTTATTACGATACAAACTTCTCCGACTTAAGTAACATTTCAACAAGCGATAACGAACTTAGTATTACCTATGCGCATTTAGGTGGAACTGTGCCTATATCTGAAGGTGCATTACCTGTTAATGTTGTCGGCGGTTTGGGGTTAACACACTTTGAACCCGAAGATAGTGAGTATAGCAGTGAAACCCGTTTTTCAATTAATGTGGGTCTGGCAAGTAAAATACCACTCACTGAAAGTATAAGCTTTAGAGTAGAAGGTCGAGCTTATGCAACATTTTTTGATTCAGAGGGCGCGCTTTTTTGTGGACCAAATGGCTGTGTAGGTTACATATCCAGCAATGTATGGATGCAAGGTGAAGTAAATGCAGGCTTAACCTTTAAATTTTAACTATTAGGTTTAACTATTAGATTTAATTCCTGGCTTTAGTTATTGGTTTTACTTATCGTTGAGCCATTGTTTAGCTGTTAATTAGTTATATTGTTTAAGAAACAAGCTAACAGTTAAAAAAGCTTAATTATTTAAAGTTCAGTAGGTGACAACAAAATAAAAAATGCTTATACTGCACGCGCTTTGTTAATCAGGCTAATCAATTGCCTTAACAAAGTCCTAGAATACCAGGCCAAATAAATGAAAATGGGCCTTTAGCTCAGTTGGTTAGAGCATCCGACTCATAATCGGCAGGTCCGCAGTTCAAGTCTGCGAAGGCCCACCATTTTCATTATCTCAAATCGTGACTCAATACAGTTACTAGTTCATCAGTTAATACTTAATCATTAGCTCATTGCTAATATTCCACTTATCCAACATATTCCAATACCTTTTTATTTCTTTCTATTTTTGGATCTGGAATTGGCACTGCGGATAATAGTGCTTTGGTATAGTCGTGTTGAGGTTCAGCATACAGTTTCTCTACTTCGGACATTTCTACCTTGTTACCTTTGTACATCACCAATACTCTGTCGGAAATATGTTTAACCACGGCTAGATCATGGGCGATAAAAATTAAACTGAGCCCGAGCTCTTGTTGCAGTTGTTTGAGTAAGTTAATCACTTGCGCTTGAATGGATACGTCGAGTGCAGATACGGGTTCATCACAAATAATCAGTTTTGGTTTTAATATTAAAGCTCGGGCTATGCCGATGCGTTGACATTGACCGCCTGAAAATTCATGGGGGTAACGATTAATTAAGTTAGGGTGTAAACCAACTTTGCTCATGATCGCTTGTACTTGTTGCTTACGATCGTTATATGATAGCTCTGGGTGGTATGTTCTTAGTGGCTCGGCAACTATTTCGCCAACGGTCATTCTTGGGTTAAGCGAGCCAAGTGGATCTTGAAAAATCATTTGAATATTACGACGTTCAGCATGCCATGCTTGTTTGTCGAACTGGGTAAGATCTTGCCCGTGCCAAATTACTTTACCTGATGTTGGTTTTAATAAACCAATAATAGCGCGGGCTAAGGTTGATTTACCGCTGCCAGATTCGCCAACAATACCTAAGGTTTCACCTGCCATTACCTGAAAAGAAACGCCATCAACGGCTTTTAATAGGCTAGGTTTTGTCCATGGCAGGGCATTCTTTTTCACAATAGAAAAATGTACTTTAATATCTTGCACATCCAATATTACAGTGGATTTTTCAGGTTGTGCTGTAGACTCTGCTTTAAGCTCTGGTCTAGACTCAGTTTCAGCTAACGCACTAGCTTGCTCATTGATTGATAAGCTGGCTAAGTTGGTTACGTCTTTGTCTAATCTTGGAACGGCTTCTAATAAAGCTTGAGTATAAGAATTTTGTGGGCGATAAAATATATCGTCGGCGCTGCCGTATTCTTGCATTTCACCATTTTGCATTACTAACACATTGTCGCAAATACCAGCAACAACGCCTAAGTCATGGGTGATCATAATAATCGCAGTATTAAACTCGCTTTGTAGTTCACGTAACAACTGCATAATTTGCGCTTGCACGGTAACATCTAGCGCGGTACTTGGCTCATCGGCAATCAATAACTGTGGTTTACACAATAATGCCATGGCGATCATAACGCGCTGACACATGCCGCCTGAAAACTCATGAGGATATTGGTTCATGCGTTGTGCGGGATGAGGAATTTTTACCGCCTCTAACATGGCTACCGACTCGTTATAAGCTTGCTTTTTGCTCATGCCATTGTGCTGACGTAACACTTCAATTAATTGCTCACCTACTTTTAGATAAGGGTTAAGTGAGGTCATTGGATCTTGAAAGATCATTGCTATTTTTTTACTACGTATTTTATTTAACTGACTATTAGGTAAATTCAGTAACTGTTGTTGCTCAAACGTTGCTGAGCCTTTAATCATGGCATTACTTGGCTGTAATCCCATTAAAGCAAATACCGTTTGGCTTTTACCTGAGCCTGATTCGCCTACAATACCTAAGGTTTCACCTTGTTTGATACTAAAGCTCAGATTATTAACTGCAGTAACTATTCCCTCTGGAGTGTTGAACTGCACTTGCAGATCTTTTACGGCTAATAGCACTTCTTGTCGATTTTCTGGTGTGTTTTTTGAGTGTGACATGTTCGGTTCCTTAATGTTGCTTTGGATCGAGCGCGTCACGTAAACCGTCGCCCAGGTAGTTAAAACAAAATAGCGTTAAAATCATAAAGCTAGCAGGCACTAAAAGCTGCCAAATTGCTACTTCCATGGTTTGCGCGCCTTCTTGTAGTAATGCTCCCCATGAGGTCATTGGCTCTTGTACACCTAAGCCAAGAAAACTTAAAAAGGATTCAAATAAAATCATCCCAGGCACTAATAAAGTAGCGTACACCACAACAACACCAAGCACATTAGGTACAATATGACGGGTGATAATTTTCCAGTTACTTACCCCACATACTTGTGCGGCTTCAATAAAGGCTTTACCTTTTAAACTCAAGGTTTGACCGCGAACTATCCGTGCTACGTCTAACCAAGAAACGCAACCAATAGCGACAAAAATCAAAAAGATATTACGACCAAAAAAAGTGACTAAAAGAATAACTAAAAACATGAATGGCATAGAAGCGAGAATTTCTAAAACGCGCATCATTATTCTATCGGTATTACCGCCAATAAAGCCGGACGCTGCACCATACAAAGTACCTATTAAAACCGCGACTAGGGCACCTAAAATACCTACCAAAATTGAAATACGTCCGCCAATTAGTACCCGCATATATAGGTCGCGGCCTAATGAATCGGTTCCTAAATAATGTCCATTTTGCCAATTAGGGCCGGTATGAATATTTGGCCAGTCTGCCATATCAAAACCGTGCGCGCCGAATAATGGCCCAAACAACACGGCAATAATAATAAAACTAAGAATGTACACGCTGATCATTGCTGCGCGGTTGGCTTTAAATCGACGCCAAACGTCTTGCCATACACTGCGGCCATGTACTTCAATTCCTTGCGTTATATCT
Source organism: Colwellia echini (assembly GCF_002843355.2). GTDB lineage: Bacteria > Pseudomonadota > Gammaproteobacteria > Enterobacterales > Alteromonadaceae > Colwellia > Colwellia echini. Next base: position 133,274 of record NZ_PJAI02000006.1, read on the forward strand.
ACAGAAAGACTCTCGATCGCTTGGCTATTTTTTGCTTTATTTATCATGAGTTTTTCTCCTTACTCATAACGGATTTTAGGGTCGATAGCGGCTAATAAAATATCGACAATCGCGTTAAAGGTAATGGTTAAAGCGCCAATTAGTATGGTTAAACCAAGCACTAATGAATAGTCTCGATTTAAAGCGCCATTAACAAATAATTTGCCTAATCCAGGTAAACCAAAAATAGTTTCGATAACCACTGAACCTGTAATAATACCGACAAATGCAGGTCCCATATAAGATAATACGGGTAGTAGTGCAGGGCGTAAGGCATGGCGTAATATTATGGTTGAGTAAGGTAAGCCTTTCGCTTTAGCGGTGCGAATAAAATTAGAGCTTAATGTTTCAATCATAGAGCCGCGGGTAATACGGGCAAATGAAGCAATATATAGTAAAGACATGCTTAACATGGGTAATAAAATGTACTGCCAACTGCCGCCTTGCCAACCGCCCGCAGGTAACCAACCAAGTTCTATTGAGAATATATAAATAAGCACGGGCGCTAATACAAAAGAGGGCATAATAACGCCAAGCATTGCAGTAGACATCATAGTGTAATCAAGCCAAGTATTTTGTTTTAATGCTGCTAAGGTGCCAATGGCAACGCCAACAATGGTGGTAAAGATAAACGCCAATAAACCTATAGTGGCAGAAACAGGGAGTGCTTGTTCAATTAGCTCGTTAACTGAATAGTCTTTATATTTAAAAGACGGGCCAAAATCGCCTTGTAATATATTACCTAAATAGGTGAAATACTGCTCGTGAATCGGTTTATTTAAGCCATATTCTGCTTCTATTTTTTCAACGATTTGCGGAGGTAAACCACGCTCACTAGAAAGTGGGCTGCCGGGAGCCAAACGCATCATAAAAAAAGATAAAGTGATTAATATCAATAATGTCGGTATGGCTTCTAAGAAGCGCTTAATAATAAATTTATACATAGATATATTTGCTCTTATTCTTGATATCTGTTGAGACTGCTACAATTACTTGAACATTCATTCTTTGTGGGTATCTGCCACTTTATACATTAATTTACTTGGAATAATATCTAGCGCATTATTCATTGAATAGCCACGAATATTCGGGCTCACTAAGCGTGCTAATACATAGTGGTAAATAGGAATAATAGGCATATCCTCTGCCAACATAGCTTCAGCTTCTTTGTAGGCTTGTTGTCTGTCTTTGTTTGATGTTGCTTGTAATGCGCGATTTAAAATAGCGTCGTAGGCTTCACTTTTATAATGCATATCATTTGACGAGTTAGTTGACATTAACAAGGTAAGAAAAGTTGATGGTTCATTGTAGTCACCACACCAGCCTGAACGGGTAACTTGAAATGTGCCAAAACGGCGGGTGTCTAAATAGGTTTTCCATTCTTCGTTTATCAAAGATATTTTAACGCCCAGAGCTTGTTTCCATAATTGACGTACCGCTGTCGCTATTTTTTTATGGTTTTCGCTGGTGTTATAAAGTAGTTCAAATTCTAGTGGATTATCTTCATCATACCCTGCCTCTTTTAATAAGCGTCTCGCTTCAGTATCACGTTTTTCTTGGCTCCACGTTGCATAGTCTGGTAAATCGGCAACCATATCAGCGGTTTTGTCTGGGGTAAAATAATAAGCTGGTGATTCACCTTTACCGGTAATGTAGTGAGTAATAATGTCACGATCTAACGCGTAAGATAATGCTTTTCGAATGCGAACATCGTCAAATGGTGGGTTAGTTACTCTAATGCCATAATAATAAGTACACAGTAGCGGAGAAATACGTAGCGAATCGCTGTGCTCTTTGGTTAAGCGTGAATAATGCTCATTAGGAACTTGCGACGTAATATCAATTTCACCGCTTAAAAAACGATTCATTTCTGCTACTTGGTTTTCAATAGGTAAGTAAGATACTTGTTCAATGATGACTTGATCGGCATCCATATAATGAGGGTTTTTTTCCAGAACGATACGCTCGTTTACCGTCCATTTCTTTAAGTTATATGCGCCGTTACCTACAAAGTTTTCTGCGCGAGTCCATTTATTGCCAAATTTTTCAATGGTTGCCTTATGAACTGGTTTTACTGGGGTATGCACCAACATTTTTGGGAAATAAGGTATTGATTCTGTTAACTTAACCTGTAAAGTGAAATCATCGAGCGCCTTTACTTCCAGAGTTTCTGGCTTTTTATTGCCTTTAATTATCTCTGCAGCATTTTGCATGGTGGTCATTTCTAGATACCAGGCATAAGGAGAGGCGGTGTTAGGGTCAACTAAACGGCGCCAACTATAAACAAAATCATCAGCGGTAACGGGATCACCATTAGACCAAAGTGCGTCTTTTCTTAAATAGAAGGTAAAGGTTTTATTGTCTTGGGTTGTCCAACGCTCTGCAATTAAAGGAATTAAATTCCCATTTTCATCTTCTGTGGTTAATCCTTCCATTAGATCATGAAGCACGGTACCTGCAGTAGCCCCCTCTATTTTATGTGGGTCTAACGACGCAACTTCAGCACCAACTCCGCGCACTAGATGTTGCTCTTTTGCTAATTTAATACCGTTAGGTACATTGGCAGCCTGTGCAGATATAAACGGTAGGGTAAAAATAAAGAATAATATGCATCGGTAAAAGCAATGAGTAAAACTTGGAAAAGTATTATAAGCAAAATGATGAAGGAAACTGGTTAACTGTTTGGCGTGCATATTCGACCTTTGTTTTGGGCTTTTACTGGAGATCTTGCTCTACGGCAAGTGTTGTGAGGCTATAGTATTGGCTGAAAAAGGGGGCAAGAGCAAGTGGCAATACAAAATAAAAGGGTGGGATGAATGTTTTAATTTTACGGGGTGGCAATATTAGTGTCATAAAACTGTTATAAAATGTTCTTTTTTCAATAGTTAAAAGTTATCAGGCATGCTGGCATTCGACCCTACACTCGCTTCTACTATAAAAAAGACTCACGAAAGCCGTTTTATTAAAATAATTAAAATACTCATGCTATTGTTAGTGGTTATTGTGACTTTATTTCTGTTAACGCCATCTACAGTTACGCCTTTGACATTGGATAATTTACACAGCTATCAATGTCAGGTAAAAAAAGCTGTAACGGATAATTCTTCTAATTACTCCCCTAATGAAGCACCGAACAAGTTGTCTACTAGGCAATCTACTAAGTCACCTACTAAGTCAGTAAGTAAATTATCAGTACACTTTCCGTCAGCAATACTCGCTAAGCAATACGCGAATCATTTATGTGATCAAACATTAGTCGCTAGGTCTTACAATGAAGTGGAAGTGTCTTGGTTACCTCGAGAAAAAATTAATAGTGATTACCTTTTACAACAAAAATTTGATGTGATGTTTAGTCGTAAGCATGTAATGCAGGGCTTGTTACCTAGTTTTAATCATTTTTACCAAGAGGTGTTAACGTTTCCTAATTATTCAGTGTATTGGTTTAGTAATAACGTAATGGATAATGTTGATTTGAAGCAATATAACATTGGCTTGGTTAGTGATAGTCAAAGCCAATCAAGCCACCAATTACCGATTAAATATTTACGCCAGTCTGGGTATCAGTTAAATGAGTTAGCTATTCATTATTATTCAAATAAAGGCGGGTTATTAAAAGCTTTTTTACGGGGAGAGGTTGATATTATCCCAAGTGTAAAAGGTATTCCCGTTTTATCAGATTGGCCGGCAGAGCATTTATTGTTAATAGATGATACAGCGCCATTAGGTAGTGTTTATGTTAGCAAGCAAGTTAAGCCCGATTTTATTTGTACTATTCAACAATCTTTTACCTTGCTCAAGCCTGTTTTAGCAAGGTTAACGCAAGAACCAATTCATATAAATGACTGTAATAAATTGAATGAAATATTTATTGAAAACTAATAATCAAATTAAAATGAAATATACACTTAAGTATTTTTTACTTTTAACAAGTATTTTTGTTTTGTTGACTTTAATAAGCCATTTACGACTTTATAGTGCAGTAAAAGCGCAGCTAAGTTTGCAACTTCCTGCAACACTTAACAGTGCTTTAGTTAATAGCTTTAATAACGAAGATCAACTAAATAAAATAGCGGATAAAATAGTTTTATCGAATCAACGTATTAGTGTTGATAACCCTTTGCCTTTACCATTAGTGAATTTTATATCACTTGAGCATCTTAAGTTTTCATTAAGTTCAACCGGCCCTAAAAATTCAAATGAGGGCTCTACTGCGGCTTCAGTAGAGCACAATGAGATAAATCACATTGATGGCTTTAATCAACTCAGTTGGCAAAATGGCAGTGAATTAGTTCAAGCAGAATTTTTATTGACGTATCAATTTAATATGTTCAATACAATAATAATCAGTTTATTGCTTAGCTCATTATTAAGCTATTTGTTTTATTTATTACCAAATAAGCAAAGACAAGAAGCTAAACAGTGGCAAGACAATATTGAGCAAGCGGGTGTTAATAAAACGCTCGCGGTAAAGCTTGCTAAGCTAATAATAAGCCAAGAAGCTGCTGCCAACTCAAATGACAATAACTTGCACGATAGCAGCATAAACATTAATGCCTTACCACGCATAGTAACCTTATGTATAGAAAGAGGTTTATTAACTGATGAGATTGCACTTGCATTGATAAAAGCCGAACCATTACCGATAGCTCATGAACAACAATTATGGTTTATTAAAGCGTTAGAGCACCAACATACTGTTGAGTCAGCATTGATTATTGCCAAAAGTGATGAGCAATTGAGTTTTAATTTATCTGCTAAAACAATTACAGCGCACGGCTTAACTATAACGTTAACTGCCACACCGTTATTTTATTATTATTGGTATGCGCAGCGCGCTATTTCTCAACTTCCTTTGTATGTAAATCCTTCACAGACACAACCAGATCGTAAACAAGGTGAGTTATTAGCTACTATCATGCTCGAATATAATGGTCACAGCAAAGCGATGAATGATCTATCGCAAAATGGCCTAAAAGCTAAAGCGTTGGAGTTAAACCGTAATAAGATTAAAGATGAGCTGATGGCATTATTAGGTGATTTAGCTAGCCCTTATTTGTTAATAAAAGAGCGAGATTTAAAAACAACACGCTATAAATATGGTTTTTCTACTGATTTAAAAATACTGCTGTAGTTCCTTACTTATATATCATGATCTCCGTTTTTATTGGGTTAAGAGATATCTCGATGCAGTAAAGAGATATCTCTTTAACCAAACTGTCATCTTTTTAAACTACTTTGTTTGCGTCTACTTAACTCAAACAGAGAAATACCTATGAAAATTAAAACACTACTTGGCAGTTCATTAATTGGCTTATGTTTAAGCCAGCCAGCTTCAGCATTAAATATTGTATTAACCAACGATGATGGTTGGGACACACATAATATTAAAACTTTATTTACTCAATTAAAGTCAGGAGGTCATGATGTAGTTATGGCTGCACCTTGTATCGGACAAAGTGGTAAGGGCGGCGCTGTTGAATTTTTAAAAGCAGTGAATATAGACCGCAGTCAAATCGCAGACAATAAAGCCTGTATTGGTGAAACCGATGAAACCTTAGCATATGAAGATTTTAGTAACGGTACGCCAGTAATGGCTGCTTTATATGGTATTGATGTTCTAGCTCAAGAAAAATGGAGCGCTGCACCTGATTTATTAATATCAGGACCAAATGAAGGTAATAACTTAGGTTATCTAACTAATAATTCAGGTACTTTAGGTGCCGCTAACGTTGCTATTGCTCGTGGTATTCCTGCTATTGCGGTAAGTGCGCATATGGACGATGAAAATACGGAAGCGATGGCAAAAGTGGTGGTAGATATTGTTGCTGAATTAATCGCAAATCAAAAAGAAGGGCAGGCGTTGTTACCAGCATTTACCGGATTAAATGTAAATACTCCTGCAGACTCTGCTAATCATCAAGGTTATGTTTTTAGCCGCGTAGGTTGGAATTCAGGTAATGTTGATGTGCAATTTGTTGACGACATGTCACAAGACCAAACGGTAATGGGCTATGTTGCACAAGGTATTTTAGCAGCAGGTTATGCACCAGATATGGCAACGGCAATGCAGATAGCGCAAAGTCAATATGCAGGTAAAGGTGGCGTTTCTATTGCTGATGGTGGTCTTGTAAACGACAATAATGCCAATAGTGAAGGCGTATTATTAGAGCAAGGTTACGTTACAATTAGTACGATTGAAGCAAACGTACAGGCCACTTCAGCCAAAACAGCCTTAATGGAATTAAAGCTAAATGGTTTAATAAAATAATGGAAAGTTTAACAATGAAAAAATTATTACTTCCTAGTGTGATATTAGCATTACTTGCTGGCTGTGATGACAGTGAAAAAAATGCTGTTATTGAAGCGTCACCACAAGAAAATTATGAAACGTTATTAGCAACTTATCTTGGCACTTATCAAGTGGCTTATGAAATAGAAAGCAATGTTTTGTTAGCAACATTGGCTATCCATCAGCATGATGCGACATTACGTTTAACTGATGGAAACGAGAATGTTCAAGTTATTAGCGGCGATTACTCGGTTAATGAAGATACTAACCAAACAAGTATCAGCTTTGCTGATCTGGGTCAGTGTAGCCTTGTTGAACAAAGTGTTAGCTGTGAACTGCAAAGTCAATCATTAGTCTTGTCAACTACTAGCGATACGACTAACTTATCGCTTACTGAATTAGCGGGTAATTATCAGTTAGTAAATAATGGTGATAATTACACGGTAACTATCGACGCGGCAGGTGATTTTACAGGGCTTGTTAATAATTGTGAGGTGACAGGTAGTATCACTGTTGACTCAGGACCCGTGATAGAAATTAGTCAAAACGCCAGCTGTAATATTGAAGAAACCATTGGTTATATTACTAGCGACTCTTTATATCAAGAAAATGACACATTGAATGTAGCGTTACCTAATTCGATTTTATCGGGTTATTGGTTCAAAGCTTAACAGTTAATAGTTATGGATTATTAGTTATGGGTTATTAGTTAATAGTAACGAGTAAAAGCAAAGTATAGATAAAGCCCTATTGCCAATGGATTCCAATGGAGTAGGGCTTTTTAAATTGTGATTTCACTTTAAAAAGACCGCTAACCTTGCCGATTAGAAGTAATAAATGTCTGCTACAAATTAATATTAATCATCTGTATGCCAATAATTTTCCGCTGCTTACCTTTTAGGTTACTTAACCCAAACTGAGGTTGTCTGTAGCTATCATTAACTCGATTTCAGATTAACTAACATAGATGTTGTGATCATAAAGTACTCTCTCGTTCATCTAAATTTCAGCTATACTAGGTTGATAACATATAATAAATTAGCTATTTAGAGAGTATATATAAAGAATGCTTTTTACTAAAATGAAATGGTTACCTTCCTCAATAATCTTAAGCTTATTTAGTTATGCCCTAGTACTTATCGCGACAATTTCATCAGGTGATGCGTTATCGATAGAGCCTTCACCAACAATTGAAAATACACTAATTAAAAAGCATCTACATATCTTATTAATTAACTCCGGTAATAGAGACTTACCTATGGAGCGAGAGATATTGGCAGGTTTGAAAAGCAAATTAAAAGAAAGCCCTGTAATTGTAGATATTTATCAAGAGTATTTAGATTCAGCAAGATTCAGCGAAAGCTCGCAAAATCTTGCTATGGCAAATTATTTAGCAAAAAAATATGAAAATACACCGCTTGATATTGTCATTTCAAATGGTATACCTTCGGCCAATTTTTTAACTGAAAACCTTGAGTTATTTAAAAAAATAAAACAGGTTTTTGTTCGCTCTGGTGCGGTAGATGTTAGCCAAGTACACAATAAAGTACTTATTGATGCGAGTAATGATTATAAAAAATCAGTGAATGATCTGATCCGTTTAACCTCACCTAAAAAAATAGTCGTGCTTGCCGACAAAAAAGCGACCTTAGCACGGGTGCATTTAAAAAGTTTAAATGAAGAATTTGAACTATTACCTAACTCCATTGAAATTAAATATGTATTGGATGAACCTTTAGTCATATTACGTCAACAAGTTGCCAATCAACCACCGGGCACTATTATATTATTTACGCCGATTATGCGTTTTAAAAATGGTTCATTCCAAACACCTTATCAAACAGTAAGCGAACTAGAGAAAGTTAGTAATGCGCCTATTTTTAGTTTTTGGGGATCAATGCTAGGTTCAGGTGTGGTAGGTGGTTATATGCTATCAGGCCTTAAAGTAGGAGAGGCTATCGGTACTATAATTATTGATATTGCCCAAGGTAATGAAATTAGAAATTATTCTGCCGACCTCGTGAATGTTCACTTATATGATTCACGGCAATTAATAAAGCATAATATTGATGTGCAATCTCACATTTCCGAAGCCGTTATCAAGTTTTATCAACCGACATTTATTGAGCAATATAAGGTGGGGATTTTATTCACTTTATTCGCGTTTGTTGTGCTTTCAATTTTTGTTTTTCTTTTGGTTATCGCCAACAAAAAAAGAAAGTCTGCTATCAATGCTCTTCATCGGGAGCAAAACTTATTAGAGCAACGTGTTCTGGAAAGAACCGAAGAGTTACTTATTGCAAAGCACAAAGCCGTAGCCGCCTCTGTCGCTAAAAGTGATTTTTTAGCGAATATGAGTCATGAGATTAGAACGCCGATGAATGGGGTAATGGGAATGCTCGGTTTATTAAATAATACCCCGCTTGATGAACAGCAAAAACATTATATTAGTATTGCTGAAAGTAGTTCGCAGTCATTGTTAACCGTGATTAATGATATTTTAGACTTCTCTAAAATAGAGGCTGGAAAACTCGATATAGAAAATATTGATTTTAATTTACAACTGCTTATTGAAGAAAGCATCACCTCAATGAGTTTTCTTGCCTATGAAAAAAACTTAGAGATTATTGTTGATACTAAAAATATTAACAATGTTTTTGTGAAAGGCGATCCTAGTCGACTTCGTCAAATATTTAATAATCTTGTCTCCAACGCTATTAAATTTACCGAGGTAGGGGAAATTGTCATTAGTGTTAAAACCCAAAGCTCTAAAACCGAAAGTACGAAAACCGATGGCGAGCAAAATAACGAACGTATTGATTTTACTTTTAGTGTCACCGATTCAGGCATTGGTATTGCAAAAGATAAGATAACTAATTTATTCTCAGCGTTCACTCAAGCGGATAACAGCACAACAAGAAAATATGGCGGCACTGGCTTAGGTTTGAGCATTACCAAACAACTATGTAAATTAATGAACGGAGAAGTATCGGTTATCAGCAAGATAGATAAAGGAAGTACCTTCACTGTTAATTTCACTTTACCGACAGGAAAAGTTATTGATAACGAAGCCACTTTTATTGATATATCCCATAAAAACTTTCTTATTGTTGATGATAATAAAACCAATAGAGAAATTCTTATTAGCCAATTAAGTCATTGGGGAGCTTATGTTTTTTCAGCAAAAAGTGGTGCTGAAGCGTTGGCATTATTAACGAGTGATAATGCTCCTGAGCTTGATGCTATGATCCTTGATTTTCAAATGGAGGAAATGAATGGTATTGAGCTGGCGAAAGAAATTCATAATATCCCTGCTTATAAACAAGCAAAACTAATGATGATGACCTCGGTTATGTTGAATGAAAATTATCAATACTATATTGATAATGGCTTTTCTGCTTATCTAACCAAACCAACAGCCGCGACAAAGTTAGTAAAAGCCTTATCTAAGGTGTTAAGCCAAACAAATTTACAACCAGCAACACTGGTCACTGAATATAATACAGAAGCAATGAATGAGGCTATTAAGCTTGATAGTAATGAACATAGTAATGAAGATAGTCATGAAAATGTTGATGACTTTTCCGCAATCACCATACTACTTGTAGAAGATAATCGCATAAATCAAAAAGTAGCTTTAGGTATACTTAAACATTTTAAAGTAAATTGTAAAGTGGCTAACAATGGCTTAGAAGCCATTTCAATATTGGAAACAGGTGCGCTCATTGATTTAATTTTAATGGATTGCCAAATGCCAGTAATGAGTGGTTTTGAAGCGACTGCGGCTATTCGTAGTAGTGATAAAATAGCAAACGCTAAAAGCGTACCTATCATTGCTTTAACCGCTAATTCGATGGCGGGTGACCGAGAAAAATGCTTAGCGTGCGGTATGGATGATTACTTATCTAAACCGATTAATTTAGCTGAATTTATGGCTAAATTTAAATACTGGTTGGAGGAAAAAAAATAACATCAGACCTTGGTTAATTATCCTATACTGAATAAAAGTCCTCGATTAAGTTTTTATGATTGCTAATTTGTTGCCCTATTATATTTTGTTTAGTTTTATATTAACTTTCTCGACACAGTCATTATCTTATGACCTAGAAAAACCTTCCATAAACACTACACAAGTAGTTGTAAATCAAAACACAGCGATAACTACCGAACTGGAAACCATTACGGTTACTGCGCAAAAGCGTGATCAATCTATTCAATCTATTCCCATCACTGTTAATGTTTTAAATGAAAACGAGATCGTCAACCTGGGTTTAACCGATATGGAGGACATATTATTTTTATTTCCTAATCTTAGTACTAATGCCACAACCGAGCTAGCTGTGGGGTATAGTATTCGAGGTGTTGGTACTAATAATCCGCACGGTAATGTGAATCAAGCAGTAGGCATTTACCGCGATGAAATATCCTATGGCACACCGTATTCGGGTATTTTAGGTGTTTACGATACCGCTAGAATAGAAGTATTAAGAGGACCACAAAATAGCTTATTTGGCCGAAATACTATCGGCGGTGCAATTCATTATATTTCGATAAAGCCTTCTCTTGATGACCATGCTTCGGGTTACATTATAGGTAATGTAGGAAATTATAATCTAGGTGAATTTACTGCAGCGTTGAATGCACCTTTAAGTGAAAGTGTCGCCTTAAGAATCACCGGTCAATCAATTCAACGAGAGGGTATTTATACTAATTTAGCAACTAACAGTGCAGGCGAGCCGCTTGGTGAAAGCAGCCTCGGTGATAAAGACAGGCAATCTGCTCGTGCTCAATTATTATGGCAACCCAGTGATAATACCGAATTACTTTTTAATTATCACACAGCTAATCATCACGGTACTAATATTGGCAATAGAGCCTATGGTACACGCGATGCCGACGATCCTTATTTATTGATTAATGGCGTGCAAGACTTTAAAGATAATAGTTTACCGGATGACAAAGCCAGTATTTCTCCTTTTATTGAAAATGTTGATGCTAATAGCAGCGATATAGTTAACAGTGTAGACCGTAATGGTTTTAATCCTGCAACGGGTGATTGGCACAAAATATATAACGTATCAAGCGCGCGATCTTATGCGAAAATTAGTGGTGGTTTCTTTAAGCTGAATCATTTGTTCGACAATAATTATAGTATTAACTTTAGCGCATCATACGATAACACGTTACTTGAAACGGCAGACGAGACCTCAGGGACAAATTCATTACAATTTATACCCAATAGAGACGCTAGTTATGCTCAGAAGTCTTATGATATACGCGTTATGTCGCCAGAAAACCAAGCAGTACGTTGGTTAGTGGGGGCTTATTATTTTAATGAGAATATGGATTTATATACCATGATCCGACGCTTTAATTATATTGGACCTGAAAGTAATGTTCCCAGAGATATTGTTGCTCATAATATACTTGAACAAGTTGATGAAGATGTGTCACTTTATGGGCATTTAGAGTGGTCGCTTACCGACAACTTAGTGCTTAGCTCAGGGCTACGTTATACCGAAAACAACAAACAAGCCGACTCGCGTTTTGGTGTGGCTACAAATTATAATACCAATCCAGCTGGCGGTAGCAGTATTTCAGCAAAACCTTTTAATACCCAAACCGATTTGATTTTTGATCGTGTGTCTACCGATATTTTTCTAGATAAAAGTTTTATTGAAAATTGTTATTCGGCTGATTTTGCAGACTGTACGATATTACCTGCCACCATTAAAGAGTATCAACTTCAACAAAAATTGTCAGAGTGGGGTGGTAAAGTCGCTTTGGATTATCAACTCAGTAAAAATAACTTTACTTATATTAGTTTTGCGCGCGGTTTTAAATCAGGGGGCTTTGACACTCGCGCTTTAGCGGCTTTATTTGGTGAGGGGGCAGAGCAAGCATTCTTACCTGAGTCTTTAGATGCCTATGAACTTGGCTTAAAAACTCAGCTGACTTCAACACTGCAAATTAACAGTGCTGTTTTCTATAATGTTTGGACAGACTTACAAACCTTTGGTGTATTTAATGGTGAACCACGCTATGTCAATATTCCTACTTCGGTAACTAAAGGGGTAGAAAGCGAAATAAAATGGCTCCCGGCAGATACTTGGTACACACAAATAGGTATCGGTTTTCTAGATACTGAAATAACAAATAGCGGCACTTTTACTGCCGCAGATGAAGGACATGAATTACCAAACTCGCCAGCTGTTACCTTAAATGGTTTATTGCGTAAACAAATAGATAGCTCATTTGGTTTATTCACCCTAGAAAGTGACTTTAGATATGTTAGTGAACAAATTGATGGTTTAACTTACGATAGTGATAGATACGCCACCAAAAATGCTCAATTTTGGCTTAATGCTCGACTTAATTATCAATTTGGTCAAGAACATCAATATAACGTTGCGCTTTGGGCTGAAAACCTTACCGAAGAAACCTACTGTGTAGATATAGGTATGCAAAATATTATTACCCCGACAACAACTCAAGCTGACCTAGGTGAAAGAGGGATTGATTTAACCTCTACAATTACTTGTCAGCCATCTGAAAATAGCGGCGAACGTTTTTTTGGTATATCGATTGGAGTTAATTTTTATTAAAATCTTTCGTTTGCATATGTTGAATATGTTACTAAAAAGCGGCTAAGACTTTGCAATATAAGTAGCTGTAACTTTAATACTTGATTCAAGAGCTTTGTCTGGAATCGTTTTGTTTTTTCGGTATTCGCTTGGTGAAATACCAACTAAACGATTAAAAAAACGATGAAATGACGATTTATTATTAAAACCAGACATAAGTAAAATTTCTAGAATATTCTTATCCTTTGAACCTTCATCTCTAAGTAATCGTTTAGCTTCGGCGATCCGGTGATAATTAATGAATTCGAAAAAGCTTGTTTTCAGCTTTTTATTTAAAACATAGGAAACATCTTTTGCCGGAACATCTATTTTATTAGAAAAATCTTCAATGTTAATATTTGCTTCTAGGTGTAATTTTTGCTCGGTTATTGCCGAGTTTATTTGGTTAATAATATGCTCGCATTTATCTTTATTATGATTGGCTTTTTTAATAAAAGGCTTACATGTCAACATTCTATGGCTATGAACTAGGCTGTAAATAAATAGCGCATTGATTAAGATAAATATTAAATAGTTATACACTTTCCCTATATCATCGGCGATAACACCTCCCCATTGATCAGCAACCAGCACAATAATAAACGACCAACTCCAGCAGAGAATAAAACAAGAAGAAATGGTTGTTAACCAGTTAACTTCTACCGTTGAAAACGAGGAGTAATTTTCTTGTAATTGAGCATAGTATTGTCTGACTGTAATTAATGAAAATACGGCATATAAAACGGATGTTGTGGTAACAAAATACCAAATAACCGTAGAAATTGGAGACTGCTCTTGTGTCACATCAGAGTACATTTTTAAATCTTGCGTGGTACCTGAAATCCCTAAAACAATAAATAAGCCGATGAACATGGGCAGAAAGTGCCAACAATCAGTTAATTTAATGTGATATTTTGTTTGTGTTATTGAGTACACATACAGTAAAAATAATGGTCCCCTTGCTAGATGACCAATAACAAACAAATAAGGTAATAATTGTTGGCGTACTGTATTGGAAGCAGGCAGTGCCTCATTCCACATAATTAATTTAGTTAATATCTCTACTACTATTGCTAGTAGAAAAGCGCCAAAAATAACATCTTGGACTCCTTGGCTTTTGTCGATAAAAAAACGATAAAAGGCAAGTATTAAGCATTCAATGATCGTAATGATGAAGCAAATATCGTTGAGGTTGAAAATACGATCGTCGATTATTGACATAGTTGACTCGATAAATTTTTAGTTTTAACTATCGTACTTTCCTTGATGATAGGCGAATAAAAAAGGTTAACACAAGGTTAATATAATATGAAATTAAATTGTAATTTAGAAAGGTTCATTATTTCAATATGAGTTTTATAAATAAAAACGGAGCATTGCTGCTCCGTTAATGTTTTAAGGCAATATTTTAAGCCTTTAAGTTAAGGTGTGAACTTAAGTTTTTAATTTAGATTTTTATCTCACTTTTAAACTGCTTGAATAAATATGCTAATAAACTAAAGTGCTTCTAAGAAGTTATGTAAGTTGCTGAGATCATTTGCAGATAACTCTTTGTAGTTATTGGTGGCGCTTAACGCTTCACTGCCATTAGTTCCATGCCAAAGAATTGCTTCTCTGATAGTGCGCGCTCGGCCATCATGTAAATAAGTGCCACCCGGCGCTTCGTTGCAAACGTCATCACCTTCAGCGCCCGTAGGGTTAATAACCCCGTTAGTTACGCACATGGATAAACCTAAACCCCATAATGGTGTGGTACGCCATTCGCGACCACTAGCTAAGCCTTCGCCTAAGTTGTCAGCTAAACCATCACCCATGTCATGAATCAACATATCCGTGTACGGTTGAATAGCTTGATCACGTACTTCGACTAAAGGATGGTATTCACTTGTTTGGAATGAAGGCGTATGACAAGCCGCACACCCAGTATCAACGAACACTTGTTTACCTGATTTAATCGATTGATTTTCAACGCCCGATTCTAAGCCACGCTGGGCACGTACTGCTAATGCTTGTACATAATAAACGAGCTTGTCTAAGTTTGTGTCATCTAAAGCTGCTGCGCCCGAGCTACAATCAGTTTGGTTACTACCACAATCTAAATCAGGTAATAATGATGTTTTAACGCCCATGTCAGTATTTAATGCCGCAGCAACTTGATGCTCAACACTTACCGTTGAAGCTTTCCAACCAAAACGACCTATACGTGAAATTGCCGGATTTTGTGGGGCGGTTATGATATTAGCGCGACCAGAAACACCATCGTTAGTACTTTGTTGTGCTAGCTCTAAGGCTAGAATGTCTTCCTCCTTAATTGCCTCTAACAAACCTAATCCTACAATCCTTGGTGAAATACGTGCAGAAAATAATGCTGGCTGACCATTTTCAAAGGTAAAAGTAGGAGTACGTAAACCGTCTTCTAACTCAGTCCATTGTGCAATAGCCACTGTACCTTCACCACTTCCACTGGTATTGCTCGGTTGTATTACTCGACCTCGATCAGCATCTGGTTCACCTGATACATCACCAATTTTAAATACCCAGCGATCTAATGGTACGCCATTCGCTTCTACTGCCGCGCCGCCATTACGTTCGTGACAACTTGAGCAACTTTCATTCACGTAATGTGCGCCAATAAGGTTAGTTACCTCAGTAAAAGTCCCGTTGTCGACAAATTCATCATGTTGACCGTCAATAAAAGAGGAATGAAAAACACGACGACCTTCCAAAAACTTTTGTGATTTATCGTAATCAATATTTAACGCCATTTGCATAAAATAGTTATCTGGTTCATCGGTATATTGGTATGGCGCGGTGGTGCCGCCACCTAATCGATACTCTTCAGGAAGCTCTCGGCTATCTTCTTGAAAATGCGTTTGATATTGAACAAACTCACCGGGGTTTTCTAAATACCAAGGAACAATCCCAGAACCGGCAATATACAAAAAGGTTGAGCCGTAATAGTTAGTTTGGCCACCGATAATCTCACCGTTTAAAGTTCCACTAAATTGGCTAATTTCAAACTCCATTAAATCGCCGATGGCAATTGGAGGAGAATCATAGCCAAAATTACCTAATGCGGTATCTCCTGCGGTAGCTAAGTTAGATGGGGATTTTCGAGGGTTAAAGGTAACTGTTTTTGTGTAGTGAAAATGCGATCCGTCATAACCATTTTCATCACCACGACTTGTGTCAATTTGCATTAAAGAATTATCAATGTAATCAGCTTTAGTGCCCCAGCCCATGTACCAAACTCGACCTTCGCGTTGAGTTGAAATTGGCCAAACGGTTCGTACGTTGATTGTTATACCTTCACCGCCTTTTGCCACATGGTCAATAATTTCAACACTGGAAGAGCGGCGTTCAAAATAATGGGCAATATAGTGATCGTAAGATTGGAATTCGTTTTCTTTAGCATGACGTGTACGTGGGCGGTCACCAAAACGTGTTATTAATGCTGTAGAGGTATGTTCTTGATGAACACCTTCTAAAGCAGTAGCGCTGTTGTATAAAGGCGTAACTGATAAGTTAGTAACAGAGCATCCTAATGAATTTACCGCCTCACCTGTTGGTGTATTAGGACATTGATCGCTACTGTCATTAATGCCATCGTTATCTGTATCTACAGTATCGTCGGTTAACGTCAACTGTAGCCAATTGAGGTTAAAGCCAGCGTTAAGTATATTAAGTCGTACTGTATACGTGCCCGCTTGCACCGTAATTTGACCATTATCATTCGTGGTATAGTTTTGCCAACCTCCAGTGCTATCGACAGTGTCAGTAGTAAACACATTACCATCTATACTTAACTCATAACTTCCACCACCGCTAGGTGATGCGACTCGTGTGCTAACATTGTAAGTGCCCGCACCTAAAGTTACTTCGTACTCTAACCATTCTCCTGCTGCAGTCCAGCCAATATTATAGCCACCGTTAGTATCGGTTGTGCCTTGAATATCAACGTCATCTGAGCGGTATTGACCACCGGTATTACCGGTACTGCTATCATTAAAATCAGTATAATCTTCTGCTTCAATTAATACTTGGCTAGTAATTACTACAGCACAACCAGCAGTATCAACTGACGTATTTATGGGAGTATTAGGGCATTGATCTGTGTCATCTAGTACACCATCATTATCGCTATCAAGTATTGCTTCTGCTATTAACTCTAGGTTTAACCAGTTAATATTAAAGTTACCGCTGTTTACGCTAAGTGTAATGGTATGTTCACCCGATGAAACGGTAAATTCGCCAATTTCATGGGTTTGGTAAGTTTGCCAACCATTGGTTGCCACCGTATCGCTGGCAATGGTTTGACTATCAATACTTAAGGTGTAATCGCCCGTATTTCTTGCGGCAACACGGGTAGATAAAACATATGTACCAGCACTTAATTCAAGGGTGTAATCAAGCATTTCAGTGCTTTCAATCCAACCGACGTTATAACCACCTCCTGTGTCTGAGGTGACTTGAATATCAACCGCGTCAGTGCGGTATTGCCCACCAAGGTTAGCTGATGTGGTGTCTGAAAAGTTAGTGTAATCTTCTGCTTGAATTAATACGTTGAAAGCAGCGGCCTGACTACTGCCTAACAAGAGTGAAACGGTTAAACAGTTTAAAATCGTGGTGAATAATTTATTATTTTTCATCGTTATTATTCCTTATTTTATTGTTTTTTATACTTATATTTCTAAATGTTTAGTTACATGATTTATCGTTCAAAAATTATTAATGTTATTGGTTAATATTGTTAAAAAATAAAGGCCGCTTATTACCCTGTTATGAAGGAATAAGTGGCCTTTGAGTGCTATTTTCTATCTATTAGTTTTAGCTTAGAAGGTGGATCACCTTAAAAGCCATTACCGCTAAAAGTATGTGTTTGCCAGCTAGAGTCTCTTACTGTGCCGTTGTCATCTTGATAAGTATAAAAATACGAAATGACATCACTAGTAGATAAATTAGCTAAACTTCTCGTATTACTTTCACCTGTATTGGTCATGCGCAAGTTTTGTTGACCGCCATTATTAAGCACATAATGAACATCTGCCCAACCGCTTAGGTTAACAAAAAATTCAACGCTACTACTTGAATCTTCAACTAGTCCTAATACTTCAACAATAACTTCACAGCCATTTTCGTCTACGGTTACACCTTCCGTAGTATCTAAACATTGATCAACATCATCAAGCACGCCGTCGTTGTCTGTATCAACTACTACTTCACAGCCTGTTTCGTCTACTGTCGCGCCTGCTGTTGTTGAAAGACATTGGTCAACATCATCAAGTACACCATCGTTGTCATTGTCAATTGGTGTTACTTCAATAAGCTCAAGGTTAAGCCAGTTAATATTAAAGTTACCACTGTCTACCGTTAGCGTAATAGTATGTTCACCTGAGTCAACAGTGAAATCACCAAGCTCATGGGTTTCCCAACGCTGCCAAGCACTTGTTGCCACGGTATCTGTGTTGATTGTTTGTCCGTCAACTGAGATGGTATAAGTACCTGTTTTTCTCGATGCAACACGGGTTGATAACGCATAAGTGCCAGCACCTAATTCAAGAGTATAAGCAAGCATTTCACCGCTTGAAATCCAACCAACGTTATAGCCACCATTTGTGTCTGATGTTACTTGAATATCAACCGCATCAGTGCGATATTCGCCACCAAGGTTGGCTGAAGTAGTATCTGAAAAGTTAGTGTAATCTTCCGCTTGTATTAACTCGCTTTGTGCAACAATTAAAGTACAGCCTTGTTCATCAACTAATACACCTGTTGCGGTATCTGGACATAAATCATTGTCATCACTAACGCCATCATTGTCACTATCTACCACAGTAACAATTTCACAGCCGTTTGAATCAACTACAGCACCTGCAGGAGTGTTGGCACAATTATCTAAAATATCGTCAACTCCATCACCATCGGTGTCGGTAATAATGACTTCTCCACCACCAGTCCAAACAATGTCATCAATAGCCATTTCAAAAGGGCCTGACGGTAAATCACTGTCCATACTAGCAATGTAAAACATACCTTCTATTGCTTGTAAGGCAATTAATGTACCGCGCATATCTGCAACAGGGATTGTTGCTGTTGCCCATTCGCCATTACGCACTAAACCATAGGTTGTTGTATTAGCAGGAAAATCAAGCCAGTTTTGGTTGGTGTAGCTATCTTCAATACCTATTTTAAATGAAACATCAGCAGGTATTTTAATGTTAAAAGTTATCTCGCCATCATCAGCAAAATTACTCATGTCACGCACTTGGCGAGTGTTTATACCACCACCAAACCACTCGTTAGTGCCGGTGTAACTCCAGCTAATTGCATTATCACCTTCAATTGGCGCAATGGTGCCGTCAACAACAGTGCCGGTATTCCACACATAAATGTCTGAGGTTTGACCTGCTTCAAGTTTGTTATTTGTTGGCGTAGTGTCAGTAAATACACCAAAAGTTCCTGCTTCAGCAACTGTTTGATTACCAATAAATACTTCACCTTGACCGTCTAGCTCATAAACACGTACATAATCTATATACATTTTAGCGGGTGTTGTTGCCGTTACTTGGTCATTGGTAGCAGCGTCAGTGAAGTTACCACCAACGGCTAAGTTAAGTAGTAAAAAAAATGGTGCTTGAAATTCATCTGCATCGGCAGAAATGCCAAAAGGAGAATCGAACATATCGTATTCAACACCATTGTCTTCAACGGTAAAACGTATTTCAGTTTCGGTCCAATAAGTACGGTATGTAACAAAGCGATTGGTTAGGGGAGTTGATGAAAGATGCGCATTGTCGTTTTGCCATGCAACACTGGCTGCACAGGTTGGGTTACCGTCGCTACAAGCATCTTCAGTATAAAAAATAAGGTTTGAACCTACATAATTATTGATTTCTGCACCAGGAAAGCCAGCGTCTTCACGGGCTTGTGCGCTTTGTCCCATTTCCATCATGTCGATTTCGCCTTTGGCAGGCCAGCTTTGTGTAGAAGTACCTAACATCCAAGCGGCAGGCCATAAGCCAATACCAACATCAGGTATTTGTAAGCGCACTTCAATCATGCCGTATTGCACGGCTACTTTATCGCTACTTTCCACTTTGCCTGAAGTAAAAGCATAACCATTACTGGCTTCACTGCGAGCTTCTAATACTAATGCTTTATTACCTGTTTCGCCGGGAACATCATCAATATAAGTATTGCTTTCACCATACCATTGTAGCTCGGCATTACCCCAGCCACATAAACCTTGATCACAACCGTCACCAACATCAACATGCCAATTTTCAGTATTTAAGGTGTTAAAATTGTCTTCCCATAATAATTGTCCTACCTCAGCATTAACTTGAATGCTTGCTAAAAGTAGCGCACCAGTTAAAAAACTTAGTGGAGTTTTTATCTTTTTTGTTAATAACCATTGGCTAGTATTGCCGCTAAACTTCTTACTTAAATTTTTATTTCTCATGATGAAAATCTCTTATAATTTTTATTGTTTTACGAAACCTAATTCTCTAGTAACTCCCTAGCTTCCTCCTTGAATAGTGTTCATTTTATTTTGCTTTTTTAACGCTAAATTTTTACCGCTAAATAAGAATAGGGAGCAATAATCGAATTAAGCATGATGAAATATCTACTTTGCTGAAAAACAAGTCGTCACTCTTTTGTTGATTTAATGAAATACTTTGTTATTAAAGTGTGACCATGGTCTATGCTATTGTTTAAGATGGAAAAAATTAACTTATGGTTTTTGTAAAAAAATCACTTAAATAAAAAATTTAGAGAATAAAAAGTACAAAAAATAGAAGTGAACAAGTTGATAAATTTGCAGGCTGCGTTGAAAGGAAACAAAAATAAGACGTAATTTAGCCGAATAATCCGAAATTAAGTCATTAATTTGGCTTTGGTCTGGCTTTGGTCTGGCTTGGTCTGGCGCAGTTGGACGAGGCATTATATTTTTTGAAAGTGTAAACAAAAAGACTGATATAACTTACGTAAGAGTCATATCAGTCTTTAACTTGAAAACATTTTTGTAGTGGTCAGTCATAACTTAGGTATAACTTAGGTTTAACTTAGTTATGACTCAGAAAAGAGCCGTTAACTATATAAATCCGTCACATAAGTTTGTGCAACATCACGCCATAGGAATCTGGCCTTATGTGCTTTGCTACAAATATCTTTCCATTTTGTCTTTTTTTGTTTCTTCAGTTCAATGGCCGATTTAAAACAGCTGAGCATATTTTCAGCTTGCTCAATGGGCGTGTCACCGGTAAAAGTAAAACCATTAGTTTTATCAATAATGGTGTCACTTAAACCGCCAACGCTATGGGCTAAACAAGGTTGTCCTGCGCGCATTGATAACATTTGGCTAATACCGCAAGGTTCAAATGAACTTGGCATTAAGAATAAGTCGCCAGAGCAGTATATACTTTCAGATAAAGCTTCTGAGTAGCCTTTAAGGAAGATAAAATTATTGTTGTTAGATGATACGTGAGCTAAAAACTCTTCTAATTTTTTATCACCGCTACCTAGCAATATAAATACACCGTCGTCAGCTAATTGCGCTAGTAAGTGTTCTAATGCGCTTTCACCATTAGGCATTAGTTGCTGAAATAGTTTAACTTTTTGATCGGTAATTCGACCCACTGACGTTAATACTAAAGGTTGTTGCGCTGATTTACCTGATTCTGATAGAAATGCCTTTTTTTCACTTAATTGTTTTAAGCGCGTTAACGCAATTAAGTGGGCGCTATCAATTAACGGTTTGTCTGAAATCCATTTAAGGATCTCTGTTTCAGACAAGGTAATTAATTCAGCTAAACTAAGGCGATTACTAAGACGAGAATCGCCTTTATCAGAATACTCACAGCCATTTAAAATACCATGTAATCTGCCAGTGCTTTTTGCGTTACGTAAATCCGCTTCTAAACCTTCACCGCCAACATAACCGTGCTCAGGATCACTGGGTAATAATATTTCTTTAACATAATTTGGCGAAACAGCATGTACCTTATCTGACAAGTTAATGCCTGCGCGCATTGGGTTATAGCAATGCGGGTAACGAGGATCGTTAATTTGATTATGGTTAAAAGGTAAATAGGGAAACCATGCTTTAAATGATGATTCGTCGCCATCAAGTGGTCTGATACCTTGCAATGATAAATTATGAATGGTGTAAACCGTTTTAATCGATTGTAATTGCTTATATTCAGGATCATAGGCGCGCAATACCGATAGCATAGCGGTGTGCCAGTCATGTAAATGTAAAACATCAATTTTACCAAAAACATCACTAATTATTGCTTTAGCAACAGCGGCACTGAATAACGCGAATTTAGTAGCATCTTTGGCAAAAGGTCTGTCATTGGGATCATCGCAGTAAATGGCGCCAACACCACCAATAGCAAACATTGGGTGTTCAATGACCCATTGCGTCACATTGTCTTGCGGGTTTGCTACCGTAATTTTGAAAATATCAACCGTTTGTAATTGGCCTGCAAAGACGACTTCTAACGAGGTAATATGTTGCGCTGCAGCGAGTTTAGAGAAACTCCCATAGCTAGGAATAACAACATCGACCACTTGACCAATTTTAGCTAAAGCAATAGGTATGTCGCGAACAACATCGCCAATTCCGCCTACTTTACCACGCGGTAATGCATCATTTTCTGCTGCAGCCATTAATATTTTCATTGTTTACCTTATTTTTTGAGGGGCGTTCTTCATCAAACACTTTCTGAATATTTCTACTTATTTGTAAAAAGGTACACATATCAGTTAGCTTTAACCGATATGTGTAATTGTTGGATGTGATTCTTAGGTAATTACGTCTGGCTTTTCTCTGCCTGTGAAGCTTTTAATACCAGCAACCGCTTCTGCTACGGTAATTAACTCGCTAAGCGCTTGTTGTGTTTCTTGGGCTAACAACTCAGGGTTTTGTTGGTAAGTATCTAAGTACACTCTTAATGTTGCGCCTTGAGTACCTGTTCCTGAAAGTCTGAATACAATACGACCGCCATTGGTTAAATAAATTCTAACGCCTTGTGCGGTAGTTTTACTGTTATCAACGGGATCAATATATTCAAAATCATCAGCTGATTCTATTGTCGCGCCTGCAATAACTTGACCCGCTAAGGTAGGTATCTTAGCTTTTAATTGGCTGATCATGTCTTTTGCTGCAGCGCTGTCTACCGCTTCATAATCATGACGGGTAAAGTAATCTCGACCATATTGTGCCCAGTGATTCATAACTATTTCACTTACAGGCTGTTTTTTAACGGCGATAAGGTTTAACCAAAAGAGTACTGCCCACAAACCATCTTTTTCTCTTACATGGCTAGAGCCTGTACCAAAGCTTTCTTCACCACAGAGTGTGATTTTTCCAGCGTCTAATAAGTTACCGAAAAATTTCCAGCCTGTAGGTGTTTCATAACAAGGAATATTCATGGCTTTTGCTACGCGATCAACTGCACGGCTAGTTGGCATTGAGCGGGCAACACCTGCAATGCCATCGGCATAAGCGGGTATTAGATGCGCATTAGCTGTTAATAACGCTAAACTGTCACACGGGTTAATAAAAAAGTTTTTACCTAAAACCATGTTGCGATCGCCATCACCGTCTGATGCGGCGCCAAAATCTAACGGATCGTCACCATAAAGTAAGTCAACAAGTTCATGTGCATGAACTAGGTTTGGATCGGGATGACCGCCACCAAAATCAGTTAAGGGTATGCTATTAATTACGGTGCCTTTTGGAGCGCCTAATCTATTTTCAATAATTTCTTTAGCGTAAGGACCGTTTACCGCATGCATAGCGTCGAAACATAAACGGAAATCACCACTGGAAACTAGCGCTTTCATTGCATCAAAATCAAACATGGACTCCATTAAGTCGGCGTAATCACTCACAGGGTCAATAATATCAATTTGGCATTGGTCTAATTGTATTGTTGCTAGCTGATCTAATTCTATATCAGCAGAATCAAATTTTAGGTAATTCTCTATCGACAGTGTTTCTTCAAATATAGCGTCGGTTAGTTTCTCTGGCGCTGGACCACCATTTTCGGCATTAAATTTAATGCCAAAATCTTCATCTGGGCCACCTGGATTATGACTTGCAGATAAAATGATACCACCGCATGCTTGATTTTTTCTGATCACACAAGAAGCCGCTGGTGTTGATAAAATACCACCTTGACCAACTAAAATATGCGAAAAACCATTAGCAACGGCCATTCGAATAATTACTTGGATCGCTTCACGATTGAAATAACGACCATCACCACCGAGTACTAATTTTTTGCCTTGGCAAGGCGAAATGGTATTAAATACGGCTTGAACAAAATTCTCTAAATAACCCACTTGTTGAAATTGAGTGACTTTTTTTCTTAAGCCAGAAGTACCCGGCTTTTGATCAATAAATGCGCGAGTCTTATATTTTTTAGGTTGATTTGTTTTTTCTGTTGTCATTACTTTATCCTTGATAAATCGGTAATTATTTTAATCCAATATATTTGTAGTTTACGTATCTTAACTGTATTCACTTATTAATTTTGCTGTAATTCAAAAATCATCGTTGCTAATGGCGGTATAGCTAAGGTAACTGTATGCGTTTGACCTTGGGATGCCACAGGTTGAGAGTTTACCCCGCCACCATTCCCAACATTACTACCACCATAAATACTACTGTCAGTATTTAAACATTCGCGGTAATAGCCAGCCTGAGGTACGCCAACGGTATAATTTTCATAACTTGTTGGCGTAAGGTTTACTACCACTAAAGCGGGAGCTGTGCCTTTTTTACCTTTTCTTAAATAAATTAAAATTGATTGTTGATTGTTTTGTGAATCAACCCACTCAAAACCATTACCGTCGCAATCTAATTCATGTAAGGCTGGAATATTTCTATAAGCATGGTTAAGATCTCTAACCAGTGATTGTACGCCTTTATGGCTGTCGTGCTCAAGTAAATGCCAATCTAAACTTTGATCATGATTCCATTCATCGCGCTGTGCAAATTCACAGCCCATAAACATCAGTTTTTTACCCGGATGGGTCCACATAAAACCATAATAGGCACGTAAATTGGCAAATTTTTGCCAATCGTCACCAGGCATTTTGTTAAGTAATGAACCTTTGCCGTGTACCACTTCATCGTGACTTAATGGCAAAACAAAGTTTTCACTAAAACTGTAGACTAAGCTAAAAGTCATTTCGTTATGATGATGTTGACGGTAGATAGGATCTCGTTCCATGTATTTTAATGAGTCGTTCATCCAGCCCATATTCCATTTAAAACCGAAACCTAAGCCACCGCTGTCTACCGGTTTAGATACACCCGGCCAAGCAGTTGATTCTTCGGCGATCATCATTACGCCCGGATTTTTTAAATAAGCGCGAGTATTTACTTGTTGTAATAAGGCGATAGCTTCTAAGTTTTCACGACCGCCGTGAATATTAGGTAACCATTCTCCAGCTTCTCTGCTGTAATCTAAATAAAGCATTGAAGCAACGGCATCAACGCGTAATCCGTCGATATGAAATTGATCTAGCCAGTAATTAGCATTACTGATTAAGTAACTTTTTACTTCAGCACGACCGTAGTTATAAATTAGCGTTTGCCAGTCAGGATGGAAACCTTGACGTAGATCTGCATGTTCATAAATACACGAGCCATCAAATTTACCCGTACCGTGTTCGTCGGTTGGAAAATGTCCAGGTACCCAATCTAGCAATAAACCGATGCCTGCGTTATGGCAACAATCTACAAAGTATTTAAAGTCTTCCGCGCTACCAAAACGCGCGGTAGGCGCAAAAAGCCCAATAGGTTGATAACCCCATGAGCCATCAAACGGGTATTCACTTACCGGCATTAATTGCAGGTGAGTAAAGCCCAGATCAACCACATAAGGAATTAATTGCTCGGCTAGTTCTCGATAGGTTAAGTATGCAGGTGAATATTGGGCTTGTGAGTTACGTTTCCACGAGCCTAGATGTACTTCATAAATTGATATAGCGCCATTGTAGGGATTTGATGTCGTCGCGCGTTCATTCATCCATTGCGTATCTTGCCATTGGTAATTACTGTTTTGAATAACCTTAGAAGCCGTGTCTGGCGCTAATTGCATTGATAAAGCATAAGGGTCTGCTTTTAATGGTTGAATATGATCGTGTTTATCGGCTATTTCATATTTATAACTTGCACCAGCGGAAATATTAGGGAGGAATATTTCCCAAACGCCAGAAGCGGGATGTTTGCGCATGACGTGGTGTCGACCGTCCCAGTAATTAAAATCACCAACCACAGAAACACGATTAGCATCAGGCGCCCAAACAACAAAGTGAGTACCTTTTACATTATCTACTTCTTTTTCGTGCGCGCCCATCCATCGATAAGCTTGTTCGTGAGTACCTTCACAAAAAAGATAAAGGTCATCGTTACTAATAAGGGAAGGGTAGCGATAAGGATCGTCTATAGTAATAGTTTCACTTTCATAAGAAACACGTAAACGGTAGTCAAAGCTATTGCGTCGTTTGCCCAATTTTCCTTCAAAAAGTCCAGCTTGATCAACAAGGCTAAGCGCAGCCACTAATTTATTAGTTTTCGTATCGATCACTTCAACACTTTGCGCATGTGGTAAAAATGCTCGGACAATTAAACCGCTCGTTGTAGGATGCTGATGTATGCCTAATACGGCAAAAATATCTTGGTGTTTAACATTAACGATTGCTGCGACTTCTGCGTTATCTAACAAACTTTTTGCTAGGTTATCCATTATTTTTTCCTAGGTACCATTAAATTTAAGGCTTTGTAATATCAATCAATTATATAAAAACTCACTAGATAGAAATTGAAAATAACTACATAGAAATTAGCTGTTATAAATAATTGATATGAATGTGGGTAATTTGAGGTAATTAACTATTACCTCTTTTATAGTACCCACTTCGTTAGTTGTGTATTAGCTACGATTTGTTTTTTAGGGCTAGTGCATCAATCATCGAGCTTGTAACTAGTACCACACCTTTATCTGTAACTCTAAAGCCGTTTGCTCTGTCGTCGTCATTGTTTATACCAATCTTCATGTTTTCAGGGATAACACAACCGCGATCGATAATAGTTTTTTTAATGTGACAACCACGTTTAACAACTGCGTCAGGTAAAATAACTGACTCGTCAATTTCACAGTAAGAATTAATTCTTACCTTAGAGAATAATAATGATCGTCTTACCGTTGAGCCAGAAACTACTACACCACCAGATACGGTTGAATCAATTGCTATGCCGCGACGAGTGTCTTGGTCAAATACAAATTTAGCCGGCGCGTTTTGTTCTTGAAAAGTCCAAATTGGCCAGTTTTCATCGTACATATTAAGCTGTGGCTCAGGTGCCACTAACTCCATATTCGCTTCCCAGAACGAATCTAAAGTACCAACATCTCGCCAATATGGTTGTTTATCTTCATCAGGATCTTTAAATGGGAAGGCAAAAACGCGATGCGATTCAATTATCTTTGGAATAATATCATTACCAAAATCACCACTAGAGCTGGTATGGGCGGCATCTTTTTCTAATTGCTCAAATAAAAACTCAGTATTAAAAACATAATTTCCCATTGACGCTAATGTTTTTCCTGGCTTACCTGGGATCTCAGAAGGATTAGCAGGTTTTTCATCAAATCGACAAACACGATGGCTTTCATCAACGGTCATCACTCCAAATGCGCCAGCGGCTTCCTCAACGGGTACTTCGATACAACAAACCGTCATATCAGCTTCGTTAGCAACATGCTTGGCAAGTAATGGTCCGTAATCCATACGATATACATGGTCACCAGATAAAATCATTACGTACTTTGGTAACTCATGTCTGATAATGTCAATATTCTGAAATACTGCGTCGGCAGTACCTAAATACCAACCTTCACCTTTTTGCTGAGAGGCAGGCAGTATTTCGATTGACTCACCAAGTTCCTTTTTGAAGTGTCCCCACCCACGGTTAACATGACGAATAAGAGAGTGCGATTTATATTGTGTGGCAATACCAATACGTCGAATACCCGAGTTAATACAGTTAGATAACGGAAAATCAATGATTCTAAACTTCCCCCCAAAAAAGGTAGCGGGTTTGGCACGTTTATCGGTTAATTCAAAAAGACGAGATCCCCTACCTCCTGCTAATACTAAAGCATAGGTTTCTTTCGTTAAATTACTTATTCTGCGTTCTTCGTAACTGCTCATAGCGCTTCCTTTTTTAAATCCTTTACTGGAGGTAATATATTGTATGTTTTTATTTTCTTGTTTCACTTGTTTATATTTTATTGCTATTTATTGCTATTTATTGGTTTTTATCCTTAAACCTTAACTCAAATTTTCCAAATTTCATCACGATACTGGCTAATGGTATTGTCACTTGAAAACACGCCACTGGCGGCGGTATTTAAAATGCTAATTTTGGTCCATAGCGTTTGGTCTTGATAAATATTATCCACTTCTCTTTGCGCTTTTAGGTAGCTATCAAAGTCATGTGCGGTTAACCACATATCTTGTGGATCACGAATAGTTTTTATAATTGAGTCAAAAATACCAGGTTCAAATAAATTAAAGTGCCCACTTTCAAGTAAGTGCATTACAGCAGTTAATGTTTTAGAGTTGGCAATAATATCGTTGGGTTGGTAGTTTTCACGAATGGTCGATATTTCATGTGCTTGTGCGCCAAATAAGAAAAAGTTTTTAGCGCCAACAGCGTCTCTAATTTCAATGTTAGCACCGTCTAATGTGCCTATGGTTAGTGCACCGTTCATCATGAATTTCATGTTACCTGTGCCTGAGGCTTCTTTACCTGCAGTAGATATTTGCTCGGATAAGTCTGTGGCAGGGCAAATAACTTCCATCGCCGAAACATTGTAATTAGGAATAAAAGCAACCTTGAGAAACGGCGCTGCTTTGGGATCTAAGTTAATGGTATCAGCAACGTTATTTATGAGTTTAATAATTTGTTTTGCCATCACATAACCGGGGGCCGCTTTACCGCCAATTAATACACAACGCGGGGTAATATTTGCAGTATCACCTTTACGAATACGATCATATAAACTAATAACATGTAATATGTTGAGTAATTGACGTTTGTATTCATGAATGCGTTTTACTTGTACGTCAAACATCATATTTATGTCAAATTTAACGCCCGTTGTTCGTTCAACAAGATCAGCTAATACTTGTTTGTTTGCTTTTTTACTGGTTTGCCATTGTTGCTGGAATGCTTTGTCTTCTGCAAATTTTTTAATTTGGGCAATATCTGCGAAATCGGCAACCCAGCTTTTACCTATTTTGCTAGTGATAATCTCGCTTAGGCTAGTGTTGCAATGTGATAACCAACGACGTGGAGTTACACCATTGGTTTTATTATTGAATTTTTCAGGCCATAACTGATAAAAATTGTTAAACAATCCCGCTTTTAATAACTCGGTATGTAAGGCGGCAACGCCATTTACTGAAAAGCTACCGACAATAGCAAGGTGTGCCATTCTTATTTGTGGTCCATGACCTTCTTCAATAATTGAAAGATCTTGTTGTTTTTGACAATCGCCAGGCCAAGCAACGGCAACTTGACGAAGAAAGCGTGCATTAATTTCATAAATAATTTCTAAAATACGCGGCAGTAACTTTTCAAATAATCTTACTGGCCATCTTTCTAATGCTTCTGGCAATAATGTATGGTTAGTATAAGCCATGGTTTGCGTGGTGATATTCCATGCAGCATCCCACGACATGTGATAATCATCCATTAAAAGTCGCATCAATTCTGCAACGGCAATACTTGGGTGAGTATCATTTAATTGAAAGGCATTTAACTCCACAAATTTATCAAAACTATTACCGTGAGTTTCGAGATAGCCATTAATGGTATCTTGTAGTGAAGCTGAGCTTAAAAAGTACTGTTGACGTAAGCGCAGTTCTTTACCGTTTTCGCTGCTGTCATTGGGATACAATACCATGGTAATTTGTTCGGCAAGGTTCTTTCGGGCTACTGATTCAGTATAACTACCAGCGTTAAATTCTTCTAAATTAAACTCGTCAGTTGCCTCAGATTTCCATAATCTTAAGGTATTAACTATGCCATTTTGGTAGCCAGGAATAGGCATGTCGTAAGGTACGGCTAAAACATCTTGGGTATTATTCCATTGTCGATATTGCTCGCCATTACGTTTATTAATAACGTCAACTCTACCAAAGAACTTAACGCGTACTGTTTTTTCTGGTGCGGCTATTTCCCATGGATTGCCATGGCGAAGCCAGTTGTCAGGGTGTTCAATTTGGTTACCATTTTTAATTTGTTGATTAAACATGCCGTATTCGTAACGAATACCGTAACCAATAACCGATAAGGCTAAGCTGGCACAACTATCTAAAAAACAAGCGGCTAACCGGCCTAAGCCGCCATTGCCTAATCCTGCGTCATGCTCTGATTGTTCAACGTCTTCTAATGCACAGCAATAACCTTGCAACGCATCACGAACTGTTTCGTTTAAATCCAAATTTAATACGGCGTTGTTAAGAGCCCTGCCCATTAAGAACTCTAATGAAATATAAGCAACTCTACGTTGACTACCGCGTGATTCACGAGTTTTTCGCCATTGTGCAACTAATCGGTCACGAATTGTGATTGCTAGTGCGTTATAAAGATATATATGAGATTCCTGTACTTTGTCTCGACCTAATGAAAAATGAAAATGTCGTGCTAGATCTTCTGCGAAGGTATGCTCATTCATTAAAACACTGTTATCAGAGGTAGTAATTTCGCAGAAATCTTTATCTTTATTTATCAAGCGGAATGTCCTGTTTTGCTGTTATCTATTTGTTATAGATTTTGTTATTAATATACTTAAACTTTACTTTAGCGCTTATTTATACACTGTCACTGAGCAACACTATAGTTGAAAATGGCATAATGGTAATAATACGCTCGGCAGGTATATTACGTACCTCTTCGTGTTCAGTATCCGTTGATGTGTCAACCATTACTTGCCAATGATTTATGTTAGTTATTTCAGGTAATTGAAATTCAATTATTTCTTCACCGGCATGAAATATACATAATAACATTGGCGTATTTGGCATTTTTTCTTCGAGTAAATAACCCAAGGTTGCACCGTGATGCGAATGCCATTGATCTTTTTGCATTTCAAAGCCTGACGGGTGAAACCAAGTAATATCTACCGTTGATTTTTTATCTTCTTTATGGATAAAACGATCATGACTCAACATAGGCAGTTTCTTGCGTAGAGCAGTTAAACTAGCTGTAAATAATTTGAGCTCGTGTGCATATAATGCGTTTTCATCCCAGCTTAACCAATTTAATTCATTGTCTTGGCAATAAGCATTATTGTTACCTTTTTGGCTGCGTCCTATTTCATCACCAGCGAGGAGCATAGGTACGCCTTGAGAAAGCATTAAGGTGGCTAACATGTTTTTTATTTGGCGCAAACGTACGGCTAAAATAACGGCGTCGGTGGTTTCACCTTCTACTCCGTAATTGCGGGCAAAATTATCTGAATGGCCATCTCGGTTATTTTCGCCATTGGCTTCATTATGACGCTCTTGATAACTAACTAAGTCATACAAGGTGTTGCCATCATGACTGGTTAAAAAGTTAATGCTAGCAAAAGGCTGACGTCCGCTGTGTTCAAAAATATCACTTGAGCCGTGAATTCTTCGAGCAAACTCAGGTAATAAACCTTTATCGCCTCGCCAATAACGGCGCATAGTATCTCTGTATCTATCATTCCATTCAGACCAAGGCGATGGAAAACCGCCGAGTTGATAACCGCCAGGACCAATATCCCAAGGCTCAGCAATGAGTTTTACACTATTAAGAATAGGGTCTTGTAAAATAGCGTCTAAGAAACCATTACTTTTATCAAAGCCTTGTACTTCTCGGCCTAATATAGTGGCTAAATCAAATCTAAAACCATCAACCCCCATTACTTGAACCCAGTAACGTAAACTGTCCATTACCATTTGCATTACGCGAGGGTGACTAATATTTATGGTGTTACCACAACCTGTATCATTAATATAATATCGAGGCTCAGAAGGGTTTAAGCGATAGTAAGAGCTGTTGTCTATACCTCTAAAACTGAGGGTTGGACCTAAACGATTACCCTCACAAGTATGGTTGTATACCACGTCAATGATCACTTCAAAACCAGCTTGATGAAGTTCATCAACCATGCGCTGAAAATCACTGATTTGGTTTTGGTTTAAGTAGTCTTGATGAGGCACGAAAAATGATAGAGTATTGTAACCCCAATAATTAGTGAGCTTTTTATCAGTTAAAAAGGCCTCAGAAATAAATTGCTGTACCGGTAATAATTCAATAGTTGTAATACCAATAGCACGATAATGGGCAATCATTTCTGGGTGACTTAAACCTAGAAAAGAGCCACGTAATTGCGCTGGTACTTTTGGGTTAAGTTCGGTTAAGCCTTTTACATGACCTTCATAAATAACGGTGTTTTGCCAAGGGATTGGATTGCGTGGCATAACAGGTGCAGAAGGATCTGTGACCACAGCCTTTAGCATAATATCGGCATTGTCTCGTGCATCGAAAGAGAGATCTTGTTTTGGGTCGTGCACATTGTAAGCAAAATGGCGTTCGTTCCAGGAAAACTTGCCTGTTAGTACTTTTGCATAAGGGTCGAGTAATAGTTTATGGTGATTAAAACGATGGCCGTATTCAGGACTATAAGGTCCATACACTCGGTAACCATATACTAAGCCTGCTTTAGCGCCTTTAAGGGAGCCATGCCAAATATTATGTTCACACTGCGGTAAGGCAATACGTTCTAATTCTTGATAACCTTGCTCGTCAAAAATACATAACTCAATTTTTTCAGCGTTTGCTGAAAATATAGAAAAATTAACTGCTGAATCAGTAACGGTTGCGCCTAGCGGATAAGCCTTTCCAGGCTCCATTTTATATTGATTCATGTTTCTCCAGTAACGTAAAGTTGATGATTTTTGCTTAGCATTATCCGCTAGTATTCACGCAGAATATCACCTTGCTGAAAGCTATCTAACCTAGTTCGGGATAATTAAGGTTTTTAGCATTTTGTTTATCCCAAACTCAAGTTATCTATAAAAACACTTTTATACCTTTTATACAAAGTAAAACAATAAAAAGTAAACTGCAATTAAAGAATTATCTTTTTGTTTTTATTAATGAAAAAAGTATTTTAAATTTTGGCCGTACGAAACCCATTAACTAACCGTTTGCACATTTATAATGTAATCAATACATTAAGAAACTCATAAAACAGCATGTTAAGCTAGTATTTCGCCGGCGTAGTTTAAGCTCATGATTTAGCTTTTAACTTATTTTCAGATAATATTTATGGTGTTGTTTGCACAACACTGTTTTCGCTACCAAATTCATTAGGTAAATATTGATCTGCTTTATCATCATTTTCCCACTCAGAGTTATTTAAAAGGTAGCGAAAATGAAAAGCTTCACCTTTGGGTAATCTAACTTTGGTTTTAAAAGTCTGCGTTTTTTTATTGTATTTCATTTCGACAGCTTGCCAGTCATTAAAATCAGCAACGAGAGCTGCGTTTGTGACATCGCCGCGGTTAAATTCAAAAGTTACTTCAGCTTCATCTTTTGTCTTAAAAAACTTTTTTGTTAGCATTGTTACTCTCCATTAAGCAGGTACTAATAAATTACACAACCGTTGCTTGTTTTTAGTGCGCTTTGTTTAATTAAGCACCAGTAATGTGCATCTTTGATGTAATAATCACCGATTTATATGTCGGTATTATGAAAAGAGCATAAATCGAGCCGAATATAATAAAGTACTAGCATTTTGTTAAAAGAATCATCAAAGTAGTGTTAATATTTTCTTGGTAGTTTCGGTAATAAATTCGGATGTGTGTTGACTTAGCAATTGAAGAATTTAACTTTGTGATAACTTAATTTTATAATCGATAGGGAATTAAAATGGATCTGATTGGGCAATTAGCCGATATCGTGGGTTTTCATCCAAGTTATACTGGTACCTTTGGCGATAAGGTTTTTGCAACCGATGAAGCTAAACAGGCACTACTAGAAGCAATGGGATTCGAATTAGATGAACAATCATTAATTGAATCAATTGCTTATTTAAATCAAAGACGGTGGACTACTATATTGCCAGTAGTTTATATAGCTAAACTCGAAGAGCAACAACATGCTATTACCGTCAGTTTACCTAACATTGAAGGCTTAGTACTTCATTGGCAGATAACAGTTGAAGAAACGAATGAAGTCATCAATAGTTGCTCTGATAAATCATTATTAACAGGCACGGTTAAGGTGAGTGATTTAGCTATTATTGCCGAGAAAACTATTGGCGAAATACGCTACTGTCAGTACCTGTTAAATTTACCGACACTTTTTCAAGGTTATCATCAATTAACCGTAAAATATTCTCAAGATGATGTTAACGCAAGTCATTCTTTCGAAGAACAATCAGCCCGTTGTCCACTAATTTACGCACCTAAAACTTGTTATTCAGCACAAGATGCCTCAGCCAACAAAATGTGGGGTTACACAGCACAATTATATTCATTACGTAGTAACGATAATTGGGGGATGGGAGATTTTGGCGATTTAAGCAAGCTTGTTGATATTTCAGCACAGCAGCAGGCCGCAACTATTGGTTTAAACCCGCTGCATCCGCTTTATGTTAATAACCCATCTCACCGTAGTCCTTATTCCCCATCAACGCGTTGTTTTATCAACCCTATTTATATAGATGTTACTCAAATAGCTAATTTTGAACATTGTCAGTTGGCGCAGCAACAATATAATAGTACGGCATTTCAGCATAGCCTTGCTGAGGCTAAAGGTGCTACCTTGGTAGATTACCCAAAGGTAGCAAAACTTAAATACCAAATAGTCGAATTATTATTTGCAGACTTTTGTTTAAATGTTACTGACTGCTGGGAAAAAAGTGTTAATAAAGCTGACACTTATGCAGAAAAAATCAGTCACGCAAAAAATAGTGTGCATTTAGCTAAAAGTACTGATGAGCAAAACTTATACCGCTGTATGGCTGAAAACTTTGAGGCTTTTAAAGCTGAGCAAGGTAATGATTTACAACAGTTTGCCACTTTTGATGCCTTGTACGAGCATTTTCAAGTAAATAATGATAATTCATTTGGTTGGCAAGATTGGCCACTCGACTTTCAAAATCCCCTCAGCGAAGCGGTACGTGAATTTCAATTAACTCACGCCACACGTATTGATTACTTTTGTTTTTTACAATGGATTGCCGCGCAACAATTATCGGCTATTAAAAAGCAAACTGGTGAGCAAAATATGGCAATAGGGCTTTATCTTGATTTAGCCGTTGGCTGTGATGGCTCAGGTTTTGATGTCTGGTCTGATCAAGCTGTTTATGTAGCGGGAGCGTCAATTGGTGCGCCACCTGATGATATGAACGCCCTTGGGCAAAACTGGGGGTTAACGCCAATTAACCCTGTAGCATTACAAGAGCAAGGTTATCAACCTCTGGTTAAAGCACTGCGCAGTAGCATGCAATATGCAGGCGCTTTACGTATTGATCATATTTTAGGTTTAATGCGTCAATATTGGGTAGCCCCAGGTATGGGAGCCGATGAAGGTGTTTACATTAGTTTTCCGTGGGATGATATTTTACGCATCATTGCGTTAGAATCTCGTCGTAATAACTGTGTAGTTATTGGAGAAGATTTAGGTAACGTACCTGACGGTTTTAGTGAAACCATTCAAAATGCAGGCTTGTTATCATTCAAAGTATTATTTTTTGAACGCTGGGATTCTGGTTTATTTAAACGCCCCGATAACTTCCCAGAGCAATCTATTGTTACCATTGCTACTCATGATACCGCAACCCTAACCGGTTGGTGGCAAGGACGAGATTTAGAATGGCGTGAGCAACTTGATCTTTATCCTAATGAAACCGCAGGGCAAGCAGACCGAGATTCGCGAGTAGGGGAGCGTAAAAACCTGATTGCGGCGTTAAATGATTTACATGTTATTGATATGAATAAAGCGCCACAGTTAATTCCCGCGGTGATGAATACTGAATTAAGTATGGCTGTGCAAAAGTATTTAGCGATGTCGCCAAGCCATTTACAGCTTATTCCGATAGAAGATATGTTAGAAATCGCCGAGCAAGTGAATATTCCAGGTACTATTGACGAGCATCCTAATTGGTTGCAAAAATTACCTGTGTTGTTAGAAGACTTTTGGCAAACCGATTCAATGACAGATATTGTTAACGCAATAAATGCTATTAGACCTAAGTAAATATTATTTACCTAGTATTTTTATTAAGTAACCTGAGCTCTGGTTAAGTAGTTAGCGGGTTATTCATTAACCCGCTAATAGCGTACAATACTGAAAAAACGTAACAAATATTAACGTAACAAACATTGAAAATGAAAAATCAATCTAATAGTAACTTACTTAATCGCAATATACTGAATTCAAAAGCAAACTCACTCATCATTCTCGATTTCGAAACCACTGGATTATCACCAGACAATGGCGATAGAGCGATAGAAATAGGCGCAGTAAAACTTGAAAATGGCGTAGTAACCGATCGTTTTCAAGAGTTAATGTATCCGGGAAAACGGGTGAGTTCTTTTATTGAAGATTACACTGGCATCACTAATGCCATGTTAAGCACAGCCGCGCCATGTCATGAAGTAATGGCGCGTTTTAGTGACTTTATTCAAGGGCAAAACTTAGTTGCTCACAATGCCTCGTTTGATAAACGCTTTTTAGACAATGAGCTTAGGCGTATATCATCAAGCTACGACGGCCAATTCGCTTGTTCTGTATTACTGTCTCGCCGTATCAACCAAAATGCACCTAGCCATAGTTTATCAAACCTGATTCGATATAAAGGTATTCCTTCAACGGGCGGTTTTCATAGGGCGTTATTTGATGCTGAAATGACAGCTAAAGTATGGACAGCCATGCTAGATGATATTACTGAAAAAACAGGACTTGAAGAAGTACCGTTTGCGTTAATACAAAAGTTAACTAAAACAACTAAAGCTAATGTTGCTAAGGTTTTAGCTAATTATTAATTTCTATTTTTCCGGTACGAGTCCAATAGAAAAATTACCAACCTGATATCACCTCTATTTATAAAACTGAGCTAAATGTCTAATAAAAGGTCACTTTAAGTTGATGTTTAGCTAAGTATTTTGCAAACTGCGACAATTGGTCACAGGTGTTTTTCGTCAATATTTTTTATAATAGCGAGATTATAAATTTATGTTTAACGTAAAACCCAACGAACTACTTACCGTAATGGAACTTAACCCATGCTTAATAAACTTACCTTAGCGATAAAAACAGTGTCACCAGTAAAAATGGCAACAATTGCTTTAGCAACAATGATGCTTGTTACTGGTTGTGATTCAGATAGTTTGAGCGAAATAGCAAAAGAAATAGAAGACGAAATAAAAGGAAACACTCCTTTTACCCTTAATTTTGCCGCCAAAAGTGCAGGTGATTTGGTCGTTTGTAATAGTGTTTATGATAACTTTGGTAGTGCAGATGACGGCTTAAATTCAATCTCAATTAGCGATTTACGTTTTTATATTAGTAACGTGAAGTTTTATGATGCAGACAACAAAGAGCTTACGAT
This sequence comes from Colwellia echini, assembly GCF_002843355.2. Classification (GTDB taxonomy): domain Bacteria; phylum Pseudomonadota; class Gammaproteobacteria; order Enterobacterales; family Alteromonadaceae; genus Colwellia; species Colwellia echini. The sequence goes on from NZ_PJAI02000006.1 coordinate 170,908, forward strand.
TGAGTTAGACGACAACGATTTTCAACGCAATAGCGATCAAGGTTTTGTTGGCTTAGTTGATTTAACGAGTAATACATCAGGAGCTTGTGCTGATGAAGCCTTAGGTGGAACAGAGCGCACTAATGCCAGTATTAGCGGTACGTTAATCGCGGCTACCTTAGCTGATGGCACTGCAGCTAAAGTTAGTTTTGATGTGGGTGTTCCACAAGCAGTAATGAAAGATGTTATTGCCACTAACAGCCAAGAAGATGCACCAACGCCATTAAATGAAATGTATTGGTCTTGGGCAAGTGGTTACCGTCATTTAGTAATGAACTTTACCATTGAAAATTCTGCTGAAGAAGCCGGTAAAGGTTTAGTACATATTGGTAGCCGTAACTGCGGCGGCGATGGTTTACTTGCCTTAGAAGAGAAAGATAGTTGTGATGAAGTGAACACACCTACAGTTAGCTTTACTAACTTTGATCTAGCTAACGATACTATTGTTCTTGATATTGATGAGTTATTGAAAAATGTGCAATTTTCTGCATCAGGAGGCGATGAAGTAGTACCAACGGTAGCGTGTCATTCAAGCCCTATGCAAGCAGATTGTGCCGCTATTTTTGAAAATATTGGTTTAGATATTACTGACGGTACTGCAGATGCAGATACCAATAGTGTATTTACGAAAGAGTAAATAAGCGGCTTACTTTTTGTTAATACTTTAGTAAAGTAATTAGTAAAGAAATTCGCAAAAAACTCGTAAAGCAGCTCATAAAGCAAAGAGTAATAAATGTTATTTAAACACAAAGCTTGGTTACCATTAACCAAGCTTTTTAATGTAAAAAGCAGCCAAAGTGTTAGCGGTTTATCAGCACCTTCATTGGTTGCGATATCTTTATCGATGCTTGTTACTGGTTGTGATATTTCTTCAACGACAACCATAGTATCAACAGAAAGCGAACAATATTTACGTACCTTGTTAGCGTTGCCTGATCACATGCCAATCCCTGCTATTCCAGAATTTAATCCACTAACTCAAGAAAAAATCACCCTCGGACGCTTTTTGTTTTACGACACGCAATTGTCGGCTAATCAAACTCAGTCGTGTGCTTCATGTCATTTTCAAATTGATGCTTTTTCAGATGCGCTTGAAACGCCAACAGGTTCAACGGGGCATGTGTTAGCGCGTAATAGCCAAGGGTTAAGTAACGTTGCATATAATGCATCTTTTACATGGAGCAACGACACATTTTTGGAACTCGAAGATCAATTGAATGTACCGATTAGAGCGGATGATCCTATTGAATTAGGGGTAACGGATAGTGAACTTGCAACCGTGTTAAGTCGCTTTGAAACCGATGAGCAATATCAACAAATGTTTCAAGCAGCTTTCCCTGGGAGTGATACTGGGGTTAGCATGAATAAAATTATTTTTGCACTCGCCAGTTTTGTTCGCACCATGGTCAGCGCTAACAGTGCTTACGATGACTATGTTGTAGGAGATAAAAGCGCATTAACGGATCAACAAAAACAAGGTTTTAGTTTATTTAACGGCGAGAAGTTTGAATGTTTTCACTGTCATACAGGGATTAACTTTACGGTTTCTTATCGTGATGAAAACTCAAGTAGTGACTCGCTGTTATTTCCATTTTTTAACAATGGCTTATACAACGTAAATAATGATGGAAGTTACCCTGAAACAGATCAAGGCTTATTCGACTTATCGTCAGATCCCGCAGACAAAGGTAAATTTAGGCCGCCGTCACTACGTAATATCGGCTTAACTGCACCTTACATGCATGACGGTAGTATTGGCACATTGCGCGAAGTGGTTGAACATTACGCCCGCGGTGGAACCTTAACCCCATCAGGAATTAACGAAGGTGACGGTAAAAACAACCCGTATAAATCAGCATTAATTACTGGCTTTACCGCAACCGACGAAGAGATTGATGCGGTAGTCGCTTTTTTAGAATCACTTAACGATTATGACTTTATCAATAATGAAAAATTCTCAAATCCTCATCAGGGAAATTAATGCCGATGCTTGTTAATCTTATTAAAACGGTAACTTTTATTAACTCTTTAAATCTAAGCAAGTTGAACAAGGTAATAAAATACAGTGGATTAGCGCTTTTATTCTCAACGGTTCTACAACCTGTAATCGCCCATCAACCAGTGTCTTTACTTGATGAAACCTCGCTCAAAGCATTAGCCGCATTAACCTATCGTAATAATCAAATAGTGCCTAATGGTGAAATATGGCAACCCAATGGTTTTTTAATAGGTGGTGAAGCTATACCTGCAGAAAAAGGCGCAAGTTTAGACGACATTCAGTTGCAGGGATATTTAAACATAAACCACGATTATTACGTTGCCGCTAAATTAAGTGGTCATAGTCATGATGGTGAAAGTAATGTTGAATTAGAAAATTTTTGGATGGGCACAGAGTTTTATTTGGCCGAGCAACGCTTTCAATTTGAAGGCGGAAAAATGACCACAGACGTGACCGAAACGCTGAATTATCATGCTGCTACGGGAATATTTAGCCAATCACCATTATCAGCAGAAGTTTTATTTGGCGGACACTTTAACGATATTGGTTTGCGTTTAGCGCTAATTGACTCGATGGACGAGCAACTAATTAGTGACGTTAGTAATACAGGTTATAAGTTAGGCATTGAAGTGTTTAACGGTGACAACTTTCCAGCTAGCGAAGGTGAGGGAACTGTTTCGTTATTCAGTCATGTTAATTATCAATATCAAAATTTTAGTACCACCGCTAAGTTGTGGTTGATGTACAGTGGAGCTGAGAATAGGGTAGATGATCGTTATAGTGAAGGCCATAACCATGGCGTAACTGTGATTGATGAAACCTACTTTACCGGTGATACCTTCAACACAGGTGTTTATTTAGATGCCACTTATGATTATCAAGCATGGCGCTTTGGCACTGAATTTGAGTGGATTCAAGCGCAAGTTGATGGCCAAGTGTTTACCACTACGCAAAGCGCTAATATGGAATCAAGGTATGATGCTTATCGCTTATTAGCTTCGGTGCAAAGAGATTTACATAGTATTTATGTTGAGTATGAAATATTAACTGCACAAAATAAGTTTAGCCAAACAACCGAATTGTTTATCGACAGTATTGGTTTGAATAATAATGGTTTTGAGCCAAATCGATTTAGCGTAGCTTGGCTTTATGCATTTCACCCTGACTTTAATCTACGAACTGAGTGGATGAGAGACGAAAGTAATAACCCGTCAGACGTTAATGACGTATTTAGCATCGGCATACAATGGCAATACGATATTCTTTAAATACTATATTTTAACGGAATCTTAGTGCTGAAGAAGTTGCAAAATTTTTTGCATTTTTATTAATTTGGATTGGTATAACCATACCTAATGGTATTCTTGATTCATTTTTTGTCGCGGTGGCGACGACACCAAAAGGGATGCTGCCTCCGGCATCCCTTTTGACTCCCTCGGAGCTGCTGCTCAAGTGTGATCCTACACTCAAAGTCATAACTTCGAAGTAACAGCGATGAATGGGCATCCATGCCCTGCATCGCTTTGTTCATCATCCATGATGAACATACGTGAATATAACTTTTCATTTCGGCACTTGAGCCAAGCAGACTTGGTGCTAGTTGCACTAGTTGTGCTTGGTGCCTGAAGAGAACTATACTCCTGTAGATACTTCAGACTTTATTGTGTCAGCTAGAAGAGTATAAATTTATTATGGTGTTAATTATGGTGTTAATTATCAAGTGCCTGATTAAATGCTTTAGTAAAAGTGTCATAATCTTCATATTGTGGCATATGACCTAAGCCTTCCAATTCAATTAACACAGAGCCTTTAATCTGTTCTTGGGTATCAATGCCCAATTGCTTATAATTACCTAACTCCCGAGTTACCCCGTCTTTTAACCAACCTCTACCGGGACCTGTTTTATCTCTAGTGCCATTGATTATAAAGGTTTCACTTTTGATATCTGCAAATCTAGCGACAATATTTTCAGAAAAAATAGGGCCGTAAGTTAATGCGTTGTTCCAAGCAACTATTTGCCAATCATCACCAGCAAGTTGACCTTGAAGTGGGATTAACAGCGCTTCATAATCATTATTCCACTTGCCATCATAATAGTTTTTAATCTGGTAATTTCTGGCTTTATCTAAGGTTTTGCCTAGTTCGTTATTATAGAAAAAGTTAACGTCTTTAAATTGTGCGTATTTCCCATAATCTTCTAAACCTATCGAGTTAATCAATATTAACTTACTTACCTCATTTGGGTAATTAGCGGCAAAAGTCGTTGCTACCATACCGCCCATTGAATGGCCGACAAGTTCGATCTCTTTAATGTTTAAGCTGTCTAATAACAACTTGGTATTTAACGCCAGTTGACCAAAACTGTATTGATAATGTTCAGGTTTTGATGATTTACCAAAACCAATTTGATCAGGAATAATAACGCGGTAATTCTTTTTTAGTAGATCGTTAGCAACTCTTTCCCAGTAGTAACCTGAAAAGTTTTTGCCATGCAGTAATACAATAGTTTGCTTGGCATTTTTATCACCAATATCCATATAACGCATTTTTAAAGTTTGATTTTGCGAGGCAAACTCAAATGTTTTTACGGCAAACGGATAAGCAAAACCATCTAATTCTTTATTATATTTAACCGGACTGCTCGCCAATGACTGCGACATGATGGCAAAAAAGGAAAATAAAAGAATACAAAACTTTTTCATAGAAAACTCACTTAATAAATGGGTTGAAGCTGGAAGTACGAATATAACATTTAGGCCGAAGAATGTTGGTTATAATTTTAGAGCTTCTTTTTAGAAAAGTTTTAGGAAACCTTTTAAGCGCTATTACAGTAAAACTGGTTTTAACTGTTATTTTTAGTTTAGGACTTATTGTTCAGGAGTTATGAGAGATGTATATCAAATAAGTACATTTACTCGCTAAATAACCTAAGTGAGCGAGTTCGGCTGTTTCAGGATTTTCTAATATTAAGCGACTAATTTATTAATCGGTATAAAAAATATACAGGCTGTCATGACCATATTATAGAAATAACGAAAATATTGTGCATGATATTCATAGTATTGAATAAATATATGAAAATGTAACAAAATAATTTGACCAACTGTGCAATTACATCAATACTGAAAGTCGATAGTTTTCACTTGTTTAAAAGTGTATCACCCCATACCAATGGATAAGCTCTTTCTATGACCCAATTTCACTTTATCTCAGGCCTTCCTCGTTCGGGCTCTACTTTACTTGCCGCTTTATTAAGACAAAATCCAAATTTTCATGCTGCTATGTCGAGCCCTGTAGCACCTATGATGAATAGTGCATTAGAACAAATGGGAGCCGGTGGTGAATTTTCTGCTTTTTTTGGTCAAGAAAAGCGGAAACGTATTTGCAGGGCATTATTCAGCGCTTATTACCAAGAGCAAGAAGATAAAAAGGTTATCTTTGATACTAATCGTATTTGGACTGCGCGTTTGCATCAATTAGTTGAGCTATTCGATGATGTTAAAATAATTTGTTGTGTCCGTAATCCTGCTTGGATTGCCGATAGCTTCGAAGTTATTTATCGCAAGAACCCCTTTGATTATAGCCGCATGTATTCTCCTCAATCAAGGCAAACAGTATATTCCAGATGTGAAAGTCAAATGTCTGCTGGTGGTACTGTAGGTAGCGCGTGGACAGCATTAAAAGAGGCTTATTATGGTGAGTATTCTGAAAAAATGCTATTGATCGACTATGACTTACTAACCCAGCACCCAGAGCGTGCTATTGAGTTGTTATATCAATTTTTAGGTTATGAAGCATTTGCACATGATTTTGATAATATCGAATACCATGAAAATGAATTCGACCAAACGCTAGGCGCAAAAGGTTTGCATACGGTTAAAAAGAAAGTGGAATTTACGCCAAGGCGTAGCATATTACCGCCAGATTTATTTCAAAAATATAGTGAAATGGCTTTTTGGCAAGACACAGCAGGTACAGCCGCAAATATTATTGCCTCTAAGAAATAAAGTAAGCCATAACAATACATGAGTGTTTATCTAAAATAACACGAAAACGCACTAAAAAATATTTTACGTTGGGAAATTTTCCCAGTTGATTGATAACGAATAATTAGGAATATCCTATGCACAAACATCTGTTAACGTCTATTGCTGCGGCAATGCTTCCTTTAAGTGCTCAAGGAGCTATTGCTCAAGCCAGTGGTAGTTATAGCTACCTTGGTAGTCGAAGCCGTGATGCGGCACTAAGTAGCGCTATTCATTATAGTTCTCAACAAAGCTATAATAAGTTAGACGATAAATCAGATACCCAGCTACAGGTCATTTCCGCTCAACACTCTTTGTTTTTGACTCCGCTTTCAACATCTGAAAAAGCACTTGATTTAACTATTCAACAGCATACTCAACCTGATGAAATATTGAATGCGGATATTGAAAGAGTAAATGGACTTGAGTTGGTTGAAAATTATCAAGTTAATGAACTTATTATTATTGATCAAGCGGTACCAGATAAGCACTTATTCTACAAAGCACTTAAACCTGGTGGCGAAATACGTGAAATAGATTCTAGTAAAGATGGTTTAGAACAATTAAAAGCTATTTTAGCGAACTACCAAAACTTAAATGCTTTACATATTGTTTCTCATGCTGACGATGGAGTTGTATTCCTCGGCTCTAGCAACGTAAATGAAGAGCTTCTACGTGAAGAAGTAAACACGCTTGCTACAATGAATAAAGCCATGAAAGATGGCGCAGATGTCTTTTTTTATGGATGTAACTTAGCTAAAAGTGAAAAAGGCGAGGCGCTACTGGAATTAATTCAAGGTGAAGCTAATGTTGATGTCGCTGCTTCGAATAATTTAACGGGTAATATGAAGCAAGGTGGTGACTGGCAGCTCGAAATTGTTAAAGGGGATATTACGTCGGAGCAACCCTTTAGCGACATCGCTGTTAGGGATTTTAGTCATACTTTAGCGCCAGAGGTGTATACATCCGGTTCGTTTTGTGTCGCTGGGTGCGGTACCCCTAGTACTAGTCTTACTTCCAGCGATGGGCATTTTGTGTTTACGGGTAATGCCGACGGAAGTGGCGAGGATGTTCATGCCTATAACACTTTTCGTCCCGACGACGGTATGTACTTTGACTATCAGACAAGTATCGACGGAGATACCACTGGTTTATTCAACTTTGCCGCAGACGGCGTCACCGTTGGGTCTTTTGAGCTTACGGAGCTTGTCTATTCTACCTACGGCGGCGGCTCCTGCAGCGGGGGCTCAGTGGTCGGATATGTGGCCGGAGGTGGAACGGTATCGAACCCCTTAACGTGGTCCGGAACCAACACTTCCGCAACGCTTTCAAATTTTAGCGGTGTGCAAATTACGCATTTTAGAGTAAGTGGCAGTGGGTGCACTACCTCCGTTTACCAAGGAATGGGCGTACGTTCTTTCACCGTGGATAACAAGCAAGCGCCCACCGATAGCGACGGCTCCCTCACTGCTGCAGGCACAGTTTCTGAGCCTGTAGCCATCAACACCACCGTGGACAGCGCCGGCGAAGCGGTGGATGTTTTCGACTTCACTCTAAGCGACGGGGGCAGCAGCGATGGCCTCGCTATGGGGGTCAGCCAAATTGTACTTAAAGTTTCAGGTACAACAACTGACTCAGAGCGCGAAAAGGTTACTTGGCGCTTGAATGGTAATGACGTCAGTAATGTAACCGGTGTATACAACGCTGGTGCGAATACGATTACCTTTTCAGGCTTAGGCATTTCAGTTGCTAATAGCGCTAGTGAAATTTACACCGTCAATGCTTATTACAATGACAATACCGGTATTACGGAAGGTAAAACCTTTGTATTAAGTGTTGACGGTGATACTGATTTAACCGTTGGTAGCAGTGGCACTCAAATGGCAGCAACCTCTGCTGTTACTAATGGTGCTGGTGGCACCTTTGATGTAACGGCTAGCGCATTAGTGTTTAGTACGCAACCATCAGGCTCTGTTTCTGGATCAGTATTAACAACCCAACCCGTCATTGTGGCGCAAGATGCGTTTGGTAATACCGATATTGATTTTACCGAGACCGTTACCTTAACAGAAGCCAGTGCTGGTTCACTCATCAATGGTTCAGTGGCAGCGGTCAGCGGTGTAGCGACATTTACTAATGTTGTTTATACCGCAACGGCAGATCAACAAAGCTTTACGCTTACCGCTAATGACCAAGATGGTGTAAGTTCAAATTTAGCGATGTTGAATGCCAATGCGGTAACTGCCGATGTTGTGGCAACTAAGCTGGTATTTAACACTCAACCGGTGCCCTTGTCAGTTAACAGCGGCGAAGCCACCAATTTCAGCACGGTTCCGGTAGTTTCTGCGCGAGATGGTAATAATGTTATCGACACTGGTTATAGTACAGGTATCACTCTTACTGAAGTTAATGGCGCCGGATCTGCGATTATGGCTGCAACCGGTGATACCGACGGCAGTGGTGCGACGGTAACTATAACGCCAAGCTCGGGTGTATCTACTTTCACCAGTATGCAAATTACCTATACCGCCGCAGGTGGTAGTAATGAAAACTTTAATTTACAAGCCAGTTCGGGTGGTCTCGCTACGGTTAATAGTTCCCAATTTACCGGTGTGGTTGATTCTACGCCGCCTACGGTTACATCCGTAAGCTCAAATGCAGCTAATGGCAGTTATAAAACCGGTGACGTTGTTGCTGTGGCTATTAACTTTAGTGAATCGGTGGTCGTTACGGGAACGCCACAACTCATTTTAGAAACGGGCGCAATAGATGGTACAGTTAATTACAGCAGTGGCTCTGGTTCCAGTACTTTAATTTTTAGCTACACAGTCCAATCGGGCGATAGCTCTTCAGACTTAGATTATGTTGCCACCAACTCATTGAGTTTGAATAGCGGCACAATTAAAGATGGAGCAGGTAACGCTGCGACCTTAACCCTAGCGACCCCAGGAGCTGCTAATTCATTAGGCGCAAATAAAGCTCTTGTGATCGATGGTGCCGTTCCAACGGTTTCGTCCGTTACGGTTCCAGCTAACGCGACCTATATTGCAGGGCAAAACTTAGATTTCAATATTAATTTCGCTGAAAACGTCACCGTAGATACTACCGGTGGTACACCGCAATTGAGTATTACGGTTGGTGCCACCACGCGCCAAGCGGTGTATGTCACTGGTTCAGGAACGGGTACCTTGTTATTCCGTTACACCATTCAAGCAGGCGAGTCTGATTCCGATGGTATTGCTATCGGTACCTTATCGGCTAATGGAGCTACCTTGCGCGATGCGGCGTTGAATAGCGCCAACTTAACGCTTAATAGTGTGGGAGCAACAACTGCGATATTGGTGGATACGGTTGTGCCAACGGTTTCATCAGTAAATGTTCCCGCCAATGCCACATATATTGCAGGGCAAAACTTAGATTTCACTATTAATTTCAGTGAAAACGTAACCGTTGATACCACAGGCGGTACACCACAATTAGCCATTACTGTTGGTGCCACCACGCGCCAAGCGGTGTATGTCAGTGGTTCAGGAACGGGTACCTTGTTATTCCGTTACACCATTCAAGCGGGCGAGTCTGATACCGACGGTATTGCTATTGGTACCTTGAGTGCGAATGGCGGTACCTTGCGCGATGCGGCTTCTAATGACGCCAACGTATCGCTTAATAGTGTAGGTGCCACAACAAGTGTATTAGTTGATGCCGCTGCGCCTTCGGTTACTTCGGTTTCTGTTCCGGCTAACGCGACCTATATTGCAGGCCAAAACTTAGATTTTACTATTAACTTCGCTGAAAATATCATCGTCGATACCGCAGGTGGAACGCCTCAGCTAGCCATTATTGTTGGTGCAACTACGCGCCAAGCAGTGTACGCCAGTGGAACTGGAACGAATGCCTTATCATTCCGTTACACCATTCAAACGGGTGATTCTGACAGCGACGGTATTGCTATCGGCAGCTTGAGTGCGAATGGTGGTACCTTGCGCGATGCGGCTTCTAATAATACCAACGTAACACTTAACAGTGTGGGATCGACAACCGCCATATTGGTTGATGCAATAGCGCCAACAGTTGCTGAAATAACAGCTGTTACTACGCCAGGTAATAACGCCACACCAAATGTTACAATATCAACAAATGAAGCCGGTACGTTAAGTGTTGGCGGCAGTTGTGGTAGCGCTAATGAAGGATCTATAAGCTCAGGTAATAACACTATTAGCTTAACGCAAACCGATAACAGTACGCCGTTGAGTGACGGTACATACAGTGACTGTACAATTACTATCACAGACTCTGTAAGTAACTCGAACACTCCTATAACACTTACAACTTTTGTTGTTGATGCAACGGCCCCAAGCATAACGTCAGTAACTGTTCCTGCGAATGCAACTTATACTGTCGGTCAAAAATTAGATTTCACGGTAAACTTTGCTGAAAACGTTACGGTGGGCGGTACCCCGCAATTGTCTATCACTATAGGTTCAACTACGCGTCAAGCGACGTACCAAAGTGGCTCTGGCACAAATGCTTTATTATTCAGTTATACGGTACAAGCAGGTGAAAATGACAGTGATGGTATTGCTGTTGGTACCTTGAGTACAAACGGCGGTACGATTATAGATGCTGCATCGAATAATGCGACACTAACGCTAAACAGTACTGGTTCAACAACAAGTGTATTAGTTGATGCACTGGCCCCAACTACTACTTCAGTCATTGTTCCTAACGACGCGACTTACACTGTGGGTCAGAACCTTGATTTCACAGTGAACTTTAATGAAAACGTTACTGTTAATACCGTTGGTGGAACACCTCAATTGACGATCACCATTGGTTCTACTGCACGCCAAGCTAGCTACTTAAGTGGCTCAGGCACGGGTGCTTTATTATTCCGTTATACGGTACAAGCTGGTGAAAGTGATAACGATGGTATTGCGATTGGCAACTTGGCAGAAAATGGCGGTACCATAAAAGACGCATCTTCTAATACTGCGGCATTAAACTTAAATAGTGTCGGTGCAACCACTGGCGTATTAGTTGATTCTGTTGACCCGATTGTGGCTGAAGTAACAGCTGTATTAACGCCTAATACTGACACGACACCTAACGTTACTATTTCAACAACTAAAGCGGGTAACTTAAGCGTAGGTGGTAGTTGTGGTAGTACTGAAGAAGGGTTAATTAGTTCAGGCAATACTACTATTTCTCTAACTCAAACTGATAACAGTACCGAGCTAGCTCAAGGTACTTATAGTGACTGTACAATTACAGTCACTGATCCTTCGGGTAATACTAGTGCGGCCGTTACATTAACAAGTTTTACGATTAATACGACTGCAACGATTAGTGGAGCAAGCTATGATGCAAGCACTGGTGTGCTTAATGTGTCAGCCGGGCCAATGATCACTGATGACAATATTAGCGTTAGTCGCTTTACCTTAATGGGTGAAGGTAAAACACATACATTGACTTCAGCGGATGTTGTTGCTGCATCAAGCAATCATTTCTTAGTGACATTAAATGATGAAGATAAAGCTGCAATAAACCTATTTATGAACAAAAATGGTTCAAACTCTACGGATAACGTTGCTTATAATATAGCCGCTCTGGATGATTGGAATAGCAATACTAACCTAGTTGATGCTGAGGACAGTATTAGTCCGGTATTAGTAAGTAATGTAGCTATACCAAAAATTGTTGATGCTAATTACAATGCTAGTACAGGTGTGTTGACTGTATCAGCAACGGATTTATTGATTCGCAGCGGTGATAGTAATGATATTGTCACTAATAAATTCAGCTTAACAGCTGAGGGGGGAGTAACTTACACCTTAACGAATTCTGCAAATGTTGAAGTATCTTCAGGTAATACTTTTAGTATTACGTTAAGTGAAGCTGACAAAGCTGAGCTGAATAAAGTTATGAATAAAAATGGCACTAGCGCTACCGATGCAACTGTTTACAACTTAGCGGCAGCGGAAGATTGGATTGCAGGTGCTGACTCGACTGTTGTGGTAGCTGATATAACTGACAATGCGATTGACGTTAGTAATGTTAATAAACCAACCATTTCAGAAGCAAGTTACGATGCATCAACAGGTATATTGGTTGTAACAGGTACCGGTTACTTAACCGCTACAGGCTCAGCTAACGATATTACGGCTAACGCTTTTGTGTTTACTGGTCAAGGTGGTGGTACTTACGCTTTAGTTGACACGGCCAATGTTGATATATCTTCAGCTACGTCGTTTACATTAACGTTAAGTGCTACAGATAAAGTTGTTGTTAATCAAATTATTAACAAAACCGGAACACTAGCCATTGATGGTACCGCATTTAATCTTGCTGCCAATAATGATTGGAATACTGGTGCTGACGAAGCTATTGATATTGCAGATGTCAGCGACAACACTATTACAGCTAGTGTACCGAACTCAGCTCCTGTTATAGAAGGTACGCCATCACTTAGTGTTAACCAAGGTTATGATTACAACTTTACCCCTACGGCCAGTGACTTCAATGAAGATGAATTAACCTTCTCTATTGTTAACAAGCCAAACTGGGCAAGTTTTGATGAAACCACTGGTATATTATCAGGTGTGCCAGGAAATGCAGATGTGGGCTCTACGAGCGCCATTGTAATTACCGTAAGCGACGGTGATCTCAGTAACAGTCTTGCGGCATTTGATCTTATTGTACTGAATGTAAATGATGCGCCAGTTATTAACGGCATACCATCTACAAATGTTTTACAAGATGCGGCTTATAGTTTTACCCCAAGTGCATCAGACATTGATGTTGGCTCATTTTTAAGCTTTAGCATCACCAACCAACCTTCATGGACTATATTCAATGCAGTAAATGGTGAATTAACCGGAACGCCGGACAATAGTGCTGTTGGTACTACCGCAGGCATAATTATTACGGTAAGTGATGGTATGTTAAGTAGTAGTTTACCTGCGTTTAGCTTAACTGTATCAAATGTGAATGATGCGCCAGTTATTACTGGTTCACCAGCAACTCAAATTGATGAAAATAGCGCTTATCATTTCCAACCAACAATTTCTGATATTGATGTTGATGACATACTTAGTTTTACGGTTAGTGGTACTCCAGAGTGGATGTCGTTTGATAGCTCTACAGGAACATTAACAGGTACCCCTATTCAGCAACATGTTGATATGACCAGTAATATAACAATTACTGTTAATGACAACTCAGGTGCTAATAATGCTACTGACAGCTTTAGTTTTAGTGTGACGGTTATTAATATTAACCAAGCGCCTGAGGCTATCGCTGACAACTTTGAACTTAGTATTAATAAAGACAATACCTATGTTTTAAATGTATTAAGTAACGATACTGATATTGATGGTGATGTTCTTTCGATTATAGGTGCGACGACTAGTGTTGCTAATGTAACTCATGACAGTGAAAACCTTACGGTCAAAACACCTTTAGGATTTACAGGTACAATTGAACTGCTTTATACCATTACTGATGGTAATGACACTTTTGCAGATGGCTCGGCAACCTTATTAATTAAAGGTGATCAAGATAGTTCTGCGCCAATAATTACAGTACCTGCAAATATTGAAGTGAATGCAACAGGGTTATATACCAAAGTGAATTTAGGTGTGGCTACTGCATTGAACAGCGCTGGTAAACCTATTGCTATTACTTTAGTTGAAAGTAACTCTTTATTTAAACCAGGTAAGAATATCGCCTATTGGCAAGCTACAGACCCTAAAACTGGTTTAACAAGTATTGCTAGTCAGCAAGTGCTTGTGCATCCACTGATTTCATTAGGTAAAAACCAAACGGTTGTTGAAGGTAAAACAGCTACTGTAAAAGTATTACTCAATGGACAAGCGGTAAGTTACCCGTTGGTATTAACACTAAATGTATCAGGTAGTGCCACCATGGATGATTATGCTATGGATAGTCAAACGGTAACAATTGAATCAGGCACTCAAGCAAATGTAATGATTGATATTCTTCAAGATAATGAATCGGAAAGCATTGAAACACTAACGCTAAGTATTGATGAAGGGAATGTTGGTACGGGTACAGCGCAGGTGATAACTATTGTTGAAACCAATGTATCACCAGTGGTTTCTTTGGTTAGTTCACAAAATAATGAACGTAGACAAATTGTCACATCAACGGACAGTTTAGTGACTATAGAGGCAAATATTAGCGACGCTAACGATGACAACGTAAGTACACAGTGGCTATATGACAACATACTTAACATTGAACATATTGATGATAAAACCATAGAGCTAAACCCTGATGGATTAAGCAGCGGAGTTTACTCTATTGATTTAATTGCTACTGATAATGGTGATGGTAACTTAAGTACCACCAGAACATTGTATCTGTCTGTTGTTAATACTTTGCCTGAACTCACCGATAGTGACACCGATTCGGACCGTATTCCTGATAATGAAGAAGGCCATCGTGATACTGATGATGATGGTATTCCTAATTACTTAGATAGTATTACGGACTGTAATGTAATGCCTTCGCAAGCATTAATAACAACTAGCTTCTTAATAGAAAGTGAGCCAGGCACATGTTTACGCAAAGGTAATACGCTAGTTTCTGGTTCTACAGGTGGTCTGCAATTGTTGAAAGGTGAACTTGAAAGCAGTGCAGGTGTCGATAATGAAGCTGTTATTGTGGGTGGTATTTTTGATTATATCGCTACAGGATTACCAGAGGCAGGGGCAGAATATAAATTTGTAATTCCACAAGTTAAGCCTATTCCTAGCGGTGCGGTGTATCGTAAACACAGTGAAAACCTTGGTTGGAGCACATTTGTTGAAGATGCAAAAAATCAATTGCATTCTGCTCCAGGCACTCGTGGCTATTGTCCTTCACCCAATAGTGCTCAGTGGTCTTCAGGTTTAACTGAAGGTCATTGGTGTGTACGCTTAACTATTGAAGATGGAGGTTATAATGACAATGACGGTATTGCCAATGCTAGTATTATTGATCCAGGGGGCGTTTCTGTAATGCTAACAAGTAATACTGCTCCTGTTGCTGTAGAAGATGTAATTTCAGTAAGACGAAATGAAGCAATCTTAATTGATGTGTTAGCAAACGATACTGATACTGATCAAGATATGTTAACGATTACAGCGGTAAGCGCGACATTTGGTCTGGTAACCATTACTTCTGATAATTTACTACACTATCAAAGTGCAAGTAATTATGTTGGCCAAGATACTGTTGTTTATAACCTTTCTGATGGCAATGGTGGCTCTGACAGCAATACGGTAAGCGTTACTATTTACCCTAACAATGCACCACTTGCAGTTAATGATAGTGCTAGTACCGATGATAGAACGGCAATTACTATTGATGTCTTAGCAAACGATAGTGATATTGATGGTGATGACTTAACTATTATTAGTGCGGTTACAGACAATGGTACTGTTAGTATTAGTCAAAATAATACTTTACTCTTTACTCCAGAACCTGATTTTGATGGTGTTGCGTCAATAACTTATATCATCGATGACGGGGAAGGCGATCAAGCAACAGCAGAAGCTGCCGTGACCATTAAAGCTTATCAAAGTGTTACTGTGAGTAATAAGTCGAAAGGCGGTAGCATGGGAATAATTCTAATTACTCTCGCTGGATTAACCTTATACCGTTTACGTCGCAAGCAAGGAGTCACTAAAAACACCTTAATTCAAGGGATAACTGCACTGTCGTTAGCTACAAGCCTCAATGTTGCAGCAGCAGAGCCAGTATGGTTTGTTAGTGGTAGCATAGGGCAAAGTAATGTCAGCTCAAGTCAAACAGTGCCAAATAATATTGGCATTACTGATATTGCTGTAGATAAGTCTGATACTAGCTATAACATAGGTGCGGGTATAAATTATGACGCATATACGCTTACTTTAAGTTATGAGCAGTTAGGTGAGACGTCTGTATCATATACGGGTGACACTTTAGATTCATCTGCATACCATCAAGCCTTAGTAAATAGTTCACCTAAGCTGGTTGATGGCTTTAGTTTGTTAGGCCAATATACTTTGTGGCAGAATGATGACTTTAGTGTTTTAGCTGGTTTAGGCTTGTTTGCTTGGGAGTTAGATCACACAAGTAAGTTAGGTGATAATATTCTTGATACAAATAAAGATGGTGTTGATGTATTTTACAACTTACAACTAGCCTATACGGTTATTGAAAATACTCAGGTATTTATCAAAGCAAGTCGATACAACTTATCGATTAACAATGTTAATAATATTTCGCTAGGTTTACTCTACCGATTTTAAGCTCTAAAAATTAATCGTAAAGTAATATTATCTAATGTTAGCCTGTGGTCTTAACGAAATTCATCTTGTTAAGACCACATTGTAAATATCCATGAATAACAATTTTTATCGGTCATTGTTTTATCGGTCATTGTTACTTTTGAATACCCCCTGACAGGCCATAAGCAACTATCGTAGAATAACCGCTACCTTACGTTCTATCTAAAACAACACGCGCCAAAACATTAAACTTTGCGACAATATCGCCTCATTAACGGTATTCATGTTTGCCAGTACGGTATTTTGGTTAGTGGAATTTACCACGATGTTTGGTAAATTTATTGGTGCTTGTTTAGGCTCGCAATGTTTATTCAAAATATCCATAAAGTACTCAAGTGACTTATGTGTTTGAACCTGAGGCATTACTGAGCGCTCTATATAAACCAGATAAAATCGGATAAAGCGCTATGACAATTGCTAACAGTAATCCAAACCCACAAAGAAGATTCTTTTTAGAGCCAGTTAATGTTCCAAAACCTAGAGAGATTTCATTTACGAATAGACCATAAATAGAACCAAAAAAAAGAAATATATATCCGATGCCTAATATTAAAAACGAATACTGTTTCAAACTAGTTAAAAATTCCATGCTTACAACTCCATTGAATATAAGGTCCCACCAAAAGGCAAAATAGTTGATTCTAATGTGGAACGAATTGGAACCTAACCAATTATTAGTCCAAATATGAGTTCAACTGTCAGTCCTGCTTTAGTGATTTGTTAAGCAATAGCCCAACCACATAAACCAAGAAGTATTATATTTGCTACTAAGGCGATTAAATAGAAATAGCTTCTTGGACTCGGATTTTTTTCTGTTGATATCGAGTAATACAAAATCATGTGAATTATTCTGGATATTGCCATGACCCAAATTATGATCCCGGTCCAAAAAACATTAGCTCCAACAAGGATTGCTAAAAATGAAGCACCAAGCATTACCGTGATATTTTCTAGAGAATTTGCAAATGTTCTATGTGAGCGAAACACGAACGAAGAGTGGCTTAGTGATGAGTCAATTTTTCCTGGAATAGCACCTGGCTGTGAAGCTTTAGATTTTGCCGCAACAAGACTTTGTACTACAACAGTCAATATGATTGTTAATATACCGAAA
The DNA here is from genome assembly GCF_002843355.2 of Colwellia echini. GTDB lineage: Bacteria > Pseudomonadota > Gammaproteobacteria > Enterobacterales > Alteromonadaceae > Colwellia > Colwellia echini. The sequence continues at coordinate 188,416 of NZ_PJAI02000006.1, forward strand.
AAAGCAACTGAATAATGATCCAACATAACCAAACCCCTCTTTATTTAATATTTCCTAACGAGACTGTAGAATTTCTCTATTTTTGAGAAAATACAGCCATTTTGTAAATTTATTAACTAACTAAAACAACAAGTTAAATTTTTTAATTTATCACAAATTTACAAAAAACGAGTTGTTCTACAGCCTCAACTATTTGATAAGTGGAAAATAACAATTGGATATAATCGCGAAGCGATGGCCAACAGTTATTTTTAATCAATTAGTTAGGGCTTTTTTAGCTGGAGCCAGTTTTTACTAAAGAAAGCTCTCTTCCTTTGAACTGGATATTTGACATTGAAAAATGACATTTTGGGATTATCAGAAACAGTTAACAACCAATTATCGTCTTTATCAAAAAAAGAGAACCTTATTGAGTCCCCCCCAATAATAAGTGGTTTATTAAAAATGCCGGAAGCATAATTCGCTGAAAGTTCTAATGTATCTTTTATGCTTAACTTCTTATCAAGAAGGTAAATATACAACGCTTCTTCTAATGGGTTCCCTTCTGTAATAAATAATAGATATTTATCATCTACAGCGTACTGTGCTTCCAAAATCCCACCTATAACTTGGATCGAATCGTTTAACGTTGAATTACTGAGTATAATTTGGGGAGGGATATTCCCAGTATTTTCAACTTTCAGTACTTCAAATATATTTATTTCTCTAATTTCCATTAGAAAAACCATCCAAAAGATACATCGGCACCAAGCGCACCTAAAGCTCCCCCAACAAATACTCCAACAGTAACGCATATTGGAGCGCCTGGGCCACAAGCTAACCCTGCGAGCGCACCTCCTGCTGCACCTCCCGCGAAACCACCACCGATAACAACTCCTTCTCTGGCTGTAGCTTTCGGTTTGTCGTCTGCAACAGCAATATTGTAAACTGCAACCCCAAGTGTTACTAACAGTAATCCTCGTCCTAATTTTGAATATTTCAGTGCAGCAGAATTTACGGCAGGCCTTGGTCTGCCTGAACTATCAATAATTTCTAAATAGACTTGATTTTTTTGCAGGCTTGATAACTTTAAAAATGACTTTCCATATTTATTTTGTGAATACTTCTCTGTTAAATCGGTGAGCGTAAGTCCTGTTTTTTTCAGGTTAATAGCCTTAGCTTTTCCTAAGTCACTTGTTCGTAAGCGTTGAGCTTCAAGTATTTGATTACGTATGACCTGTACTTGCTTAGCAGCTTCCTCGGCAGAGATAGCTCCCGAAGTAACCCTAGCACGATATTCACTTGCCACCTTCTTGGTTTGGTTGATATAACTCATCCTAACCTTGCCATCATTAATAAACCTATGAGCAAAATTCATTGCTGCAGATTCCATCTGTGATAAAGATCCTTCTAACATAGATCTATCATACCCTCGATTCATTCTATTACTCCTTTGAAGTCCTAACGCTTATTATGGGGACTTCTCAGTAATGTACGGCCCATAAATTTAATTTATTAATAGCTAATATTTCATAATTTCAATAATTTAGAAAGGCTAAAGTTTTATAAAATAGTTGCTCTTGGATATTACGGTTCTTTCGCTGTAATGTTCAAATTAAATACGATGATTAATATACTACTTTTCAATTAGTTAAGTTGTAAGTCTGAATGTGTCTTGAATATTTATCCTCATTCAAAATTGATCACTTAATTAATCCGATTGGTATAAGATAGAATACTTAAAATTGTTCATTTGCCAAAGCTGTACCAAACATCAAACAAATCTCAACCAAACTTTAGCCAAGCCAAAGTCAAACCAAAGCATCATACTTGTGCTATAACTTGCAGATTAATTGCCAATTACTTGCTAGTTAGCACACAATTACTTACAGTCACAGCCTCTGACTATCACATCATTTATTCTTCAAGGACATCGCTTGGAATTTGCTAATTTAACACTAGAGATAGTACTATTTCTCTTTGCTGTCGCCATTGTTGCCGGCTTTCTTGATACCTTGGCTGGCGGCGGTGGATTATTAACTTTACCTGCATTAATGATAAGTGGAATTCCGCCGCTATTGGCACTTGGTACAAACAAGCTACAAGCTTGTATGGGGACCGCTACCGCAAGTTTTATGATGTTGCGTAAAAAGCGGGTGACATTCCAACAAGTAAAGTTTTTGATGTTATCTGCATTTATTGGTTCAAGTATTGGCACTCTCTTTATTCAAATTATTGATGTTGAATTATTAACTTTAGTTATCCCCATTGTGATTAGTTGTATTGGTCTGTATTTTTTATTTGCGCCTACGATTGAAGAGGGTGATAGGCCAGCTAAAATATCGTCAAGGGCTTATAAAACTATTGTTGTGCCACTTATTGGTTTTTATGACGGTCTGTTTGGTCCTGGCACAGGCAGCTTTTTTACGCTCGCGGGTAGGGCGTTACAAGGACAACAATTTCTTGATGCAACGGCACGAGCAAAAACTTTAAACTTTGCCACCAATATCGCCTCGTTAATCGTATTTTTGTTTGCCGGTAAAGTGTTTTGGTTAGTGGGGTTTACCATGATGTTTGGCCAGTTTATTGGTGCTTGGTTAGGCTCGCATTGTTTATTCAAAATACCCGTGAAGTACTTACGCTATTTAGTTGTGATCATGTGTTTTTCTATGTTGGCAAAATACTTAACGAGCTAACTAACTGCAACTAACTTGCTAGCTGCTAACTAAAGCAGGGCAATCACGTTTATGATGACTAAATTGACATCTCATCTTATCGGATATATGATCCGTATATAATTAATATACGGAATGTATAATGGGAATTGTTAAAATATCAGATCAATTACATGATGAAATTAGAAAATCGTGTAATGTCATGTCGAGATCAATCAACTCACAAGCTGAATTTTGGATCAAAATGGGTATGCTGGCGGAGTTAAATCCAACGCTTACCTTTCATGAAATTATTAAAAAGCAATTGCTAAAAGAAAACCTGATTATTGCAGAGTTATTACATGAATAAAACAATGATCAAAACTGAAGCAGAAATTAACTTCATGAGAGAGTCTGGCAAGCTGTTAGCTCAAGTATTTAAAATGCTCGATGACTTTATTTGTGAAGGTATAACCACGCTAGAAATTGACACGAAAGTTGAAAGTTACATTGTTAATGAATTAAACGCCCGACCTGCGAGTAAAGGGCAATATGGTTATCAGTATTCACTGAACTCTTCTGTAAATGATGTAGTATGCCATGGCGTACCTAATGATAAATATCCTTTAAAAGCCAAAGATATCTTAAATGTTGATATCACCTTGGAAAAAAATGGTTTTATCAGTGACTCAAGTAAAATGTATACTTTCAGTGCAACAAGCGCTGAAGCTAAACGCTTAGTTACAACTACTTACGAAGCTATGTGGAAAGGTATTAAGGTAGTCAAACCGAAAGCAACCTTGGGAGATGTTGGTCATGCTATTCAAAAGCATGCAGAATCTGCGGGATATAGTGTTGTTCGAGAATATTGTGGTCATGGTATTGGTACCGAAATGCACGAAGATCCGCAAGTGCTGCATTACGGAAGGCCACATTTGGGTTTAGCATTAGAAGCAGGCATGACATTCACTATAGAGCCAATGATCAATCAAGGTTCAAAGAAAATAAAAACTAAAAAAGATGGTTGGACAGTAGTTACCCGCGATAAAAAACTCTCTGCTCAATGGGAACATACTATTTTAGTTACCGAAACTGGCTACGAAGTATTGACGCTTCGCGATGAAGAAAAGATACTTTAACGTGGCTTAAAAAGATAAAACAATGAAAACATTACTGATTTTTTTACTGTTATTAACGTGTGTAAGTTGTAGTGATGAGCCTGAATTTTATTCAATTGAAAGTTTCAATGACCAATTTAGCAATGAGTTATTTATTGCTAAATTAAAGCACAATAATATTCCCTATCAATTCGATTACCAGATGGGAGAACATTATTTTTTAGTGCACTCTAATTTCAAAGAAAGGTTAATTCAACTGCGCAAAGACAGTTTAGAAGAAGCTAAATTACTTGCGCTAATAAACCTAGAAAATGAATGTAGCCAGATCAACTTATCTGAAAAGCTAAACGAATCGAATGTCTATCACATGACTTTGAATAAACGCGGCATTCCGATGATCAGAATGACGAGTAAAGATCATAATAGTGAAAAGGTAACTACCATTTTAACTGCCTACGATTGGCGCTGTAATTAATGTTTGTGCCTGTTTTCTTAACTGATTAGCACATTCGGCCATCACAATGGCACCTGCAGTTGACACATTTAAAGAGTTTCCCATACCAACCATCGGAATATGGATATGCTGATGACTCAAACCTAATGCTGCCTCACTCACGCCTTTACGCTCATTACCTAAAACTAATACAGACGGCGAAGGGTAGGTTACTTCACTGTAATCAACCGAGTCACTACATAGCTCAACACTATAAACAGTATAACCATCAGCTATTAATGTTTGTAAACTTGAAACTGTATTATCGCTATATTCAATATTTACCCATTTAGCTTCGTTTCTTGAGGCTTTTTTCAGTTTTTTATCTGATATTGTTAGCTCACCACACACTATAATTTTTTCAATGGCAAAAGCGTCGGCTAAACGAATAAATGAGCCTACGTTATAGCTGTTAGTAACATGATCTAACACCACAACTAGCGGCGTTTTAGGCTGAGATAAATATTCATCGCGACTTGGCTTAGTTGTTCTCAGATCTTCTTTACTGAGTTGAATTTTTAAAGATTTAGTAGAAGGTGTAACTGATGATAGAGCTGAAGGCATAATAGATATTCTTATAAAGTACGAATAAATTGGTATAACTGGTTATTTTCCCTTAATTCCAATTTTTTGGCTAGGCAAATCTTTGTCATAATTCTGTGCTTTAAATTCTATATTCTATATTTTTAAATTATTAAATAATTTATATCGTGGTCAGCTATTCATACTTGAATTCAAAAAAATAATTTTATTTGAATTATTTTTTGTAAATTAGTGGTCTAAGCTCGTTCCCGACACGTATTTTATTGTATTGAGAAGAATAGCTTCATTAAGTTTATTAGAATAACTATCGCTTTATTTAATTACAGCAGTTACTACTGCAACTATGACAGGATTAACAGAGTTACCCTATGAAAATCATTCAATTATCCAACGGTGAGTTTTCTTCTGAAAATGCACCCAAAGCACAACTTGATGATGGTAGCTTTTGCATACCGCAACATTACCTTAAATATCGCCACACATTAGCGAGTGTTGAAGAGCTTATTTTAAAAGTCGATTATTCCGACCGATATCCTATTTTTGTCTCACAAGATAATCAGGGCATTTATTTACAGGTTGGTATTATTGGCGCTGATAACTATAAAAGCAGTAACTATCAGAGTAGTCCTGTTGCTCAAGCTAACTCAAACGGTCAAAGTCTTTCAGAAAATCACAACAATACATCGGTTGTTTCAGCAATCAAAGATAAAAACCTGAAAATAATGTACGGCCGAAAATGGCGAGTTGAGCCTAAATTACCGAGCGCTGAAATTATACAAACCGCTTTTCTCGCTATAAAAAAAGTCAGAGAGCATGAAGTAAGAGAGTTATTTCGTTTAACTGCTTTTAATAAAATAACTACACCGCTTAATAGTCATCATGATGTAACTATGCTGATTAATAGTAAGGAGCTGAAAAGTAAAGATGTTGAGCTTTCTTGGTCAGAATTACAACAAGAGCTTGATAGCTTGTGCTATGAACAAGCAACTTTTCATCTTGTTAATATTGAAAACAGACATGAAAAATATTGGTTAGTTGAATTAGAAGTGCTTATTGCTCCTGACAGTCAACTAGAAGAACTGCAGGCAGATCAGTTGATTGTACTGATTGTTAATAAACTCACTTTTAATGAGGTTTGTTATCAATTAATGGCTGAACTTATTCGTTTAAGTGATAGGCATGTAGATGAACATTTTACCTTCTCGCAAGTGGCTCGCTTTAGTCAACAGAACGATATAAAAGCAATTGCTAAAATATCAGCCAACACTCGAGAGCTTCATAAGTCAGAAGAAAAAGCAGACTTTGAAAAAGATTGGCGTAATGAAAATTATCAAGTGGATTTAACGCGCGTCCCGCAATTAAATACTGGCGTGTTTTCAGAGCGCATAAGAGGAATATTAAACTCATTTAACGGTATTGAAGGGATTTTGCCGGAGAATACTTAACAATTTAGGTGACAGCTGCCTTGAAAAGTGGCGATATTTAAAATAGTTATATCCTTTTAAGTTGCTGTAATTAAATTTAAAAAACACTTTCACAGTGTTTTTTTTGTATACTATTTTTAATGTGATTATTTGTAATGAATTTGTAACTTCATTAATGTAAAATATTAATGAAATTACATGTGACACTTACCCCTTTTTTTGTTAATAAAATTTATGGATGACTCAATGAAAAAACAACTTAAATCTCTTGCAATACTTAGTCTTTTACCGCTTGCTGTTAACGCTGAAGAAGTGACTAAATCAGGAAGTAAAGTACAAGATATGTCAGATCCTTTAGCGGTTTATACTCAAGTTGGGGTTGGCTCTGCCAATATGGGGCTTTACCTAAATATGGGGAAAAGTTATGACCCAGGTACGCCAAATACTATGGCGATGAATTTACTTGAAATTAAAGGGCTTTTAGGTGAAACCTTTGGTTGGGGACATGATGATGGTGCAGATCAAGCGGTAGACTCAGTGCGTTTTAGAAACTTTAAAGTGAACACTAAAGATGGTCGTGGCGCTCAAGTCGATTTTGTTTATTCTTTAAATGAAAGTAGTATAGGTAAGCATAACGGCACTTTGTCTTACAGCCTTATTCAAGCATTACCTAAGTGGGGACGTTTGAATTTATATCCGTTAGCAGGTCTTGGTGCTACAATTGCTAAAGACGCTATTCAAGGTGACGGTAGTACAGACAGCGGTTTTTCATTTGAAGGTGTTTTTGCGCAAGTTGGTTTTTACAGTAAATTAAAAATTACTGATAAAATTTGGTTTAACTACAACCCTACTTGGGTAACAACACTTGGTGGTAATCCATATTATAAAGACAATGCTTACGGCACTAATAACTCAAGTGTTTTTTCTAATGAAATATCATTAGGCTACCAAATTACACCTACGCTAAACATTAGATATTTTGGTGACTGGAACCAGTATATTGATTTTAAAGATGGCAACCAGCGTATAGTTGTTAGTTACCAGTTATAGTTACCAGTTAAAGCTACTTATAATTAAGATTATTCAACAATATTTAAGTTGAAAATGTAAAAAGCCGTTATCTACTTTGTCATGTAGATAACGGCTTTTTAGTTTCTGATTTGAAATTTGAAATTTGAAATTTGGTAATAGGTATCAGGTATTTATGAGTAAATGGGCAATCATAGTGAATTATACACAAGAGTTATTAATGTTTAGGTTAGGTAATGTTTAGATGAGATAACTCTTAGGCGAATAAATTCGCCTCTACAAACTAATCACTAAAGATTTTTGCATAAACCTAGTTCCCAAAAGACTTTCCCCTAAAAAACTAATACATCAAATTAATACTTCAAATTAATAAGGCTTCTCACTTTATCTAATAGTTGAATAAGCTCGTGGCTCATATCAAAGCTCATTATTGGGCTTTCGGTTTTGCCTTGGCGTAATAATTCATTAAAGTGACTTATTTCAAAATTATAGCCATGAGTATTACATTCAAATTCTTTTATTTCTTCACTGTCAGCCGTAATTAAAGTAACACTTGTTGGCTGATGAAAGCCGTTGTTAATTTTAATAATACCGCGCTCGCAATGGAAAATAGCTTCACAAGGAGTCGCTTCTAATAGAGTCGATTTTAAAGTGGCAGTAGCATTTTTATAAGTGAGCGCCATGGTGCAAGATGAGTCTGCGCCGTTATCAAAATAGCTTGCTTCTGCGCTTATTTCATCAGGTACGCCTAAGGTTGAAAGCGCCACAAAAAGAGGATAAATACCAATATCTAACAGGCTTCCGCCGCCTAATGCTTTATTAAATAATCGCGAGTCGTTGTCGAAAGGTCTTACAAAACCAAAGTCTGCTTCTACGCTCAGTAATTTTCCGTAAGTGTTATTTTTTAATTGCGTTAATACAAAATTATAATGTGGTAGGAAGTAAGTCCACATTGCTTCCATCAATAGCGTGTCATGCGCACTTGCGATGGCAATCATACTGTTTACTTCAGCGTTATTCATCGCCAAAGGTTTTTCACATAACACTGCAATATTTTTCTCTAAACATAATCGAGCATTTTCTTTATGCATTGCATGCGGAGTTGCTATGTAAATAGCGTCAATATTTTCATCATTTACTAACGCTTCATAACTGCCATAGGCTTTGCTTGCTTGATATTGTGTGGCAAAGTAATCGGCTTTTGATTGAGATCTTGATGCTACGGCGTACAACTCAGCATCTTCAACTGTTAACAAGTCAGTGGCAAATTTATTAGCGATATTACCTAGGCCAATAATTCCCCAGCGTATTTTTCTGTCTGTCAGTGATTTCATTTAGTTAGCTCCATAAGATAATGCATCTTTATGTTTGATAGTTTAATCCTAATATAAAAATATGGAAGAAGAGTTTTAGCTTGTCTCATCAGTTGATACTTATTTTATAGATCAATGAGTTAAATTTTGCCTACTGTCTGAAGACAGCAACGAACGAGAAAGGTTTAAGATGGTTTGATATTTAATGTAAGCTAATATGTTTTCAGCAAAAAAAAAGCCCCCGATGGTAATCGAGAGCTTTTGGTTTAGTGGGGTTTATCTGTAATAATTACTGTTTATTTATAGTAATAAGGACCAACCCAGCTTACTTTTTTGTTATCAATTGTTAGGCTATGTTTAGCCGAAACAGAGGCATCTTTATTCGCGATTATGAATAACTGCTTACTACCTTTTACATCAGTAATACTTACTGCCGTATAGTCATTGTTGTCTTCAACGATTTCTAAGTTGGCAATATTACTATTTGAATTAAGTGATGCTTCAGAAACAGGACTATAACTACCATGTGTTTCAACTACAGATACAAACGTTGTATCCTCAGCTTCTCGGCGTACCATAAAGCCAGCATCTCTGCGTAAGTTAAACTCAGGATCATTAGCACCAATACGCGTTAACAATAACTCGTCAGACTCTTCAGCAACTGAGGTAAGGGTGTAGAATTTTCCGTTACCTAACCAAGAGAACTTAGTATTGTTTGTTGCTGGTTTACCTTTACCTTCTAAGTACAAATGTTGGTAACCGTTTTTATCACCTAATGGCTCTAAGTCTGTAGGAGACTCCCACTTGAAGTTACCGTTAATTACTTGACCCATATAGTAAAATGGGAAGTCGTATTCATGCTCTTCGTCAGATTTTACTTTCATAATATCGAGCATAAAGGCTTTTTCAAAGTTATCGTCTTTGATTAATGCCATAGTACGGTGCATCTTAGTGCCAGGATAAGCATTAACTTCAGTTGCACTAACTACTTGAACATTATCTTTAGTATCGTCATAAAAATACAAGTCAGAGTGCTCTGTACTCGCGGTTTTATAGTTACCGCCAAAGTGCATTTCACCGTCTTGAGCTAGGGTGTTATGAGCAATGGTTGTTTTAGCCCAGGTTTTATTTTCTTTTAAGTAGTTACCACCACCTTTTTGACCAATGTTAACGAAGCGAGAAAGACCGTAATCTTGAATAACTTCATCACCTTTCTCATAAAGAGAGTAAGACAGTTTGTCGTAATGGCCATGACTTAAGCCTTGTGCCGCATATTTAAATACTAAGGTTAAGTCTTCATTTCCGTAACGAAGTACAGCAACACCACCTTGTTTACCGTCAATTCCGTCGGTTAGGTTGATTGAGCTTTTAGTAAATAGCTTTGCTTTACCGTCACGAATAGCAATTGCAACGTCTAAACCAGCTTCATCAAGTAATACTTCATTTTGTTTTTCCGCAATGCTAAGTAATTGTGGATTTTGATCGCCGTAATGGTAAGCAATATCTACCGCAGTGACTAAAGATGCTGTGTAATATGACATACCTTTTTGACCGTCATTTAATGGGAAGAACTCACCATCAGCGTCAGATAAATTAAGTAGTGCATTTACACCTTTAAGTAATACGTTGTCTTTGTGTTGCAATACTTTTAAATCAGGTCGTACGTTTTCCATTGCTAAGGCAAAGATTAAGAAAGGATACATAGCGTAACGTTGATAATATGGACCTTCGGTGTAGTAACCGTCAGGCGAGAATGGGTCGTCAAGGTTAGCGTAGAAACCTTTTTTCTGTCCTTCTACTTTGATAGTGCCGCCATCATTGTCGATACCGCCAATTGGCAGTCCGTCATCTTCAATACCGTATAATGCACGTTGAATAAGGGCTTCATCGTCCATCACTAAACCAATCATACCTACCGCTGCATTACCCCAAGTACTGTGATTATGTACGCGGTTATAAAAAGCTGGGTTTTCTAAAGAAATAAAATCAGCAAACGGGCGGAATAAGTTGTTTTCTAACTTTTCACGCTGCTCTTCAGTTAAAAAATTATAAACAGTGTCGTATGCTTGGCTCATGTAAACTAACCAGTTGCTGTCGTTTAGTGACTGCCAAAATAGCTTACCACGGGCGTAAGATCTTTCTTGTGGGTGAAGCGGAAGATTTTTATACATAGCTTCGTATTGCAATAACATATCGCGTACATAAATAGCGTATTTATCGTCTTCTAAAATTTGATAAAGCACACCTGCTTTTTGGGCAATAATGAAGTTTTGTTTGTGTCTGTAATGGGTGTAACCACCAGAGAAATCTTTTGGTATTGGCGTGTCGATACCTGCGGCTATTTCTTTATCAACAGTTTGTTTAACACGGCTCACTGTTGCATCAAATAAAGGAACTTTACCTAAATTGTCTCTGATTTTCTCAACGCCGTCTTTGGTTAAGATCAGGTTAGGGTGTTCCTGAGCTTGTACAACGAATGATGCTGTAAACGTGGTTATTATCAATACCAGTGGGGTTAATACCAGCTTAGTAATTTTTTTTACGTACATGTTATCTGTGTTCCTTAATTATCAATTTTATAATGGTCATTATCGAGTTTTGCATATAGAAATGACGCATGTTGATTTTATGAAGTACTACTAAAACAATGATTAGGGTACTGGGGGAACACATAAGCTGTCAAGCCAATAATTCATGAGCAAGGCCTGCTTGGTAATGTAGGTTGTCGCTATTGGTAATATAGGTTGTTTTTTTGTTAATAATTTAATTTGGCAGTAATGGTAAGAAATTTTAAAAATTGCTCTGTTACTTAAGTGTGCTCTAGTCTGTAGCCTCTTTTTGCAAAGTTAAGTACAGCTTTTTAATCGTCGAGTTAATATTGTTTTACACTTGGTTAGCATTGAGTTGATGGTAAATATTGCGCTGGAAAAAGTGTAAGGTATTGTTGTTATAATGGCGTTTAATTCCACCGGAGGAATAAATCAAATAAAGACTAAAGATTATGCTGTATTTTATCTACTGTTGTTGACAAAGCACTAGTAAAAGTCAATGGTGTGCGTTTTTAAGAGGATTCGAATCACAAATGATTAAAGAATATGCAGTTTTTATTAGACGTAGTTGGCCAATTCTAGTTTTTGGTCTGATGACTGTGTTTATGGGAAACTTTGGTCAATCGTTTTTCGTCAGTTGGTTTGGTAATAGCTTTCAAGAAGGTCTTGGCCTATCAGCCACAAGTTATGGCTCTGCCTATTCTATGGCGACGCTTGCTAGCGGTTTGCTGCTTATGTGGATTGGCGGTCGTATTGACGATGTATCATTAGAAAAATTTATTATCTTTTGTACTCTCGGTCTCTCCTTAGCTGCGCTGACTTTGTGGCAAAGCAATAACTTAACCATGCTTGTTATTGGCCTTTTTCTGTTACGATTTTTTGGTCAGGGACTTTTCCCTCATACCGCCATCACCACCATGATGAAAAGCTTTTCGCTAAATCGCGGTAAAAGCCTCAGTGTTGCTACATCAGGTGTTCCATTAGGTGAAATAATTCTTCCTTCTATAGCGGTGTTTCTTATAGCGCAAGTAGGTTGGCAGCATAGCTGGTTGGTTATCGCTATCGCTATTCCGTTTGTTTATTTACCTTTGGCTTTGTATCTGATTAAACGTAGCAAACATGAAAAATATGCAGAGCCTGATTTAACGACAAAGCGTAATGTTGATAAAGCGGTAAAGGTTGATGGTTCGAGAAGAACATTACTTACGGATTATCGTTTTTGGCTGGCATTACCAACAGTGTTGGCAGCACCATTTATTGTCACTGGCGTATTTATCCATCAAGGTTTCTTTTTACCACAAATGGGTTGGTCACCCATGTTATTTGCCAGTTGCTTCGTTTTTTATGGCATTGCTCATTGGTTTGCATCAATGAATGCTGGCGCTATGGTTGACAGATTCAGCGGTGTACAGTTGTTAAAGTTTTATCCCATTCCAATGTTTATGGCTTTGCTGTTGGCATCGCAATTAACGGGTAACTGGATTGCTTACGCATTACTTATTTTACTCGGCATCGCTATTGGCTCTGGTAGCACAATTATTAACGCGATTTGGGCTGAAGTATACGGTACTAAACATATTGGAAAAATACGCGCACTAACCGCATCACTCACGGTTATCTCAACTTCTATTTCACCCATATTATTTGGTTACCTTATTGATGGCGGTATTACGGGTGCTCAGCTTTTCTTTTGGCTTGCTATGTATGTGTTATTAGCCATGTTTGTTGCGTTATTTTCTTACTCTAAAGAGGAAAAATCTCAAGGCTAAACAGCTCAAAGGTAAGCAAACCAAGGCGCAACTCCTTAAAGTTGATACACTCAAGGTGATTCGAATAGCCTGATTTAGCTTTGATGATATTTAGTTTGCTGATTTTTTATTTGCTACAGCAAATATTTTTAAATTGAAAAAACAGTAGTCAGAGGGGGACACTTATGGTGCCGCTGTAGGACTCGAACCTGTAATTCGAATAACTAAGTCTGGTTGGGTCATTTGAAAGTGTTTTGAAGCTCACTTGAAGGAAATTTAAAAAGATATAAAACGTGAAAAAGCACGTGAACATGAGTAATGTTGACGTGCTTTTTTAATTTTTACGCTATTTTCAAAGTAGAAAATTCAAGCAAATTTGTACGGTAATTATTTAAGGTATTATTTTAAGGTATTATTTACGGAAATAGTTTAACGGTAAATAACTCTTCTGCGTTCGCGACGAGCAACACCTGCAACAGATACCGGTGTTGCTGGCATACCAACGATATCGATGAACAGAGAGCCAGGACCAGAAAATACGTCTAAAGCTAAACCATCATCTATTAATTTAACATCATAAAGTAATACATCAGATTCTAAACGCGGGTTAGTTAATGTCATTACAACATCTTGCACTTCATCGCCGCTAATTATAGATAATGTCGCATTCGGTGGATCTTGTTTAAAATCTTCATGATGCGTACCTTTTTGCCAGTCAGTGATAAAATCACTTGTTAGCATATGGCCAGCAATTCTTTGTGGTCTATCTGAAAAGTAGATTGTTGATTTAGCAATGCCAGATAATACTAAGGTATTTTTGTCGAGGACAACTTTATCAGCGCTTTGTACGAATAAAAGTTCTACTTCACCCGCTTTAGGTGCTGATTTTGCACTTGCAGTGGCAGGTAAAACACTACCTAATACTAAAGCGCTAGCTGCCGCGGCACTTGATCTTAAAAAAGTACGTCTGTTATTTTCATCAATTACTGGAACAGCTTCGTTATCTATTTTTTTCATGTTTCATACTCCGTGTAAACTATAAAAACTTGGCGATGATTTTACTCTTAAAATTTATAATACTTGAATTTTACTAATAAGTGCAATTGTTTATGTTGTCACCTATTCATGGTAGTTGGCGCTGAAAAATTAAGTAACCAGTCAATCATGGGCTCGCCTGTCTGTGATTAATAAATTACTTATCTCAGCTGTTACAAAAATATAAACATTTGGTAAACGATCCAGCTTAAAATAGTCAATCTAAGCGCTTAACTGTACGGTGTAAGTTATGTTAGTTATGTAAGGCTTATGTGATGCTATTGTTCAGTATTCAAGTAAAACGATAATTATGGATTAAAGAAGTATGGCGCTAAAAGCAAATCTGATGCAGTTTCTTGATGATACGGGTAACGAACTTGTGCTTACCGAGCAAGCTAAGACGGTTTTTAAATTTTTAACTAAAATTGTCTCATCGGTTTCTGAGAAACTTGATTATTCACAAATTAACAAATTAAGTATTGAACCGTTAAAAGTTGAATCATTAAAAGCTAAGCCTTCAACAATTGAGGTTAATTTGAACTGTAATAGTCGAGCGGCAGGATTATCTTGTGAAGGACGTATTGAAGCTGCCTGTATCGCTATTGATTTGATTGAGTGGCATTGTGATAGTTGTGAAGCTGCAGGCACGATAGCTGGTTGGCAAGGAACTCAATGGGACAAGCAAAAACCAACTCTGCATTAAGTCCACTCTGCATTAATATTGTGCATTTAGGTTAGTCGTTTTAGGTTGAGCCGCTTTAGGTTTAGTTTGGGCGCTTATTTTGGGCACTTAGTTTAGCTTAAGTTGTTGCTTGTTTTTTTCTCACTAAATTTTCTAATACACTGACAATATTATCTCCAGCTTTTTTCATTGCTTTATGGTCTTTTGAATCTTTTATGCCTGCGATATCAAATCGCATTGAATCTTCAATACCTGCAAATGCCATCGACCACTGTGAAAAATTACGTTCGGTTATTTTCTCAAAATTTAATACTGTCAATTCTGCGTGTCGGTTATCAAGTTGAATGGTTTCAAAAAGCTCTTCAATATTTTCTTCTTCACCTTCAATTACTTGGCAAAAATAGCCGCCGGTATAAAGTAAAGCGCCAGTAACTCCCAGCTTAAGGTTATTTGTCGATGCAGAGTCTAATATTGACTCTATTTGGTTTTGTAATGCTTGCTTGTCACCAGAGACCAAATTTTTACTAATGTAAGATAGTTGATATAAATTCGACATAGTTACTCCGTTAAGCTGAGATAATTGTTTGTTGTAAATAAGGTAACATTTCACTTTCATACATAGGTTTAGCGTAATAAAAGCCTTGTATTAAATCAGCACCTAATTTTGTTACTATGGCTAATTGCTCTGCAGTTTCAACACCTTCAGTAATCACGTTTAACCCTAGCGCATGGGCTAAACCATATACGCCACGTGCAATCAGTAATGCTTGTGAAGACTTTTCAGGATCTTGAGAATCTAATTGAAAGACAAAAGAACGGTCGACTTTAATAAGGTTAAGCGGTAATTTTGTTAACTGTACAATTGAAGAGTAACCGGTACCAAAATCATCAATCGCTATTTCACAACCTAACGCTCTGATTTTTTTAAGCGTGCTAGGCATACTATCAATAAACTCTGATGATTCTGTTATTTCAACTCTAACTAATTGCGGCGCAATCCCTGACTCGCTAATGGCTGCTTCAAGTGAGTTAATAAGAATACCAGGATTTAAAAACTGTACAGGGCTGACATTGATATTGATCATAAGGTCAGTTTGTTGTGAAGCTTGTTGTAACTTAACTATGTCTAAACAGGCTTTTCTTAATATCCAGTCACCTAATACATCCATTACGCCTATTTCTTCGGCTATAGAAATAAAGTTATTAGGTGGCACAATACCTCTTTCAGGATGATTCCATCTTAATAGTGCTTCAAAGCCAGTGACTTTATCTAGAGCGATTGAATAAATTGGCTGATATACCAGATAAAACTCTTCGCTGTTAATCGCGCTGTATAATTCCAGAGAATTTGTGATTAATGCACAACGTAAGTCATTAGCTATTTGATGTGATGTTTTTGCTTTTTCGAGCATAAAGGGCTCAAACATACAAATCTTTAAGCCACCGTTATTAGCAAAATGTAAAGCAGCTTCGGCTGCGTGCATAGTGTCACTAAAGGAAGTGTCTTTTACTTCATTGATGGCTGCGCCAATTCTAACGCTGAGTACAATAACTTGACCGCTAATAACGAAGGGGCGTTGAGCAAAATCTTGCAGGCGTTCTATTTCTTCAGGTAAATCAACATCACCGGCAAACACTAAACAAAAATGATCACCGTGGGTTCTGTATATACATAGGGTGTTGATAAATACTTTTGACAGGCGCCTAGCTACTTTCGCTAATACTTTATCAGCAAGTGCATTACCAATACTGTCACTCATTTGCCCAAATCTTGATATTTCACAGATGATTACTTGCACTTTTTGAACGTCATCTTTAAGCAGTATTTTTTCAACTAACTGACGACCAAAGGCTCTGGTGGGTAATTGAGTCAGTGTGTCAATTCGACTTTTATCTTCCGTGTCATCACTCATCAATACAAACCTTAACTCTTTATTTTTTAGTTGTTTACTGATACTACTAAATTAAAGCTGTGGTGTTAATGAATATTTAAAGTGATTAACTATTAAGCTGAATTATCTTTTTATTGCTAAGACATCAATTAGTATTTTTTACACTAATTTGACTGGTAAAGTACTCTTTCAAATAGTTAAGTAGCAATCTGAGCTTTTTAGAATTGGCAGTACCAGGTGGGAAAACCCCATACACATTTATATCGTTAAAGGCATAATCATCAAGCACAGTTTCTAAAGTGCCTGCTTTTATTTTTGGCCAAGCATCGTAAGTTGGAATACGGGCTAAACCATGGCCTGCCTCAACAAAAGCGGTGCGAGCTGCGGCATTATTGGTACTAATACTGCCATTGGTTGCGATACTAAACGAGCGACTACCTTTTTTAAGGTTTAAAACCCCCGAGGTTAGTTTGTAAATAACCCATTGATGTTTACCTAAATCGGCAGGTTTAGTAGGTCGACCATGTTGATTAAAATACTCAGGGGCACCACAAAGACAGGTTGATAGGGTGGCAAGCTTAGTTGCCTGTAAACCCGAATCAGCTAAAGGTGCACCTCTAATAGCTAAATCAATACCTTCTTTCATAATGTTAACCACTTCATCAGTGAGCATGACGTCAAGTGCTATCTTAGGGTAGATCTTTTTGAATTCATTTAATGCAGGCACAACTGTTTGCAGGCCAATATTAACTGGGCAAGTGATTTTGAGTAAACCAATGGGTTCACTTTTAAAGTTTTCAATTTGCTGATTCGCAGCGCTAGCTTGCTCGGCAATAACTCGACAGCGCTCATAATATGCTTGACCAGCTTCAGTGAGATTAATAGACCGAGTTGAGCGATTAAGTAATTTTACGTCAAGTTGTGCTTCAAGTTTTTTTAAGTGATAACTTACCACTGCACGAGAAAGTCCCATATGTTTCGCGGCAGCGCTTAAGCTTCCTTGTTCAATAACTTGGGCAAAAACCACCATACTTTTTAGTTGCTCAAATGAAACATCCATAGTGCCTCCCAAACTTATAAAACGATTACTAACTTAGATCACTAACTAATAAGAGTAATACATGACATTTAATGCATTATTATAATTTATTGTATCAATTATTAATACAATGTTGTCAGTTTTATCTGCATTGTTCATGTTGTGTTGTAGGCATATACTAGTTACATAAAATGATTATTACGTTTTATAGCAATACAAAACTCTACTTACATGCTTATATAAATAAAGGGATTAATTATAATGTCTAAAAAAATATTGATGGTACTTACTTCACACGATCAACTAGGTAACACAGGTAAAAAAACAGGTTTTTGGGTTGAAGAATTTGCAGCACCTTATTACGCTTTTATTGATGCCGGAGTTGAAGTGATATTAGCTACGCCAAAAGGCGGTCAAGCACCTATTGATCCAACAAGTACCTTAGCTGATTTTCAAACATCGGCAACTGAGCGTTATGATAGCGATGATGCAGTACAAGCTAAAATTGCTACTACCGTAAAATTATCTGAAATCAAACAAAGTGATTTTGATGGCGTATTTTACCCTGGTGGTCATGGTCCGTTATGGGATTTAACTGATAATAATGAATCAATTACGTTAATTGAAAGTTTTTTAAATGCAGATAAAGCAGTCGCGACAGTTTGTCATGCAAGTGCTGCATTATTAAACGTGAAAGATGAATTAGGTGAGTTTGCTGTTAAAGGTAAGGTGATTACTGGTTTTACTAACAGTGAAGAAGAAGCGGTTCAGTTAACTGATGTTGTGCCTTTTTTAGTTGAAGATGAATTAATTAAACGCGGTGCAGAATATCAAAAAGCACAAGATTTCCACCCGTTTGCGATTCAAGATGGTTTGATTATTACAGGGCAAAACCCAGCAAGTTCAGCATTAGCTGCTGAAAAGTTATTAGAACACCTTGTTGAAATTATCTAATTGATTCTTGAAATATTTTGAATGATAGGGCACTTCACAAATTACTAAAAATCATCAACATAAAACTACATACAGGACTAAACATGTTAAATTTTAATTTTCAAAACCCAACAAAGATTAATTTTGGCGAAGGACAGATTGAGGTTATTTCAAAAGAAATTCCTTTAACCGCGCGAGTATTAATTGTTTATGGTGGCGGTTCAATTAAGGGCAATGGTGTTTATCAACAAGTTATTGATGCGCTGGCAAAGCATACATGGTTTGAGTTTTCAGGTATTGAGCCCAATCCCAAATACGATACCTTAATGAAAGCGCAAGAAATTATTAAAGCAGAAAATATAGATTACATACTTGCCGTTGGTGGCGGCTCTGTAGTTGATGGCGCTAAATTTATTGCTGCTGCTGCACTTTACGAAGGTAACGACGAGAGTAATGACCCTTGGGATATTCTTGCCAAGCAACAACCCGTAACTAAAGCTTTACCTCTTGGTGCAATATTAACACTACCGGCGACAGGCTCTGAAAGTAATGGTAACTCTGTAGTGACACGTGATGGTACTAAAATACCTTTTTCTAGCCCATTAGTTCGCCCTTTATTTGCGGTACTTGACCCAACAGTGACCTTGTCATTATCAGATGATCAAATTGGTAACGGCGTAGTTGATGCTTTTGTGCATACTATTGAGCAATATTTAACGTATAGCGTTAATGGCAAAGTACAAGATCGTTTCAGTGAAGGGTTATTACAAACATTGATTGAAGAAGGTCCTAAAGCGTTAGCTGCTGAGACTAAAGATGATTTAGAAGTAAGAGCTAATATCATGTGGTCTGCAACCATGGCACTAAATGGTTTAATTGGCGCAGGTGTTCCACAAGATTGGTCAACGCACATGATTGGTCATGAATTAACAGGTGCTTTTGGTATTGATCACGCACGTACTTTATCTATAGTGCTTCCTGCGGTAATGAAAGTTAAACGTGAACAAAAACGTGGCAAATTATTACAATATGCAGAACGTGTTTGGCACATAACTGACGGTGATGAAGATGCACGTATTGATAAAGCCATTGCTTTAACCGAAGACTTTTTTGTGAAAATGGGCGTACCAGTACGTTTGTCTGATATCGATCTTGGTAGCAAAGATATTGACTTACTTGTCGACAGATTAGAGCAACACGGTATGACAGCGCTTGGCGAACAAGGTGATATTACCCTAGACGTAAGTCGTGAGATTTTAACTAAAGCACTATAGAGCTTAGTTACTTACTTAGTTAATAAACTTGTCTGTAGTTTTAAGTTATAAGCAGAGTTCAAAAAATAACTTTGAGCAAGCTCAGGTAAGCTAAGTTAAGTGAAGTAAAAGAAAATGGATTACCAAGCATAGCTCGGTAATCCATTTTTTTGCTTGTGATATGCGTTAGGTCTTAACTAACCACTGCTTGGGCTAAGTTATTTAATTAAACACACTTACCTAAATATTGATTCGAAACACTTGAAGTTAAAGCTGACACTCACTTTAATTAATTATTATGAATGTGTGTATTCGTTAATTTTTACTCCGGCCTATATTAGTTTCGAGCCATTGCCGTGCAACTGTGACAGTATGTTATCCAACTTTTCTAAATGAACCTGTTCACCATTAGCAAAAGCTTTGTATTTATCAATTAAATTGTCTAACTGTTTGTTTTGCACTTGATGAAAATTAATGTTTCTTACAATATCGTCAAGTAACTTATTCAAACTTACTTCTGCTAAGTTTTTATCATGACCTTTTTGGAAAATATTAAATACGGGCTTTTCTTCAATAAGGTTAATGAAATAGCGCAAACTACGACCTCCTGATTGAGAAGGCACTAAAATCGCTTTTTCAACCAATCCTTTTAAATCACGAGTTGCAGTAGCTGAAGAACATCCTGTCATAGACTGATATTTTTCAGAGTTTATCCCCGTTTTAATTAATCCACTTGTCCCAAATTCGAAAAATTTACTCGTAATTTTATGCTGCCGCTTATTCAACTTCGCCTGTTTATGATGATCCCAAAAAATAGACTTTTTTAGAATAAAGTCTATTTTATTTTTAGCATTAACTTGAGCATTTTTAGTGATTTCAGTAAACCATTTAATCCAATTTGTTAAATCAACAGACGCATCTATACGTGAGCTTTCAGCCAACATTTTATAATAATCATTTCTATTTTCATTAATAGGCGTTGATATGCTAAATAAAGGTGGGATATCAAAATCCTGAAATAGAGCATGCTCTGATATAGCACGTGCAATACGACCATTTCCATCACCAAAAGGGTGAATTGAAGTGAACCACATATGAGCAATAGCTGAACGTACAGGCCCTGAAATATACTCACTATTATCGTTCAAATGAGATGTACTGTTGTACCAGTCAATAAATTTACTCATTTCACTTTCGACTATATCTCCCGGAGGACCTTCAAAAACAACCTCTTCATACTCCCCGCTACCACTAACAATATCGACAGGGCCAGTACGGTATTCACCTATTTCAATTTCACGCCTAGCATAATAGCTATCTTGGCCTGTAAGTAATAACTTATGCCAATTGCATATCATTTCTTTTGATAACTCACTCGTGAAGTTTTTTCGCACATCAATAAGTAATGACGCTATGCCAATTTCTTTATGAAAAATGCCTTTCGGTTGAGATAAATCTAGATCTAAATAACGTGCAACGGAAGAACGTACTTCTTCGCGGTTCAGATTTTCACCTTCTATTTCACTTGTATTAATAGCCTCTTCAACTATTAAAAAGATATATGCTTCTGATTTATTATCTTGATCTAATTGTGAAACTTGCCCTTGAAGGTTTGAGGAAATTTTAGTGTACTCATCTATGATCTTATTTAGACCATCTGACTGATATGTAAATTTAGGCCAATCGGGGTGTTGCCAGTTATATTTTATACTCATAATCATAAATCTCCATATTCTAATCATAATAATGGCATTTTTGATTTGAATAAGCCACTTATTCTCATCAAAAGGATATTTGAATCATAAATAGTTAATTAATGATTAGATTAATGTTGTTATTCTCATCATATTTAAATGGCGTAAACATTAATAAAATGATTAGACAGGTAATTTTAAAGTGACAAACAGCTAACGGATTTACGTTACCTTTGCTTTTCAGGACAACATGCTCATGTAAGTTATACCGAATGCACTAATTATTTAGACTATTTGAAGGCGATTGATTGATTAATTTAGTGATTGAAGGAGTGATTTAATGATTATTGCAATGGGTATTATGTAGGTAGACTTCTTACTTTATTATGAATTTATTATGACTTGTTACAATGACATAACATAAAAACACTAACGCTGACGTTATATTTTTGATTATGGTTAGTGCAGGCTCGAAGTATGATGTGTTTTTTCTTAGATCATGTTGCCTTGCAGTTATGTTGTTGTCATTCAGGTATGAAATTCCTGAACTCGACGATTAATGAATTTTATTATTGTTGCTTTTATGTTAAATTGCGCACCAAATTTCATCGTAAATTTTTGATTTTTTACCCTTATTTTTAACACAAGGAAGTTTTATATGAACATTACACTTTTATCAAAAGCCATGCTTATTGTGCTTGGCGTTAGTACGCTAAGTGCTTGTGGTGGTACTGATTCTGCAGAGCCTACACCAACCCCAACCCCAGATACAACAGCTCCGGTTATTACTCTAAATGGTAATAGCACTATTACACACGGCGTTGGCTCTGAGTATATCGATGCAGGTGCTAGCGC
>NZ_PJAI02000061.1 GCF_002843355.2 Colwellia echini
TGTTTCGTGCCTCAACATTTTAGCAAACAATTTTTTGCCTCTTAATGAGGCGTTAGGTGTATTGGGTTATTTGCTTATGGTTTATTTTTTGATTCACGTTTTGCGCATCAATCACGTATCTTAAAACGTAATTCAGTTTTGTATTTATCGCGCGTATATTATTGTTTCGCGGTGTTACATAAAATCGAGCAAAGCAGTTTATTTAACTTTTTGGTGCGTTAATTTCTCAGTTTTTACTGCAAAATTTCGTGCAAGACTTTGCCAATTACTTTATTGTGGTTTGGTAAGTTTAGGTGGCATAAATTCTAATCAGTTCAAACACCTAACAAGGCATTAAAGCAGGACAAAAAACAGTTTGCTGTTTCGTACCTCAACATTTTAGCAAACAATTTTTTGCCTCTTAATGAGGCGTTAGGTGTATTTGGTTAAAGGGTTTGGTTTTATTGTTTGATTCACGTTTTGTGCTTCAATCGCGCATCCTACAACGTAAATCACTTTAGTATTTATCGCACGTATATTTTTGTTTCGCGGTGTTACATAAAATTGAGCAAAGCAGTTTATTTAACTTTCTGGTGCGTTAATTTCTCAGTTTTTACTGCAAAATTTCGTGCAAGACTTTGCCAATTACTTTATTGTGGTTTGGTAAGTTTAGGTGGCATAAATTCTAATCAGTTCAAACACCTAACAAGGCATTAAAGCAGGACAAAAAACAGTTTGCTGTTTCGTGCCTCAACATTTTAGCAAACAATTTTTTGCCTCTTAATGAGGCGTTATGTATACCAGCATAATCATGGAGAACATCGTGCTAGCAAAGTTGAAAATTACGTTATTTATCCTATGTACTTATATTTTATTACCTAGCGCCCATGCACAACACATGGAACGTGATTTAGTTGTTTCACAAACAATGTTTAGTTACTTAATAGAGCATAATGGATCCTATCAAGGGACTAGTGCTCCTGTTTATTTCTTAAAGCTTTACCAAGCAGATCCTCCTAAATCACTTCTTGATAAATTTAATGAAGCACGTACTGTAATCAAACCATCATCAATGGCAAACATTGGCCCACCTAGAGAAAAAGCTATCACTGTTTATGATGCAGATACGGGAAATACAGGAGTTATTCTTAATATTCATTCTATAAAGTGGTCAGGTGAAAACTCTGTGTTAGTAAAGGCAGGATATTACGAGGGGTTAAGGAGTTCTGAGATTAAACTATATACATTACAATTCATAAATGGCCAGTGGACTGTTGTGAAGTCACAACAATTATCTGTATCGTAGGTATACCTAACAAGGCATTTAAACGGAAAATTTACAGTTGGCTGTTTTTCGTTCCTCAAACATTTTAGCCAACTATAATTTCCGCTTAATGCGGCGTTAGGTGTATTGGGTTATTTGCCTAAGGTTTATTTTTTGATTCTCGTTTGTTGCATCAATCACGTATCTTAAAACGTAATTCAGTTTTGTATTTATCGCGCGTATATTATTGTTTCGCGGTGTTGCGTAAAATTGAGCAA
>NZ_PJAI02000062.1 GCF_002843355.2 Colwellia echini
ATTAAAGCAGGACAAAAAACAGTTTGCTGTTTCGTGCCTCAACATTTTAGCAAACAATTTTTTGCCTCTTAATGAGGCGTTAGCACTCAATGAGGATCTAGCATGTCATCGGTACCTGAAAAAGATTGGAAGCTATTTCGAAAACTTCAAAACGATTTAACGGCAAAAGCCTGTGAATTAATTTTTGTCAAAGTTGAGGAGCTAGCTAAAAAAAGAGAAGGTATAGAGCATCAGTCGTACTTAGATCTATATGATCTTATTCAAACTGAAGATGCCAAAATTACTGAGATGTTCAATAATCCAACTCGTAATAACGTACTGCTGAAACTAGTTTCTTTAAAAAGTTACGGTGTTTTTACTGAAGATGAATTTAAAATGTTCAGCCAAGAGACCCAAGATAGTGTTGTTAGTATATTAGAGTTGAGGTGCTAACAAGTCGTTAAAGCAGGACAAATAACAGTTGGCTTTTGCTCCTGCGTCGCTTATTTTAGCCAACATATTATTTGCCTCTTAACGAGGCGTTAGCTTTCATCTGGAGTCAGTAATTAGAATGTCCCAACAAAACTGGAAAGATCACCCTTTATCTAGTGCTGCTGTCGCGGTTGCAGGAACGATAGCTATCGGAGTACTTCTGTATAAAGAGGTAATACTCCCAACGCACACACTGTCTCTTCAAAATGAAATATCTTCGTTAAAAAGTGACATTTCAAAGTCCAAAGAAAAAATCCGTGAGCAAAGTTTGCTGCTAAAATCTGCAAATACTTCTCTCAATAAGTTTAAAGATGAAAATATAGCCCTTAAAGGGCAGCTAATTAGTTCACAAATAAGCAATTTGTTTGTACCAAATAATCCATATCCATTGGGTTTAGCGCAAGTAAGGATTGGTGATCCAGCATCTAAAATACACGACTTCTTTAAGCCGAGTATATTTCCTGATTCGTTAATTGAAGTAGAACCAGCAAATCGATATATAACGGTTAAGTATGCTCACTCTGCATTCAAGCATGTTACCTACTTCTTAGATGAAGACAAGCCAGAGCTTCCTATTACACATATAAATTTCTCTGGGTTTGATCACTCTTCGACATCCAGAGATATCCTTCAAGAAAAACTTATAGCTAATCACGGAAATCCCGACTCAACTCCAAGAAAAGGTTTTTACTCATGGGACGGTGAATTCAAAACTACTATTTTTAAATCAGACTCAAAAAGTTATGTACTTATGGAGCATGGTTTTATACTGGGCTATTGGCCTAAAAAAAGCTAACAAGGCATTTAAACGGAACTAAAACAGTTGGTTAGGTTCCGCTTCGCTCCACATTATAACCAACAATTTTAGTCCGCTTAATGCGGCGTTAGGTGAACTGATAATATTGCTCATAATTAGAATATGGAATTCATAATTA
>NZ_PJAI02000063.1 GCF_002843355.2 Colwellia echini
AGGAGATGTATGGACTCCTCCCCCTCGCGGGAGTTTTGCGGTATAAAGTAAAAAGTATTCACTCAAATCAACTTTTACCTGGAGTCCACACAATGACACAATGTAACGTAATCGCTATCGATTTAGCAAAAGATATTTTTCAAGTTTGTATTATGACAGCCAATGGAAAAATTACTTTCAATAAAGCAATGAGCCGAGCAAAGTTAAAAGAATGGCTCATAAAACAACAACGATCTCTTGTTGCCATGGAAAGCTGTGGCGGTGCTCATTACTGGGCAAGGCTTGCTAAATCCCTAGGTCATAATGTTATTCCTATACCTCCTAAACAAGTAAAACCCTTTAGAACGGGTCAAAAAACAGATGCTAATGATGCTATCGCTATTGCCGTTGCTTCTCGCGCAGCAAATATAAAACCTGCAAGGGTGTTAACCATTGAAGAGCAAGGCCTACAGTCGGTAGGAAAAATGAGAGATTTACTTGATAAACAAAAACTTCAGCTATCAAATCAAGTCCGTGGCTTATTGCTAGAATTTGGCATTATTATCAACAAAAGCATTAAAAATTTCAAAGCTCGGATACCTGAAATATTAGAAGACGCTGAAAATCAGTTACCTATGCCTATGCGTCATAGTATAGCTAAATTGTGGGCATTATATTCCCGCCTAGAAGAGGATTTTCAAGTGATGAATAAGGGCTTGATAGAATTAACAGGACAAGATAAAGATTGTAAAAAATTCATGAAACTTGAGGGTGTTGGGCCTATCACGTCGATGAGGCTGAAAATACAATTAGGCAGTGGCGAACATTTCAAAAGCAGCAGACAAGTCTCTGCTTGTATTGGCGTTACCCCAAAACAGCATAGTAGTGGTGGAAAAATACAACTCGGCTCAGTCGGTAAAAGCTCATGTGATAAACCACTACGCAGTTGTCTGTTTTTAGGGGCAAGAGCTGTGGTAGCCAAACTTAAAAATAGGCCTGCAAAGACAGAAAAAGAAAAGTGGTTAAAAGCCCTAATTGAACGTAGAGGGGCTAATTGTGCATCAATGGCCTTGGCAAATAAAAACGTACGAACCGCTTATGCGTTAATGAAAAACAATACAGATTACAGCCCTGTCTTATTAGCTGCTTAATAATGACTAGAAACTAATGACGAATTAACACGTAAAATTGCTACAAAAAAGATCTTAAAAAAGGTTAGACCAACCTTCAATAGCCTGCGTTTTGCTCTGAACATATAGAATGTCGTGAAGGAGAATAGGCATGAAGGTGCGAATACATCAAAGTGACCGGGATAGCTTCCCATTATGAGTCCGAATATAAGCACGCATCTAAATTTTTAAAAGTTTTTTCTTGTACAATACGAGGAGTCCATATAAGCAAAA
>NZ_PJAI02000064.1 GCF_002843355.2 Colwellia echini
TGTTTCGTGCCTCAACATTTTAGCAAACAATTTTTTGCCTCTTAATGAGGCGTTAGGTGTATTGGGTTATTTGCGTAAGATATATTTTTTGATTCACGTTTTGCGCATCAATCACGTATCCTAAAACGTAATTAAGTTTTGTAATTATCGCACGTATATTATTGTTTCGCGGTGTTACATAAAATTGAGCAAAGCAGTTTATTTAACTTTTTGGTGCGCTAATTTCTCAGTTTTTACTGCAAAATTTCGTGCAAGACTTTGCCAATTACTTTATTGTGGTTTGGTAAGTTTAGGTGGCATAAACTCTAATCAGTTCAAACACCTAACAAGGCATTAAAGCAGGACAAAAAACAGTTTGCTGTTTCGTGCCTCAACAGTTTAGCAAACAATTTTTTGCCTCTTAATGAGGCGTTATAAGCCTAGAAAGGAGTCTGCATGAATATTCAAGAATCAGAAAAATATGAAGAGTTAGCTACAGAGTGGCAATATCAGATGATAATTTTACTAAAAAATACATTAGCCAAGCATGGAGTAAATCAAGATAAAGCTAAAGAGATCATAGGAGAATTCGCCTTTGATTTTGCAATGTTACATGACCAAGAAGAAATAAAGCACGAAGGGAAATCATATAACCCTAGAATAAGTTTTGATGATTTTTCTGGTAACCTTCATGCAAGTTCTGAGGAAACAAATCTTCATGAGTACGCCTTCGGAAGTACAAGTGAAGCATTTGGTGAATAGGCTTATAACAAGTCATTTAAAAGGACAAAAAACAGTTGGTTTTTGCTCCTGCGTCGCTTATTTTAACCAACTATTTTTTGCCTCTTAGTGAGGCGTTAGTTGCCGCAACTTGTTCGAGTAAATTAAGTTTAATCGTGCGGTATTTCACATCAAAGGATTGGTGTTTGTTTCCTTCCTTTTTTGTGGTTACTTTCAATTTATTTAATAATTTTAGCGATTTTGGTAACACAGTTTTCGCCTAACTTTTGTTGGTAAATATAATCAGTAGTTTTGTAAACGGCTCAAAGTTCGCATTCAGTGGCTAAGTTGCGGTGGTGTTTTTAAATACTCACTTCCATTAATTAATTTCTAGTGTTGTTGGTGAGTTAAATGTGTTTAACTATCAACAACTAACAAGGCATTAAAGAAGGACAAAAAACAGTTTGCTGTTTCGTGCCTCAACATTTTAGCAAACTACTTTTTGCCTCTTAATGAGGCGTTAGGTGTATTGGGTTATTTGCGTAAGGTTTAGTTTTTGATTCACGTTTTGCGTATCAATCACGTATCTTAAAACGTAATTCAGTTTTGTATTTATCGCGCGTATATTATTGTTTCGCGGTGTTGCGTAAAATTGAGCAA
>NZ_PJAI02000065.1 GCF_002843355.2 Colwellia echini
GTTCAAACACCTAACAAGGCATTAAAGCAGGACAAAAAACAGTTTGCTGTTTCGTACCTCAACATTTTAGCAAACAATTTTTTGCCTCTTAATGAGGCGTTATGTATAAAAAGGAATCCTGAGTGTCCTCACAAAAATATATTATCATTGGAGCTGTATTGATCTCTATTTCTATTGTGCTGGCTCCTATATTTTCATATAAATATAAAATAGATCAATGTGTCAAAACCTATATTGAACCTAGCCCGTCAAAGGCAGATATTAAATTTGTTAATGATTACTGCACCAGACTTATTAATAAAGGCTAACGATGGAATATAAAGCAATAGAAGAAATGGTTTGTGAAGACAAAGCTAAAAGGATGCAAGAAGCAAAGGATCTTAACAATGAAAAAGAATTCGATATACATAAAAAAGATTTAATTGGGCTAGTAGAAATATTAAAGCGTACGAACAATAAAGCATTTATCAAATATAAAGACATAATTAAAACTGACTTTTAGTTAGTTAGTGTGCAAATTTATACATAACAAACTGTTAAACAAGGACAAAAACAGTTGGTTTTTGCTCCTGCGTCGCTTATTTTAACCAACTATTTTTTGCCTGTTAACAGGGCGTTATGATGATTCGCAGGGATAGAGTATGAAATTACTATCATTAATTTTTCTAACCATTTCTTTTTCCGTTTTGGCGACAAAGCCAGATCGTGTGAATATCATCACCCCAAAAGTTGCAGCTTGTCATGGATTTGAGATAACCGACAAAGACAATGAAACATTAGTTTTAAATTACCCTAAAACTATTAATAAACGTTGGCTTGCTTCAAGCGTCACTCTTGTTTACAAAACTAACGGCGAAGAGGTTTTTCTTAACCGTGTTCCATACAGCCAGCTTAATGATGAGCCATACATATGGGTTGGTTTTCACAATGGTTTCAAACAAGACCATGATGCCCGCATAGATATTTCATATTCATGCACTGATTGTGAATTTGAAAGAAGTGAGTTTTATAGCATTGAGTCTATTAAGAAATTCAGTGAGCTATCTGATTTTAGTAAAAATGAGTTTGTGTGTAATAAATCATCATAACAAGAAATTTAACAAGGACAAAAAACAGTTGGCTTTTGCTCCTACGTCGCTTATTTTAGCCAACTGTTTTTTGCCTGTTAATTAGGCGTTAGGTGTATTGGGTTATTTGCGTAAGGTATATTTTTTGATTCACGTTTT
>NZ_PJAI02000066.1 GCF_002843355.2 Colwellia echini
CAGACACTGTGCCTGTTGCGGTGTTGTTGCTCGCATCATCTTCAGTCACTAATGTATCACTTGCGGTAACTGTGATATCCGCCGCATCATTGCTGCCGGTAATGGTGATCGTTTGTGTCTCAGTGGTGCCATCGTCACTAGTAAAGGTGATCGTATCGGTTAAGGTTTCACCGTCTGGTAACGCTTGTACCGCAGCATTGCTGTCATCTAAGCTGTATTCCCATACACCTGTGCCATCAACCACAACCGTGCCGTAGCTCGCAGTACTGCTCACTAAAGTCCCTTCGCCGGTATCAATATCACTAACAGACACTGTGCCTGTTGCGGTGTTGTTGCTGGCATCATCTTCAGTCACGCTTGTGTCACTTGCAGTAACTGTGATATCCGCCGCATCATTGCTGCCGGTAATGGTGATCGTTTGTGTCTCAGTGGTGCCATCGTCACTAGTAAAGGTGATCGTATCGGTTAAGGTTTCACCGTCTGGTAACGCTTGTACCGCAGCATTGCTGTCATCTAAGCTGTATTCCCATACACCTGTGCCATCAACCACAACCGTGCCGTAGCTCGCAGTACTGCTCACTAAAGTCCCTTCACCGGTATCAATATCACTAACAGACACGGTGCCTGTTGCGGTGTTGTTGCTCGCATCATCTTCAGTCACTAATGTGTCACTTGCAGTAACTGTGATATCCGCCGCATCATTGCTGCCGGTAATGGTGATCGTTTGTGTCTCAGTGGTGCCATCGTCACTAGTAAAGGTGATCGTATCGGTTAAGGTTTCACCGTCTGGTAACGCTTGTACCGCAGCATTGCTGTCATCTAAGCTGTATTCCCATACACCTGTGCCATCAACCACAACCGTGCCGTAGCTCGCAGTACTGCTCACTAAAGTCCCTTCGCCGGTATCAATATCACTAACAGACACGGTGCCTGTTGCGGTGTTGTTGCTCGCATCATCTTCAGTCACTAATGTGTCACTTGCAGTAACTGTGATATCCGCCG
Organism: Colwellia echini; assembly: GCF_002843355.2. GTDB lineage: Bacteria > Pseudomonadota > Gammaproteobacteria > Enterobacterales > Alteromonadaceae > Colwellia > Colwellia echini. Next base: position 1,003 of record NZ_PJAI02000066.1, read on the forward strand.
CATCATTGCTGCCCGTGATGGTGATGGTTTGTGTCTCAGTGGTGCCATCATCACTAGTAAAGGTGATCGTGTCGGTTAAGGTTTCACCGTCTGGTAACGCTTGTACCGCAGCATTGCTGTCATCTAAGCTGTATTCCCATACACCCGTGCCATCAACCACAACCGTGCCGTAGCTCGCAGTACTGCTCACTAAAGTCCCTT
>NZ_PJAI02000067.1 GCF_002843355.2 Colwellia echini
CAATAATTTTTGAAACAACACCAGCACCAACAGTACGACCACCTTCACGGATTGCGAAGCGTAAACCTTCGTCCATCGCTACTGGGTTGATTAGCTCAACAACAAACTTCAAGTTGTCGCCAGGCATTACCATTTCAACACCTTCAGGAAGCTCTACAGCACCTGTGATATCTGTTGTACGGAAGTAGAACTGTGGACGGTAACCTTTGAAGAATGGAGTATGACGACCACCTTCATCTTTACTTAACACGTATACTTCTGACTCAAACTTAGTGTGAGGAGAAATTGAACCAGGCTTACATAGTACTTGACCACGTTCTACATCTTCACGCTTAAGACCACGTAAAAGAATACCACAGTTCTCACCAGCACGACCTTCGTCAAGAAGCTTACGGAACATTTCTACACCAGTACAAGTTGATTTTTGTGTATCACGGATACCTACAACTTCTACTTCTTCACCAACTTTGATGATACCACGTTCAACACGACCTGTTACAACAGTACCACGACCAGCGATTGAGAAAACGTCTTCGATTGGCATGATGAATGCACCGTCGATTGCACGCTCTGGCTCTGGGATGTATGAATCTAATTGGTCAGCAAGTTCCAATACTTTAGCTTCCCATTTTTCATCGCCTTGAAGCGCCATTAATGCTGAACCTTGGATAACTGGTAAGTCATCACCTGGGAAGTCATATTCAGAAAGTAGCTCACGGATTTCCATTTCTACTAATTCTAATAATTCTTCGTCATCTACAACGTCACATTTGTTCATGAAAACGATGATGTAAGGAACACCAACTTGACGTGATAATAAGATGTGCTCACGTGTTTGTGGCATTGGACCATCTGTTGCAGCAACTACTAAGATCGCGCCGTCCATTTGTGCAGCACCAGTGATCATGTTTTTGATGTAATCGGCATGGCCAGGACAATCAACGTGTGCGTAGTGACGTGTTTCTGTATCGTATTCGATGTGAGAAGTATTGATTGTAATACCACGTTCACGTTCTTCAGGAGCGTTATCGATTTGTGCGAAATCTCTAAGTTCACCACCGTGAACTTTAGTTAATACCGCAGAGATAGCAGCTGTTAAAGTTGTTTTACCGTGATCTACGTGACCGATAGTACCAACGTTAACATGCGGTTTTAGACGTTCAAATTTTGCTTTAGCCATTTTTCAAT
>NZ_PJAI02000068.1 GCF_002843355.2 Colwellia echini
ATAGCACTATTACACACGGCGTTGGCTCTGAGTATATCGATGCAGGTGCTAGCGCAACAGATAATACTGACGGCAGTGTTAACGTAACATCTTCAGGCTCGGTTGATAGCAATAATATCAGTAGTTATACCATCACTTATACTGCATCCGATGCGGCAGGTAACGAAAGTAGCTTAACTCGAATCGTTAACGTAACTGATATTACTCCACCAGAAATTACCCTAACGGGTGAAACCGTTGTCACCGTTAACTTTCCTCAAACCTACATAGAGCAAGGCGCAATCGCCACTGATGATGTTGATACCGACGTAACAATTATTACCACAGGTACGGTTAATACAGCTGTTGTAGGAACATACACCTTAAACTATTCAGCGACTGATGCTGCAGGTAATACTGCAACACCAATTACCCGTACTGTAACTGTGGTTGATGTTACCGCACCTGTTATTACCTTAACCGGTGAGCCTGAAATTATTTACAATTACGGAGATGTTTATGTTGATGCAGGGGCAACGGCAACAGATGATGTAGACCCTAGCATAGAGGTAACTAACGACGGTGAAACCTCGGTTGTTACCGACATGGTTAACACTTACACGGTAACATATACCGCCACTGACCTTGCTGGTAATAGCAGTACACTTACACGTGAAATTACAATACAAGATATTGCGCCGCCAGTTATAACGCTTAATGGTGGCAGTACCATATTGCTAGGCCAAGGCCGTGAGTATCGTGAACTAGGTGCGACCGCTCTTGATAACGCTGATGGTGAAACGATTGTTGCAGCGCCAACGGGCACAATTGACCCTGATACCATCGGTGATTACCTACTGACTTACACGGTTACCGACAGCTCAAACAATACTAGTACGGCAGAGCGCACGGTTAGCGTAGTTGAGCCGCGTCCTTTTATTACCCGTTGGAAAACTGATAACGAAGGCATCAGTGACGACAATACAATTATTATAACTACCCGTAGCACTGAATATGCATATAACTACAGTGTTGA
>NZ_PJAI02000069.1 GCF_002843355.2 Colwellia echini
AGCGGGTGTTGGCGGGTGTCGGGGCGCAGCCATGACCCAGTCACGTAGCGATAGCGGAGTGTATAATTCTTGAAGACGAAAGGGCCTCGTGATACGCCTATTTTTATAGGTTAATGTCATGATAATAATGGTTTCTTAGACGTCAGGTGGCACTTTTCGGGGAAATGTGCGCGGAACCCCTATTTGTTTATTTTTCTAAATACATTCAAATATGTATCCGCTCATGAGACAATAACCCTGATAAATGCTTCAATAATATTGAAAAAGGAAGAGTATGAGTATTCAACATTTCCGTGTCGCCCTTATTCCCTTTTTTGCGGCATTTTGCCTTCCTGTTTTTGCTCACCCAGAAACGCTGGTGAAAGTAAAAGATGCTGAAGATCAGTTGGGTGCACGAGTGGGTTACATCGAACTGGATCTCAACAGCGGTAAGATCCTTGAGAGTTTTCGCCCCGAAGAACGTTTTCCAATGATGAGCACTTTTAAAGTTCTGCTATGTGGCGCGGTATTATCCCGTGTTGACGCCGGGCAAGAGCAACTCGGTCGCCGCATACACTATTCTCAGAATGACTTGGTTGAGTACTCACCAGTCACAGAAAAGCATCTTACGGATGGCATGACAGTAAGAGAATTATGCAGTGCTGCCATAACCATGAGTGATAACACTGCGGCCAACTTACTTCTGACAACGATCGGAGGACCGAAGGAGCTAACCGCTTTTTTGCACAACATGGGGGATCATGTAACTCGCCTTGATCGTTGGGAACCGGAGCTGAATGAAGCCATACCAAACGACGAGCGTGACACCACGATGCCTGCAGCAATGGCAACAACGTTGCGCAAACTATTAACTGGCGAACTACTTACTCTAGCTTCCCGGCAACAATTAATA
>NZ_PJAI02000007.1 GCF_002843355.2 Colwellia echini
TAATACGGATAATTAAGGCTGTTGTAGCATTTTGCTTATCCCGAACTCAGGTTAAATAGTATTTAGTGCACTGATTAAATCAAAAAGAATCAGTGCAATGTAAATCTGCTTTGTTGTGTGACTTTACTTAACCCGAACCCAGGTTACTTATCTAAAAGATTGATTGAACGTGAGCATTAAATTCTGCAGCATTCATAAAACCAGTGGTTCGTTGCTGAGTTAATTCATTGCCTTGTAAATCAAAAAACAAAATAGATGGCAAACCTAACACGTTAAAGCGTTCTACAAACTCAGCATTGTTGGCTGAATCAAAGTCGGTCATATCAACCTGAATCCAAACGGTATTACTTAATGATTGTTGTACCTGAGCATCAACAAAGGTGTACTTTTCAAACTCTTTACAAGCAATACACCAATCGGCATATAAATCTACCATTACAGTTTTGCCTTGTTGATTGGCCGTAGAGACTGCAGCATCAAGCTCTGATACGGTCTCAATCATTGTAAAGCTGGGGTGCTGAGCACTTGTTACTGCCGCATTACTGTTTGGAAATACAACTTGATACGCTAGGTTGGCACCGAAAAATAACATTAAAAAGATAATTAAGGAACGTAAACCATAAGCAAACCCTCTTTCTTGTCCTGAATTTTTCACTAAGGCATGGTTTTGATTAGCCACATAAAAGTAGCTTGCACTTGCTAGTATTAATAATGCCCATAAGGCTTGACTAACCATTTCTGGGATCAAGCGTTCAAGTAAAAATATTGGTACGGCAAGTAATAATAAGCCGAAGATATTTTTAATAATATTCATCCAGGCGCCAGCTTTAGGTAATAACTTGCCACCCGAGCTGCCAAGTATTAATAATGGTAGTCCCATCCCTAAGCTTAAAGCGTATAATGCTGATGCACCCAGTACAACATCACCAGTTTGTGAAATATACAATAACGCACCTGTTAACGGCGCTGTAGTACAAGGCGAAGCAACTAAGCCTGAAATAACGCCCATAATTAATACACCAGTAATTGACCCACCTTTTTGCTTATTGCTCATGGCGTTGAGTTTGTTTTGCCAGCTTGCTGGTAGAGCTAAATTAAAAAGTCCAAACATAGAAAGTGCGAGAAAAATAAATAAAACACTCAAGCCTATTAATACAATGGGGTGCTGAAAAATAGCTTGGAACTTAGCTCCTGCTAAAGCCACAACCACACCTAAAAGCGTGTAAGTTACCGCCATACCTTGTACATAGAAAAAAGAAAGAGTGAATGCTTTTTTCGTTGTTAACTGTTTTCCTTGACCGACAATAATACCTGTTAAGATAGGGTACATAGGAAAAACACAAGGGGTAAAAGATAACAACAAACCACCGACAAAAAAAGCAACAAGCGTTAACCATAAACTGTCTTGCTTGAGCATGTCTGATAATTGGTGTTGTTCACTTTGCTGCCCAGCCTGCAAACTATTATATACTTCACCGCTGATTTGATTGCCTAAAAGCGCTTCATCTCTATCAGTATTAGTTGTTGTAAATTGGCTTAATAGAACTGTTTGGCTTTTGGGTGCATAACAAAGACCTTTCTCTGCACAACCTTGGTAAGTTATTTTGATACTGCCATCATTTGAAACCTTTTCAAGGTCTATAGTGAAAATTAATTGCTCTGTAAATATCTTTTGTACGCCAAAAAATTCATCTTCATGATCTATTCCTTCTGGTAACTTCACTGAAGAAAAGCTGGCATTATTACCTTTAAATTTGAATTGATGACGGTAAAGATAATATCCAGGGGCAATATCAAAGCTAATCGATAATTGATCATCTTGTTGATGGAAATTAAAACTGAATGCTTGGTCTACTTTTAAAAACTCGTCATCATTACTAAATAAGCTGTTATTAGAAACATCAAATAATGATGTTTTTTCTTGCGCTAAAACCGATTGAAACGTAAACGCGGAAAATATTAACAAGCATAGAATAATAAAATTTTTCATTTAGGCTACTTCAAAGAATTAGTGATCCAGTTTAAATAATGTTCATCACCTTGCTGGATATTCAAGGCAATAACTTCCGCTACATCATATGGATGTAATTGGTTAATTCGCTCATTTAATTTAGCGAAAGCTTTTTCATTAGTTTTTATTAATAGTTGGACTTCATTGTCACAGTGCAATTCATCTTGCCAAGAATATACCGAGGTTATATTAGGAATTATATTGACACAAGCCGCTAGTTTTTCGGTTACTAATATTGTAGCAATGTGCTTTGCAATATCTTCACTTGGACAAGTTGTTAATACTAATTGATACAAATTGGTTACCTAATTGCTTGGCTGTTTTGATAGTATACCTTGTGTATTCATCAAGAATACTATTATTCAAAAGCCGTCTTAATAAAAACTTAAAGCTAACACTAAAATAGCTATGATACTAATTTACCGCCCTTGAAAAAGACCTGTTTAACCCAATATAAGTTTCATATAAATTAAAGGATCATTATGTTTCAATTATTATTTGTACTTTTTATCATCATTCCAATTATCGAAATCACTGTAATTATACATGTAGGGGAGTTGATTGGCGTATGGCCTACAGTAGCTATTGTAATTCTCAGTGCTTGGTTAGGTGCTAAATTTGTGCGTCAACAAGGTATAGCAACATTACAGTCGGTGCAAACAAAAATGGCACAAGGCGAAATGCCTTCAGGTGAAATTGTTACCGGCTTAATGTTATTAGTGTCGGGCGTTTTATTAGTCACTCCTGGTTTTGTTACTGACATTTTAGGTTTATCTTTACTTATACCTAGCGTGCGCGCAGGCATTGCTAAGCAAGTGCAAAAACATATTAAAGTAAATCAAATGGCAGGAAGTGCTTCATTTCAACATGGCGCATCTGGTAATGTTTACCAACATGAAAACAGTGAAGAGCCTTTTTCGTCTACAAAAGATACCAATAAACCCTTGTCTCACCACCAAGGTGAAACCTTAGAAGGTGAGTTTAAACGTAAAGATTAATATCTGCGTATAAACAATAGTAAATAAGGCTTAATTTTTTCACACAGCAGACTTGTTAAGCTTTATTTAATCCCCATTTCTATACCAACAATAACCGGTTACTAATAATTAGTATCAGTTATTTTCTCAACAACAATGTACTAAATTAATATACAAAATTTACGTACTAAATAATTTATCAATAAATAAGTAATCTCAGGAGAGAATTAATGAGCATTCGTCCACTACATGATCGTGTAATTGTAAAACGTAAAGAAGTCGAGTCAAAATCAGCTGGCGGTATCGTATTAATGGGTAGTGCTGCTGAAAAGTCTACTCGCGCTGAAGTTATTGCTGTTGGTAATGGTCGTATTTTAGAAAACGGTGACGTTCGTCCTTTAGAAGTTAAAGTTGGCGATTTAGTCATTTTCTCTGAGGGCTACGGTGTTAAAACTGAGAAGTTAGATGGCGAAGAAGTATTGATTCTAAGCGAAGCTGATATTTTGGCTATCGTAGAATAGTCGCAAAAATTTTATGCCGCTATTTCATCTCAATAGCGGCATCAGAAGTACTCACTGACTAGCGTCAGCTCGGTTCTTCTTCTTTGCTCTTGAGCGAACTCGCATAATAAAAATTATGCCTGAGCGCAGATATTAAAAATTATTGTTCTAATGAACAGTGACAAATTAAAAAATTATAGGAATTAAATAACATGGCTGCAAAAGACGTATTATTTGGAAACGACGCACGCACAAAAATGCTTAGAGGCGTAAACATCTTAGCTGACGCGGTAAAAGTAACATTAGGCCCTAAAGGTCGTAATGTAGTTTTAGACAAATCATTTGGTGGTCCAACTATCACTAAAGATGGTGTAACTGTAGCGAAAGAAATCGAACTTGAAGACAAGTTTGAAAACATGGGCGCACAAATGGTTAAAGAAGTTGCGTCAAAAGCAAATGACGAAGCCGGTGACGGTACAACTACTGCAACTGTTTTAGCACAAGCTATTGTTAACGAAGGTTTAAAATCTATCGCTGCGGGCATGAACCCAATGGATCTTAAACGTGGTATCGACCAAGCTGTTATTGCAGCCGTTGCCGCATTAAAAGACCAATCTACTCCTGTTACCGACAACAAAGCCATTGAACAAGTTGGTACTATTTCAGCTAATTCGGATGAAACTGTTGGTAAAATCATTGCTACAGCAATGGAAAAAGTAGGTACAGAAGGTGTTATTACTGTTGAAGAAGGCCAAGCTTTAACTGACGAACTAGACGTTGTTGAAGGTATGCAGTTTGACCGCGGTTACTTATCACCGTATTTCATCAACAAACAAGAAAATGGCACGGTTGAATTAGATAATCCGTTTATTTTGTTAGTTGATAAAAAAATCAATAGTATCCGTGAGTTATTAACAACACTTGAAGCTGTTGCAAAAGCTAGCCGCCCACTATTAATTATTGCAGAAGATGTTGAAGGTGAAGCTTTAGCAACATTAGTAGTTAACAACATGCGTGGTATTGTTAAAGTAGCAGCTGTTAAAGCACCTGGTTTTGGTGATCGTCGTAAAGCAATGTTACAAGACGTTGCAACGTTAACCGCAGGAACTGTTATTTCTGAAGAAATTGGTATGGAATTAGAAAAAACGACACTAGAAGATTTAGGTCAAGCTAAGCGTGTAATCATTTCTAAAGACAACACCACAATCATTGACGGTTTAGGTGAAGAAGCAGATATTAAAGCACGTGTTGCTCAAATTCGCGGTCAAATTGAAGACTCATCTTCAGATTACGATAAAGAAAAACTGCAAGAGCGTTTAGCTAAATTAGCAGGCGGTGTAGCTGTTATTAAAATCGGTGCAGCAACTGAAATCGCCATGAAAGAGAAAAAAGACCGTGTTGAAGATGCATTACATGCAACTCGCGCCGCGGTTGAAGAAGGTGTTGTTGCAGGTGGTGGCGTAGCGTTAATTCGCGCAGCTGATGCAATTAAAGACTTACAAGGCGCTAACGAAGACCAAACGCACGGTATTAATGTTGCTATTCGTGCAATGGAAGCACCTCTTCGTCAAATCGTAGCAAACTGTGGAGATGAGCCATCAGTAGTATTAAACGAAGTACGTAAAGGCGGTACAGGTAACTACGGTTACAACGCAGGTAACAGTACTTACGGCGATATGATTGAAATGGGTATTTTAGATCCAACTAAAGTAACTCGTTCAGCATTACAGTTTGCAGCATCTGTTGCCGGTTTAATGTTAACTACTGAAGCTATGATTACTGACGCTCCAATTAAAGATGCTCCTGCAATGCCTGATATGGGCGGCATGGGTGGTATGGGCGGAATGGGTGGAATGATGTAGTTTTGCTTGTCTAAAACGTTGATTACAGCGTTGCTTTGTTACTCGTTTAAGAAACACTAAACGTCGTAATAAAGCGCCTTGTACTAAACGTTTTATCCTACGCATAACGCATTAAACACTTATTGCTGTTCATTAAAAAGCTCACTTCGGTGAGCTTTTTGTTACTCGTTTAAGAAACACTAAACGTCGTAATAAAGCGCCTTGTACTAAACGTTTTATCCTACGCATAACGCATTAAACACTTATTGCTGTTCATTAAAAAGCTCACTTCGGTGAGCTTTTTGTTACTCGTTTAAGAAACACTAAACGTCGTAATAAAGCGCCTTGTACTAAACGTTTTATCCTACGCATAACGCATTAAACACTTATTGCTGTTCATTAAAAAGCTCACTTCGGTGAGCTTTTTGTTTTTATGCTCTTATAATAAAAAACACGGTTACAATACTTTTAGCATTGTAACCGTGAAAATATTATTAAGATAAACAAGGGGGAGAATTATCTTAATTGTTTTTTTGAAATAAGCACTTATAGAAAGATACTTATAAAGTAAATGTAGGATTAAAAACGGTATTCAACACCTACTGCAGCAAATTTTAAATCAGTTGAAAAGTCAGCATTGTCAATATCATCGCTAGCACTACTTACATCTAAGTCACTATCATAAACGGTATAATCGACTTTGATTGTCCAATCCTCATTGAGATGATAACTAGCCCCAATACCTGCGAATAAACCTTCGTCAGAAGTGCTGTCGTTAACACCCACAACTGAATAATTTGTTTCGTACCATAATTGGCCGCCACGTACATAAAGACTTATATTATCTGTTACAGGTAAACCTAATTTTAAACCAAGTGTATAACCGTCTGTGTCAGCATTAGCTAAATCGTTACCGTACTCGCCAAAATCAATAAAACTACCTTCAACGGCTATATATTTATTGAACCCATACCCAGTGAATATTTGGTATGCCGATTTGTCTTCGTCAAAATCATCGTCACCCTCTACACGTAAATACCCGTAACTTGCGCCAACGTATATGCCACTGGTATCAACTGCAGCATCTTCAGCTTTAGCTTGAACACTGTAAGTTAGAAGGCTAGCGCTAATAAGTGAACCTAATAATATTGTCTTTTTCATAGCATACTCCATTATTGTTGATCATTAATTGGTTATCATTTTTTATACTGAATGTTATTATTCAGTTATATCTTAATATACAAGCAGCATGCCAACTATTAAGTTGTTAATAATCAGTTGGTTGCGTATTTTGTTGCTATTCAGTTTATAACTATAATGAAAATAATATAATCAACCGTGAAAAATTTACATGCTGTTTACATTTTGTACTGTGCTTACTTCATATTTGATAAAGAGTATTAAATGAAAATTTTAAAAAAAATAAAACAGCGAGTACGTCAGTTCATTGAATCGAGGTATATGCTAAGCAGTATTACTACGGCTTCATTTTTAGAATCGACTATTGTGCCTATTCCATTGGAGGCGATACTAATTCCGTTAATGCAGGCCCGCAGAGATAAAATATGGCTTATCGCACTAATGGCAACCTTAGGTTGTATTCTCGGTGCATTATTTGGTTATGCGCTTGGTTATTACTTGTTTGATGTGGTTGGTGATTGGATAATTAATACTCTTTCAAGCCCTGAGCAATTTTCAACAATTGAACACAAGATGCAAGAGCAAGGTTTTTGGTTTGTCATTACTTTAGGGATTATTCCTATCCCTTTTCAAATTGCAATGCTTGCTGCGGGGGCGACTAAATTTTCTCTAACTCTATTTTTAATTGCCTCTGCTATTTCACGAGCTATTCGTTATTTTGGTTTGGCAATTGTTGTATATTATGCTGGTAATCAAGCGGAACGTATTATTAATAAACATAAAACCAAAGCAATGATAGTTATGACTATGCTAATACTCGCTATATGGGGATTAAGTACATTTATATAGATTAAACAATTAAATATAACTAGATATTTAGGAAAAGGCAGGGGGGAAGAGCCTGTATTTGGTATTTTAAAAAAGAGGAAGTATAGATTACTTCCCCTTTTTTCATTTAAAAACTAACTAGTATCAACAGATCTTATAGTATTAGTTTTTAATTACTGGTTTTATAACTTCAGTTTCAATTACAGCAATAACTCGGCGGTTTTGTTTGTGATCTGCACTGCTATTACCGGTAGAAAGTAACTTTGTTTCACCATACCCAATAGCAGTTAAGCGATTGGCTGAAATACCATATTTACTGATTAAGGTATTTTTAATTGCATCAGCACGTTTTTGAGATAATGTTAGGTTGTATTGATCGTTACCTTGAGCAGAGCTATGACCTTCAATCACCACATTAGTATCTTGGTAAGTCATCATGAAGTCAGCTAAACGTTGAATATCGCTCATCATTGCTAGTGTGATCACTGAACTATTATTAGCAAAAGCAACGTTTAGGTTAATTTCTGCAGTTTCTTCTGAATATAAAGTACAACCTTTAGAGTCAACTTTTACGTTAGCTGCAGTGTCATTACAATTGTCTTGTGCATCAACTACGCCATCGTTATCTTTATCGTTAACTGCTGCGGTTGCAGCTACTACAGGTGCTGCTTTTGCTACAGGAGCAGGTTCTGGCGTTGCCGGTTTAGTTGCTACAGGTGCTTTTTTAACATCACCAAAAGCATATTTTAAACCAAGTTTAAAGCCTGTATCAGTTTCACCGTAAGTTACATCGCGATAAGCAGCAGCTTCACCATATAAAGTAAAGCGTTCGCTTAAGTTAACGTCATAACCAGCACCTAAGTTTACAGCAGTATAATCTCTTGTATTATCAAAACGTTTTACACCTGCGAAAACATAAAAATCACTTTTATCAACTTTATAAATAGCATCAATACCATAGCGTGTGCCGTAATCAGTATCATTGCCATTATTAATCTCGTAACGTGTTTTAGCTAATTCAATACGCGCTCGCCAGTCTTCACTAATAATCATCTGTAGGTCAATACCTAAGCCTTTACCTGCTTCGATACCTTGCCATTCAGTAGATGTTTCTTTACCTGTGGCTGACTTGATATAGTCACCAAAAACACCTAACTCCCATGTTTTGTCAATTTCAGCGGCTGATAGTGGAGCGCTTATCAAAGCAGCAAGTAGCGTAATTTTAAAAATTTTCATTTATTATCCTTATAAGCAAAATGTAATATGTGTTTTATATGTGCTGCACCTGCAAATAAACGCAGTTACAAAATTTATAGTTCTACCAAATTATTTTAAATTATTACTCAGTTGCACCACTTATAGTAGTATGTGAATTTTATTTTCAATCACAATGACTATTATTGCCAACTAAGGCCTTGTTTTCGCTATTTCCTTGCGCAGAACAAGATCAACAACTTATCGTAATCAAATAGATAAAACTAATTAAATGAGTAAAAGATGCATTTTTAAAAACGCCTTTAACTCAATTAAAAGTGTACTGAAATTGTAACAAACTTTAGTATTTAGTGAATGTGCTTTTTAAACAATTATGCTGTTAAAAGGCTAATAGATTGTTTCTGAATGTTACAATTAATTAAACTAGGTTAAATAAGCGTTGGAACTTTATGGTAACGCTGTGGGAGAGTATCAATCGTTAACGTACTTTTTAAGCTTAAGCATGTTTACTTGTTATGCTAGTTGCAGTAGCAAGTAAGCCATTTAACTTATTTTTAACTTGCTCTTTTTTGTGCTCAGACTCTAATGCTGCATTGGCTAATCGTTGCTTTATTTGAGCTAGGTGAATTGACGAAACATTACTATTTGATGCGTTTTCAGCGCTATTTTCAATTGAACTTTTAATCTTGCTTACAGATTTAGGTACTGGGTTATCTTCAATCTTAGAAAATATAGTATGCTGAAGTTGCTTGTTGTTATCAGTGTTAGTTGAAGCGCTAGTTAAGGTGTTAGTTTTTAAGTTTGACAGGCTTAGTGTTTCAATACAATTACTGAAATTATCGCGTACTATTATCGCTTCAGTTAAACATAAGGTATTAATTGCTTGAACTAAATAATCGTGATTGCTCAGTATTTTTGCTAACCCCATTTGGTACAGTTCATCTTCACTAACGTCTACTTTAATATTTTCGGCTTGTGTAATTAAAGCATTATGAGTACGACGGTTATCTAATAATTGATTTACATCTAGACTTAATGCGGTAACGATTAGTGCCATGTTATTACAAAGCGTATCAACTTCTTGGTTTGAAAAGTCGTTACATAACAAATGTATTTGTTTTGGGTTAGACAACAAAGTAAACATGGTGTTTTCTCTTTAATAAAGCTAATAATAGACGTTAATTCACATTATGATACCGCGTTAATATTACAGTTTGATTAAAGTGAAAAGCCCTGTTTATTTTGTACAGGGCTTAATTAGGAGAGAACGCTTAATTTATCGCAACCTTAAAGTATCCAAACTTCTACGCGTCGATTACGTTTTCTACCATCTTCAGTATCGTTATTGGCAATAGGTAATGCTTCTCCCATGCCTTCTACAGCAAGTACGGGAATACCACGAGCGGTAAGAGCAAGTTCAACAGACTTTGCTCTACTCAATGATAAATTAGTATTTTTGCTTACGGCGCCAATACTGTCAGAAAAGCCCATAAGCACTATTCTACGGCTTTGGTGTTCTTCCATAAACTCTACTAAGCGCAATAAATCACGTTTTCCTTTGTTATCTAAATCTTTAGTTGCGTAATCAAATCTAAAATTTAAAGAAAGACGTTGTGCTGTTTTAGCATAATATTGATACTTCTCCGGCGCAGTTTCTAAAGGATAAACTTGCTCGAGTTTGATGTTTTGCGAAATAAGACCTGCATCAGACACTACCTCTTGCCCTTCAGTAGATAAGGCAAATTGAGCAAAATCTTTTACTACATTAGAAGCAGATGTTGGAGTATAGAAATATAAGCGCCTTGCAAGAGCATAATCTTCTGTGCCCACAGTAAAGCGAGTAGGAAAAATTGCACTGGTTCCTTGGCTTTCTGAAATGGCGATAGCTTTATTGTGCAACACGTAGTTGAGGCCTATAAAACCAATAGCGGCTTCATTTTGTGATACCAAGGTAGAAAGTTTTGAACTGGACTCAAAGCGGTTAGCTTGAGCTGATAATTTTTTATCGTGTTTTTTCAAAACTAAATTTTTGAAAGTGTCCCATGTACCTGAGTGTTCATCGCGAGCATATAATACAATGGGTAAATCTGCACCGCCAATTTGTGACCAATTATTGATTTCACCTGAAAATATTTTTGCTAAGGTTATGCTTGATAGTTGTTTCACCGCATTATTTTGGTTAACAATAACCGCTAAGCCATCTAAACCAATAATGTGCTCATTACCGAGTTTATTTAAATGCCCAGCAATGCTTTCTAATTCTGTTACTTCACTGTCTTTAATTCTGCGTGAAGACATACCAATATCAGCAGTTTTATTTTTCAACCCTGTAAAGGCGGTGCTTGAACCATGAGACTCTAATTCAATAGCATAATGTTTATCGTCAATACGGTAGTGTAAAACGCGCTCTAACGGATTGTTACGGGTCCAGTTAAAATCATTTATACCTTGTTTTTGTAAAAAACCTTCTAGTAGTAAAGGTGCTAATTTTTCACCAATAGTATTTGAACCATGTAAACGAAATACGGTTTCAATTTCTGGTGTGACGGGGACAATTGATGAATTGTTTGAAAGTTCAGGTTTAGCTGCTTTTGCTGCAAATTGGCTTGCTGAAATTTGATTTTCAGTCAGTGTTTTAGCGTAGTTAACTGGCTCAGTTGGTTGTTCAGCGGTAATGGGGTTAGTATACCAAAAATAACAGACGCCAATGAACAAAGCAAAAATGACAGTAAATATAAGCAGCAAAGGTGACTTTCGAGGTGCAATAATCTCTGCTGAAACTGGTGTCTCTGTACTTGATAGCCAGGTAGTAATTTCGGTGATTTGGTGATGCGAAAGTTGGGTTAATTCGCTGATGACGAGTTGACGATAACTTATATCATTCAACATTTTATCAACTGATATTTCAATATCAAATTCGCTTCGAGCTATATTGGCTAATTGCGTGAGCTGGGTAATAAGTGGTTGATTATCCGCTTGCCATAATCCTGAAAATGCGTTTGCCATTGCGGCTAACTCCAAGGTTAAAAATTTTGCGTTAGCTTAATGACTTAATATTTCAATTTGATGACAAACTTCGAGGGTTTTACCGTACATTTATTATAAAATTAGTTTAAATAAATAAAGGCAGCGATTTAATACTACTAATAACGGCACATTAGGCGAGAAATACAGAAAAAAATTACATAATGTTGCAGAATTTAATTGAATGTATTTATATACTTAATTAGATAATTAAGTCAGTATTACTAAGGTATTACATATTAAAGGATTGAACAATGAAGATGAAATTTAGTACAGCTGTGGCGCTGATTAGTAGTTTACTTATTAGTGCTTGTGTAACGGTACCGCAAGAGCCGCAGGTTAATAAAAACAAATTAGCTATTTCAAGTGTACGTGACATTCCTATCTCATACCCACAAGGTAGTCGATTTTCATTATCGCCCAAATATGTAAAAGAAACCTCGTTAAAAGCATCGCAAATGCAAAGTATTTATAAAACCTATGCTGATGCTATTGTGTCTGACTTAAGCGGTAACGGGTTTATTAATATATCTGATGCGAAAGCCGCCGACTTTCACGTTGGTTTTGAAATTGCTTTAGCTAGTGATTTATCAGACAAAGAATTAAGTAATGAAATAGGTATTTCACCGGGCTTACCTGCAAATGATAAAATGAAACGGGGCAGCTTTTTAATTTATATAGAAGATGCGCGCTCAGGTAAAAAAGTATGGCGCGGAGCCGCACAAGGTTTCGTTCATGAAGATGTAGATGCTTCAGAAAGAACAAATCGCGCAGCAGCGATAGTAAAGCGCGTATTAAACCAGTTTTATATAACTAATTAACTAATTTAACAGTTAATTTGTAAAATTGTAGTCCTATAATCAAAGGTTACAAATGTTCACAGTATTGGTTACTGTTTTCTGTTTTACTAATGATGAATTTAAGTTGAACGCTAACTTAAATAATTAATTTGAGGAATAAAGCATGAAAAAAATTATTTTAATGATTTCGTTACTAACCAGTAGTTTGTTATTTGTATCTAATGCTTTTGCAGCAAGTAGTGAAGTAACCTGGACAGATTATAAAGATTATCGTGATATTAACCCGGGAAATGGTAATCGCTCCTCCTTTAGAGAAAGTGTTTTCCATAATCTTGAGGAACATTTTGCTAAATTAGCGGCAACATTACCAGAAGGTCAAACGTTAAAAATAGACGTTACTGATGTCGACTTAGCGGGCGATACCCGTGTTGCTAGTATAAATGATATCAGAGTAATAAAAGAGATTTACCCGCCACGTATGACTTTTTCGTATGTGCTGGAGAATGCCGATGGCTCAGTAGTTCAAACCGATGAAGTACAAGCTCAAGATATGAGTTTTATGACTAATAGCCGCTTAAAATACCGCAATGACATGGTAGGTTATGAAAAGAAAATGCTAGATGATTGGTTTGAAGGCACTTTTCAAACACTTATTATTAAAAACTAGGTTAACTTGAAGCATTACTATTAAAAGTGTTTTGGGGTAGCGTTTAAAAGTCACTTAGGTGACTTTTTTTATACCTAATAATTGTTTGTTTAAATAGATAATTGTATTAACTCAACTCAGTTTAACTTATTTAAGTTTTGGTTAACTAACCCGAACTTAGGTTATTTTACTCGCTACCGAGTAAACTACCCTATAAAAAAGTTATTTACTGCTGAATTCACCGCTGAATTTAATGCGTATAACTTTGTTCAAAGTTCGCTAATACAGTGTAAAGCTGTTCTATTTTTTTCACCAAATTAATTAGTTGCGTTTGATCTTTTGAGGTTTGCCATTGTAAAAGATCATCGGCTACTTCTTCAACATAAGGTTGAAAGGTATCAGCTGAACTAGTAAATACTGAATCTGCGGTAAAAATAGCTTTAAAACCTGCTTTTTTTTGCTCACGTAAATCAGCTAATGTAGCGTCGGCAGTTAATGATTTCTTTAATATTACTGAAATGTTTTCAATCAATTGTTGTTCGATAGCTTTAGTCATAAATTATTCTACTGTTTTTATTACTGTTAAAGTGGTTGTTAATTATTACTACTGTTAATAATGTGCGCTAATTATGCCAGATTGATTGGTGTTTTGTTAGCTTGTCCTGAAATTTCTCGTACTAATTTAGGCATTAAAAAACCTGGTAAACTGGCCATCATCTCTTTCACTATAGTAATAGCATTTGCTTCGGTTACATCAAAATGTGCCGCGCCCTGTACCGCATCAAAAAGATGTAAATAATAAGGCTGAATACCAGCATCAAATAAAGCTTCACTTAACTGGGTTAACACATTGGCATTATCATTTATGCCACGTAACAATACGCTTTGATTAAATAACGGAATACGTGCACTGCGTAGCGGCTCAAGTGCTTGCACTAACTCATCATTAATTTCGTTAGGATGATTGATATGCAAAACTACTACTGCTTTTAAGCGTGTATTTTTTAACAAGCTTACCAACTTTTTGGTGACTCTAGTTGGGATAACCACAGGTAGGCGGCTATGAATACGTAAGCGCGTAATATGGGGGATATTTTCAACCTGCACAATAAGCCAAGCTAAATGATCGTCGTTAGCCATTAAAGGGTCGCCACCACTAAAAATAACTTCATTAATTTCTGGATGCTCAGCGATATAATCAAGAGCCTCTTGCCATCGTTGTTTGCTGGGGCTGTTATCTTGATAAGGAAAATGACGACGAAAACAGTAACGACAATTTATCGCACAACCTGCTTTTACAATCATTAATACACGGTTTTTATATTTATGTAATAAACCTTCGGCAACCGTATCGTGCTCATCTAATGGATCAGTAAAATAGCCGTCTGATATTAAAAACTCATCAGACAATGGCATAACCTGTTTTAACAAGGGATCGTCAAAATCACCTTTTTTCATGCGATTAATGAATGAAATAGGTACACGCACCGGAAATAATTTACGTGCTTTAAAGTGCGTTAAATATTCATGGGGCGAAATATTTACCAACTTTAATAGCTGTTCAGGGTCGGTAACCACCTCACGTAGTGATTTTTGCCATAATTTTTCATCACAAAGATGCACATCAGGGGAAAATTGGGGTATTATCTGCGCTAAATCTAGTTTCAATTGAGTATCTCTTGCTAATGCCTGTAAACATTATAACGTTTATAGGCTAAATGAGATCAAATAAATCAATAAAGTAATTAATAAAAGAGCAATCATATAATGGCTAATTTCAGTACCAACCAGTTCAAAGCTGGACTTAAAATCATGCTTGATGGCGAACCTTGTAATATTCTTGAAAATGAATTGGTTAAGCCAGGAAAAGGGCAAGCATTTAGTCGTGTTAAAATTCGTAAGTTAGTATCTGGCAAAGTGTTAGAAAAAACATTTAAATCTGGTGAAAGTGTTGAAGGCGCAGATGTGTTAGATGTTGAATTGGCTTACCTTTATTCTGATGGTGAATTTTGGCATTTCATGAATAACGAAACATTTGAGCAAATTGCAGCAGACGATAAAGCCGTTGCAGACACAATTCATTGGTTAGTAGAAGGTGATATTAGTACTATTACCTTATGGAATGGCACGCCAATTTCAGTAACACCACCAAATTTTGTTGAAATAGATATCACTGAAACCGATCCAGGTTTAAAAGGTGATACTGCAGGAACAGGCGGAAAACCAGCAACGTTAGCCACTGGCGCTGTTGTTCGTGTACCGTTGTTTGTACAAATTGGTGAGAAAGTACGGATTGATACGCGCTCAGGAGAGTATGTTTCTAGAGCCACTAAAGCGCTATAAAATTGTAATAATAAGATGTTATAACCAAATTTAAATAACTTAATTTAAAAAAATAAGTAAACATTTAAATAAAAAATATTATCAATATCATGACTTAAATGATAAATGTTAGCTTAGGCAAAACGTTCAGTTAGTTTGTAATATTGATGTGAGTAAAATTTAATAATAAAGGAGTAATTATGATTTTCAAGAATATGTCAAAAATGATGATGATTGGCAGTGTAGTTGGCTTATTAGCAAGTACTATAAGCACAGACGCGCTTGCTAATTACTCACATCGTGGTGAAAGATGGGAGTCTACTTTTAAAGTAAATTACGATCTTGATGCGAGTGTTAATACAGATGGCGGCGCTACTACTGATTTAAATAGTGGTTGGGGGTGGGGTTTTACTTTAGGTTATAACCTAAACCAACATATCTTATTGAATTACGATTTTTCAGCATCAACACCAAGTTATAATACAACTATAACAACGGATAGCGGACTTGATGTTCCTGTTAGTCAAGTTTTAGATAAATACGATAGCCAATTTAATGTTGTGTATAACGTATTAACGTCAGCTTTTACTCCTTACGTTCAAGCGGGTGCAGGTTGGAGTTACATGGATAGTAATATTGCAGATGGTCCTCCAAGCAGTGTTTGTTGGTATGATCCTTGGTGGGGTTATATCTGTAACGGTTACCAGTCAACTTATGACGATACTGCTTTTTCGTATAATGTTGCGGTAGGTGTTCGTTATGAATTACCTAACTACTTATTTTTCCGCGCAAGCTATAAGCAATCTTGGGTTGATTTAAAACACTCAGATACAGCAAGTTTAGGTGGTTTCCAAGTAGAAATAGGCTCTATGTTCTAAGGTGTAATACCTTAGCTCGTTAACCAAATTTAAATGAATATATCGCTAGCGGTATAACTCATTGCTAAATTAATCCAGTAAACAATATATTTGTTTGCTGGATTTTTTTTGTACTTAAACCTCAGCTCGGGTTAGTTAGTTAAAGCGTTAGTTAACTTTGCTAGCAATTGTTAATATTTTCCCCTTTTATTCTGTAACTTTGCTTATTTTCTATTTTTCATCATCCCTATGAAATTATTCTATTTTTTAATGATAACAAGATAAATTATTTATAATAAATTGCCACTTTAAAGTGCAAAGCATTGCTTAGTTTTCTATACTTAAGTGAATTGCTCAGGTATATTATTTACTCCTTTTATCTTGTTATTTTATTAGTTTAGGTAGGTCGCGTGAAAGAAAAATCAACGTCATTTGATATCGCTTTTAGAGCTGGTGTTTCTCAGTCTACTGTCTCAAGGGCTCTACGAAATAGCCCACTAGTTAATGAAGCAACACGAGAAAAAATTCAAGCTATTGCCAAAGAGCTGAACTATAAAGTCGATAAAAACGCGAGTAGTTTACGCTCGCAGCACAGCGATACCATTGCTCTTTTGTTATTTGAAGATCCAACCAATGACGACTCAGCTATAAACCCTTTTTTCTTATCTATGTTAGGTAGTATAACCCGCGCTTGTTCAAATAGAGGTTATGATTTATTAGTATCGTTTCAACAAGCAAGTGAAGACTGGCATGCTGATTACGAAGACAGCAATAAAGCGGATGGCTTGATTTTATTAGGTTATGGCGATTACCTTTCTTATGAAGAAAAGTTATTGAAATTACTCGATCAAGAAACGCACTTTGTTCGTTGGGGGGCTGAAGTTAAAAACTTACCACTTATTTCGGTCGGCTGTGACAACTACCAAGGTGGTATAGAGGTCGCAGATCATATTATTAAACAAGGTCGTAAGCAGGTAGCTTTTTTAGGTACAGCTTCTTCTCATGCACCTGAGTTTTTTGATCGTTATAAAGGCTATTGCCATGCTTTAGAAAATCACGGACTTAAAGTTAATGCGGATTTGCAATTTAATGCGCTATATACCGAAGATGCAGGTTATAAAGCCGCTTGTGAGTTAATAGCTAGTGGTGAACAGTTTGATGCTATTTTTGCCGCCTGTGACCTTATTGCCGTTGGCGCTTTACGTGCATTACAGGAACATAATATTACAATTCCTGAGCAAGTATCTTTAGTTGGCTTTGATGATATTGCGATCGCGAGTTTTACTTTTCCGTCATTAACAACGGTAAAACAAGATACTCAGTTAGCAGGGGAGTTATTAGTAGAAACCTTATTAACTATGATTCAAGGTGGAGAGGCAAAAACCACCTTAATAGCCCCTGAGTTGGTTATTCGTAAGTCTAGTTAACTGTTCAAGTTATTACCCTAGGCAGGCACTTGGCAAAGTAAGTATAAAATTAAACCCCTTTAATTTGCATTAAAGGGGTTTTTATTTATCTAAAGTTTAATCTAAACTAATTCAATTTAAATGATTGGTTGCTCTGCTTTTTCTTTAACAAAGTAAACTGAAATAGCAGCTAAAATCATCGAAACACCAGCAAGCATAATTATATAAATTGCTTGATTATCGAATAACGCTGTTAATAACCAGCCTGTTAAAATGCCAGACACAATTTGCGGAGCGGCAATAGTAAAGTTAAATATCCCCATATAAACCCCAGTTTGTTTTACCGGTAATGACCCCGCCAAAATTGAGTAAGGCATAGCTAATATTGCTGCCCATGCTATACCAACGCCCACCATAGGTAAAAATAATGAAACAGCGCCTTGCGGCACTTCAATAGTAGTAATCGCTAAATTAACTAAAATGAGTTCAGGGTTTTGCATAAACATGATACTTAAAAAGCCTACGCCACCTGCTAATAATGAGATTGAATATGTTAACTTTCGACCAATTTTATTTGCTACTTTCGCCATAAATAATGATGCTATTGCTGCAAAAAGTGCATAAGCGGCGAAAATAATCCCTACCCAGTCACCAGCGGTACCTTTAGCTTGGGCAACATTCGCGGGCACAGTACCAATTGACTCTAAATAAACAGGATCAAACCATTTAGCGTCTATACCCCAAATATGTTGAGCAATTGCTGGCATGGTGTAAACCCACATTATAAATAACGCAAACCATGAAAAAAACTGCACTATGGCAAGTTGCTTCATAGTGGTTGGCATTGTTTTTACTAAAGAGAAAAATTCAGCTAGTTTTTCTACTAACGTTTGTTGTTTTTTATCAAGGTCGAGTTCAGCTAAACCATTAGTACCGGGTGCATATTCTTTAGTGCGTAATACTGTCCACAATACAGAGCCAAGCATTACGGATGCACCAATATAAAATGCCCAGATAACCGACGGCGCTACTTGACCTGTACTTGCAGTATTTTCTAAGCCAATAACATTGGTTAATACGAAAGGTAAAATAGAACCAAAAACAGCACCAATATTAATTAAAAAGGACTGAATTGAATAACCTATGTTGCGTTGTTCGGCAGGCACCATATCTGATACTAAAGCACGGAAAGGTTGAAATGCTAAATTAAAAGACGCATCCATTAGGGCTAACATCATAGCGCCAAAAAATAGTGGGGTTATAAAACTAGCTAAAGTGCCTGAATTTGGCATTAATAACATACCAACGGCTGCAGCAATACCGCCAGCTAATATATAAGGGTTACGTCGACCAACGCGGTTCCAAGTTTTATCGGAAGCGGCACCGACAATAGGTTGAATAATCAAGCCCATGATTGGCGCAACTAACCAAAATAAAGATAATGAGTGTAGATCTGCGCCTAAATCAGAAAGTATTCGGCTGGCATTAGCATTTTGTAAAGCGAAGCCAAATTGTACGCCGAGAAAACCAAAGCTTACATTCCATATCTGCCAAAAGCTCAAACGTGGTTTTTGTTGTGTATTTTGTTGCGAACTCGGATTTTGTGAATTCGGGTTCGGTTGTGAACTCGGATTTATTTGATTACCCATATCATTATCTCGCTTATTTAGTGGGACCATTATTATTATGTTTTTACTACTTGTCTTGAAGTGTCTTTAAAAAGTCGGCCTATTATTTAATGTTACCCAAATAATAGGCCGTTATACCAATGGTCTATACCTAGTAGAGATTGTACGTATTAGGTTTTGTACCTTTGAAGTATCAAACAAGTGAGAATGGAAATAGGTTAAGCTCGTTGAGCCAACACTAAAACACGACTTTTAATATACGCACATTATTGCGCTATCACTAGCGCTTACATACGTATTCAGTTTAGTCATTACCCCATAAAATAAAATTATTTGAACAAAAACACTTAAAAACTTTACAGAATAAAAATTTATTTACTTTGTAAGATAAAAGCGGCTGCGCCGAGTAAGCCAGGCTGCTCTTCTGTGATCACATAAGTTGGTGCTTGTTCAGTAATGTGTGATAAGCGTCCTTTGGCTTCAAAGCGTTTTCTAAAATTACTTGCTTGTAAATAATCAATAAAGCGCGGAACTATACCACCCGCAATATAAACCCCACCTTGGCTATTCATTATTAAGGCAAGATTACCGGCAAAGCTACCGAGTACTTCACAAAAAAGCGATAATGTTTGCTCACATATATTACAACTGCCGTTAAGCGCATTGGCGGTGATTTCTTTAGGTAGCAGGGCACTTTTAATAGTAGTACTTGCTGTTCCTTTACTTTGATTAGATTGATTAGGCTGATTAGATTGATTAGCTTGGTCAAATGCTACTAACGCTTGATAAATTTGCTCTAGACCATAGCCTGACAATAATTGTTCGTATGAAACGCGTTTTTTTATATTTTGAATGAAATTTAGTACGTACTTTTCTTGGTCATTGATAGCTGCAAAGTCAATATGTCCGCCTTCACCACTAATACAATGCCATTGTTGTTTGCCACCAATATTAAGTGGTACTAAGTTAGCAACACCTAAACCAGTCCCTGGTCCGCATACCGAAATAGGTTTTCCATTTATAGTACTGCCACCGCCAATTTTTACTTTTTGTTGATCGGATAAAAGCGGAATAGACATAGCTATTGCGGTGTAGTCATTAATAAAGGTTAATTCGTTCAGTTTTAATGTGGCTTTAAGCTCTTTTTGAGAAAATTTCCAAGGTAAATTAGTCATGCTAATTAAGTCTTCATCGACTGGACAAGCAATAGCTAAACAAGCGTTTATATTAAACCCGCTAAGTGATTTTACTTCGATATAATGGGCAACAACATCTGCTAAGCTAGCAAACTCTTTACATTGATAGGTTTCAATTTCATTAATATCAATTTTAGTCGAAGCATGATTTGTCGAGTCATTATTAGCCGAAGCTTGTGCTAAACGGATATTAGTACCACCAATATCTGCAATAAGGTGGATCGTGTTTGTTTGTTTGCTATATTCTGCGCTTTGCTGTGTATTAGGTATATTTATAGTCATAATTTATTTTACGGTTAAAGTAAGAGGTTTATGTTGCCAAATGAAAGTGATTGTTAAGGTGTTGTTGTTCTCTTGCCAAACAACACTTTCTGTAAACTCATCACTTTCCGTATGATTGTTCTTAATTTTTTGAGCTTTTTGATTATCTGTTTGCGCGGCTTGTACATGATTTACATTACGAATTTCCGCATTATTCAAACTTACTTTGCTAGGAGCTTTAGTAACGTTATGAATCACTACTGTCATCGCTCGCTCAGTCGGCATGCCTTTGTAACCATTACCTGTATGCTTTAGATTGATAGTTAACTGTTTTTTCTGCTGGGCAGAGAATTGGAGTAATTCAAATAAGCCTTTTTCAATCGCTTGATAAGTTTCACCATCGTCTTCATACATTTCATATTCAGCAGAAGTTACTGAGCTATCGGCATAATAATGTAAGGTTAATTTACTGGCGTCATAATCTTGGGTTGATTGAATAGCATCAACCATAGGAATAAATGAGCCCGCGCGAACTAATACGGGTAACTTTTCTAAACTGGTTGGTAAGTTAACCGTTTGTTGACCTTGGTATTTTTTAGCTGGCGTGTTTTCATCAGTAAAATAATCGAACCACACGCCCGCAGGAAGATTTACCGCTACCGACTTAACATCAGGCGATACTACTGGTGTTACTAAAAAGGCATCACCCCAAAAGTAACTACTAGCATTATCAAAGACATTCAAATCTTTTTTATTTGTAACACTTGTGGTTTTAGCTTTATTTGTTTTAAGTGAGCTATCAAAAATTTGCTCGAAGAAAATAGGGCGCATTAAGGGCATACCCGTGGTGCTATTTTGATAAGCTAAGGTGTAGTTGTATGGCAGCAACTTATATCTAAGTTTGATGTATTCTCTTAAGATATCTTGCGTTTTTTTGTCGTGAAATACGGCTTCAGGTGCTATGTTGTCTTGTCCATGTGGGCGGTAAATAGGTTGGAAAACCCCGTATTGTAACCAGCGAATATACATTTCTTGATCAAAGCTTTCACCACCAGCAAAACCGCCTAAATCTGAATGAGTGTAAGCCATGCCTAATATACCCATTTGTAAGCTTAATTCTACTTGTGGTTTTAAGCCTCCCCAAGAGCGACTTACGTCTCCTGTCCAAGGGATCATGCCATAGCGTTGAGAGCCGGAAAAACCTGAACGCATTAGAATAAATGGTCTTTCATCAGGGCTAATTTTTAGTTGATTATCAAACACCATTTTTGCCCATTGATGACCATAAACATTATGAATAGCATCAGCATTAACAACACTCCCATCGCTTAAGGTATGTAATGTGTCGCTTGGGTGAACCTCAGGCTCGCCTAAATCTCCCCACCAACCGCCAACGCCTTGTTGATAAAGTGTTTGGTAAATATCAGTAAACCATTGCTGACCTTTGTCGTTAAATACATCCACTAAGCCAGTGTTACCAAAATAAAAATCAAATTGTTTCGCTTTACCATTTTTATCTTTAGCTAATGCCTCATGTTCAACAGCATCATTCCATTTTTTTGAAGTGCTCAAGATAAAAGGCTCGGTAATTAAAATGGTTTTAACGCCTTTAGCTTTAATCTCGCGGATCATTTTTACCGGGGTAGGGAAGGCCTCCTTATCCCAGTCAAGATTACCCATGTGGCCTTGAATATCTTTACCAAACCAATATAAATCTAAAACGATGGCATCTAGTGGAAAATCTAAATCGATAAATTTATTAACTGTTTCAATAACTTCTGATTCGTTCCTATAACCAAAACGAGAAGCGTAATTTCCCAAAGACCAACGCGGAGGTAAAGGTTGAGTGCCAGTTACCGCAACATAGTTTTTCATAAGTTCAGGGTAGGTGTCTGCGGCAAAAACAATATAAGCCATGCGTCCTGCAACGGCCGAAAATTCTAATATATTGTCGTCTTTTTTGGCTAAATCCATATAACCTTTGGCTGAGTTATCAAACAGTACAATATACTTATTACTCGACATTACCGCCGGTATTGAAAAATTCATTTGGTTAGATTCTGTGGTGTAACCGTAATGTGCGCGGTTATATAGCGGGAAGCTATGGCCACGCCTGTCCATACCTAATACTCGCTCTCCGCCGCCGAGTAATTTTTCAGTGTCGGTTAATTGAAAGCGAAAACCTTGTACGGGTAATATTTCAGTGACTTCGCTTACTGTTTTAACGCTATCAGCTGTAGCTTCTGTAGTGTCATCCTTATTTTCTTCTACTGTTTCTACTTCAGTTGTTTCGCTAACTGAACCGCTGAAAAACCCTTGTTCTTCTGCTATGAGTAATTGTTTTTTATTATTTTCGTCTTCCTGGTAATAACTAATAGAGAAGGGGGCTTTAGTAATAACTGCACTGAGTTTATTAAGTGTTAGGATTAATTGTTTAGCGTTTTCTTGAATAATAAAGTCATTGGTTTGCGCATTTTCTTTAATGGCAAAAGAAGGTAGTTGGCTAGCAGGAAATACATCATCATGACGCTGATAGTGAGTTGCTATTGCTCCGTCACCATAAGCTTTTAAAGTAACTTTTGCTTGGCTGGTATTAATAACAAGGCTGTTACTTTTTATTTTATGGTTCAGATAATTAGCATCGGTTGCAAAAGCTGGCGTTAAAATAGCGAAATAAGTGAATAAACAAGTGAATAAGCAAGTCAATAGACTTGTTAAGTTGTTAGCGTTGAAGTATTTCAATGTGAGTCTATGCAAAGCAATCCCCTTTCTTTTTAGTATTGGTATTAATTTTAGCTTTAATTAATAAGTTTAGTTGTAAGCTTGCATTACAACTAAGTATGGCGAATGAGTTGAACATGAGTTATGTCTACGTACGTTTATCGCAAGTTAATTTAATGATGAGTTCAGGAATATAGTTGCTATATAAACATTTATTAAACCGAGTTCATTATAAATAGTCATTACTCATAATCATCAACGATAATAACCCTACTATAGGCTGACAACATCTTGAATACGTATGCATGATTGCTTCATGTTTTTAATTTTTACTACATACGTATGTAATTGTGAATAATCGTAATACATACGTATGCAGAGGCTTTCAGACAGATACTAATTTGCGTATTCTAATAAAAAAAGAAATATTAAATACTTGCTCGGCGACTGCTGAGGTAATTATTACTGAGGTAACACCTAATACTAATGTTTAGAGTTAGCAGCATTTTTTGTGCTGATGTTAATCATTAAATAGTCATTAGAGTTAGTACTTAGGTGATGCAAGTATCATTATTAGCAAATTGGCAGGAGTTTCAAATGAATAATCAAATGTGGTGGCGTGGTGCGGTAATTTATCAAATTTATCCGCGAAGCTTCTATGATGCAAATCAAGATGGTATTGGCGACTTACCGGGTATTATTAGTAAGTTAGACTATATTGCCAGCTTAGGTGTTGATGCAATTTGGATCTCTCCATTCTTCAAATCACCAATGAAAGATTTTGGTTACGATATTAGTGACTATCGTGATATTGACCCTATTTTTGGTACGTTAGCCGACTTTGATGAGCTTGTTATTAAAGCTCATGCTTTAGGCATAAAAATAATGATAGACCAAGTGCTGAGTCATACTTCAGATCAACATCAATGGTTTATAGATTCTCGTGAAGATCAAACCAATGACAAGGCCGATTGGTATGTATGGGCAGATGCGAAAGCCGATGGCACCGCACCTAATAACTGGCTGTCAATTTTTGGTGGTACCGGTTGGACATGGGACCCAAGACGTCAACAATATTACTTGCACAACTTTTTAACCAGCCAACCTGATTTGAACTTCCATAATCCTGAAGTTCGTAAAGCCGTATTAGACAATGTTGAATTTTGGCTTAAACGTGGTGTAGATGGTTTCCGCCTTGATGCGATTAATTTTTGTTTTCATGATGCTCAATTGCGTGACAATCCTGCTAAACCAAAAGAATTAAGAACAAGCATTGGCTTTGATGAAAAAAATCCTTACGCATATCAATATCATTACTTCAATAACACTCAAGACGAAAATCTTGGTTTTATGGAAGAGATCCGCAGCTTACTTAATCAATACCCAGGCGCGGTAGCTTTAGGTGAAATTTCTTCTGAAGATTCATTAAAAACCATGGCCGAGTACACTCAAGGTGATGCGCGTTTGCATATGGGGTACAGTTTTGACTTATTAACAGATAACTTCAGTGCTAGCTATATCAAGCAAGTTGTACAAACTCTTGAATCGCGTGTATCAGACGGTTGGCCATGTTGGTCTATTTCAAACCACGATGTAGAGCGAGTTGCTAGCAGATGGGGCGGCTATGAAAGTAAGTGTTTTACTAAAATGTTGTTTGCGATGATTTCATCATTACGTGGCAGTATTTGTAGTTATCAAGGTGAAGAGCTTGGTCTAACTGAGGCTGATATTGCTTATGAAGATATTCAAGACCCTTATGGCATTACCTTTTGGCCGCAGTTTAAAGGCAGAGATGGTTGTAGAACGCCGCATCCATGGCAACATGACGCAGAAAATGCTGGATTTACACAAGGCAAGCCCTGGTTGCCAGTGTCAAAAGATCATTATGCCAAATCTGTAGATGTACAAGATCAAAGCTCTGATTCAGTACTTAACAGCTACCGTCACTTTAATCGCTGGCGTAAAGAGCAGCCGACATTACGTTACGGCGACATTGAATTTATTGAAGTGCAAGATCCTATTTTGGCTTTTGTTCGTCAATTTGAAGGTGATAAGCTTTTAGTATGTTTTAATTTTAGCGATAAAGCACAAACTATTGCTTTATCTGAATTGACTAAAAATGGCGAAAGTTTGACTGAAGTATTAGGTCATAAGTTAACTAGCGGCACCATAGTTGATGGTAACTTACAATTACCTGCTTTTGGCTGTTACTACAGTAAGCTTTAGTCTTTAAAGCAATAGGTTCAAGCTAGTGCTTGCTATTTATTAGCGGTTAAATGGTACTAGCGAGTTAGCATAAGCGAATTCAACATCCCACTAATCCCACTAAGTATTAACCACTTATCTAAATAAGTGGTTTACCTAACGAGAGTACACTATGAACTTCATCAGAAAATGTTCACTATTAGCCGCAATAAGTTTGGCTTGTATCACCTCCAATACAAGTTACGCTACTGCAGCAGAAGCACCTGAGAAATTAAAAGCTAAGGCAGCCTCGTTAGCACCTTATCAACAACGAGAATTGCAAGATGAAGTATTTTACTTTGTTTTACCTGACCGTTTTTATAACGCTGATACCAGTAATGATTTAGGTGCGGATGCTAATGATAAAAAACGTGCTGCTTCTCACGGCGGGCTAGATAAAACTCATAAAGGTATGTATCACGGTGGTGACTTAGCTGGCTTGACTGAAAAGCTACCATACTTAGATAATATGGGAATTAGTGCTATTTGGCTAACACCTGTTTTACGTAACCGCGCTATGCAAGCTGGTACGTCAGGCTATCATGGTTATTGGATACTAGACTTTACTGAAATAGACCCACACCTTGGAAGTAATGCCGAGTTGAAAAACTTTATTGATCAAGCACACAAACGTAATATTAAAGTGTTCTTCGATATAATTACCAACCACACCGCTGATGTTATTAAGTACAAAGAATGCCATGGTGAAGATGGTTTAGGTTGGATTGTCGATGCAGCTGAAGGTACTGATTGTCCATTTATATCCATGGCACAAATTGCTGAAGGTAATCAATACACAGCAATAACTCCAAAGGGGGATGAAGTTTTAAAATCACCCGCGTGGTTAAATAATACTAATTTATATCACAATCAAGGCGACTCTTTTTGGCATGGTGAAAGCGCTGTTCGTGGTGACTTTTCAGGTCTTGATGATTTATACACAGGTAATGCTATCGTTGTAAATGGCATGATTGATATTTATAAAGATATTATTGAAGAATTCAAACCAGATGGCTTTAGAATTGATACCGTAAAGCATGTCAACATTGAGTTTTGGCAATTATTTTCTCCTGCTTTACTAAAATTTGCAAAAGAGCAGGGTATTAACAATTTTACTATGTTTGCTGAAGTGTACAGTTATGAACCTGAAATATTAAGCCGTTATAGTACTGAAGCTAAAATCCCAACGGTATTAGATTTTGCCTTTCAAGGGGCTGTAACTAAGGCATTGATTGAACAACAAGGCACAGAGGTCTTAGAGCAACTGTTTGCTAAAGATCACTTCTATCAAACAAAACACAAGTACATTCCTAATACGGATGCCAATTCGCTGGTTAATTTTACCGGTAATCACGACATGGGACGTTTTGCTTACGGTCTTTCACAAAGCCCACATAATTACTCAGAGCAAGAGCAAATAGCGCGTAATTTACTTGCGAATGCCATGATGTTTTTCAGCCGTGGAGTACCGGTTATTTATTATGGTGATGAGCAGGGGTTTGTAGGCGATGGTGGCGATCAGGCATCGCGTCAAGATATGATGCCGTCTTTGGTTGATAGTTATAATGACGATGATTTATTAGCTACAGACTTAACTACTGCTGATGATAACTTTGACACTAACCATCTTTTTTATCGTAGTTTTGCTAAATATGCCGAGTTATATCAGCAATATCCTGCATTACGTTTTGGTAAACAAACGGTTGTTTATGCAGAGGATAAGCCAGGGATATTCGCGATAACTCGTGAAATTTCGGCAACTGATAGCAGTGCAGTAAAAAGTAAGGTAAAACATAAAGCACAGAAATTAATGATTGTTTTTAATACCGCGAACACAGCTCAAAAGCTTAGTGTTTTAACTGATAATAGTCACCGTAGATTAGTGTATAGCTCGGTAGAAACAAGTAAAGCAGATGAAATAGCGCCATTGAGTTTTGCTATTTATCAATTGTAAAAATGTTTATGATTTCTACTTAGTTGGAAGCTTAGTTACCCATCTATAAACAATAGAAACGGCTTCAATATACATTGAAGCCGTTTTTTTATACCTGATTTCTCTTCTGCTTATCACTCCATTTATCACTCGATATGATCGACATTAACTTTTGTTTTTAACCCATTAAGATAATCTGTTTTTAACTCATAAAGGTAAACAGGGGACTTATAAAAGTCAGTCAGGTGTATTACTTTACTTTGTTGCAGTCTCTTTTGCAGTCTCAGTTGTAGAGGTGTCTTTGCTGAGGAGCTAGAGATTTGCTGTGAAGTTACTATAGAATAAGGTAAGGCAAAATTATTACTAATCAAAAAAGTTACATTGCTTTGCTCTAACTGTAATTTATTGCTGATTTTTACCATCGCCTCAGGAAATAAATAACACACGACTACCGAGACATTTGAAAGATCAGCTAGGTAAAAGTTCTGCCGATGCAAAGTCAGGTTATGTAACTTCAACAGTTTTTTTAAAATTGTCGATATTAACCACGGCAGGTACGATAACTCGTAGCCTATTATTTTTCGGTGTGGATATCTCGTAGCAATACGTATTACAAAGCTTCCCCAACCACTGCCTAAATCAACAATAGCCCCATTTCCTGTTTCATCAGCTAATTGCATCATAGCTAGATAAGCTTTATTAGAGCTTGGCATGGGTGAAATACCTAGTTTTATTGTGTTGTAAATCAGGGAGCCACTAACCCATAAAGTCAAAAGTAGTAAGCTGCTTAAAAGTAATAATTCAAACGTGAACAAAGTTAACCCTTATCTTGGCAGTAATGCCGCTCTATCGTGTGTAATATGTATTAGAAAACCAATTAATGCATACAATAAATAGAGCATAACGGTTTAAACGGTAATTTACTTTTTGATAGTTGTATAGGGTAGGTTAAAAAGTTGATGTGTATTTAACGAAAAAAAAGCCTGTCAGTGTACTGACAGGCTTTTACTTTGATGCTTTATTTAGCGTATTAAGTTATTTTAACTACCTAGAAAGTGTAGTTCAAACCTAATGAGTAGTTAGCACCAAACGATTGATAAGAGGTGATTTGTCTCATATCTGTTGCTTCAGCTTGAACGGTATTTTCATTAGTAAGGTTTTGACCTTGTAATGAAATAATTAAACCGTCTAATGAATCAAAACCAGACTCAGCAAAGTCATAACTAATTTGTGCATCCCAAAGTTCAGCACCGGCATCATCTGTTGCTTGTAAAGCAAGACTACTACCACGTGTTTCAGTTAAGAATTCACTACGCTTAGTACCAGCAATACGGAACTCGAAACCATGCATTTCATAGTAAGCTGTTAATGAATAACTTTCTTCAGAAAGTCCTGGAACTCGCGATCCATCGCTTAGTTTTCCGTCTAAGAAAGTAGCGCTCATTACCACACCAAAACCGTCTAATGCATCAGTCATTACACGAAGTGGTACACTGGCTTGAAATTCATAACCGCGTACAAAACCTTCAAAACCATCTGTAGTTGTACTAACTAAACCTTGTAATGTCGCTGGGGCATCACCGTTAGAGTCTTGATGAATCTCAGGGATATATACTTCACTAAAGTCAGTTAGTGCATCTGACGTTCTGTGCCAGTTAGTTAAATCTTTATAGAAGAATGCAGCACTAAAAAAGCCATCGTCAGTAAAGTAGTTTTCATAAGAAATATCAAACTGATTAGATGCTAAAGACGCTAACTCAGGGTTACCCGCGCTGCCAGTCCAAGGACCATTGTCTGGGTTAGCACTTTGAATTTGATTATCATTATAAGCAAAAGTAGCACGAGAGTTTGGACGTAGATCATCCATACGTGGGCGACTTTGTACTTTAGCTAAAGCGGTACGGATAAATTGATCTTCTGCTACTTCAAAGTTCAAGTTAAGCATTGGTAACCAATCTGAGTATGATGCGCCGCCACTTGTAGCGGTAGACACTACATAAGCATTTTCATCTTCAACCGTTGAAAAGCCGGTTGAACCTTGAGTTACATCAACATATTGTACGCCAAGGTTACCTGACATATAAATGCCCCAAAACTCTGCCGCTAAATTAATTTTTGCATACACATTTAACGTTTCTTCGTTAATGGTATAAGTGTCACCTAAGCGGTCAGTTTGTACTAAAGAAGCTTCTGTTGCTGTGTAGTAACCACTGCGGTATAAATCTAAACTGTCATAAGCAAGTACACCATTAATACCGATAAAGCCTAAGTCAGCAATACCTAATACATTAGGAATTGCTGCATCACCAGGGTATTCAGGTGAAGTTAGGTAATCACCTTCGTTAACTTTATCTTTGCTACGCTCAGAATAGTTAACCCCCATGTTGATACCACTGATAATGCCATAATCAACTACACCATCAATATCGATACGAATGCTGTCTAAATTTTCAGTAAACTCAGGGCGGTTAACAAAACCATCTTGTGCATCACTACCAATAACTGGAGCTCCCCACGATTGTGGACCTGCAAGTCTCATTAAGCTTTCATCAGTAAAATCAACACCAGGTAGTGTTGGGTGAGCGCTGTACATAGCTCCTGATGAAGTCATTTCCCATGAGCGAGCCGTTGATGTACGACCATCAGTACCAGCACGGCCAACACCCGAATAGCTTTCTAAGTCGGTAAGTGATTTGTCTACGTCACCCACTGATACATCAAGCATTGCTGTCCAATCGCTATTTATTTCATAAGCTACATTTAGGCCGAAGGTTGTTAATTCAGACTCTTGTGATCTGGCGTCATTACGTACTACAGAATAAAAACCATCCCAGTAACCAGAAGTCACTAAATCGTCTTCAATTGACGTTGCTTCATAGTTTACGCCACCCCATACTGGGCCACCTTCTTCGAGACCTCGACGGACATCATTTTCTTCAAAATCGATATATAAGGCGTCAAATTTAACGGTAAGTTGGTCGGTTGGTTGGTATTCAATAACGGTTGCGATTGAGTTACGTTCCATTAAAGCTGAACGAACAAATGAGTCATGGCCGCCTAAAATTTTATCGCCATCAGGTGTGTCAGCGTAGCCCCAGCCACGGAAGTTTTCTTCTTGACGAGGCGTTTCTTGGCTAGAAACAACAAAGTTGATACCTAAGGTATCGTCAAAAAATTGGTCAATATAGTTAAAAGATAGACGATGACCATTGTTATCGTAATCAGGGTTAGCAGACTCTTTTTCATTTTGCTCGTAAACCGCGTTAACAGTCATTGACGCTTGTGAATTTAACGGGCTTGCTGTTTGTAAATCAATAGTACCTGCAATACCTTGATTCATCAGACCTGCTTCAGCTGTTTTGTATATTAGAATGTTAGCAACTATTTCGGTTGGATATAAATCAAACTCTACCCCACGGTTATCGCCCATACCAAGTAGTTCACGACCATTTAATAAGGTACCAATGTAGTTTTCATTAAATCCACGTATTGATAGACCACTTGTTCTACCGTTACGACGTTCACCGGTTACACCAGGAAGACGCGCTAAAGATTCAGCAACACTGGTATCTGGTAATTTACCTATATCAACTGCCGAAAGTACTTCTACAATAGATTCTGAACTCATTTTAATGGCTTGCGCTCTTTGTAAACTGCCACGAATACCTGAAACCTCAATGGTTTCAATTTCTTTTTCGGTTTGAGTATCAGGTGTAAAGTCTTCTGCTGCGATGCTTTGCGAACTTAATGCCATTAAACCGCTTGAAAAAATCGCTAATGTTAATTTACTTGGTTTGAAATTTATCATTGTGTATCCCCTAGCTATCCTTGAGTACTGAATTAGTTAATCAAGTAACTTCCGGTTAGCTTAATTTTTATAGTCAACAACGGTTGTTGTCTTTTTATATTATTTGTATGTGCTGTATTGAAGATTGTTCAATCTGATATTTTCTTAGATATTTTGTAGTCGTCTATTTTTACGAACACCTTGGAACAACTTCAATATAAAGGACTAAACATAGCTTTGAATAGGATCTGCATACGTATTCAGAGGGGGGCAGTACTATTGAATACGTATGCAGTAGCTGTTTTAAAAATCAACAACTGATTAAGTTAATAGGGAAACTAAAAACAATACTAAAAAACAATGAGGATATAGTTTTGAATATACCAAATAACTTTAAAAAAATAGTACTGGTAACGCTTATCTCGGGAAGTGTTATTTCCTGTGGGGGAGATAAGGATAATACTGATACGCCACCGGCAGTAATAGTTGAGACGCTACCAGATCCAGTTGTTACGGCAGCAGACGACCAACTATTAATTTTTTATAACCGACCAGACAGTGAATACGATGGTTGGGCATTGCATTTATGGAATAATGAAGCGTGTAATGCTTATGCTGATTTTGGGGCTGACGAAGGCACTGCTTGGGATGCAGGACAAGTGCAAACTGGAATTGATCCCAACTATGGCGCTTATTGGGTTCTTAACTTAAGTGAAGATCATAATGAATGTGCTAATGCCATATTACATAATGGAGACGATAAAGATATTAGTAGCGGTGATTTAAGGTTTGACTTAACTGGCGATCGTACCTTTTGGACCCTGTCTGGATTTAGCGAATTAAATGAAACTGCGCTGCTTTATCCAACTGGGGCTTTTATTAAGAATACTGCAGCACACTGGGTTTCACCTACCACCGTTTTTTGGCAGCAAGATGATGCCGTGAAAGTACGTGTTTATAGTGCCGATGTTGACGACTTAGGTTATAACCCAGATACAGGTATTGCTGGCGATAATTACATTGAATTTATTGCGCAAAGTGAAAACCCAGCAGTTGAACTAGGTATGCCGCGTTATAGTGATTTAACTACGTTCACTACAACAACAGCTGATGCTGATAAAGTTAAAGCTATGCTTAAGGGCAAGTTACTAGCCATTTCTTATGATGCTGATAATGAGTTAGTCGGTGCAACTTATGTACAAACACCACGTGTTATTGATGCTTTATATACGCAAGGTGAAGCAGATGCTAACGAAGCTTCGCTTGGCTTAACTTATAATAGTAATGATATTACTGCTAGTGTTTGGGCGCCGACGGCAAAAGACGTAAAATTAAACATTTATAACAGCGCTAAAGAGCTGCAATCTACAGAGCCTATGGTGCTTGATAATGACACTGGTATTTGGTCATTTACGACGCCGATTACTAACGATCGTATGTTCTACCGTTATGAACTTTCGGTATACCATCAGCAAAACCTAGTGTTTGAAACATTAGAAACAACAGATCCTTACTCGGTATCTTTATCAACTAATGGTGAGTATTCACAATTTGTTAATTTAGCGGATGCCGATCTTAAACCTGCAGGCTGGGAAGATCATGTTATTCCAGTGATTGCTGATCCTGAAGATGCGGTTATTTATGAAGGTCATATTCGAGACTTTAGTATTCTAGATAGCAGCACAACGGAAGCAAACCGCGGCAAATATTTAGCCTTTGCTGAGCAAGATTCAGCACCGGTTATGCATTTAAAGTCATTAGCTGCTGCAGGTTTAACACATTTTCAAATGTTACCTTCTAACGACATAGCAAGTATCGATGAAGATGAGTCTACACGTGTAAATATTACGGATACAGTTGCTGATTTATGTGCTGAAGATAAAGCGCCAGGTGCTGCAGTATGTGGTGTTGAAGATCCTGCAAGTACACTATTAGAAGTATTTGCAAGCTACGACGCTGATTCAAAAGACGCACAAGCGTTAACGCAATCATTACGTGGCTTAGATAGCTTTAACTGGGGTTACGATCC
This sequence comes from Colwellia echini, assembly GCF_002843355.2. Classification (GTDB taxonomy): domain Bacteria; phylum Pseudomonadota; class Gammaproteobacteria; order Enterobacterales; family Alteromonadaceae; genus Colwellia; species Colwellia echini. The sequence continues at coordinate 33,367 of NZ_PJAI02000007.1, forward strand.
TAAGCATTTCACTACGCCTGATGGTAGTTATTCATCAAATGCTGATGGCGTAGCTAGAATTATCGAAATGCGTACTATGAACCAAGCGTTACATGGTATCGGGCTACGCGTTGTGCTTGATGTAGTATATAACCATACTAGCGCTTCTGGTTTAACGGGCAATTCAGTACTTGATAAAGTTGTACCTGGGTATTATCACAGACGCGATTTAATAAGCGGCAATGTTATACAAGATACTTGTTGTCAAGATACCGCACCAGAGCATGTAATGATGGATAAGCTTATGCAAGATTCATTATTAGTATGGACTAAAGAATATAAGTTTGACGGTTTCCGTTTTGACATCATGAGTAATAACTCTGTTGACTCTATTCTTGCGGCGCGCACTGCAGTGCAAGCGATTGACAGCGATAATTATTTTTATGGTGAAGGTTGGACGCGTAACGATCACGGCTACGCCCAAGCGCAACAAAATAATATGGCAGGTACTTCAGTTGGTACATTTAACGACAGACCACGCGATACTATTCGTGGCGCTTCATTATTTGGCAGCGAAAATAAGTTTGCAGATCAAGATGTTATTCGTTTAGGTCTAGCTGGTACTTTAGAAAATTACCAACTACAAGCACAGAACGGTCGTACTGCATCAGGTAAAAACTTTGCTCAATCGTCTTATGCTAAAGACCCTGCAGACATCATTAACTATGTATCAAAGCATGATAATGAAACTTTATGGGATCAATTACAGTACGGTTTACCAACCGATATGATGTTAAGCGATCGAGTACGTGCACAAAATATTGCGGCAACTATTCCATTAATGAGCCAAGGTATTCCATTCTTCCAATTCGGTGGTGATTTCATTCGTTCTAAATCAATGGACAGAAACACTTACGATGCCGGCGATTGGTATAACAAAGTTGATTTTACTAAGATGACCAGTAACTGGAATAAAGGTTTACCGTTAGCTGAAGACAACGAAGCTAAATGGACTGATATGCGTAAACTTGTTGCTAACAGTGAAATTCAAGTTCAACAAAATGATATTGAATTAGCTAGCGATGTGTTTGCAGAGTTTTTAGCGATTCGTCATAGCTCTAAGTTATTCAAATTAACCACAGCGCAAGATGTTTACGACCGAGTAGGGTTCCATAATACTGGTCGTGATCAATCGCAAGGCTTAATTGTAATGAGCCTTGATGACGGCACAGGTTTAACTGATTTAGACCCAGAAAATGATGCCATTATGGTTATTATTAACGGTTCAAGCGCTGAACAATCTCATAGTATCGCTGAAGCCTCTGGCTTTGAGTTGCATAGCGTGCAACAAAACTCTGTTGATAGCACAGTACAAATGGCAAGCTTTACTGAAGATGGTGGTACCTTTACGGTTCCTGCATTAACTACTGCGGTATTTGTTAAACCACAAGGTGCGAGTCAAGGTTATGGTTTACCTGCAGGCTTATTACGTGATTTACCAGATGTTGCACCATATGGCGATTCAGCTGTTTACATGCGCGGTAGCATGAATGATTGGAGTGCGGATGATGATTATTTGTTTAGCTATGTTGAAGATGGCGTTTATACACTTGAAGTTGAATTAATTGCAGGACAGCAAACATTCAAATTTGCTGATTCTAGCTGGAATAATGTGGATTTAGGTTTTGGTAATGTAAGTTTTACCGCTGATTCTGTTGTCGTAGCTGACGATGGCGGTAATATGAGTTTTGCGGTAGAAAGTGATGGATTATATACCATTAAATTAGATGCTAACTCTGAAACACCAGCCGTTACTATTACCAGTATTGCACCTACTTTTAGTTGTGATGCGTTAGCTGATTCAACGGATCCAATTCCATACTCAATTGCAGGTGGTGGTCAACTTTATGTTAAAGGCGATCATTCTGGGTGGGGCGCTCAAGAAGCTTATCGCTTACATTATAAAGGTGATAACGTTTATCAAGCGGTAGCCGATTTTGATGGCACACTAAACTTCAAACTTGCTTCAGACGATGCAGATTGGGATACTCAAGTATGGGCTCAAGCAGAAGGTAGTGCGGCAATTAATACTGAAACACTCGCTGTTGGCGTTAGTTACTCGGTGTCGAATGACTCTGCGGGTCAAGATAACAACAAAACTACTTTAGCTGCTGGCAAATATAGCTTTTTGTTAACCCTTAACGAAGCTAACCCAGCTGTAGGCTCTGATATTGGTACATTAATTATTCAAGAGTGTGAGTAATTATGAGTAATTAATAGTACGGTCTTGGCATAATCGCTTAGCTCTAATTAAAAGAAATTAAGCTAAATTAAAAAGCTTGTTGAGTAAAATCAACAAGCTTTTTTTATCAGTATTAGTATTAGTATTTTTAAGTGATTTACAACGACCGCATATTGAATACGTATGTAATAAAGTGAAATTAGTTTTGCTACTCTCGCAGAGCTAGTAGGGTAGTAGTCATAAAATTTTACGGTGATTATTATGAAAATTATTCCAACTTATTTTGCTAACCTAATTCCTAACTTAAGCCCTAATATTGACAAGTCTCGTATGAAAAATTCGATGAGTTTAGCGTTATATACTTCAGTATCAGTTGCTGCGGTATTAATGACAAGTTCGTGTGTCGACCAAAAAAATACAGCTCAAGTCGAACAGGCGACTAAGCCATTAAGCCAGCAGGTAAGTAAACAAAGCGATACCAATACAGATGCCTCTCAAACTATTACCCAGATTAGTGCAAGTGAGTTAGCTACTTTACCAAGTGACTCATCAGCTCACTGGATAACAAATGACTTGTTACTTCTACCTAAATCAGATGAAAACTATCACTATCAATTACTCAGTAAAATTTCAAAAAGCGCTAATGAGTTTAATGCGATTGATATATCACCAGTAAGCCTACCTGAATCATTGACCAAAGAATTTCCACATTTAGCTGACTTTCAAGCTTATCGTGTGCAATTAACGCCAAAAGAAAGTAAACGTTGGTTAAAGCACCAACTGATGGTTGTTGCCAGTGACTCAGCAACAAATAAACAGCTTAAAAAAATTGCTTATGTGCAAACAGGTCCTGTAATTGATGCACTTTATACCCAAGGCGAAAATGATGCGGATGAAGTTGTTGATTTAGGTGCAACCATAATACATAGCCAAGCAGAAAAAGCAGAAAACACCACGGTTAGTTTTAAATTATGGGCACCAACCGCACAAGCTGTGTCAGTAGTATTATTTGATGATGAATTACAGCCTATCGCCGATGGTAAACTTGCCATGATCGAGGATACTAATACCGGTGTATGGCAAGTTATTGCAGATAGCAAAGCAAGCTATGCTTATTACAAATACCAAGTAGATGTGTATCACCCCGAAACACAACAAGTAGAATCTTTATTAGTTACCGATCCTTATTCTTTGAGCTTATCTGTTAATAGTGAGTACTCACAGGTTGTTAATTTAAATGACCCAGTAACTCAGCCTGAAAACTGGCTTAAGCAACAAATACCTACCGTAAAAAATGTTGAAGATAATGTTTTTTATGAAACCCATATTGGTGATTTTAGCGCTATCGATCAGAAGCTGAGTAATCCTGAATTTAAAGGTAAATATAAAGCGTTTAGCGAACAAAAATCTGATGGCATACAACATTTAAAAGCACTGCAGGCAGCAGGTTTAAATAACATCCATTTACTACCTACTTTTGATATAGGCACAGTGAATGAAGATGAAACTATGCGTCTTGATATCAACGACAACCTTGCTAAAGTTTGTGATATTGCCCCTAAAAAAACTATTTGCCAGCAGCCTTATGATGCTGAGCAAACAATCAAATCATTATTAATGAGTTACTCAGTTGATGGTGAACAAGCACAATTACTGGTAAGTGAATTACGTGAATTTGACGATTACAATTGGGGCTATGATCCTTTTCATTATACCGTTCCTGAAGGGAGTTATGCGATAGATGCTAAAGGTGTTGCTCGTTTAATTGAATTTAGAGAAATGGTGCAAAGTTTACATAATTTAGGCTTTCGGGTGATCATGGATGTGGTGTATAACCATACTTACGAAGCGGGATTAGAGCCCAAGTCAGTATTAGATAAAATTGTACCGCATTATTATCATCGATTAGACCCTATAACTGCCGCTATAGAACAATCAACCTGTTGTGATAATACAGCAACAGAGCGCGTGATGATGGCCAAACTGATGACCGACTCATTAGTGGTTTGGGCAAGAGATTATAAAATAGATGGTTTTCGTTTTGACTTAATGGGACATCAACCAAAAGACGCAATGCTCGTTGCACGAGAAGCAGTGCGTGAAGTAGACCCTGATACCTATTTTTACGGTGAAGGTTGGAACTTTGGTGAAGTGGCGAGTAATAGTCAGTTTATTCAAGCGAGCCAATTAGAGCTTGGTGGCACCGAAATAGGGACTTTTACTGACAGATTACGTGATGCGGTACGTGGCGGAGGCAACAATACCCGTGACTCGCAAGGTGTTGGCAATGGCTTATTTACATTCCCTAATGAGAAACAAGCTAATGTAGACAAAGCACAAGTGCAGGCTGAATATGAATTACGCATGGATCAATTACGTATTGGTTTGGCGGGTAACTTAATTAACTTTCCTTTACGCACGATTACTGAGCAAGCTGATGGAGAAAATGCTGGCGATACTGATGGCGAAGTTGTGGTATTGGGTAAAGATATTCCTTATGGCGATCAGCCAACAGGTTACGCTTTAGACCCAGCAGATACCATCAACTATGTTTCAAAACACGACAATCAAACGCTTTGGGATAACAGCCAATACCGCTTAGCGTTTGACGTTTCAACTGAAGACAGGGTGAGAATGCATACCCAAAGTTTATCTTTCGCTTTATTCGCTCAAGGTATTCCGTTTATTCATATGGGCTCAGAATTCATGCGCTCTAAATCATACCTTCGTGACAGCTACGACTATGGTGATTGGTTTAACCGTGTTGATTTTTCTAAACAAGATAACTTTTATCAAGTTGGCTTACCACCTGCAGCAAAAGATGAAGAAAACTGGCCGTTAATTCAACAAGTATTAAAAGGGCATGAAGGACGAGATAAAGTTAATGCCAAACAAATTCAGCAAAGTAGTGATGCTTTTATCGATTTGTTAGCAATACGTATGAGTAGCCCATTATTTAGGTTGAGTACCGAGCAAAGTATTATTGATAAAGTAAGCTTTCTAAATGCATCCATTGATGCTGGCGTGAATGTTGAAGGCAGCACGGATGTTAATCAGGCCGGCTTAATTGTTATGAAAATTGATGACACCCAAGGCGAAGCGGTTGATCCTAATTATCAAAGCTTAATAGTTTTCTTTAATACCAGTGGCGAAACACAAACCTTTAGGTACGATTCAAGTTACGACTCTAGTAACGATTTTGAAGTTAATAGCACTAAGCAGTATCAATTACATCCAATTCAGAAAAATGGCTCTGATGAAGTTGTCAAACAAGCAAAAGTAATCGATAAAGGTTTTAGCATTCCACCTTTATCAAGTGTTGTGTTTGTTAAGTTAAAATAAAAACGCTCATAAATAAAAGTACTCATAAATAAAAGCTCGGTAACAGATATTGTTACCGAGCTTTATGTTTGTTGAAAATATATTATTAATTATTGTTCTGTTTATACCCGTTACCATTCAAAGTGCGGGATTTCAGTGGGAATTAAAGCACGTTAAACAAGGAGAATAATGTTCACATAGCCATTCTATTTTTACGTTATTTAACGCCGTTTAACCTGCTTATAAACCCATCGAAGAAGTGTTTGAGCGATATCACTTCATCGTTACTGTGATTTATAAGGGCGCTACATGGATGGTGTTATTAGATAATGCAGGAGCTATTATCCTAAATAACCCTTATCTCATCACAGTGCCTCAAATTGAAATCGCTCAAGCACTCTGAAACCTGCATCTTGAATAGTAACGGGTATAAGTAATTAGAGATATTTCATCCACAGAAAATTATACACTGGGTGATAAATGTAAATAGCAACCTCTGCCGGCAAAGGTTAGCTGGTAACTTGTTTCTTCAGTTTCATTATTAGGTAAAAACCTCTCTAGTAATTCCATATCGACCAAATAATCGAGCATGGTTTGTTCTAACATTTCTAGGTTGGTTTTACTCATTATCTCAGACGTTGTAGCAATATCCGTACAATAATAAAGAGCCTTGATTATCTTAGCTTCAGTGTCTGATATTTGTGGCATACGTCCAGAATAAGGCGGGTATTGATCTTCTGGACATTTACCTTGCACACTTTTATAGGCGGCTTGAATCACTTTAATATCGTAATCTTTATCTTGAGTAACTTTAAAGGTATGAAAAACTCCGGCTTCTTTTTTCAAGTAATCTACTTTGGCTAAAAAAATAGGTAAATTACATTCTTGTGCAACATAATAAAACCCAGTTTTCCACTTAGTCACGGGTCCTCGAGTCCCCTCTGGTGTAAAAAGAAAAAACACACGATTAAGTTTTTGGCTTTCAATAAATTGCTTTATTAGCTGTACTTGCCCAGTACCTTTAGATGTTCGGTTTATAGGTATAGCGCCGAGATACATCATCCAAGTGCCAAGTATAGGGACTTGGCATAAGCTTTCTTTTACCGAATAATATATTTTCACATCTTGTAAAATTGCCGCACCGAGTGCATAAACAAAATCCCAATTTGAAGTATGAGGTGCGGCTATAGCAACACCAGCACCTTCAGGTGCTATTTTATAAAGCTGCCATCCGGCTAACTTAAACCAAACAGAGAAAATAAATTTTAAAAAATATTTAGTGAATATACCGTCGAAAATTGTTTTTTCACGAATCGATAATGTTTGTTTAGTCATGGAGATCAAAAATAAATTATTACGCAGATTGAGCGATTGTAGCAGGAAAGCGGTAAAAAATATTGTTGTCGCTATTTCATTTATGCTTTTAACTAAATTTAAAATTAAGTGTAAGTAAGTGTTTATTTAGTGTTCGGATTTTTATAATACGAGATTTATTTAATATTCACCCAAAGAAATGATTCTATTCGTTAAGCCTTAATGCGATTCAGAGCTTAAATTTTTTGAACGAAAACAACACACAGTTGACTTTTTAGTATGTTTTATGAGTATTTAAGCCCAGTATTAAGTTAAAGTTTTAAGAAAGTAGACCAGTATAGAAACAATAATTGCCTCACTTATAAGAGATAAGCTATGCACAAATAGAGAATCAAATTAAGCTGATATAATGTATTCACTTTTGTAATTAATCAATCATAGCATTATGTTATACTTAGCAAATTAGTTAGAAATACTTTTATTCACTAGAAGAATTACTGGTATTTATATACAATCTGTATACATACGCATTTTGCTCCCTGTAACAACTCAACGTATTAACCTTAATCCTATGGCTGCTATTTTACATCTTAACGATAAAAATCAAGTATTAAACTATTTGAATGCTTGTCATTGTTTTGGTCGTTCGCCAACGAATGTTGATTCTGTGATTAATGCTCAAGAAGTATCTCGGATACATGCTGTGGTTGAATGGTCAAATAATCAATGGCTCATTCGCGATCTGAGTAATAATGGTACTTGGGTAAATAAGCAAAAATTAGTAAAAGACAGTCCTTTTAAGCTTACTGTTGGCGACGAGATATTCTTTGCTTCAGGTGAATCTCATGGTGTGGTTATTCAGGATTTAAGTCCACCACAAAATATGCTACTGCCAGTTGAGCAAATAGGAGGACAAACACCTCTATCACCTATTTTGTTATCAGATGGTAATTTACTGCCTTCAGAAGAAACCCCTGAAATAGCCTTGTTCTATGTGCCAAGTAAAGATCAATGGTATAAAGAGTTTTTAGTTGATACTGATGGTAGCGCTTATCCGGTAGAAAATTCAGATTTACTGTTTTTTAATAATCAAAAGTGGCAATTAAAATTAATTCCGTTAACTGACAATACGGTGTTAATGGCTAAACCTAAGTTATCTGTTGAGCAAATAAAATATCGCTTTAATTTAAGCTTAGATGAAGAAAATACTGAATTAACAATCACTACCGATGATGAGAAATTCTCTTTATCAAACAAAGCACATCATTATTTAACTTTAAGTTTGGCCAGACATCGCGATGAGGATGCTCGATTAGGTATTGATGCTGACAACCAAGGTTGGCGATTACCAGAAACACTCACTAAAGAATTAGGTTGTGATATTACCTTATTTAATACCCATGTATGTCGAGCAAAACAGCAATTTAGAGATATACTTGATGGCGCTTGTGATGGTGATGAATTAATTGAGCGTAAAGGTAAAAAAATACGTTTTGCTGGTGTTTTCTATCGTATTTACAAAGGTAGTGAGCTGATCGTCAACCGCGGTCAAGATAAAGTATCTCTCACTGTATTGCATGGATAGCAACTTACCTCATTACACCCGCGAACGACTTTTAGGCGAAGGAGGCATGGGTAAAGTTTACCTAGCCCAAGACAATCAATTACAACGCCAAGTTGCTATTAAAGAATTAACTTACCAACATGATAGCGCTCAAACTAATACAACCCCCAATACCGATCAAGTTAATCATGCACTGCAAGAAGCGCGTTTATTAGCGCGTGTTAACCATACCAATATCATTCAAATTTATAATGTTCATGATGAAGGTGACCATATCTCCTTGGTTATGGAGTATTTTCAAAGTAAAACCTTAACTCAGTTTCAACATGAAACACACAGCACGCTTGTGCAAAAATTAGATTTATTACAACAATTAGCAGCAGGCCTTGCTGCGGCACATAAAAATGATGTTATTCACTGTGATCTAAAGCCAACCAATATATTAGTTAATGAAAGCGGGCACTTAAAGATCACTGACTTTGGCATTGCTTTAATTGCCAGTAATGATGCTAAAGAAGCAGTAGAGCTCTCATCAAATAAAGAGTCCGCCCCCCTATTATTTGGTAGCTTGTTGTTTATGTCGCCTGAGCAAATTAAACAACAAGCCCTGGATTACCGAAGTGATATTTTCTCACTAGGTATTATCGCTTATCAGTTAATGGTAGGCAGTCACCCTTTTGGGCGTGGCTCAGCAACAGAAATTGCCGAACGCATTTGTAATAAACAGGCCGAACATGCTAAAAACTTAATGCTGAATGCGCCAAGTGCTTTAACAGATCTTTTAATGGAAATGTTAATTCAGCCACTTGAACAAAGAACCATAACGGCTAGTGCAATAGAAAACCGAATAAAGCACATTAGAACCGCATTGTTACAGGCTGAAATAAGCGAGCAAGAGACAATGCCGTTATCGGCAGATAATTCGATAACGCAGTTAAAGCATTCTGGCGTAGGGGGGCTATCGCACGATAATATCACTCAAGAGTACCGTGCTGTTTTTCCGAATGAAGGCGCTGAAGAATATCCAAATACACGTGCTTATCAGAGCACGCTTACGCCTCAACAAGGCGCACTAATTCATCAAGATACAGTTCATTGGTATCAAAAAAACACCTTGAAAAGCCTACTGAGTTTGTTGTTAATATGTGTTATCGCAATCACATCTTTTATATTTTATAGCCCGCAAGTAGCCCCATCTATTCAAGTGGTTATTTTAAAGCCCACTTTTAACGATAGTGAAAAAATGGCAGCAATGCAACAAGACCTAGTTATTTCTGCGGTTGAGGATGCGATGCGACAAGCGGTAATAAATACTAAAAATATGTATTTAATTTCACAACGCGAAGTTAATGCGATCATTAAAGAATACCCAGATAACTTAAAGAAGCTTAAGCAAGCGGTAGGTGCAACAGACATAATTGCCACTGAATTAGTATGTGATAATAATCGCTGTAAAGTGCATTTTTCACGCTTAGTGGCGAGTGAAAAAAATAATGATTCGCTATTGGTAACATCTGAGAAAAACTGGGTAGCGCCCGTTGATAAATTTAATGCTATTTTTAGTACGAGCCAAGCCCAGTTTGCTTCGCTATTTCCTGAATATTCTGAAATAAATGATTCTGTCTTGGTACAGAGACCCATTAAAGAAGAAGATTATCGTACTTATTTAGCGCTTTATAATCAGATTAAAGGGCAGGGTAACTATAGCGAAGAGAGTTTAACTCAATTAGAAGAACTACTCATACGTTCTCCTTATCTGTATGCTGCTTATGACTTATACAGTGAAACAGCCTCAAATTTATATGTAGACAAAAGAGATGAAGTATATCTTAAGCGTTTAGAACTAATCCTACAGAAATCACCACCTGAATATCGTTATAGTCTATATCATGCGATTGATAGTTTTTGGTTGGCATTTAATATGCGTGATTTTGAAGCTGCTGAATTACAGATTAAAGAAGCGAGGATTAGGGGAGCAAATAGTTTTACTTTAACTGAATTAAATGGCATTTTGTTTTTTTCCAAAGGGCAGTTTAAGCTTGCTGTAGAATCGTTTCAAAAGGCATTGCTACTTAGACCTAGCTCTGCTCTATTATTTAACTTAGCTCTTAGCTATTGGAATATTGGTGATTTAAAGGAAGCTGAAAGTATACTCAAGGAGATGCTAAAAATTACTCCTAATAATGATCGTGCAATTCGTTTGAACGCAAGTATATGGTTGCTGCAAGGAAGGATGGAAGAAGCTATTCTAGCTTATAAAAAACTTGTAGTTAACTTTAATAGTGATAAGGATATCAGTAATTTAAGTTTAGCATATGGCTTAAATAAGCAATACGATAAATCCTTAGAATTTGCATTAAAAGCGTTAACAGACAATCCTAATAATCCTATTAATTTACTAAATTTAGCGGATGTTGAAATGATAATAGGCGATAAAAATAATGCTATTATTTATTATAAAAAAGTAGTTGAAATGTTAGAAGGTACAAATGAGGTTAATTACCTCATATATTTAGCTCAAGCTTATGCGCATTTAAACTTTGCAAGCTTAGCAATAGATTCTTTAGCTAAAGCACAAATTTTGGCTCCAGATAGTAGTGAAGTATTTTACAGTTCTGCTGTTGTTTATAGTTTATTGGGCGAAAATTCTTCAGCTATTTATAATATAAAGTTAGCATTAAAAAGTAATGTAGGTGTTGTTTGGTTTAATCTTCCTTGGTTTGATGAACTATGTACTAATAAAGAGTTCTCTCTTTTAATGCGGGAATACAATAACCATACACGTTGTAATATTTAAGTTTTTATTTCATCAAACCACCGGTTCTAAAACCACCAAACTTCATTAAACCACCGGTTCTAAAGCCACCAAACTTCATTAAACCGCCGGTTCTAAAGCCACCAAACTTCATTAAACCACCGGTTCTAAAACCACCAAACGCTACACTACCTTGCTCGACATTAACTGTCTCTACAATATTCTCTGAACTCTCAATCTCTGCTGGTTCAGCCATTGCACTAGGTAAGTAAGTGCTAGTAACTAAAGTAAGGGCGATTGCTGCTGCTTTGATGTATGAGTTCATAATAATATTTCCTATTAGTAAAATGTGTTAAGTAAGCTATGCTTATTTATGTGTTGTTATGTTCGTGTTCGTTTGTTAAAGCGAAAGCGGCTTGTTGTGTTGCTGTGCTTTAAATCTGAACACAAATTTACAGATCCAAATCGATTCAAGCCATGACGGATAATTACGGGATGGGACTTTTTTGTATAAATGTCTGGTTTTATATGGTTTTTAAATAGACTAAGTTATTGTTTAACCAATTCTTATTTGTTTACTAATGATTAAAAAAAAGTTTCTTACTTTACTCTTTTCAATATTTTATTGCTGTAATGGCATGTCATCTTTAATCGTTATTAGCGATTAAAAGCCAATATTTCCCGAATGACAGCCAATTTGTAATGGCGTGTAATGTTATTTAAGCAACATTTTTGAAATACTAATCTGAGGTTAAAAATTACAGATCAATTAATTCAGATGCCAAGAATATTGGTCAAGGTAGTAGGATAAGGAGACAGTATTCATGAATGCAGTGTTATCACTTGACGTAAATTTAGTGACTGAAACTGTTTCAGATACCAAAATTATGGTTGAAAAACATAGCGTCGAGAAAATAAGTAGCAACGTTATCATGGCATGTAATCAAGAGCATGTAAGACATGTAGATGAAAGTAAGTTGGAAGATGTAGGTGAACATCAATTACATATTAAGGGCGCACATAAGTGTTGCCAATGTGCATATAATTCCGGATATCAACAAGGCTCTCTATTACAAGAGTTTATTAGTCTAGATATTGATCGTTTAGGTGACGTGCCACCCAACTCACAAGGACGCTATAAAAGTATTCATCAAGCATTTGCGCTTGGTTACAAAGATGGCGTTAATTCATTTATCAAAAATTAATTTTTTTAAAGTGTGCAATAAATTAAAAAGGAGTTTATATAGCGGGCAGTTTTATTATTGTCAATTTTGCACTCGGAGTAGTACATGCAAAAGCAAAGCGAGCTAGAGAATGTATCAGGTTTTCATTTAGTTCATGTCAATATATTAGGCAAACAAGAATCAGTAGTTAGAACATCGTATGAGGTAGTTGATCCATCTGGTGATGTAATTGGTCGTTTTGGTAGCTTAAAAGAAGCGCAAAATTTTATTAACTTATTATGTGATTTATCACCAGAAGAAGTTAAAGCAAATGAACTAGAAACTATCGCCTCTGAGCAGAAAAATACTGAACACCTTAGTGCAGTTTCTCCAGAATCTCAAACTAAAGTTGCTCAACGTAAACGTAGATTTACGTTTAAATTTAGACGTAAATAGCCTTATAAAACATTAAGGTTACTGTGGATGAAAACATATAAGTGGTTAAAATTAATGTATTTACCTTGCTATTTTAGGCTTGAGCTTAGGTTAAGTAATATTTATTAGGTTGTTTTAACGTAAATGAGTATTCATTACAAAGTGATTAATTAATACTTGTTATAGCTTCATAATCGTCAGTGATTAGTCAATATCTCCTAAATTAGAATTATCAATTATAATTCACGGCAACGAGCGAACCCCTTCGTTAGTTGTCGATTTTTTAAGTACCTTTCAATGATTTCCATTAAATAACTAAATGTAGAACTAAATAAATATCTAAGACATTAAGTTACCCTCACTCTAATTCCCCTAATATTTGCGAAATAACTGCTGCAATTTACAATATCCACGCAGCACCATTGAAAATAATTTGTTAGACTCCATGTTTGTATCCCACCCTTATTTTAATTGGCAGCTAATATGACAAACGCATTAGAAATTAACGGGCTAGAAAAAACCTACAAAGGTGGTTTTCAAGCGTTAAAAGGTATTAATTTAACAGTAAAACAGGGGGACTTTTTTGCTTTACTGGGTCCTAATGGGGCTGGTAAATCTACTTCTATTGGCGTAATTACTTCACTTGTGAATAAAACGGCAGGGCAAGTTAAAGTTTTTGGTTATGACATTGATACCGATTTGGAAAAAGCGAAAAGCTTTATTGGTTTAGTACCGCAAGAGTTTAACTTTAGTCAATTTGAGCCATTAATTCATATTTTAGTTAATCAAGCGGGATATTATGGCGTAACTAAAAAGGTTGCCTTAGTTCGTGCTGAAAAATATTTAAAGCAATTAGAATTATGGGACAAGCGTGACGCGCCTGCACGAACACTTTCGGGCGGGATGAAGCGTCGTTTAATGATTGCTCGTGCTTTGATGCATGAACCTAAAATGTTAATTTTAGATGAACCAACTGCGGGAGTAGATATTGAAGTTCGCCGTACCATGTGGGACTTTCTACGTGAGTTAAATGAGCAAGGTATTACCATTATATTAACCACTCATTATTTAGAAGAAGCGGAAAACTTGTGCCGTAATATTGCCATTATTGATGGTGGTGAAATTGTTGAAAATACTAGCATGAAAAAATTACTGGCACAGTTAGACATTGAAACTTTCGTTTTTGATATTAAAGAAGGGACAATGATAACGGAGTTAGAGCAAGTTGCTCAGCAATCAAAAGTCATTACTTATCGTGTTATCAATGATCATACATTAGAAGTAGATTTAAACCAGGTACAAAACTTAAATCAAGTGTTTGAACAACTAAGTGCCGCCAATATTGAAGTATTGAGTATGCGTAACAAAAGTAATCGGTTAGAAGCGTTATTTGTAAATTTAATAAATAAAAAAACTAACGCTAGCGAAAACTCCACTCAAACTCAACAATCATCTGCTGTATAAGGAACTCATTCAATGAATAACTCTATTGCGTTAAAAAGTATTTTAACGAAAGAAATTCAACGTTTTATGCGTATTTGGGTGCAAACCTTAGTGCCACCTGCAATTACCATTAGTTTATATTTTATTATTTTTGGTTCACTTATTGGATCTAGAATTGGTGATATGGGAGGTATTGATTATATGTCGTTTATCATACCTGGTCTTATTATGATGAGTGTTATTACCAACTCTTATGCGAATGTGGCAAGTTCATTTTTTAGTGCCAAATGGCAAAATAATATTGAAGAAATGCTAGTAGCGCCGGTGCCTAATTGGGTTATTGTTGCCGGCTATGTTGGTGGCGGTATGTGCCGAGGTATTTTAGTAGGGTTAATTGTAACCTTAGTCTCGTTATTTTTTGTTGATATTCAATTGCATAATGTTTGGATTGTGATTGCAACTGTCACTTTAACTGCAGCGATTTTCTCGTTAGCGGGGTTAATTAATGCTATTTTTGCTGGAACATTTGATGATATTTCAATTATTCCGACTTTTATTTTAACGCCGTTGACCTACCTAGGTGGAGTGTTTTACTCAATTAGTTTACTGCCTGAATTTTGGCAAGGTGTTTCACAAGTAAATCCGATTGTTTATATGGTTAATGCATTTAGATACGGATTTTTAGGCGTAACCGATATTAGCCTAACTATTGCGTTCGCGGTTATGACCTTTTTTATTGTTACGTTATTTACTATCGCGATGGTACTTATTTCTAAAGGTATAGGGCTTAGAAGTTAATATGGCGAACAATTCAGAGCAGCACATGAACACAGCAGACTTAAAAACACATCTTGGTGATTCTAAAGCAATTGTTAGCAACCAAGAAGGCATTCACGAAAAGCTAGATGAAGTGGTTAATAAGCACTTGTCTCATCCATTTCAAAAGCCTTATCAAGCGCATACCCAAACTGCATTTGCCCAGATGGATGTGTTAGTACAAGAGTTTTTAACAACAAACCCTAGTGGCGAAATTATTTTAGATGCTTGTTGTGGTGTTGGGCAAAGTACTAGACTTATTGCCAAACAACACCCGCAAGCTCTTGTTATTGGTGTTGATAAGTCTGATCACCGAATTAATCGTAATGTTGAAGGTTTTACTCTTAATGATGGTTTCACCGCGGATAACTATCACTTAGTGCGGGCTGATTTAAATGATTTTTATCGCTTAGTCAAAGCCGCACAGTGGCCGGTATCAAAGCATTATATTTTATATCCTAACCCTTGGCCAAAGTCTAAGCACTTGCAGCGTCGCTGGCATGGCAGTGCGGTATTTCCCCAAATGACCAGTATTGGTAAACAATTAATATTGCGCAGTAATTGGTATATTTATTTGGCTGAATTTAAACAAGCGGCGGCTTTGGTTGATTTACAAGGTGAAATTACCACATTACCTGTCGTTGAAAGCGCTGCGGCATTGACTCCATTTGAAGCAAAATTTCAAGCAAGCGGGCAGGAATGCTGGCAACTTATTCTGCAAAAGTCATAATATTGTTGTCTTTACGGATAAAATTACGGGACTTTTAGTGCATTTTTTATTAAAGTGCATTTTTTCATATCCGTTTAAAAACAGTGATTATCGTTTTATCGTTAAGTTTTATTTATCGTTAAATATAGTTACTAATATTCGTTTTAATAGCCGGTTTGAATAACTCAAACTTGCGATTACTGATTTTACCTACCAGACTTCCTGCAGTTGAATTAGTTATCTAAAAAATAATGAACAGTTAAGTGAACCACTATGAGTGCAACTAAGCGCATTGCTGACGCGTCAGAAGAGTCTTTACATCGAATTTTTACTGTCGCTGAAGCGCCTGATTCGACCTTAGGTCGTCTTGAGCAAGAAATGTCACAAAATTTGGTTGGTTTTTTAAATAACCATATTGTGGCCAGTAAAAATGCCTTAACAGATATTGAGCAAGACTTTATCGATGCGCGCATTCCAGAGCAACCTGAGTTCGTTTCAGATCACATGCATCACTTACTTGATAAATTAGTGGCGCAATCGGTTCATACTTCAAGCCCTAGCTTTATTGGTCATATGACCTCGGCATTACCTTCTTTTATTTTACCGCTGTCTAAGTTGATGGTAGGTTTAAATCAAAACTTAGTGAAAGTAGAAACCTCAAAAGCTTTTACGCCGCTCGAGCGCCAAGTCTTAGGCATGATGCATAATTTAGTGTATCAACAAGATGAAGCCTTTTACCAAAACTGGATGCATAGTGCGGAGCATTCTCTTGGCGCTTTTTGCTCTGGTGGTACCGTAGCTAACATTACCGCTTTGTGGGTGGCACGTAATAAACTATTGAAAGCTGATGGTGATTTTAAAGGCGTTTCTCGTGAAGGTTTACACCGAGCAATGCGTCATTACGGTTATCAAGATTTAGCCATTTTAGTATCCGAACGTGGTCATTACTCACTTAAAAAATCTGCTGATGTTTTGGGAATAGGGCAAGATAATGTTATTGCTATTCCTACTGATGAACACAATAAAATTGATTGCCAAAAACTTGCCGAAAAATGCGAAGAATTGGCCAATAAAAATATTAAAGTGTTATCAATTATTGGCGTAGCCGGTACAACCGAAACAGGTAATGTTGATCCATTAGATAAAATGGCGGCAATTGCACAGCAACATCAGTGTCATTTTCACGTAGATGCCGCGTGGGGTGGGGCAACATTATTATCGAATAAATATCGTCCTTTATTAAAAGGTATTGAGCAAGCTGACTCAGTAACTATTGACGCACATAAACAAATGTATGTGCCTATGGGCGCAGGCTTAGTGATTTTTAAAGATCCTGCCTCGGTGAGTGCCATTGAGCATCACGCCGAATATATCTTACGTAAAGGTTCAAAAGATTTAGGTAGTCATACCTTAGAAGGATCTCGTCCGGGTATGGCTATGTTGGTTTATGCCAGTTTGCATATCATTAGCCGACAAGGTTATGAAATGCTGATTAATCAAGCCATTGAAAAAGCCGAATACTTTGCTGAAATTATTGATCAACACCCTGATTTTGAATTAATCACTCGTCCAGAATTGTGTTTATTAACCTACCGTTATGCCCCAAAAGCAGTACAAGCATTATTAGCTCGTAATGATGTGGCTGTTAATACTTCGATAAACTTGTTATTAGGTAAGTTAACTAAATATATTCAAAAACGCCAACGTGAAGACGGGCGTTCATTTGTGTCGAGAACTCGCATAGAGGTGAGTCGTTATGGTGGTGAAAAAGTAATTGTATTTAGAGTGGTCTTGGCAAATCCATTAACGACCAAAGAAATTCTACAAGACATATTACAAGAGCAGTCTCAATTAGCACTTGAAAGTGAGTTGTTTTTACCTGAGTTATTAAGCGCTGCAGAATAAAGTTAATCATGACCAAGCAACTTGAAAGTATGCGTTCAGGTAAACTGAAACTATGTATGCTTCTTATGTCTAAAATAAACTGCCTAATTAATGGAACTGGTATAAAGTAGAAAAGGCCCAAGTTATCTCATTTCTGAGTAACCTGAGCCTTTTCATGTTATCAATAAGTAACCCCTTACTTACTTATCGATCGAACCTATTAAAATTCGATATAACAACAAATCCGTTAACCCTAATTAAGGTTAACTAGTAGTTGTGATACAAACCAAATTCTTTGTTTATTTTCAAATTTTGCGTGTTAGCCCACATATAATATTCTTGATCTTCTAGCTCGCTTGCTGCTTCTTTATCAAGTAACACAATTGCATTTTCATGCATTTGTAAGGCAGATGCCGGACAGGCTGCTGATAATGCACCAGTAACCATATCTTTTACTGCTTTTGCTTTATTTTTACCTGTTGCCATAAGTAATACATATCTTGCATCTAAAATAGTCGCAATACCCATGGTCATTGCTAGGGTTGGCTGAAATTCATCTGCAGCAAACAAACGGCTATTATCATTAAGCGTTTGTTGCGAAAGTGTTTTTATACGTGTACGAGAAGCTAAGCTTGAAGTAGGCTCGTTAAAACCTATGTGTCCATTAGCACCAATTCCCAATATTTGCAGATCGATACCACCAGCGTTTGCAATTTTATCTTCGTAAGCTAAACCTTGTTTTCTTGGGTTTTCACCTTGATTACATGTAGGTAAAAAAGTTTTGTTTTTATCAATATCAACATGATTAAATAAATTTTCATTCATGAAATGACGATAACTTTGCTTATTCTGTTCATCAATTCCTAAGTATTCATCTAAATTAAAAGTTGTTGTTTGATTAAAGTTGATTTGACCAGCTTTATGTTTATTAACCAATGCTTTGTATAGACTAATAGGAGTACTGCCAGTCGCTAAACCTAATACAGGATTTGACTTTTTATTGATCAACTCAGCAACCCATTCTGCAGCGCTTTGTGCAACATCTTGTGCATTATCAAAAATAATTACTTGCATGTTTGTTCCTTAAGAAAATGTAAATCGATAAAAACATAAGTCAAATAGCGCCAATTCTGATATTTTTTTGCCCTTGTTGTACGTATATTAACTAGTACAACAAGGGTAGCTGTTTAATCAAATTTGGTATAAATACTCATTGAATTTAGTTTTATCATAAAGATATGCTATTACCTTAATAACAAATGACAGCGCTGTCAATTTTTATTGTTAGTTGTTTCACTTTTTATTTACCATGGATATATTCTATTTAGCTTGGGTAGATAAATTATATGAATAGAGTGATTATCTTAGTTAAAAGGTTAGCTCTTTACTTCTACGCTCTATTTTTTCTTGGTGTTAAAACGCTTGCCTGGCGGCTGAATTGGGATATGTGAAGAGAATAATAAGTTATTCATTATCGTTACTCTTCTGATAGACTAACCATATTAATTTCGTTAAATCACAGCAGTAACAAAAATACCCATGACGCAATCTAACTCTTTTACAGCAAGCTTTACTCTTGATAAAGCGCATTACACTGAATGTTATACTCAATCGAGTACTTTATCGCATGATAAAAAGACTTATTTCAAAGCTAATATTTTAACAATATTTGGTCTGTTTATATTATTTGCTACGCCAGTTAATCCATATGCTGCGTGGTTTGTTATTGCCCTAGGTATACTAGAGACCGTGAGTGTTTATTATCATAAGCTTTGGTGGGTAATGAGACAAATGATGAGTAAAGCATCAGGTAGTGAGGTAAAACTCACTATCGATGAGCAAGGTATTTTAACGGAGTCATTTCACATTAATAATCGTATCTTATGGACCGATGTAACTGATATTAGCGAAACAGAGTTAGGCCTACTCATTCAGTTTAGTTTAGGCAAAAGTATAACCGGTAAAGAGATGGCGAGTAAGAGCTATATTTCTAAAAGTTGTTTATCAGATGAAGCTTACACTTTTATTCTTAGTAATGCGCCAAGCTCTAACTAGTTAACCTGAGTTCGGGATAAGCAAAGTGCTACAACAACCTTATTTATCCGTATTTCTTCGTTAAGAAAACTCCCAATAACTCGTTATTGGTTTCGCTTTCTCGCCTTGAACGACGAATAACTAAAGCGATTGTAGATGCCCAAGTACAAATAATTGATATTGTCATACATTTACAATGTCATTGTCCCGAGATCAGGTTAGTTAATAAAGTAGTATTCTCATCCCATGTTTGTGTAACCTAACTTGTTAATGAGAATTATTCTCAAAAATATTGACAGTAAAAGTGGTCATTGTACAATTTAAGCAAAAGTTTTATTGAGACAAATTTTATGTTAAAAAAAATATTTTATAGTACATTCCTTTCATTGTTTTTAGTTAGTAGCTTTAACGTAAGTGCTGCTGAAGAAGTAAATGTTTACTCATATCGACAACCTTTTCTTGTTGAACCACTGTTTACTAAGTTCACTGAACAAACAGGTGTTAAAGTAAACGTGGTTTTTGCTAAAAATGGTATGGCCGAACGTCTAGAACGTGAGGGGAAATATAGCCCCGCAGATATATTACTTACTACAGACATAAGTCGTTTAGTTGAATTACGCGATAAAGATCTCGTGCAAGTGGTTAATTCTGAAGTTTTAAATGCTGCTATTCCAAAGCAATACCATGCACAAGACAATACTTGGTTTGCATTAACAACGCGCGTTCGTAATATTTATTCTGCTAAACGCCTTGGTGAAATAGATATAAACTATGAAGACTTAGCTGACCCTAAATACAAAGATCGAATATGTACGCGAAGTGGCAAACATCCTTATAATGTTGCATTAGTTTCCGCTATGATCAGCGAGCATGGTGAAGAATACACGCTAGATTGGCTGAAAAAATTTAAAGCAAACTTAGCACGTAAACCACAAGGCAGTGATCGTGGTCAAGTTCAAGCTATTCATCAAAACTTGTGTGATATCTCATTAGGTAATAGTTATTATTTTGGTAATATGCTAAAAGACGAAAAGCAAAAAGTATGGGCTGATGCAGTTTATATAAACTTCCCTAATCAAAAGAATCGTGGCGCGCACATTAACATATCAGGTGTTGCCATGGCTAAATATGCACCAAATAGTAAAAATGCACAGATGTTAATGGAATTTTTAGTGTCTAAACCTGCACAACAACTTTATGCTGAAACTAATATGGAATATCCGGTTCGAGCTGATGTAGAAGCCTCTGAGTTGGTTGCATCTTGGGGCGAGTTTAAAGCGGATGATTTACCGTTAGAAGCGATTGCTGAAAACCGTAAAACAGCCCTGAAATTGATTGATCAAGCCCAGTTTGATTTATAATAAATCGCAGTAAAGGGTTACGTTCATTACATATATGATATATAGAAGTATGCTCATCAATAGGCATGATATTACAGCGGCAATATTGTGATAGCCCTATATAAAAGTAAACCATGGACGTTTATTAGTTATACACTAGCATTGGGTCTTATTATACCCGTGCTAGTTATGCTTGTGGGTGGCATCAGTGCCTCTACTCAATTGTTTTCTCATCTATGGCAAACTGTATTGCCAACCTATCTTGTAAACACCTTATGGCTCGGTTTGTTGGTTGTTTTATTAGCACTTTTTTTTGGTGTTATTAGTGCGGCTATTATCACCCAGACAAATGTTTTTTTTAAACAACAACTACGTTGGTTGCTGCTTTTGCCCATGGCAATGCCTGCCTATTTAGTTGCCTACCTTTATACTGATTTATTTGATTATGCAGGCCCTGTACAAAGAATGTTACGTTCTACTTTTACTTGGAACTCGCCTGCAGACTATTGGTTTTTTGATATTCGAACATTACCTGGTGCGTCTGTAATGCTAGCGTTAGTGCTATTTCCTTATATTTATATGCTTAGCCGCGGCGCTTTTGAACAACAAGATGAAAATCTATTTCGCGCTAGTAGATTGTTGGGATTATCAGCTAAAAAAAGTTTTTTTAAAATCGCTTTACCCTTAGCAAGGCCAGCTATTGCCGTAGCTGCAAGCTTAGTTTTAATGGAAACCTTAGCTGATTTTGCTACCGTACAATATTTTGCAGTAAATACCTTAACCACAGTCATTTATGATACTTGGCTTGGTTATGGTGATATTGGCGCAGCAAATGCGTTAGCCAGTATATTGATGTTATTAATACTTTTTGCTGTACTTGCAGAGCAGCGGAGTAGGGCAGGTTTACGTCATCAAAGTAATAGACCTAACTTAAATAAGGAGTTAATTCAGTTATCATTAAGTCAGCAGATTATGGCTAGCCTCTTTTGTTGGAGTTTGGTTGTATCAGGTTTCTTATTACCGTTAGCTTTACTCATTAATATGGCGTTAGAATATAGTGATGTAGAGCAATTGACCGGGTTGTTATCAATTGGTATTAACTCACTAAAAATGTCAGTTATCGCTGCAACCATTGCTGTGTTTATCGCTTTAATTTTAGGTTTATATCAACGTTTACACAGCGACAAATACGCCAAAATCCCCCAACAAATTTCGGGTTTTGGTTATGCAATACCGGGCACGGTATTGGCAATGGCTATGTTATCAACATTAGGACCGCTTGATCACTGGCTTAATGATAGCGCAGAATTTCTAGGTTTTACTCCGCCTGGCTTACTATTGTCAGGCACCATTTTTGCCGTTGTTTTTGCGTTAGTAGTGCGCTTTTCTGCCATTGCTAATGGCACTATTATCAGTGGTATTAAACAAATTCCACATTCACTTGATTACGCTCCTGCTACATTAGGGGCTAAACTAAATAGAAGCTTAATTAAAGTACATTTACCCCTGTTAAAGCCCGCCATTGTCATGGCCTGGCTATTAGTGTTTGTTGAAGCGATGAAAGAACTACCTGCGGTGTTAATACTAAGGCCATTCAACTTTGAAACTTTAAGTAGCAAAATTTATCAGCTGATTTCAGATGAAATGTTAGAACAAGGCGCATTGGGCGCTATTCTTATCGTATTGTTTGGTTTGCTGCCAATTGTAATGCTGAATAAAAGTGAGAAAAAAATATGACCTCGTTAGTCACTTCAACGCAAGACGATACTTCTATCTTGCTCACTATCGAAAAATTATCAATAAAACTACAGGACAAAGTGATTTTATCAAGTTTAGATCTACGTCTTAATGAAGGAGATATTTTAGGACTCGTTGGTGCAAGTGGCTGCGGTAAAACAACCTTGCTTAACACTATTGCTGGTTTTGTTAAAGTCAATGAAGGCACGATCACGCTTGATGGGCGTATACTCAATAGTAAGCTAGCCAACAATAAAGACGAGATCAACTTACCGGCAGAGCAGCGTCAAGTTGGAATGATTTTTCAAGACTATGCTCTATTTCCTCACCTTACAGTCAAAGAGAATATTGCTTTTGGGATTGCTAAGCTTAGTAAAGCTAAGCAAACACAACAAATTGATCAGTTACTTCACATATTAAAACTTACTGATTACCGTGATAGTTATATCCACCAACTTTCTGGTGGGCAACAACAACGTGTGGCAATTGCTAGGGCGCTTGCGCCAAAACCTAAGTTATTATTACTCGATGAGCCATTTTCTAATATTGATGCGCGCCTTAGAAATGAATTGATGGTCGAAATAAGATTATTATTAAAAGAATTTAAAACAACAGCTATATTTGTTACTCATAACAAAGATGAAGTGTTTACCTTTGCTGACAAAATGGCAGTAATGTCTCAAGGTCAGTTATTACAATTTGATCAGCCAAGTATTGTTTGTCAGCAGCCAAACAGTTATCAAGTAGCTGATTTTTTGCAACTTGGCAGTTGGCTTCCTTGTGCTGTTACAACCTCACTTAACACTATACTTGCGACAAGCTTACTGGGTGAATTTGAACTAGCCTCTGAGTCAGCAGCGGCTCAGCAAGCGTTAACCTACTTATTGGTTAAACCTTCACAACTTATTCTCACTACTGATTTAGCTGAAAACATAATTGCAAATGCACAAGTTGAGTACATTAGTATGACAGAGCAAGGTTATCATTATCACTTGCAAAGCTTAGATACATTACCCACAGATCCCCCTACTCAAGCTAGTCATTTAGCCTTTACTAAATTAAGTTTATACAGCGACAATATTCTTAATTTAAAGCAAAAGGTTCGATTAGATATCAAACAAGAAAATTTGTTATTTTTCAATAAATCAATGGCTTAGTGTTGTTGTTGAGCTTTGTTTTACTTTGATTGCAACTTGTTACACTTTCATAACAACACCTTACAGTCTCTTAGTTACTTTGATTTTATAATTTTATTATCAAAATAAAGTTGTTTAAAACTTGTTCAGTACTCGTTTTAAACTTATGTAAAATTAAGGAGTCTGTCATGGGATCAAGCTTAAATCTTGTTCAAAATACGTCAACAGTTGAAGCTAAAAATAGTGAAAAGTTAAAGCAAAAATTATTACTAATTGAAGATGATCGTTACCTCAGTCAAGCTTTTCTAGTTAATGATAATAAAACGGCATATCAAACTACAAAAATATGTGCGGGTAACTCGCTTAAAGCTGATTTAGTAAAGTATTTAGATGAACATAGACCTGACATGATTGTCTTAGATGTAGGCTTTTCTGGTAGTGAAAGCCTATCGGTAATTCGTAATATTCGCCATTTGTATGATGGTATACTTTTTATCGTATCAGATAACAATAGTGAACAAGAGCAATTTTCTGCTTTAAAACTTGGTGCTGATGATTACCTAGTAAAGCCAATGGACAGCCGAATTTTAATGATGCGTATTGAAGGGTTGTTACGTCGCCAAAACCCTGTTATTAACCAAGTAGATTTAGCTAGCTTGACTATGGGGGATGTATGTTTACAGCCTAAATCACAAAAGTGCTTTATCAATGGTGAAGGTGTTAAATTAACCACATTTGAGTTTAATTTATTGAAATCACTCGTTGAACATCAAGGTAATATTTTATCTCGCGACGAATTATATAGCACTCTATTAAGACGAACTTATAACGGGGTTGAGCGAACTCTTGATGTCAGAATGTCACAATTACGCGAAAAATTGACCATGGCCGGGATGAAAGATAACCAAATAGAAACGGTTTGGGGTCAAGGCTACATGTTTAATCACATTAGCGCTTAACTACTCGCATGTTTAATCCTAATATGAGGCGAAAGGTTTATTCCTTTCGCTTTTTTCATTTTCCCTAATTATAAAACATGTTGCTGTAAAGGTAATCTCGAAAGAGCAGCAGTTAGTTAGTATAAAAATAATTACTCATCACATACTCGTTTAAATAATACTTGAAAATTAATTAAATATTAGCCAACTATTCTTTAAACAACATTGAGCTTAGTTACTTTTTCTGTATACTCGACATAATTTTTAAGAGCTTCATGTTAACGGAGCCAGAGCAATTTATAACTCTACATATTATAACTGAGGTAGTTGACAGTAAATTGCAATAAAACAGGAACAAATTATGATTGATGAAGAATTACAACAATGGTTTGACCATACAGATATGCTAGTAACCGAGTTGCTTGAGGATGGTACCAATGAAGAAGTGTATCATACGATAGAACACCACTTTGCGAGTAGTGATTTTAACTTATTAGAAAAGTCGGCAATTGCTGCGTTTAAGTTAGGTCTTGAAATTGAAGAGCCTGAAGAAGCAGAATTAGAAAATGGCGATAAAGTATTTGCGTTTGATATCGTAACAGAGCAAATGTTAGACGTAGATGTGATTAAAAAAGAAACACAAGAAATGTTTGAATTAGCAAAAAAATGCGGTGTTGACTATGATGGTTGGGGCACTTATTTCGAAGAATAATCTAGTTGTTATCTAAAGCCTAACCAAGGTTATTCCAATTTATTTATAACCTAAAACTTGCCAAACAGTAATAAATATTTTATTTTTTTACTGTTATCTTGTTATTAAATTGTTAATGGTAGTGTTAAAAAAGTTGACACAAGATGTGAAGCTAAGTTATAAATAGACTACCTAACTGGTTTACCAGTTTTAAAGGATTAACAAAAAGGAAAATAGACCATGGATTGGCTCACATATGCACTAACCCAAGAAAATAGCCTACTGATTATTTCAATTATTGTTGTTGTGAGTATCTTTGTTTTTGCGGCAAGAAAAGCTCATCTCAATCATTTAGATAAAATCAAAAAAATAGAAGACTCATTCAATATTAAGTAATTCCTTGAAGTAAAGTAAATCTTTTTAACTCATTCATTTCAAACTCATCCAACACTAATACTGTAAATAAAATCACCAGCGAGTTATCAGTCAGAGTATTAAACGACGGCTGTTTTGTTATCTATTGGCGTAGCACTTGAATCTCTAACAATAAGTTTGGGTACATATTGACTCACTGTAACAAGGTTCTTCTGTTTACGAACTAAACCTAAAAGCAGATTCGTTGCATCTTCAGCAATTTGGTTGTTAGGTTGATCCGCTGTTGTCAATTTTGGCCAAGTTTGACGAGAGAATGGACTGTTTTCGAAGCCAACTATCGACAGCTTATCCGGAATCGAAACCCCCATTAATCTCGCTGCAAATAATGCACCAGCGGCAATTTCATCGTTACAAGAGAAAATAGCGGTAGGGCGAGTGCCTTTACCTTTCGGTTTCATAAGCTGTTTTGCGCCGCTAACACCAGAATCAAATGAATATTCACCTTCAATAAGCAGTGATTCATCAAAAGCAATATTACTTTCTTTTAATGCTATTCTATAACCTTTATAGCGCTCTATGGTCGACATATGGTGCGCATCACCGGCAATAAAAGCAATATCTGTATGACCTAAATCGATAAGGTGTTGGGTAATTGTTTGGGCCGCTTCTCTATCATTTACCATCACGCAAGGGCATAAATCATCTGGCGCAACATCACCTGACATAATACGCACAATTTTTACGTCAAGATCTAATAATGCTTTTACGAAGTCAGGCATTTCAGACAAAGGCGGGGTAAGTACTAACCCTGCAATACGAGATTGCTTAATCATATTAATTACCTCTTCGGTAATATCTTTATCTTTTGAATCACAAGGATGAATAAGTAGTTCAAAACCCTGTTTTTTACAGGCGGATAAAATACCCTTTTGCATATCAATAATATAATAAGCATTTGGATTATCATAAATATAAGCTACAGAATAAGACTTAGTACCGGCAAGGTTACGAGCTGCCAAATTAGGCTTGTAGTTAAGTTGCGCTACAACTTCTTGTACTTTGTCGCGGGTTGATTGACGTACAGATGCTTCATTGTTCATCACTCGAGAAACTGTTTTGATGGAAACGCCTGCTTGCTTTGCTACGTCATTAATAGTTGCTTTCATTTATCGGTAACCTTGATTTTATTATTAAGTATCAAATGTATGTATTAGTTTGACTTTGATTAATAGCATACCTGATGGTAGTAATATTGATACATTTACATTACTATATAGTATATAAAATATTGACAGCGCTGTCATTTTTTTATACGGTATCACAATATTTTTACATGTCATAATAATTAAATGGAGCTAATACTCAATTTAACATTATGATAAATCGAAGAATTGTTACTACACCACCTTCTAGGAATTAGTATGTCATCCCGTCAAACATTAGCAAGCTGGAAAAAACTTCAACAACTTGCCCAAGATAAAAAATCTCAACACATGAATACCCTGTTTGCCCAAGACAGCGAACGCTTCAATAAATTCTCTATTGAATTGCCTAATATGCTACTTGATTACTCTAAAAACTTAATCGATAGTGAAACCATGACCGCTTTATTAGCGTTAGCGGAAGAAACGGAAGTATGCGATTGGCGAACTAAAATGTTCGCGGGTGAAAAAATCAATAAAACTGAAGATCGTGCAGTTTTGCATACCGCTTTACGTCGTCAAAGTTTAGAGCCTTTGATGGTTGATGGTGTAAATGTCACTGAAGAAGTACAAAACCAATTAGCAGAAATGGAAGTTTTTGTTGATAAAGTTCGTCAAGGACATTGGTTAGGTTATTCTGGCAAACGTATTACTGACATTGTTAATATTGGTGTAGGTGGCTCAAACCTTGGCCCACAAATGGTTACCGAAGCATTAAAACACTATAGCGATGGTAGCGTAAACGTTCATTATGTTTCTAACGTTGATGGCGCGCAAATCGCAGAAGAGCTCCGTCCTCTCGACCCTGAAAAAGTACTTTTCATTGTTTCGAGTAAAACTTTCACTACAACTGAAACCATGACTAATGCGCGTACTGCTATTAATTGGTTAACTAGCTCATCGTTTGATGAGAAAGCGGTTGCCAAACATTTTGTTGCTGTAACAGCGAACAAAGAAAAAGCAATGAGTTTTGGTATTGAAGAAGAAAATATCTTTGATATGTGGGATTGGGTTGGTGGTCGTTTCTCGCTTTGGTCAGCAATTGGTCTTGCTATTGCACTCGATCTTGGTTTTGACAAGTTTAAAGAGTTATTAAGTGGCGCCAACGATATGGATGAACACTTTAAAACCGCACCATTAAAAGATAATTTCCCTGTAGTGCTAGCAATGCTCAGTGTCTGGAATACCACTTTCTTAGGTTCTCAGTCGCAAGCAATTTTACCTTATGATCAAACCTTACATATGTTGACCGCTTATTTACAACAAGCTGAAATGGAAAGTAATGGTAAGTCGGTAAGTTGGGAAGGTGATGAAGTTGATTATGCAACAGTTCCTTCCATTTGGGGCGAGTTAGGCATTAATGGTCAACATGCTTTTTACCAATATTTACATCAAAGTAATAATGTAGTACCTGCTGACTTTATTGGTTCAGTAAAGAGTGTTACGCCTGTAAAAGGTCATCATGAAACTTTAATGTCAAACTTCTTTGCTCAAACACAAGCATTAATGGCTGGTGTTAATGAAGAGCAAGTGCGTGCTGATTTAAAGTTCAGAGGCCTTAACGCTGAAGATATTGATAAAATAGCCCCTCATAAAGTACACAAGGGTAATCGTCCTACCAATACTATATTACTTAAGCGTATTGACCCGAAAAACTTAGGTAGTTTAATTGCAGCTTATGAACACAAAATATTTGTGCAAGGTATTCTCTTACAAATATGTTCTTTCGATCAGTGGGGAGTTGAGCTTGGTAAAGGACTTGCTGCAGAGATTCAAAAAGAGTTAGAGACGAATGATATTTCAGAGCAACATGACTGTTCAACGGCAAGCTTATTGAAGTTTTATCAAGCGGCTAAGTAATTTTGTCTTTAAGTAAAAAGAACCTATTTTTGCCATTAGGGGACGATTAATTAAACGTATTTTAATCGTAAACTAAAAAAAATCACTTTGTAGGTTATTATTCAATTTAAGGTAACAACAGTTAATGCTGTTGTTACCTTTTTTTTGCACCTTTGTTCAATATAAAAATCATGAATTTTATAACTAATTAAGTTCAATATTTTTACCTAATGTTATTAAATAAAAAGTATAATTCTAAGTTTGTGGTTTTATTTTGAACTTAAACAGCTAATAAGTTCGACAAATAACAAATTAACACAAAAAAATATAAATATTTAAACCCTTTAAAATCAATTTGTTATGACTTTTTATGTATGTTTTTTATGTTTTTTTCTATTTTATTCTGGTCAAACGATAAAATAAGGGGTAAGGTTTAGTTAACTTCATGACAACGCTGTCATCCGGTAATGACAACGCTGTCATAAAAGGGCCAGTTTAGTCACTAAATTGTGACTACACTGAAATAAATAAAAATTATTACTATAAGTTTGAATATTAAGTATTCAAACAAAATCAAAAAACATATCAAGGGGAAGTTTGTGAAAACTAAAACATTCAAAAGAGGCGTACTAGCGAGCTCAATTGCAGTAATCTTAGCAAGTACCTCATCACTTGCGTTAGCTGCTGAAGAAGCGGCTGCTACATTAACGGATAAAGATGTTGAAACTATCCAAGTAACAGGCATGGCTGGTTCTAACCGAGCTAGTGTAAATGCTAAACGCTTTTCAGATGCCATCGTTGATGGTGTAAGCTCTGAAGATGTAGGCCAATTTCCAGATTCAGATGTTGCCCAGGCACTTGCTCGTATTCCGGGTGTTACAGTAGGTCGTGAATTTGGTCAAGGCAACTCGGTATCTATTCGTGGTACTGACCCAGTGATGACATTGACTACCCTAAATGGCCAAAACGTTTCAGCTACTGGTTGGTGGGATCAAGGTAACCTTGACCGTTCATTCAACTATTCAATGCTTCCATCAGACTTAATTGGCGGTATTGACGTTTATAAAACGACTCAAGCTAATTTAGTTGAAGGTGGTATCGGTGGTACAGTTATTGTTAAAACCCTTAAACCGTTAGATTTAGATGCGCATAGATCTTATATCTCAGTTAAAGGTGAATATGGTTCAATCAGCGAAACAGCAAACCCTGAAGTATCTGGTTTATACAGCTGGAAAAATGATGATGAAACTTTTGGTATTTTAGTTTCTGGTGCTTATATTGACCGTGAATATTTACGTCGTGGTACCGAATCAGATTTAGATTGGGGCGGCCGTTCGTCAATCCAACCTTCTGGCTTTCAACAAAACCAAGAACGTACAGCACTTGACGCAACCATTCAATATCGTCCTACTGATAACCTAGAGTTTAGTTTTCATGCATTGTCGCTTGATTTAGGCGGCGACAGTATTGGCGCTAACATGTACATTCAAACCGATACTAACTGGGTAGGTAGTCCAGCTGACGGTACAGCGGGCCCTGGTAATACAACTAACCCTTCAGCGTGTGAACAATTTAATGATGCAGGTGTTTGTGTAATAAGTAATACGCTTGCAAGCGCACCAACAGATGTGTTCTTCCAAAACTGGGCACGTAAAGGTGAAATGAGTTCTGATACCTTTGAATTAAGCGGTACTTATACAGGTGATGACTTTAGTGTAACTGGTATTGTAGGTAACACTAGCGCTAAAGGTGGTACTCAAATGAGTGCAAACTTTGGTTACGGTTGGTGGGGTGATAATTTTGGCCAAGTTAAGTGGGATGGTCAAGTTGACGCTACAGGTAAAGAAATTAAAATTGATGGCGCTGATATGAGCTTCACAGTTGACCAACTTGATACAACAGTAGGAACTTCTCAATGGACAGGTGTACAAGGACCTAACTCAGACGAAGAATCTTATGTACAATTTGATTTTGATTTCAATTTAGATATGGGTATATTAACTAACTTTGAAGCAGGTGTTCGTTATACCGATCATAAATTTGAAAGAGAACAATATAATGCAGTTTATGATACGTCACTGCCAAACGAATTCAATAGCGTTGATTTATATAGCGGAACGATGCAAATTGGTGAAGCAGGTTATACTGTACCTAAAGGTAACCTTGATGCGATGATTAATGGCACATTGTCTTTAGTTGACGAATTTGTTTATAGCCGCCCAGGTTACGGTTTAATTGAAGAAGAAAACTTCTCATTATACGGTATGTTCAAATTCTCAGGTGACAAGTACCGTGGTAACTTTGGTGTTCGTTACATTAAAACAGACGTAACTTCTTCTGGTCATGACATTGATGGTTCTCCTGCAGACGCATTAGCGACAAATGCTGGTTGGAGCCAAAATATTGTAAGTGAAACCGGTGGCTACGATGATTTCCTACCTAGCTTCAACATCGCTTATGACTTATCTCATAATGTAATGTTACGTTTCGCAGCAGGTCAAGCGATTACTCGCCCAGGTTACGATAACTTGTTCTTATCTAGTCTTTCTGGTTTCCCAGATGACCGTTCAGGTAATGAAGATATTACTTACGGTAACCCTGACTTAAAACCAATGAAATCAACCCAGTTTGATTTAGGTATTGAATACTACTACGGCGACGGTAACTTACTAGCCGCAACAATTTTCACTAAATCTATTGAAGATTTCATTGTAGGCACTGAGCCTCAAATCGGTGTACCAATTGGCACTATTAATACCGACCTTGTTCCTCCGGCTGATAGCTGGAACACAAGCAGCTACGAAAACGCTGGTGGCGGTAAAATTAATGGTATTGAATTACAGCTTAACCAAGCATGGGATAACGGCTTTGGTGTAAATGTTAACTACACTTACGCAAATGATGACGCTCCTTCTGAAGTATATACTGATGGAATTGCACGCTTTACTCAAGCATCTGAACATATGACTAACCTTGTTGGTTACTGGGAAAATGATGAGTTCTCAGCTCGTGCAGCCTATAACTGGCGTTCAGAGTACATGGTTCGTGAATACGGTAAGTACTATGGTAACCGTATGCATGATGACTTTGGTACGTTAGACCTAACACTTGGTTGGAACGCGACAGAAAGCCTTCTTTTCAGTTTCGAAGTTGTTAACGCACTTGGCGAAGACGACATTCAATATGGCGCAGCTGCAGTTGGTACAGAAGTTAAACCTGCACTACAAGATGGTTACCCAACTTGGTCATTTAATGGCGAAACTGTTTACAGTTTAGGCGCTACTTATAGTTTTTAAGTACTCACGTAAATAGGTAAAATAATTAAAAAACCCAGTTTTGGCTGGGTTTTTTTTTATCTACAATAAATGATTATTATTGTGTTAAAGCTGAATTAATTAAATGGAACCTAACTTGTTAACAAATTAACTAATATTATGCAGCGTTCAAGTAACCTAACTCAGATAATATAATGGCTTAATGCTAGCTGAAATTACAAAGCATCAGTTATGTTGCTGAAATATATAATTAAAAAATACTTAAACATGATCAAGATTACGTAACATAGGAGAAGCATATGAAAATCAAACGCATTGCTATTGTTGGGGCTGGAACTTCAGGTTGGTTAGCGGCTAATCACCTTGGTGTAGAGCTCAGTGCTGATCCTGAAATAGAAATTACCGTTATTGAATCAAAAGATGTACCCACCATTGGTGTTGGTGAAGGTACCGTGCCTTATATTATGAAAGGTTTAAAACGTTTTGGTATTTCAGAGGCAGAATTACTTACAAGCTGTGATGCAACTTTCAAACAAGGAATTAAATTTGTAAACTGGTTAGATTCTGCAGAGCATGGAGAAAACCACTATTATCATAGTTTTGACGATCCTTATCCAAGTGGCTTTAATGTAACTCCTTATTGGAATACTCATGGCGGAAATCGATCTTTTGATGATATCGGGATTCAAGCAAGAATTGCCGAACTTGGCTTAGCGCCTAAAATGCGAAATTCAGGTGAGTATGAAGGCGAATTAGCTTACGCTTACCATTTTAATGCCGCAAAATTTGCAGATTTACTTGCCGATAATGCAAAGAAAAGATTCAATATTAAACATCAATTTGCCACAGTCACCGGTATAAGAAAATCAGACGACGGTAATATTAGTCATCTTACAACTACTGAAAATACAGACCTAGCGTTTGATTTTTATATAGATTGTAGTGGCTTTTCAGCTGTACTTATTGGTGATGGCTTAAATGTGCCGTTTGAAAGCAAAGCAAAAGAGTTATTAGTTGATACCGCACTTGTACAGCAAATGCCGCTTGACGATAACGAAAATATAAACCCTTATACCACAGCAACTGCACATAAAGCGGGCTGGATTTGGGATATACCGTTAACAACAAGACGAGGTACAGGTTTTGTTTATTCAAGCAAACACATGGATGAAGCTCAAGCGTTAACCTTATATGCCGAATATTTAGGTATAAAGGAAAGCGAATTATCTCCTAAAAAACTGCCGATGGAAGTGGGGTATAGAAAACAATTTTGGTGTAACAACTGTGTTCCTTTAGGTTTAGCACAAGGTTTTCTTGAGCCTTTAGAGGCAACATCAATATTACTTTCTGATTTTTCAATTGAATTATTAGCGAAAAACTTTCCAAAAGATTCCGACGATTTTACCTCAATCGCACCTTATTATAATAAAACGGTGACCTACGCATGGGAAAGAACCGTAGATTTTATCAAGTTACATTACTTTTTATCTGACCGCACAGATTCTGATTTTTGGGTTGAAAACCAAGACGAAAAACATTTATCAAGTGAACTGAAAGAGCGTTTACAGAAATTTGCTCTCAATTCTCCACAGCAATCTGACTTCTTTAGTCGATTTGATTTGTTTGACGAGAAAAATTTTCTTTATGTTTTATACGGTATGAAATTTAAAACTAGAAAGACAGTATTATCAAACATTGAAATAGAGCAAAGCCGTACAGTATTGAACAACAACGATAAGCTCGTAACACAAGCAGACCAGCATTTATTAAACCACAAAGAGTGGTTGATGGGATTAAAAGCAGCCATGAAAAAAATTAAAAAGTAACCAACATACTGCGTCAACTATCTTGAAAAACGCAGTTACTAATTAATTATGAAAAACACGCCGCTTTTAAACGTATAAATTAATGGTGTGAACAAATACACAGTCATATAAAAAATCATATAGAAATATATTAAGCAAAAGGCCTTTTACTATGTACACAAAAATTATGAATAAAAAGATTGTAGCGCTGACCATTGCGGCTAGTCTCTCGTTAGTGGGATGTGAAAAATATCCTGAGCCAGCAGTGGATACCGGTGAAAAAATTAAATTACAGGCTATATTCCCAGTAGCGCAGCATGATGTAGATAACATAGCTAAAAACTTAGTGGTTAATTATCGCGTTGTTACCAATGTACCTACTGATAAATGTGATAGTAAAATTGCTTATGGTGCTTGTTTTGAAGTGCAATTAACCTTTACCGCTAAAAAAGAAATAGCGGCCAAAGATTGGACCATTTATTTCAGTCAAATAGCGCCAATTCAATCCTTTGAAAGTGATGAATTTAGCGTAAAACATATTAATGGTGATCTGCATCAAATTAGTTTGAAAGATTCATTTTCAGGCTTTGCTGAAGGCGAATCAAAGACATTAAACTTCCGCGCTATGTTCTGGTCTTTAGCTGAATCAGATGCTTTGCCAAACTATATTGTTACCGCGCCAAATTTAACTGCCCGAGTCATCGAAAGTACAGTTCCTTATATAGATAAAGAAACAGGCCTAGAAGTAGTGCCACATGTTGAAACCTTTACTGATTTTGAAACTCAGTTTAAACGTAACGCTACTGATAATACTCAATGGCTCAGCAGTGAAGCCTTGTATGAAAGAAATGCTGTTTTAGTTGAGAATAAAATGGCGGTTGCTCAAGCTATTATTCCAACACCAAAATCAGTAATTATTGATGAATACGACCGTTTTGTTAGCATTAATAATGGCATTGCTGTGTCATTGGGTAATGTTAAACTCGCCGATGTTGATGCAGCGCTAAGTCATTTAGCCACTTTGGGTGTTACTCAAAACAACGCAGGTTTACCTGTTCGTTTAAGTATTGCCAAAGTATTGCCTAATAAAACATCTGATCAAGCACAGCAAGTTTCTGGCAGTTACCACTTAACCGTTGGCGAAAAGGCCATCACTATTGTTGGCTCTGATGCAAATGGAGTGTTTAACGGTTTACAATCATTAGCGAGTTTAGTTACTGTGGGCGTGCCAAAACTGCCTATGATGACAGTTGAAGATGAGCCACATTACGCATTTCGCGGTATGTTGGTTGACGTTGCTCGTAACTTTCATTCAAAAGAGTTTATTTTAAGCTTGCTTGATCAAATGGCAGCCTACAAATTAAATAAATTACATCTACACCTTGGCGAAGATGAAGGCTGGCGTCTAGAAATACCAAGTTTGCCAGAGTTAACTGATATAAGCTCACAGCGCTGTTTTGATATGAGCGAAACTGAATGTCTAATGCCGCAGTTAGGTGCTGGAGTTGATAGAAATTCTAGTGTAAATGGTTATTACACAGTTAGTGATTATCAAGAAATATTAAAAGCTGCCACCGCGCGTCATATTCAAGTTATCCCATCGCTTGATATGCCAGGTCACTCTCGTTCGTCAATTAAAGCGATGACGGCTCGTTACAAAAAATACCAGGCACTCGAAGAAGAAGAGAAAGCTAAGCAGTTTTTACTCGAAGACTTTGACGATACTACTGAATATTCGTCAGTACAATTTTACAATGACAACACAATTAACGCGTGTTTAGAGTCGTCTTACGACTTTGTTATTGAAGTAATGACGCAAGTTAAAAAAATCCATGCTGACGCAGGACAACCGCTTACTCGTTATCATATTGGTGCAGATGAAACCGCAGGTGCTTGGTTAGAGTCTCCAGCTTGTAAAGCCTTTGTTGCCAATAACGATCAAGGTGTTACCAAAATGAGCGAGCTTGGTGCTTACTTTATAGAGCGTGTTTCAGGTATTTTATCTGACCTTGATATTGAAACTGCAGGGTGGAGTGACGGGATGTCACATACCCGGGTAGAAAAGATGCCAGAGGTTGTACAGGCTAACGCATGGGATACTTTGTTTTATGGCGGCCACGACAAAGTTCACGAGCTTGCAAACAGAGACTGGGAAGTGGTTATTTCTAGCCCAGATGTTTTATATTTTGATTTTCCACATGAAGCTGATCCAAAAGAGCATGGTTTCTACTGGGCGTCACGTCATACAAATACCGAAAAAGTATTCCAGTTCATGCCTGACAACTTACCGGTTCATGCTGAGTTTTGGTTAGACAGAGAAGATAATGCTTACGCTACCGATGATACAAAAACACCGTTAAAGCAAGGCCAAAAATTCGTGGGAATTCAAGGGCAACTATGGAGCGAGAATGTTCGTACTGATGACATGGTTGAGCATAAAGTTTATCCGCGTTTATTAGCACTAGCAGAGCGTGCGTGGCATCTTGCCGATTGGGCAGTACCTTATAACTATGAAGGTGCTAAATACTCGCAAGATACTGAAGTTTTTACAAAAGCATTAGAAGCTGAGCGCGATAAACAATGGTCTGTATTTGCCAATACTCTTGGTCATAAAGAGTTCCCAAAATTAGAAATTGCGCAAGTTGACTATCGTTTACCTACCGTAGGTGCTGTTATCAAAGAAGGTAAGTTATACGCCAATATAGCCTTCCCAGGTTTAATCATCGAATATCAAATTAATAATGGAATTTGGCAAACGTACCTAGAACCTGTCGCGGTTTCTGGTGCAGTAAACGTTAGAAGTCGTAGTACCGATCGATTGAGAGCAGGTCGTATAACCGCAGTTAACTAATTAACAATTTATGCAAAAGAAAGTTAAATAAGACAAAGTAAAACAGAAGCAAGATAAGTGAATTTTAGACTAATTTATCTTACTTAATCTATCTGTAACTAACTGGTTATTTTATTTTAATCAGTTAGTTACATGCCTGTAAGTAGATGTTATTAAGCAATTAAATTCAAAGATGATAAATTTATTCAAAAAAACAAATGACAACGCTGTCATTTTTAAGTAGTATAAAAATATAAACAATAATATACGGCAGTTAATACGAGGTCGAAATGCTGACAAGTAACAACAAAAACAATGATTTATTCTTAGGTATTGATGGTGGCGGCAGTAAATGTAAAGCCATTGTTATGAATCAAAAGAATGAAATACTTGGTACAGGAATTTCAGGCCCAGGTAATCCTCTGCATGGTTTCGAACAAGCCACTAATTCTATTACGGAATCAGCAATGCTCGCACTTGAAGATGCAGGACTAGCTCATATGAAGTTGAGCGAGTTAGTTGCGGGGGTTGGTTTAGCGGGTGTTAATATTCCAGTATTGTACGATCAAATGGCGGCATGGAAACATCCTTTTAAAAATATGCACTTAGCGACAGATTTACTTATTGCCTGTTTAGGTGCGCATGATGGCGGCGATGGTGCTGTTATCATTAGTGGCACAGGCTCTTGTGGCTTTTCTTGTGATAATGAACAATATCGAATTGTAGGCGCGCATGGCTTTCCTCATGGCGATAAAGGCAGTGGAGCATGGTTTGGCTTACAAGCAGTTAAGCAAGTTTTAGTATCGCTTGATGGCCTTATTGAACCAACATCAATGTCAGCGGCCTTGTTAACTAAACTTAATTGTAAAAATGATACTGATTTGGTTGAAGTTGTTGCCGGACAGAAGGCAACATTCTTTGCGCAGCAATCACATATCGTGTTTGATGCTGCCAACTTAGGTGATAAAGTCGCTTTAGCTATTCTTCATGAAGGAGCTGAATACCTTAATAAAATGGTACGTACTTTAACCGCTGATAACCACTTACCTATTTCGATGTTAGGTGGTTTAACACCAGTATTAAAGCAGTGGCTAGCGACTGATATTCAAATAAATCTTGAATTGCCTTTAAATCCACCAGAAGTTGGTTCTGTGATTTATGCAAGGGCGCAACAGTCAAAGCAAGTTGTGCAGCAATCAGCATAATTTAAAGTGGTGTTTACTCATTAATATCGCTAACGTTTAATAATTTAATGTTTGCGATTGTTTTATGAACTGGTTGTACGGTAACAATTTTTATCTAGCAATATCATTTACTAACGTACTATATTTAATTCGTCTACATTTACCCACTAATTTATTTATCGAAGTATCTGGTTGCCATTAATAATACCAATCGGATTCATTAAATGATCAATTTTTAATGAGGATAAATTCTTCAAGAACAAAGCGCTTAATTGAGCAATAGCTGGCTATTGGGATTGAAAGCAACGATGTTATTGGATATTTAGGCCATTTTAAAAGATCACTTAATTAGTTGGATTGGTATAACCATCTGTAATTTATAATCTAGGATATCTCATGACACAATTACGTTTTCATGCCCAACGACTTTTTGATGGGTATAATTTTTCAGAAGAACAAGTGTTAACTTTAGTTGATGGTAAAATTACCGCTATCGACCAAGATACCAGTAATGTTGATGTTGCTGTTAAAGGTCTTGTGGTTCCAGGTTATATTGATTTACAAATAAACGGAGGTGGTGGTGCATTATTTAATGACTCGCCATCGGTTGATAATTTAAAAATTATCATGGCCGCACATGCTAAATTTGGCACTACAGCGATGATGCCAACATTAATTACCGATAAAGTTGAAGTAATGCAACAAGCGGCTGACGCTATTGCGCAAGCTATTATTGAAAAAGTGCCTGGTATTGTCGGTATTCATTTTGAAGGTCCACATTTATCCGTTGAGAAAAAGGGGACGCATTGTGCTGATTTTATACGTCCTATTTCTGATGCCGAGTGGCAAGTACTTTCCCGCCAAGATATTGGTCAGGTAATTATTACCTTAGCACCAGAAAATGTAAGTCCAATAGATGTTAAGCGTATGGTCGATTTAGGCATAAAAGTTTGTTTAGGCCACACTAACGCGGACTTTAAAACCGCACAAAAGTCTATAGATGCAGGTGCAAGTGGCTTTACTCACCTATTTAATGCCATGTCACCATTACAAGGCCGTGAGCCGGGTGTTGTTGGTGCTGCATTATTAAACAATCAAACAAGTTGTGGATTAATAGTCGATGGCTTTCATGTTGACTATGCAAGCTGTCAACTTGCTATACAAGCGAAACCGAAAGGCAAAATATTTTTAGTGACAGATGCAATGCCTCCTGTAGGCAGTGATCAAACTCAGTTCGCTTTATATGATCGTGTTGTTACCGTTGATAATGGTAGATTAACTTCTACAACAGGTGAACTTGCAGGTTCTTCGTTAGATATGGCTAGTGCAGTAAAAAATACTCACCAAGCGTTAGGTATTGAGTTAGGTGAAGCAATACGTATGGCAAGTTTATACCCCGCCCAATATTTGTATCAAAATGAATCACTAGTTAGAGGCGACCTAACGCTAGGTATGCAAGCAGATATGGTTGTCTTAAATGATGATTTATCAGTACAGGAAACATGGATTTCAGGTAAGCGGGTTTAATACTTATTTTTAACGTGAGTGTTGAAATAGATGTTCTGTCAATATTCATTATAAATACCAATACTCTGTATATCAGCGCGTCTAAATAGAAAGCCAAGATATATACACAAAACACATAAACTAAAATTATAACAATGCTAAAACGACTATGAGGTTATGCAAATGACAATATCACAAGAAACAACACAAGTGAAAACACCCAGTAATGCACTGCCTATGGTGATTGTCGCAGGGTTATTTTTTATTCTAGGTTTCGCTACTTGGTTAAATGGCTCGTTAATGCCGTACTTGCAACAAATATTGCAACTAACACCATTTCAAGCCTCACTGATCTTATTCTCATTTTATATTGCGGTGACTTTTACCGCATTACCTTCGGCGGCAATTATACGTAAAGTAGGTTACAAAAATGGTATGGCGCTTGGTATGGGCACCATGATGGTTGCGGGTTTGCTTTTTATTCCTGCGGCTAAAACCCAAATATTTCCATTATTTTTATTGGCTCAGTTAGTTATGGGCACAGGGCAAACGTTATTACAAACCGCGGTGAACCCTTATGTTGTTCGCATTGGGCCTGAAGAGTCTGCTGCAGCACGTATTTCAATCATGGGTATATTAAACAAAGGAGCGGGTGTTGTAGCGCCAATTGTTTTCACTGCACTTATATTAAGTGGTTTTAGCGACACCGTTGGTACTGAATTAAACCAAACACAAATTGACGCTATGGCTGATAAACTAATCCTTCCTTATTTAGGTATGGCTTTATTCATTGGTATTTTAGGTTTTGCTGTTAAAAAATCACCATTACCAGAGTTAGCCAGCGAAGCCGAAGAAGGGGCAAGCGAAAGCAAAGGCCAACTTAAAGCAGCATTAGCTCATCCTAACTTAGCACTGGGTGTTGTTGCTTTATTTTTATATGTTGCAGTAGAAGTTATTGCTGGCGACACAATTGGTGCATTTGCATTATCGTTAGGTGTTGAAAACTACAGTGTTATGACCTCGTATACTATGGGTTGTATGGTTATCGGTTACATCTTAGGTATTACCCTTATCCCGCGTTTCATCTCTCAACAAAAAGCCCTTATGGTTTCAGCAGTACTTGGTTTGCTATTAAGCTTAGGTGTTTTCTTAGGTGATAATAATTCATTTGCTATTGCTAATTCACTTTCATTTATTCTAGGTGGCGCACAGTTACCAGATACTTTAATCCTTATTGCTTTCTTAGGTTTGGCTAACGCGATTGTATGGCCTGCAGTATTTCCATTAGCATTATCGGGTGTTGGTAAACTTACCAGTGTTGGCTCAGCACTATTAGTTATGGGGATTTCAGGTGGCGCTTTTGGTCCATTATTCTGGAGTTTAGCAAGTGGTACTAGTGGGCAAGCGGTAGACTTACAAAGTGGTTATATTGTTATGTTACCTTGTTATTTGTTTATTTTATTTTACGCGGTTAAAGGCTGTAAAATGAAAACTTGGAAGTAATTTAAGCTAAGATTTTTTAAATAATTTCAATTATTTAAAACGACAGATAAATAATGCACTTCACTTTTAACGAGGAAGTGCATTTTTATTACCATAAAAAACATTTAAATCAACTGGTTATGTTTTTTGTTGGTCTTTATGGTTTTTTGTGGTTTTACGTTTAAAACAGAGTTACTGGATAATACCAATCCAACTAATTAAGTGATCTTTTAAAATGGCCTAAATATCCAATAACATCGTTGCTTTCAATCCCAATAGCCAGCTATTGGTCAATCAAGCGCCTTGCTCTTGAAGATTTATCCTCATTAAAAATTGATCACCTAATTAATCCGATTGGTATAACCAGGCATTGACGCACTGGTTGAACCATATTATATTAGCTACATAGTTAGGTCTGACCACTTTATGGAAAGGGAAGAAGTGATTAACAGGTTAACTAGTTAAACAGACAAATGGACTTTAAAAGGAATTAGTTATGGAACAAGCTAAAAGGAAAGTTACTATTATCTATTGTTGTGATAATGACTTAGCACTTTACCGAAAAACTCAAAGTTTTAACCTCAATGACTACGGCGATATGATCATTCCACAAGAATTTAAGCGTGGTAAAACTATCGTTGCAGTATGTGCAGGTGAAATTGATGTCATTAACAGTGTTGGCGATAAGTTGGTTGCTCAGTACTGGCATTAATTAAAAGCCTCATAATTAACTCGATCTAAGGTTAAATAAAAAGAATTAGAAAATAAAAAAGGTGACTTAATAGTCACCTTTTTTATTTTCGCACTTTTAATGCTACTCATTAACTTAATCAATTAACTAATTACTTATTCTCTAATTGTTTAGCACTGTAACCTGCTTTTTCATGCTTTTGACCTGCCGCTTCAGCTAATTCAGCAGGCATATAATTTTCATCATGTTTAGCCAGTACTTCACTTGCTTCTATGCTTAACCCAGTTGGCGGATGTTCGGTTAGTGTTCCATTAGCAACTATACCTTGGCCCTCACGAAATAAATCAGGCAGTATTCCTTCGTAATAAACGGTAACCATAGGATCACTATCGTTAAATACTATTGGCATGGTCATGTCACTGAGCTTAAATGATACTTTTAAGCTTTCAGGGTCACGTTTTACCGAGCCTGGTACAACTAAACCACCAATACGGATACGCTGACCAATACTTGGTTTTAAACCCGTATCTTTTTTACCTTGGGTGATTTCTGATGGCGTAAAAAATAAATCAATATTTTGACTCAAAGCATATAAAACAAATCCAGAAACAACGCCTAAACCAATAAGAATAGTGGCGACAATTGCTAAACGTTTTTTGCGGCGTGGGTTCATTATTCGGTTACCTCATTTAATGCTTTATTTGTTGGGGTGCTTGTCACAGTACTTGTTTGAGTACTTGATTGCTCAGTGCTAGTTTCAGCCTTATTGTGGCTTTGCTTTTTGCGTAGCTCTCTGGCTTCACGTAACTTATCTTCACGGTGTTTACGTTTTGCTATTTGTTTCATGGTGTGCAAATGACCTGATTTAGATTTGATCAATAAAAAAGTCAGTATTACTGCGGCAGCGCCGTATGATAGCCAGACATAAAAGCCATAACTGCCCATATTGATAAAATCGCTAAAACTATTAAATTGCATT
This sequence comes from Colwellia echini, assembly GCF_002843355.2. Classification (GTDB taxonomy): domain Bacteria; phylum Pseudomonadota; class Gammaproteobacteria; order Enterobacterales; family Alteromonadaceae; genus Colwellia; species Colwellia echini. The sequence continues at coordinate 76,036 of NZ_PJAI02000007.1, forward strand.
GGTGCTCTCCAATTACTTAAATTAGTTATTTTCTATGTAATATAAATTACGCTAACTGTTTTTCTACTAACTGACGCACCCAAGGACGAATGCTATTACGGGCTAAAATTTCATTACGAAAACGCAAACAAATGATTACACCAGCAAGCAAAGCAAAACCAATGAAACAAAAAATGAATGGCCATAACATATCAAGAGACATAGACGGCTTGCCTAATTTACTCACCGTAGAGCCTTGATGAAGTGTATTCCACCAATCTACCGAATATTTAATAATTGGAATATTAATAACGCCAACAAGGGTCAATATTCCCGCGGCTTTACCGGCTAAGTTTTTATCTTCAAAGGCGTTATGTAAAGCTATCACACCTAAATATAAAAACAGTAATATAAGCTCAGAAGTTAAGCGTGCATCCCAAATCCACCAAGTGCCCCACATAGGTTTTCCCCAAGCGGCACCAGTAATTAAAGCTATTGCCGTAAAAGCGGCACCAACAGGCGCCATAGCTGCAGCAGAGGCATCAGCTAATTTTAACTGCCAAACTAAACTGCAAAGTGCTGCAATAGCCATGGAAACATAAATTCCCATAGATAAAGACGCGGCGGGAACATGCACATAGAAAATACGAAAACTATCACCTTGTTGATAATCAGCAGGGGCAAATAATAATGCCCACACTAAACCTATACTCAAAAACAATGCTGCTAAAGCAGTTAACCAAGGTAACAACTTATTGGTGAAGTGATAAGTTGTTTCAGGGTTTGCGTAAGGGTGTAAAAATTTCCACATTTAGTTAGTACTCACTTTTATCGCGGCCCCAACAGCAAAAGGGGCCAGTGTTAACGATCCAAAGAATAAGGCGGCGATTATAGCAAGTTGGCCGCTGTAAGGTAAGCCAAGCGCTGCAGTATCTATCGCGCTAGTGGCAAAAATTAATACCGGAATGTATAGCGGTAAAACCAGTAAACTAAGTAAAACTCCACCTTTTTTAATACCTACCGTTAAGGCTACACCTACGGCGCCCAGTAAACTTAATACAGGTGTACCGAGCAACAAGGTAAGTAATAATGCGGTATAACTGTTTTCATCTAAATGCAGCAATACTGCTAACAATGGTGCAATTAAAATTAAAGGTAAACCGGTAATTAACCAATGTGCGAATATTTTAGCCAGCACCAGGACAAATATAGGGTGAGGGCTCAGTAACATTTGCTCTAATGAGCCATCAAGGTGATCAGATTTAAATAAACGGTCAAGTGACAACAGTGTTGCTAATAAGGCCGCTACCCAAATAATGCCAGGAGCAATACGGCTTAATGTTTGCGCTTCAGGTCCTATTCCCAGTGGAAATAAAGTAATGATGATCACGAAGAATAATAACGGATTAATAATGTCGTCTTTGTGGCGCATAGCAATAGTTAAATCTCGCTTTAATACCAACATAAATGCACGTCGGTATGATAGCTGCTTTACGCGATCTGTATTTGCCTTATCTATTGGCTGTTCAGTCATTTGCTGTGACTGCGCTTTTAAAGTCATTTGGTTATTTTCTCTGCATACGCTTAGTGCGTTGCTGTAATGTTTTTGCTTGTGTGACTTGCACATTTATTATCTAGTACTTTATTAAATAATCTTCAGCACAATCTAAGCATAACTATAATCTAAGGTGATTTTTTTGATTTGATCGGGGTTAATGCTGATTAAATCTTGATGTGTGGTTAAAATAACACAACCACCGCGCTGAGCATGCCCAGTAAATAGTGCTTCTAAACTAGCAACACCTTGTTTATCTATTGCGGTAAATGGCTCATCTAAAATCCAAATAGGTGCATTACTTTGATATAAGCGTGATAATGCAATACGCCTATGTTGCCCCGCGCTTAGATGCGACGCTAAACTATCTTCAAACCCAGAAAGGTTTACTTTAGCTAAATAAGCTAGCGTATTTTGTTCATTTTTTGTTGCTGAATCGATAACTGACGAATTGTTATCGCAAGAGCCGTGTAAAGCCAGATTAAACTTTAGATTTTCTTCCGCGGTCATTTCGCCTTTAACTCCAGCTAAATGACCCAAATAAAGTAAGTTTTGTTGAAACTCTTCTCTGCAACGATTAATTTTTTGGTTTTTGAAGTTAACTATACCGTCATAAGGTTGAGATAACCCTGAAAGAATACGTAATAAGCTGGTTTTACCTGAGCCATTGGGGCCTTCAACTTGTACTATGTCACCGGGATGAATATCAAGTGACAACTCATCAAATAATAAGCGCTCTTCTCGAATACAAGTGAGTTTTACCGCGCTAATAAGCGGAGTTGAGGTTGGTTTAGGCAATGTTTTTACTTATTCTCGTTTTATTGATGCTAATTTTATTTGGTACTGAGTCAGTAACAAACTGAATTAGTATTAAGTTATATCGTAAGTTTGTCTGGCAACTATTGATATGGATCGTATAACTATTTCGGTTAATATACTAACATAGCCAATATTACCATAGCTTAATAAAGTTGTAACATTCTGAAACAACTCAAACGGCTAATTTACATTAATATTTTGTGAAATAAAATGTTAGTATGACGCGGTAAATTTTACCCCCTAAAAGATCAACTGACCCTAAGTAAAAATAATTTAAATAATTGTTTTATTGAAGTAGAGCGGAGAAACCAATGATACCAGACATGGTAGCAACACAAATGCCGGCGCTAGTTCCTGAGCTAGGCCACCTAGCCTTGATAATCGCCTTAGCTTTTTCTTTTTGTTTGAGTGTCGTGCCGTTAATCGGTGTATATAGCTCGCAAAATAGTTCTTTAAAAAAGCTTATTGGTTACGCTAAACCACTTACTTACGGTATGTTTTTCTTTACCGCTATCAGCTTTATTGTATTGGCTTATAGTTTTGTTATTGATGACTTTTCTATTAAGTATATTGCTAGCCATTCAAATACGCATTTACCTTATTACTTTAAAATAAGTGCGGTATGGGGCGGACACGAAGGCTCGTTATTGCTGTGGGTTTTTGCTTTAACAGCATGGACAGCAGCTGTTGCTCGTTTTTCTGATGCCATAGAAGAAGAGTTTATTGCTCGTGTGCTTGCTGTTATGGGTATGGTGTCTATTGGCTTTATTGCTTTCACTTTACTTACCTCTAACCCATTTGAACGTTTATGGCCAAATGTGCCGATGGAAGGTCGAGATTTAAACCCGCTATTACAAGATGTTGGTTTAATTATTCATCCACCCTTGTTATACCTTGGTTATGTAGGCTTTGCAGTTGCCTTTGCTTTTGCTGTTGCAGCTTTGATGGTAGGTAAAATGGATGCTGCTTGGGCGCGTTGGTCTCGTCCGTGGACATTAGGCGCTTGGATGTTTTTAACCGTTGGTATCGCGCTAGGTAGCTGGTGGGCTTATTACGAACTTGGTTGGGGCGGTTGGTGGTTCTGGGACCCGGTTGAAAACGCATCCTTTATGCCTTGGCTTGTCGGTACTGCACTTATTCATTCATTAGCGGTAACAGAAAAGCGTGGCACTTTTAGAAACTGGACTATTTTACTGGCTATATTTGCTTTCGGCTTAAGTTTGTTAGGTACGTTTTTAGTGCGCTCAGGGGTTATTACTTCTGTTCATTCATTTGCAGCTGATCCTTCTCGCGGTATTTTTATACTCGTTATTTTGGCCATTGCGGTAGGCGGCTCATTAACACTTTATGCCTTTAGAGCAAGTACAGTTGCCAGTTTTTCTCGCTTTGCGTTTTACTCTCGTGAAACGGCTTTATTACTGTGTAACGTTATTTTAGTGGTTGCCACAGTTACCGTACTTTTAGGTACGTTATATCCGTTATTAGTTGATGCTTTAGGTTATGGCAAAATATCTGTAGGACCGCCGTATTTTAATGCGGTATTTGTACCTATCATGAGTATTTTATTTATCATCATGGGTATAGGGCCTTTAATTCGTTGGAAAAAAGCGAAAAAAGGTGAGTTACGTAAGCAGTTATTCTCTTCATCAGTATTTAGCATTGCTTTTGGTTTATTGTTTCCTGTGATTTATGGTGGTGAATTTAATATTTTAGTGGCTATGGGTATTACCTTAGCAACATGGGTTTTCTTTGTTGTTATTAAAGAAGTGAGAAACCAATTAAAATTAACGGGTAAATTAACCATTAGTCATTTAGGTATGGCAACGGCTCATGCCGGTATTGCCATCACTATTGTTGGTGTCACCATGGTTTCAATGTATGAAAGTGAAACTAATGTAAAAATGGAGCTTAATGAAAAAGTAATTATTTCAGGATATGAAATTGAGTTTAACGGTGTTAAAAATGTTGAAGGACCAAATTACAGTGCTGAACAAGGTCAAATTAATATTTATAAAGTAACAGGTGAAAATGAGAGCGACTTTGTATCCACACTTAAACCAGAGCGCCGTACTTATAGAGTACAAACGATGGGCATGACAGAAGCTGGTATAGATCCAGGTTTATTCCGTGATGTATATGTTGCTTTGGGTGATCCGCTACCCGGTGGTGCTTGGGCGGTGAGAGTGCATTATAAACCGTTCATTCGTTGGGTTTGGTTAGGGGCTATCTTTATGGCGTTAGGGGCATTGTTTTCTATTTTAGATAAGCGTTATCGCCGCAGAAACCCCGCTGTGCTTGCCTCAGCTACCTCAACTAAAGATACCGTTGATGATAATAGCGCTAAAGCTAACAAACAAAAAAATGAAAAAGTGGCAGGAGTATAACGATGCAAGGTTCAATAATGAATAAACTCATTCGATTTTTGCCTTTAATTTTAGTGCTCGCTTTAGGTGTTGTGTTATATCGTGGTTTATCACTTAATCCACAAGATATGCCATCGGCACTCGTTGGTAAAACCTTACCTGCTTTTGAGCTAGCCACATTAAAAAATAATGGTGTTAAAGTAACTCAGGCCGATATTGTCGGTGATATTGTATTGATAAATGTTTGGGCTACTTGGTGTCCAACTTGTAAATATGAACACCCTTACTTGGTGGATATTGCAAAAGATCCGCAAGTTAAATTGTATGGCTTGAACTATAAAGATGATCGCGTTGCAGCACAACAATGGTTACAACACTATGAAGACCCTTATGTATTTTCTATCTTTGATGAAGAAGGTACTTTAGGACTAGATCTTGGCGTTTATGGCGCACCAGAAACCTTTGTAATTGATCATAATGGTATTATTCGTAAACGCTTTGCTGGGGCAATTGATACCCGTGTTTGGCAAAGTGAATTTGAACCGCTAATTGCACAACTTATTGAAGAAAAAAAGCAGGGGAAATAACATGCGCGTAATCTACACATTATTACTATCAGTGGGATTATTATTTACCCTAAGTGTAACTCAGGTTGAAGCAAGCCCTGTTGATACCTATGAGTTTCGTGATGAAGTAACAAAAATCCGTTTTCAAGCGCTTACCAAAGAATTACGTTGTCCTAAGTGTCAAAACCAAAACTTAGCTGACTCTAACTCGCCCATTGCAAAAGACTTACGTAAAGAGTTATACGAGTTACTGCAGCAAGGGAAAGCTGATAGTGAGATTGTTAATTTTATGGTCGACCGTTATGGTGAATTTGTTTTATATCGTCCCCGGGTTTCAGCGCTTACGTATGTTTTATGGTTTGGACCTGCGGTTCTTATTTTGTTAGGTATTATTGTGGTTATTGTTATTGTTCGCCGTAAACCCATTGATAAGAAACAATTAGAACTAACAACCGAGCAACAAGACAAGCTAAATAGCTTAGTCAATGATAAATAACGCCTAGTCGCATTATTTTTACATGACTCATTATAAAAAGTAGATAGCATTATGGAATTTTTAGTAATCAGCCTAATATTTTTAATTTTATTATTATTAATTGTTTGGCGACCTTTCTTTAAACAGAAAGCACATGTAGTTAAAGCGGTTGATAGTGTACGTGATGAAACCAATATTCGTTTATATCATGAACATAAAAAAGAAATCGAAAAGGATTTTAGTGAAGGTGGAATTGATGAAGAAAACTACCAGTACTTACTAAGCGAACTTAATAGTACCTTATTACAAGATATTGAAAGCAGTGGAAAAATTGAAAATGATAGCGCTACAAGTGTAGCCAAAGCCTACTCACCATTTTGGCCTTTAGGCTTAAGTGTATTTATTATAGTTTTTTCTGTTTTTCTTTATAACAAACAAGGTAGTTATAAACTGATTACTGAGTTACCTGAGGGACATGGACAACAACAAGCCATGTCGCAGGAGCAGATGCTTGCAGAGCGTGAAAAGCAAGCTATGGCGCATATTGAAAAACTGAAAAAGCATATTGAAGCTAACCCTGATGATACTGAAGCTTGGTATAACTTAGGTCAAACTTATGTTGCTATGGGAGCTTTTGACCGTGGTATTACCGCTTTTGGTCAAGTGATAAAACTTGAAGGAGAGCACGCTGATTTATTAGGTGCTATTGCACAAGCGCTTTACTATAAAAATAATCAACAAATTAACGCCGAAGTACAAAATTATATTGATAGAGCGTTAGTGTTAGATATTAACGATCCTTCAACGAATATCTTATTGGGTATGCATAATTTTATTTCGCAAAATTATCAGCAAGCGATTGTTTATTGGCAACGAGTTATTGATTCAAACAATCAGGGAGTAAATATTGAAGCGTTAACCGAAGCCGTAGCAGAAGCAAACAACCGCCTTTCAGGTGAAAATAATAATGCAACAGCAAGTGTTAATAGTAACGCTCAAAACAGCGCCGGAAACAACGCATCAACAGAAGTAACTGAGGAAGATAAAGGGCCTCAATTAAAAATAAGCGTGAGTTTATCTGATGAAGTGACAAATAAATTGGCACAAGGCGCTGATCGTGTTGTGTTTATTTATGCGGTACCGACTAATGGGCAACGTATGCCATTAGCCGCAGTTAAAATGAAAGCCAGTGACTTACCAGCAACTATTGTCTTAAATAATAGCCAAGCTATGAACCCTGCCAGTACGTTAGGTAGTGTTGAACAAGCACATGTTTATGCTGTTGTTTCAATGAGCGGCGGGGTTGGTATTAAGCCCGGTGACTTTAAAGCTGAAGCGTTAAATATTGACGTTAATAGTAATGAAACACTTGAACTCGTTGTAGATAGTTTTGTTGAGTAGGGTAAGTTACTAACCCTTTACTTGAATATAAAATACTTGAACATAAAATACTTGCGCATAAAACTCAGCTAAGTTGATCTTTCTTAGCTGAGTAACGTATTAAAATTCACTAAGTCATAACAAGAAGAAACAACCAAATGAAATCTCGTTTTAGTGCTCGTAGTGGTACCACTAATATTCAAGGTAATAGCTTAAATAATAGCTTAAATAATAGCGCCGATGATAAGCAAAGTGATAAGGCTGATTTTACGGCTAGTGGCGTTAAAACTGCAGTACTAATTACTAACTTAGGTTCACCTGATGAGCCAACAACAGGCGCTGTACGTCGTTATTTACGAGAGTTTTTATCTGACAGACGTGTGGTTGAAATACCCCGTTTAATTTGGCTGGTTATTCTACATGGCATTATTCTTCGTATTAGACCTGCTAAATCAGCCAAGTTATATCAAACAGTTTGGCAAGAAGATGGCGCGCCATTAATTAGCATAACGGCAGCACAAAAAGAAAAACTTGCCAACGAAATTAAATCTCAATATGGCGACCAAGTCATTGTAGATTTTGCCATGCGTTATGGTAATCCATCTATTTCTAGTGTTTTGCAAAAGTTTCAACAACAAGGTGTTGATAAACTTGTAGTGCTACCTTTGTATCCACAATACGCTGGACCAACAACTGCCTCTACTTTCGATGCGGTAAGTAAAGAATTACAAAAATGGCGTTATATCCCAGCATTACATTTTTTAAATACCTACCATAATAATCCGCATTATATTCAAGCCCTAGCAAATACAGTTAAAGAGCATGTAGCTTTGCACGGTAAACCTGAGCGTTTGGTGCTGTCGTATCATGGAATGCCCGAGTTATTTCGTGCTTGGGGCGATCCTTATTATGATTTTTGTCAAACAACCACCAACTTGCTTAAGCAGGAGTTATTGACGAATGGTTTATCGCTTGATGGTGAGAGTGACGAAAAAAATAGTTTAGCGTTTACTGATGATGAAATTATCATGACCTTTCAATCTCGCTTTGGTAAAGCTGAATGGTTAAAGCCCTATACCGATGTAACCCTTGAACAATTGCCAGCCCAAGGTATAAAAAATATAGCTATTATGAGCCCCGCTTTTAGTGCTGATTGTTTAGAGACGCTTGAAGAGTTAATTCACGAAAATAAAGAAGTATTTATTGAAGCTGGCGGTGAGCAATATCATTATATTGCAGCGTTAAATGATCGTGATGATCATATTGATACTATGCTCAACTTGCTTGCACCTACTTTATCTAGCTAGTTATTGGCTAGTCGCGCAGCTGAAAAATTAAAAGCAACTTACTTGCTTACTTATATAAAAATAGTATACTGTTTTTATATACAGTTTAGTGGTAAGTCACGATGTCTAACGAAAGACCTAAGCAAATATCTAGTCAAATATCTAACCAAATACTAGAGCAAAAAACTGAGCAAAGAAAAATAATTCATGTAGATATGGATGCTTTCTATGCTTCAGTTGAAATGCGTGACTTTCCAGAATATCGAGATATTCCCATCGCAGTTGGCGGCGATGGGCCCCGAAGTGTTTTATGCACCTGTAATTATTTAGCGCGTGAGTTTGGTGTGCGCTCTGCAATGCCTGCAGCAAGAGCAAAACTGCTTTGTCCTGAACTTAAAATTGTTAATGGTCGCATGACCGTATATCAAGAAGTATCAGCTAAAATTCGTGAAATATTTAGTCGTTATACGTCAATTATTGAGCCACTTTCTTTAGATGAAGCTTACCTAGATGTTACCGCTTGTCCGTTATTCAATGGCTCTGCAACTCTCATCGCAGAAGATATTCGCTTGGCTATTGCTAATGAATTACAATTAACCGCTTCTGCTGGCATAGCCCCTATTAAGTTTCTCGCCAAAATTGCTTCAGACCTAAACAAACCGAATGGTCAATATGTGATTACCCCACAACAAGTCAGCGGGTTTATCGATACAATGCCGCTAAGTAAAATTCCTGGGGTTGGTAAAGTAATGTGTAAAAAATTACTGGAAAGTGGCTTGGAATTTGGCCGTGATATTAAAGCATTGGATGAAGCAAGCTTAATTAGACAATTTGGTAAATTAGGACGTTCGTTATGGTACAAATGTAATGGCGATGACGATAGAGCTATAGTAACTAAACGCATCCGCAAATCGGTTGGTGTTGAAAGAACTTTTGCTGATGATATTAATAATCTAGAAGAGTTAAGTGACTATATGAATAACAACTTAATACCTGAGTTAAAGTCACGAGCTAAAAAATATTTATCAACCAGAGAAATCAGTAAGCTTGGTATCAAAGTAAAATTTAAAGACTTTCATCAAACCACTAAAGAATTTAAATTTCATCAGTTTGATGATTCTATCTTTCAAACGTTGCTGCAAGAAGGTTTAGCAAGAGGCGAGGGCAAAGCTGTAAGATTATTAGGCGTTCATATTGGTTTAGGTGAAAGACCACAATCACATCAACAGTTTGAATTTACCCTAGATTAATGATCATTTAAGATAACTCCTCTCGTTAAAACCTCAAGCAAGCATCTTCAAGTTGAGCGGTTATCGATTATGTTAAAACAAGTTAAATCAAGAGATAAAAACTACTTTATAGTTACATTTTATTGTCAATTACCTCAAGACAAAAGGCGTTAGCTTAACAATCATACAGAATTTGCACGAAAGTTGTGAAATTGATTGGTATCTTCAAGGCTAGCTTGCGTATAATAAACCCTTTGTGAAAAAAGAGTCTGCCGATATCATTGTAGACGATAGCTTAAGTCATTATTTCGAACATTTTAAAAATAATAAAGCCAAGCAAAATAGTATTGAAAAAAGATAAACCAATATTCGTTTTTTACAATCTTGCGGTGTCTCATTAGACGAGTTTAACGCAGTGATTGACTAAACCAAGACTTGTACCTAAATAGTAACAAACAGATTTGTAGAGTATCTCATGATTAAAAGTACGTCCGAAGTCCGTCAAGCATTTTTAGATTTTTTTGCCACCAAACAACATCAAATTGTTAAAAGTAGCTCACTTGTTCCAGGAAACGATGCAACGTTATTGTTTACCAATGCAGGCATGGTGCCTTTTAAAGATGTATTTTTAGGTGCTGAGCATCGTAGTTACACACGAGCAACTTCAGCACAACGTTGTGTTAGAGCTGGTGGTAAACATAACGATTTAGAGAATGTTGGCTATACAGCGCGTCATCATACCTTTTTTGAAATGATGGGTAACTTTAGCTTTGGTGATTACTTCAAAGAAAAAGCTATTAGTTATGCTTGGGAATTTTTAACGACAGTTTTAGGTTTACCAAAAGAAAAATTATTAGTAACTATTTATGATACTGATGAAGAAGCTTACGCCTACTGGAAAGATGAGATTGGTGTTCCTGCAGAAAAAATAATTCGCATTGGCGATAAGCCAGGCGGCAAAAAATTTGAGTCTGATAACTTTTGGTCTATGGGTGATACTGGTCCTTGTGGCCCTTGTTCTGAAATTTTCTATGATCACGGTGAACATATTTGGGGCGGTCCTCCGGGGTCTCCGGAAGAAGACGGTGATCGTTTTATTGAAATTTGGAACATAGTATTCATGCAGTTTAACCGTCAAAGTAACGGTGATATGGACCCACTTCCAAATCCATCTATTGATACAGGAATGGGCCTAGAGCGTATTTCAGCAATCATGCAAGATGTTCACAGTAATTATGAAATAGATATCTTTCAAGCGCTGATTAAAGATACTGCTGCATTACTTAACTGTACCGACCTTGAGCATAAATCACTGCGTGTAATTAGTGATCATATTCGTTCATGTAGCTTTTTAATTGTTGACGGTGTCGTACCGTCAAATGAAGGTCGCGGTTATGTACTACGTCGTATTATTCGTCGTGCTATTCGTCACGGTCATAAGCTTGAAGCACAAGGTAACTTCTTCCATAAATTGGTAGCTTCGTTAATTAAGCAAATGGGGGGGGCGTATCCAGAGCTTGTGCAACAACAAGCTATTATTGAAAAATTATTACGCATTGAAGAAGAGCAATTTGGTCGTACGTTAGACCGTGGTATGCTTTTACTTGAAGATATTTTAGCTAACTTATCAGGCGATACAATTAAGGGAGATGATGTATTTAAGTTATACGATACTTATGGCTTCCCCGCTGATTTAACCGCTGATATTGCTCGTGAGCGTAACCTGAAAATTGACCAAGACGGCTTTGATATTGCAATGGGTGAACAGCGAGAACGTGCCCAAAAAGCTAGTCAGTTCGGTACTGATTACAATCAACAGCTTAAATCAGATCATACCACTGAGTTTAAAGGGTACGACAACGATTCATATTCAGCTACGGTAGTTGAGTTATTTAATAACCAAGATCATACCGCTATTTCGCAATTAAATGCTGGTGAGCAAGGTTTGGTAATATTAGATCATACGCCATTTTATGCAGAATCAGGTGGCCAAGTAGGTGATAGCGGCTTCTTACATCTTGATGGTGGAACTTTTGAGGTTAACGATACCATCAAGCTAGGAAATGCCTTTGCTCATGTAGGTACGGCTCATACAAATATTGGTTTAAACCGACGTGTTAAAGCTGAAATTAATGTTGAGCGTAGATCTGCCATTACTAAAAACCATACAGCAACCCATTTGTTACATGCTGCATTACGCAAAGTATTAGGTGAACATGTAACGCAGAAAGGTTCATTGTGTGATGCCGATAAATTACGTTTTGACTTCTCTCATTTTGAAGCTGTGACAGCAAAAGAACTTCAAACAGTTGAAACCATGGTTAATGATGAAATTCGTCGAAATCATGCGAGAGAAACACAGTCAATGTACATAGACGAAGCTAAAGAAAAAGGTGCTATGGCACTCTTTGGTGAGAAATATGACGATGAAGTTCGCGTGGTTACCTTGGGTGGTTTCTCAATTGAACTATGTGGCGGTGTTCATGTTGATAGAACTGGTGACATAGGTTTATTAAAAATAGTCTCTGAATCAGGTATTGCTGCAGGTGTTCGTCGTATTGAAGCTGTTACAGGTACTGGCGCACTTAATTTTATTAATCAACAAAGTGCCTCATTAGCAAGTATTGCATCTTTAGTGAAAAGTGATGTGAGTAACGCTGGTAATAAAGTAGAGCAACTTGTAAGTCGCACTAAACAGTTAGAAAAAGAAATTGCACAGCTTAAACAAGAACTTGCTGCGCAAGCGGGTTCTGATTTAGTAAACAACGCCATTGAAATAAATGGTATTAAAGTGCTGATTGCTGATTTAGGTGGCGTAGAAAGTAAAGCCCTGCGTGGAATGGTAGATGAATTGAAAAATAAAATGCAATCAGGCGTTATCATGCTCGCTACTGCTAATGATGATAAAGTTGGTTTAATTGCGGGTGTAACTAAAGATCTAGTTGGCCGTGTAAAAGCTGGCGAATTAGTCAACATGGTTGCACAGCAAGTTGGTGGTAAAGGTGGCGGTCGTCCTGATATGGCGCAAGCAGGTGGTAGTCAACCTGAAAACATTACAGCGGCTTTGGCAACGGTCTCTCCGTGGTTAGCTGAAAAGCTTAGCTAACTAACGACCGTAGTTAATGAATAAGTGAAAGGAAGCTCTGGGAGCTTCCTTTTTTGTTTGTGGTTCTCTTTAGTTATTAAACTTTTATCTGTATTTTTATTATGAACAACAAAAATTGTCGTTTTGTACAAAAAATTACAAATATATTACTAATGATCACAGCAACTAAGCTTTAAGTGCGTTATAAAGGTGTTCAAGGAGATGGAAATCTTGTTAAGATATAATGAATATAATTGGTAACCGTATTTATTGCCGATTATTACAGCTTTACCAAAAGCTATCATCGGATATGGTGCTTTTAGGTAAATAATGACTTTTTATAGAAAATTGACTATTACTTGTAGTGGATGGAATAAAAAGTAACTAATTTTAATATATTACTAGCTTATATATATATTTATTTAGTGATCTCACTTTAAAAGGATAAGGAATAAAATATGCTTATATTAACGCGACGCGTTGGTGAAACTTTAATGATTGGTGACGAAGTAACCGTTACTGTATTAGGCGTCAAAGGAAATCAGGTAAGAATAGGTGTTAATGCGCCAAAAGAGATATCAGTGCATCGTGAAGAGATTTACATGCGTATCCAAGCCGAAAAAGGCGATGGTGAAGTATCAGGTAATCAAGCGGAATAAATTATTACTTAACAATTATTGTTAAGTAAATTATTTCCTCTTAGAAAATGCTGTTATAGTTTTTATAACAGCAGAAAACACCGCTGAGTCGGTGTTTTTTTATGTCTGCAATTTACGTCTTGATAAAAAATTATATATTTTAAGCTGATCGCTAGCTAATAAATTTAATGAAAGTATAAAAATCTTAAAGCAGAGCAGAGTGCTTACTTAAATTACCGGATAAAAAATCAATATTTCTAGTAAATCTAAGTATGGCTTTAGTAAGATAATTTCATATCGCCCAGCGCCTAAGTAATAAAAATCATCATTTATGTTTAAAAAATATCATAATTGCCTGAATTCTCAGCAAACAAACATTTTTACTAAATAAATGATAAAAATTGTTTGACTTATTTTTAGGAACCTTTATTATTCGCACCCATTGGAGAGGTGGCCGAGTGGCCGAAGGCGCTCCCCTGCTAAGGGAGTATCCGGTTTGTAGCCGGATCGAGGGTTCGAATCCCTCCCTCTCCGCCATTATTTTTCTTATGAAGTATAATGGTTGTGTAGAACGAAAGTTCGCTATCTTTAGACTAAGATATAAAACATAGTTCATGAGGGCGCGTAGCTCAGCTGGATAGAGTACCTGGCTACGAACCAGGCGGTCGCAGGTTCGACTCCTGCCGCGCCCACCACTTTCTTCAAGTGTTAAAATATAGAAGACAGCAATGAAAGGCTGTATAATAAATTTCAATATGTGGGCGTGTAGCTCAGCTGGATAGAGTACCTGGCTACGAACCAGGCGGTCGCAGGTTCGACTCCTGCCACGCCCACCACATCGAAAGCCCTACCTTAACAGGTGGGGCTTTTTTCGTTTTAAATACTTTACTTACTATCAATCTAATTAAATATGTGGGCATTTATATTTGTTAGAATACCCAACTAGCTTGTTTCACCAATTGAAATAATAAATCGATCATCTACAATTGGTCTAAATAATCAATTTCTGCGTTACGCTCAATTTCAGTAGACAGGTATTACTCAATTACTTGCCTTGAACTTAACTATTTATCTTAACTGAGTTTTGATTCATTCTTTAATTCAGTTGGTATTATTCAATAATAGTTAAAGCAAAGAGTATTTAAATAAATGTCTTATACTTAATCATTTTGCTACGTATAAAATAAAGCATCTATTTAATTCCCTTTTATAAGGCACGCTGAAGTGATAAAATAACAAAAGTGCTGTTCAATATTTCAAAATAAAGCTGAGTTAAAGCTGAGTTAAAGCTGAGTATTGAGCAAGTAAAGTCACTAATAGGCATGAAGTCAGTTAATATTTGTATTATCTACCCATCTATTCATGCATACATATAGTGAATTAAATGAATTTCCAATGTAGGTATGTTGTAGGATTTATGTCCCTAATTTCCTAAATATACGATTTTCGTCACGTATGCAATTTTTAAGTATACTGAATTAGTTAACTTCTGTAGATGCTGTTATTATTGTGTAAATTAGAAGCGACGATAAATTATTTGAAAATAAGATTAAATTATTCACAACAATAGTATTAGAATAATTGTTCTAATACCTAGATTTTTGAGCGAGAATATAAAATGAACAATATGCAACAGCAATTTTTAGAGGCTGGCACACTTATGTTAGCGGGTATGGTCTTTGTTTTTGTCTTTTTAAGTATATTAATAATTTTTATTAATACTGTATTAGCAAAGTTAGCGATTAAATTTCCAGACCC
This sequence comes from Colwellia echini, assembly GCF_002843355.2. Classification (GTDB taxonomy): domain Bacteria; phylum Pseudomonadota; class Gammaproteobacteria; order Enterobacterales; family Alteromonadaceae; genus Colwellia; species Colwellia echini. Next base: position 91,169 of record NZ_PJAI02000007.1, read on the forward strand.
TGTTGTTGTGCCGTCTTCTCGCACTAATAAAAAGAGTAACAGCCAAGTCGCAGGTAAAGTTTCTCCCGCGATTGTTTCGGCAATTAGTGGGGCAGTTAAACGCTATCGCGCTCAACATGGGCAAGCTAAATAAGCTTGGAACACATGTAACTCTTCACCATCATATTATTAAAAGTTAGATAAAAGGTCATAAACATGAGTAAGCCATTAGGTATCACTGAGGTTGTCTTAAGAGACGGTCATCAATCAATTTTAGCCACAAGACTCCGTTTAGCAGATATGCTACCTATTGCGGAAACATTGGACGAAGTTGGTTACTGGTCTATAGAGTCTTGGGGTGGTGCAACGTTTGATTCGTGTATTCGTTATTTGGGTGAAGATCCATGGGAACGTATTCGAGCGCTTAAAAAAGCCATGCCTAAAACGAAACAACAAATGTTATTTCGTGGTCAAAATATTTTAGGCTATCGTCATTATGCTGATGATGTTGTAGAAAAGTTTGTTGAACGTGCGCATATCAACGGTATTGATGTATTTAGAATTTTTGATGCTATGAACGATGTTCGTAACTTAAAAACTTCTATTAAAGCTGCTGTTAAAGTGGGTGCTCATGCACAAGGTACATTAAGTTATACTGAAAGCCCAGTTCACACTCTTGAAGGTTGGTTAACTATGGCTAAGCAACTTGAAGATATGGGAGCTCATTCGCTTTGTATTAAAGATATGTCGGGCTTATTAAAGCCTTATGATGCAGCTGAATTAATCGGTCGTCTCAAAGAAACAGTTGCATTGCCTATTGCTTTACATTGTCATGCAACTACAGGTTTAAGTGTAGCAACACAAATGAAAGCTATTGATAGTGATGTTGATGTTATTGATACATCCATTTCTTCAATGAGTATGACTTACGGTCATTCACCAACAGAAACTATTGCCGCTATTGTTGAAGGTACTCCTAGAGCAACAGGCTTAAATGTTGAGAAAATGGCCGAAGTTGCAGCTTACTTTAGAGACGTTAGAGAGAAATATGCTGGTTTTGAAGGTAGCTTAAAAGGTGTTGATGCTCGTATCTTAACGGCACAAGTTCCTGGCGGCATGTTAACAAACATGGAAAACCAATTAAAAGAACAAGGTGCAGCAGATAAATTTGATGAAGTATTAACTGAAATACCTAAAGTACGTAAAGACTTAGGCTATATTCCTTTAGTTACACCAACATCACAAATTGTTGGTACTCAGGCTGTATTGAATGTATTAACAGGCGAGCGCTATAAATCAATTACTAAAGAAACTGCAGGTGTTTTAAAAGGCGAGTACGGTGCAACAGCAGCACCAGTTAATGCTGAATTACAAGCACGCGTATTAGACGGTAATGATGTTATTACTTGTCGTCCTGCTGACTTATTAGATCCTGAAGTAGATAAACTGTCTGAAGAGTTACAAACCTTAGCTAAAGAAAAGAATATCGAATTAGCTGATGATAGTATCGATGATGTATTAACGTATGCGTTATTCCCACAAATTGGCTTGAAATTCTTAGAAAATCGTAATAATCCTGCAGCATTTGAACCAATCCCAACTTCATCGAATAAAAAATCGAATGTAGCTGAGGCAGATACTACTTCAGGTGCTACTGAAAATTACGCGGTAAGTGTTGACGGTAAAGTTTATGATGTAATTGTTGCTCCTGGTGGCTCTATTGACTCTATAACTCATCCTGCTGGTGATGATGCTATTAAGCAATCGGCTTCTATTTCTGCAAGTGAAACGCTAAATGCACCACTTGCGGGTAACATTTTTAAAGTGTTAGTTAATGAAGGTGATCATGTTAACGCCGGTGATGTTGTGATCATCATGGAAGCAATGAAAATGGAAACTGAAATTCGCGCTGTAACATCTGGCGAAATAGTATCTGTGTTTACCAGAGAGGGCGCTTCTGTTGCCGTTGGTGATGCATTAATTAGTTTTGCTTAGAGGCTAAAATGGATTCATTATATACTTTATGGTTATCAACGGGCTTAGCTAATTTTGAGCTAGGTCAAGTGATTATGATGGTCGTTGGCTGTGGTTTACTCTACTTAGCTATCGCCCGTAATTTTGAGCCTTTGTTATTATTGCCTATGGGTTTTGGTGCAATATTAACGAATATTCCTGTTGCTGGTTTCTCAGAAGCAGGCGGTTTATTGCATTATATTTATTATGCAGGGATTGATACCGGCATATTTCCACTCATAATTTTTATGGGTGTTGGTGCTATGACTGACTTTAGCGCACTGATTGGTAACCCTAAAACATTACTATTAGGTGCGGCAGCTCAATTTGGTATTTTTGCCACTTTATTTGGCGCCATTGCTTTAAACTATGTTCCAGGAATTGAATTTACTCTTAAAGATGCGTCTGCTATTGCTATTATTGGTGGTGCTGATGGCCCTACGGCTATTTTCTTAGCGTCAAAATTAGCACCTGAATTATTAGGGGCTATTGCTGTTGCTGCATACTCATATATGGCATTGGTTCCAATTATTCAGCCACCTATTATGCGCGCTTTAACGACGGATAAAGAGCGTAAAATTGAAATGGCTCAATTACGCCCAGTAACGAAAATTGAGAAAATAATTTTCCCGCTGGGTGTATTATTAATGACCATTTTCTTTTTACCATCGGCAACACCTTTAGTAGGTATGTTCTGTTTAGGTAACTTGATGCGCGAATCTGGCGTGGTTGATCGCTTAAGTTCAACGGCACAGAATGAGCTTATCAACATTACTACTATATTCTTAGGTTTGGGTGTTGGTTCAAAACTAAGCTCTGAAGCCTTTTTGAATGTAGAAACCCTTGGTATTTTAGGTCTAGGCGCTGTTGCATTTTCAATTGGTACTGCTTCAGGTGTATTAATGGCTAAGTTAATGAATAAGTTCTCTAAGGTTCCTATTAATCCATTAATTGGTGCTGCAGGTGTTTCAGCTGTTCCTATGGCTGCACGTGTTGCCAATAAAGTTGGTTTAGAAGCGAACCCACATAACTTCTTATTAATGCACGCTATGGGGCCTAACGTAGCGGGTGTACTTGGCTCAGCGGTTGCTGCAGGTATATTGTTAGCTTTAGTTGGTACTTAGACTTATTGTTAATATTTATGTTCAAAAGTAAAAACACCGAGCTCGCTCGGTGTTTTTGTATCTATAGCTACAAATTATAGTAATTAATATTGTGGTTAACTTAATTTACAAAATAGCCATTAACATTAAAAACTAATGATGATGGCTAGCATATTCTTAGCCATAGTCATAAAATACCTTCACTATACATTTACGGATTATATAAGTAGTTATGAAACTTAATTTTATTATGCTTAGCGCCTTAATTGCGCTTACTGCCTGTTCAAGCTCAAGTACTGGGCGAAAACAGGTTATGTTATTTTCAGAAAGTGAACTTGATCAAATGGGCGCATCATCCTTTGAAGAAATGAAAAAAACAACGCCAATAAGTGTAGATAAAGCAACTAATGATTTCGTGCAATGTGTTGCTAGCGCTATTACTAAAAATGTCGATAAATCAGTTCATCAAGGTGATTGGGAAGTTGTCGTATTTGATTCTGCTCAAGTTAATGCTTTTGCTTTACCTGGTGGTAAAATTGGTGTTTATACAGGTATATTAAATGTTACCGAAAACGAAGATCAATTAGGCGCAATTATTGGTCATGAAGTGGGGCACGTGATTGAACACCACTCCAACGAACGTATGTCGGCAAGTAAACTACAAAATATGGGTATGTCAGCCGCCACAACCGTTGCTGGTCTAGCTAATGTTGATAATCAAGAATTGTGGATGGCAGGGTTAGGTTTAGGACTTCAATATGGTGTTATCATGCCATACGGTCGTTCACATGAGAGTGAAGCTGATATCGTAGGACAAGACTTAATGGCGCGATCAGGTTTTGAGCCTCAAGCTAGCATTAAACTTTGGCAAAATATGGCGGCATTGAGTGCAAGCTCTGGACAATCAGCACCTGCAGAATTTATGTCAACTCACCCATCAAATGAGACGCGTATTAGTCAATTACAAGAGCACCTTGTGGTATCAATGAAATACTATAATGCAAAGAATAGCCCTGGTTGTGTTAAACCTGCGTATATACCACCACCAACAAAGTAGCTCATTATTGATAAAATCAAAAAAAAAGCCAATAGAGTAATTAATTTACTCGATTGGCTTTTTTTTATGTAGGTAATTAGTATTAAAATCATCTGAACTTATATAGCCAGAACTTATATAGCCAGAACTTATATAACCAGAATTTATATAACCAGAGCTCATATAATCCAAGTTTAAATAACCTAAGCATGATACCTAAGCATGATAATGCTCACTGATAACAACTTAGATTGTGTATACCTATTAGGGTGCATAAAATGGGCTTTTATGGGTGTAACTTATGCTGTACCCATTGCTCGTCTTGTTTATTGAAGCATATTCTGTCATGTAATCGATTAGCTCTACCTTGCCAAAACTCGATATATTGCGGCTTGATGCGCCACCCCCCCCAAAACTCAGGATGAGGTACTTCACCTTGTGCGAACTTCTCTTGATAATGGCTCATACGTTCCTTTAGTTCATTATCATGTTTAAGTTTTTGACTTTGTTTTGAAGCCCATGCGCCAACCTGACTGCCTCGATCACGACTATGAAAATAATCAGCTGATTCTTGTTCTGAGACTTTTTCGACGATTCCTTCAATTCGCACTTGGCGCTGTAAAACATTCCAATGAAATAATAAGGCGACTTTATTGTTTTCGATAAGCTCATGACTTTTACGGCTAGAGTAGTTAGTGAAAAATACAAAACCTTTCTCATCAAATTTTTTAAGTAATACCATACGAGAGCTAGGTTGTCCGTCAGCTGAACAAGTACTTACAGACATTGCTTCCGGAAGTAATATTCCTGATTGATTTGCCTCATCAAACCATTGTTTGAATAGCTGCTCAGGTGTTGTATCTGCTAATAACTCAGGAAGAGGTAAAGCGACGCCTTGACCAAAGGTCAAAAGGCATCGTATTTTTTCAAATAATGTCATAATTGTTTAGGTAAGTGAGAATGGCTCTAAGATGTTATTTTATGCTTAACTGATGTTAATGCAAGGTGATTACTAGACTAACGTTATTTATATTCGAGAAGTTAGTTTTAATGACTGCTTACCAATCTTCGCTGTCATCAAGTAACTCTTTTAGACGTTTTCTTTCTTGCAATTCATCAATACGTTTGCGCGCTAATAAATTCTTTTGAGCTTGTTCTTGGATCATTTTCTCTGTCAAAGTGTTGCTTTTTGGGCTACGACTAATGCTAGAGTCATCACTACTGTCGTCACTTATATCGTCTGAAAAGTTATCATCAATATCAATTTCCATTAGCTTTACCTTTTACTGTTAACCGCTAAAATATTACAAAGTATATTGCATAACATAGGTAAGTTAATCGCGATTTTCAATGGGCTATAACAAAAAGTAACAAAAATATTTTTAACTGAGCTTTTTATGTGCTGCTAGCCTATATATTTTGTACAATACAGCTGTTTGATGGTGATGACATAAGGCATTTACTAAAGCTGAGTAAATAAAAAACCAGTGACAAGCACTGGTTTTGTTAATAATAGCGGTAATTATGTTGTTACCAACCTTCAACACCTTTCATATCCGGTAGGTGATGCGCTATTCCCTTATGGCAATCGATACAGGTTTTTTCTCCTGCAGCCAGTGCGGTAGAATGTTGATAAGCAGCGCGTTCACTTTGTTCGGTAAAATCCATGTAATCAAAGTTATGGCAGTTACGGCACTCTAATGAGTCATTAGCTTTTAATCTGTCCCATTCATTTTGTGCTAAACGTTTACGGTGCACTAAAAACTTCTCACGAGTATTAATGGTTCCAAAAATAGTTCCCCACACTTCTTTAGAGGCTTGCATTTTACGTGCTATTTTATCGGTCCATTTATGTGGAACATGACAATCAGGACACGTTGCACGAACACCCGAGCGATTAGTAAAATGAATAGTGGTTTTTAGCTCTTCATAAACATTATTCTCCATTTCGTGGCATGATATACAAAATGCTTCAGTGTTGGTAACTTCTAAAGCTGTGTTAAAGCCACCCCAGAAAATAATACCGGCAATAAATCCTCCAATAACTAAAGCACCAAGGCTATAATAACCACTGGGTTTAGTAAGTGTTCGCCAACCTATTAAAAATATTTTTTTCATGTCAGCTCCTAGTGATGCTCGTCAGTAACAATTTTTACACTCATTAAAGTGTGCATATCAACGAAAGTGTTCTCTACTAGAGGTTTAGCATCAACTTGTGTCACATGACATTGATTACAAAAATAACGACGCGGCGAAACGTCAGCTAAGAAGTTGCCATCTCTGTCCATATAGTGAGTAACACTTATCATCGGCGCTTGAGATTTTTCAGTACGATGACGTGAATGACAAGATAAACACTTGTTGTTATTCTTATTTACTTCGTAGCTACGGGTAGTATGCGGAATAACAGGTGGTTGCATAGGATAATTACGGCCTTGTTTAATATCTTTATTCATCACTTTAGGAATAGGGTTCGGCTCCTTTTGCGATTCAATCGGAGTATGATCTCTAAGTGTCGCAACCGTATTAACTGTTTCTTTATCCGCTGCAAAAGCGTTTATAGAATAAGTTAATGGTGATATAACAAATATCACTAAACTGGCAATTGCTGCTAGATTTAATTTTTTCATGTCAAACTCCTAAACTTTAACTATTTTGATAGCACATTTTTTATAATCCGTTTGTTTTGACAACGGATCCGTGGCATCTAACGTTATTTTGTTTACTAAGCGACTCGCATCAAACCAAGGCATAAACACTAAACCAATTGGTGGTTTATTACGGCCTCTGGTTTCTACACGTGTTTGTACTTCACCACGACGAGAAACGAGTTTTACTAAATCTCCACGACGTAAACCACGGACTTTAGCGTCATCAGGATGCATATAAACTAGCGCATCTGGTATTGCTTTATATAACTCAGGAACACGTTGAGTCATTGAACCTGAATGCCAATGCTCTAACACTCGACCTGTTGATAACCATAAGTCGTATTCTTCATCAGGAGACTCAGCTGCAGGCTCGTACGGCAGGGCAAAAATTCTCGCTCTGCCATCTTTGTGACCATAAAAGTCCCAATCACTGCCTGGTTTAGCATATGGATCTGAACCTTCTTTAAAGCGCCATTTTGTTTCAACGCCATTGACTACAGGCCAACGTAAACCACGCTCGTTATGGTATCTGTCGTATGGCGCTAAATCGTGTGCATGACCGCGACCAAAGCTGGCGTACTCTTCAAATAAGCCTTTTTGAATGTAGAAACCAAAATCGCGCGCATCATCATTTAAACGATCTTCTGGAATTTCACTCAGTGGGAATTTACCAACAGAAGAATCCTTATAAAGTACGTCATATAACGTTTTACCGCGTAGGTCAGGTTGTTTAGCTATTAACTCTTCAGGCCAAACATCCTCCACTTTAAAGCGTTTCGAGAACTCAACTAATTGCCATAAATCAGATTGGGCGCCCTGTGGTGCTTCAACCATTTGATACCAAGCTTGAGTTCGACGCTCTGCGTTACCATAAACACCCTCTTTTTCTACCCACATAGCGGTAGGTAAAATTAAGTCAGCTGCTTGTGCGGTTACTGTTGGGTATGGATCAGATACAACAATAAAGTTTTTAGGGTTGCGGTAACCAGGGTATATTTCTTCATTAATATTTGCCCCAGCTTGCATATTGTTATTACATTGCACCCAGTAGAAGTTTAACTTTCCGTCTTTTAACATGCGGTTTTGTAAAACAGCGTGGTAACCAGGTTTTGGTGGTACTGTGCCAGCTGGTACACCCCAAATTTTCTCTGCAGTATCACGATGCTTAGGATTAGTAACGACCATATCAGCAGGTAAGCGGTGTGAGAAAGTACCTACTTCACGGGCAGTACCACAAGCAGAGGGTTGGCCAGTTAATGAAAACGGGCTATTACCTGGTGTTGAAATTTTACCTGTTAATAAGTGAATATTATAAACTAGGTTATTTGCCCAAACACCACGAGTATGTTGGTTAAAGCCCATAGTCCAGAAAGAGGTTACTTTTACTTTTGGATCCGCATACATCTCAGCTAATTCAATAAGTTTATGCTCAGGTACACCTGATAATTTTGATGCATATTCAACGGTATAAGTACTCACAAATTTTGCATATTCATCAAAATCTATTGGCGTTGAGTCACCTGCATTTTTGCCATTGTTTTTAGCGTTAACCTCTAAGGGGTTTTCAGGACGTAAACCATAACCAATATCAGTTGTACCTAATCTAAAGTTAGTGTGCTTGCTAACAAAGTCTTTATTTACGCGATCAGTTTCGATGATGTAATTGGCGATAAAGTTTAAAATAGCTAAATCAGTTTGCGGCGTGAAGATCATACCGTTATCTGCTAAATCAAAACTTCTGTGTTCATAAGTTGATAACACAGCAACTCTTACATGTTGTGCACTTAAACGGCGATCGGTTAAACGCGTCCATAAAATAGGATGCATTTCAGCCATATTTGAGCCCCATAATACAAAAGCATCGGCAGCTTCTAAATCGTCGTAACAACCCATTGGCTCGTCGATGCCAAACGTACGCATGAACCCGCCAACAGCAGAAGCCATGCAATGACGTGCGTTGGGATCTATGTTGTTAGTACGAAAACCCGCTTTCATTAACTTAACGGCAGCATAACCTTCTTGGACTGTCCATTGACCAGAGCCAAACATGCCAACCGCTTCAGGACCACTTTTCTTTAATGTTTCTTTCGCTTTTTCGGCCATCACATCAAACGCTTGTTCCCAAGAAATAGGAGTGAATTCACCTTGTTTATCATATTTTCCATTGCTCATACGTAATAAAGGTTGGGTAAGTCTGTCCTTTCCGTACATGATTTTAGATAAGAAGTAACCTTTTACACAATTCAAGCCTTTGTTAACTGGAGACTTGATATCGCCGTGGGTAGCAACAACTTTTCCATCCATTACACCAACATTAACGCTACAGCCAGTACCACAAAAACGACAAGGCGCTTTATCCCACTTTAGTTTTGTAATGTCAGAGCTGGTAATTAAATTTGAGGCTACTGCCGGTACAGACACCCCTGCAACAGCGGCAGCTGCTGCAATAGCATTAGCTTTTATAAATTCTCGGCGATTAATGCTCATTGGGTCACCTTCCTTTTGCTTTATTTGATTCAGTTGTAAATAGGGTTCTTTGCTTATTTATTTTGTATTCTTATATTTTAAATATGTGTTTGAGGCGTAAATTCGTTAACAACCTTATTTTCATTAACTGCATCGTCCTCTATACTTTCATCTAATATTTGATGGTATACAGGTGATAAGTTAATGATGCCTTGATGTACTCTTATCGTGTCCATTTTTTTGCCAATGTCTTTATAGCTATGCCCTTCAATCGTAAAAACTATTTTACCTTCTTCACTGGTGGCATGAATTTCAGTACCTTGCACAGCGAGTATTGCCGCTTTTACTGCGAATATTTGCGATATAATGGGATAGGCGACGAAACTAGCAACATGGTATTCATTGGTTGATTTTTCAGCTTTGTTGGTCATAAGATTTCTTATCATTTATTTTGTTGAGTTGGCTGCTATTTATTGATTCTTTGCTATATCGAAAGTAAAAGTTATTGCCTCTTGTGGACAACTTTTTACACAGGCCCCGCATTGCGTGCAGTCACTTTCATTTAAACTAGGCTCTGGAATGCTGGTATTGATATAATTAAATTTAATTGCATTGGTTTCACATTCATCTCGACAGCTTTGGCAATAAATATTATTTTTGGCCAAACACTTATCATTAATAGTGAAAATACCTGGCCAAGCTTTATTATTTTCAGCAAGTGTTGCTTCTGGCGTGTTATTGTTATCTTTAAGCTCACCAGTACGAGGAAAAGCACCAGAAAATAAAGGCTGTTCGCACGCATCAATACATTTATTACAAAAAGTACATTCACCTAAGTTAAAGTCTACGGTTGGCAAGCCATCTTCGTCTTTAACTATAATGTTGGTTTCACAGCTGTTGATGCAGTCTTGGCACTGGGTACAACCCGAGCGAAATACCGCCTCATTAATTGTCCAAGGTAAACGTATTATTTGTTTGTTACTTACACGACCACGAAAAAAGCGTCTTCTTGATGGATCGGCTAAGCGGTCAGTGGTACGAGTCGGGTTAGTTGCCAAAATATTAAGCGCTCGGTGGACCTAAAACTAACAACTGACTGAACCATATAGAAAAACCTAATGTAGCAACGATAATGACTGATAAAATAGGTGCTAAAAATACGGCAAGAAAGATGAAAGTATTTCGTTCATATTTTTTTTGTTGTTCAGGAGATATTGCTTGGTTCATAATGCTCTCACGTTTAATTTGTTCTAAGTTAACTCAGGGTTAATCTTAAGGGCTTATTAAGTTAAGTACATTGATCTAGATCACATAATATAAAGTTCAAAAAATTTTACTTTTGCTTAACATGATAAATTACCAGTATAAAACTGGAGTTTGAAAAACAGCCACTTTTATGGGCTTTTTTATAAAATAAATTGATACCGTTTCGGTTTTAGGATGTTCAGTAAGATGAATGAAGCACAAACATTTTTACTCTGGTTTAACGATTATGCTAAAGATGCCCGTAATAAATGTGAACGACGCTTAGTTATTTTATCAGGCAGTGAGTTGTGGGCTTTTTCATTGTTAGAAGCTATAAAAGTAGTTTCACAAACACTGACTAAAGATGCGCAATTGCTTGTCGAAAATACACTAACTAATGGTATAAATCCTCTCTCTGAAACCGTACACGAATCCTGCTTAATTTATGGTGATAGTGCGATATTTAAGGCTAATGTTCAGCGACAACGTTTTCGTGACAAGTTAGGCAGTGAAAGCTCGTTGATTATTTTTGCTGATAATCGCTTTAATATTGATGCTTTTGCGGCTTTATCAGGTACGTTAAAGGCGGGAGGAGTCATGTTTTTAGTGACTAAGTCGTTAGCTGAAGACTTTGAGCAGAGTTTGTTCTTCAAACGTTTTTATTCCTTGGCTCAAAAGAGCACCGATCATATTATAATTACTGAAACGCAATCGACAGTGCTACCAGAGCTTACCTGCCATGAAATAACGCAAACTAAAATTTTAACAGAAGGTTATCCTCTGGGTTGCATTACTGCTGAGCAATACAGTGCTGTTAGCGCTATTAATAAAGTGGTGTCAGGACACCGAAAAAGACCATTAGTGTTAACCGCTGATCGCGGTAGAGGAAAATCATCAGCGTTAGCTATAGCTTGTGCTCAATTAATGAAATCAAATAAAAATAATGATTTTAGCTTAGTTATTACCGCTCCTGACATTCAATCTTTGTCAGTTTTTTATCGTCAATTAAAACAAAGTTTACTAGCACTGATAGCTGATGAAAGCCTTGAAAGATCAAAGACAGAGACACTAAATGACCTCGGTGAACAAAGCCGTCAGTTATATTATGGCAAGGCGAGTTTAAGTTTTATTGCAGTGGATCAACTTATTAAGCAGCCAATTCAATGTAATCTATTATTGGTTGATGAAGCTGCGGCTATACCTGTTTACCTGCTTGAACAATTGCTTAGTTATTACCATCGTTTAGTTTTTTCTAGCACAATTCATGGTTACGAAGGTGCAGGGCGAAGCTTTACGTTAAAGTTTCAAAAAACGCTAGATAGACTTTGTCCACAATGGGTTAGTTTACATATCAACCAACCTATCCGCTGGCGTGAAAATGATCCCCTAGAACAGCTAGTTTTTGAAACCTGTTTATTAAATGCTGAATTACCCGAGTTAAATAATGCCTATGGCTCTACTTCATTAAGTTGCAAAGTTATCGGCGCAACTACATTAGTCACTGATGAAGTATTACTAAGGCAAGTTTTTGCTATTCTTGTGACTGCGCATTATCAAACCAAACCAAGTGATTTACAGTTAATGCTTGATAATCCGCAAGTACAAGTGGTTTGCTTATTTAATGAGACTGATGATACATCTGAGGTTGTTGGTGTCGCATTATTGATGACTGAAGGGGCTGGTTGCGGAATTAGTAACACGGATATTATGGATGTTAAACAAGCAAAACGGCGTTTACGTAATCATTTTTTACCACAATCATTGTTGAGTCACAGTGGTTTTGATTCAGCCTTTAACTATAAATATCTGCGTATTATGCGTATTGCTATTCATCCTACATTACAGCTACAAGGGCTTGGTAGTTATTTCATTAAAGAAATTGAATTAATTGCTAAACAACAAAAAGCAGATTTTATTGGCTCAAGTTTTGGTGCTAGTAGTGAATTACTGGCTTTTTGGCTAAAAGCAGAATTCAAGCCAGTTAGACTTGGTTTTACTAAAGATAAAGCCAGTGGTGAGCATTCTGCGTTAATGATTAAAGGGCTCAACTCGAATGCCTTTGCTAGCCAGCAGTTACTAGGAACCAATTTTTATCGTAGTTTTGATTATTTACTGTTAGATGAATACAAATCTTTAGCGCCGGAGCTTGTACATCAATTGTTAAGTACGCAGACTACTGCTGAATTACAACCTTTGAACTTACAAGATCTTGCTAATGTAACTGCTTATTCAACAGGTGAGCGACTATACAGTAGCTGTGTGTATAGTTTATATCTCTGGTTTAAACATCAACTCACCATTAGTAAAGTTAACGAGCAATATAAATTAGAGCTGGTACTTATCACGCGTTTACTACAAAAACATGATATTGATAAAGTTTGTCAACAATTTGGCTATACAGGAAAGAAAATGCTTAATAATGCCATTAAAGACTATGTTGCTTTACGATTGTCATCGACAGCGGTTCAGTAGTTTATTCAATGTTAGGGTAATACTCGCTAAGTCGTTTCAAATTTCAGCTCACATCAGCTCAGTTCTGCCTCTTCAAATGGAGTGGTTAGCTATTATTTAAGAATAATTAAGTTACCAAAAAATTAGACTCTTTGTACTTGTACAGCTATGATTTAAAAACTAAAACAGATTAAGGCTAATATGAAAATACCTAGAGATAATCCTAAAAGAACAACTCTAATTACACTTGTTTTTAAATTAATAATGACTTTGGCATTTTGTACACTTGTTTTAAGTAATTCCGCATTCAGTCAAACAAAGATTAAAGTTGTAGATCAAAATAACTCACCTTTATCTAATGCCATCATTGAATTTGTAATAGATCAACCATCGGTAGATAAACCACATACAGGTTCAACCTATGTGATGGATCAAGTTAATAAAGAATTCTCTCCCGAAGTATTGATAGTACCGGTTAATAACCTTGTTAGCTTTCCAAATAGTGATGATATTCGTCATCATGTTTATTCCTTTTCTCCAGCTAAAACCTTTGAGTTGAAGTTATACGCAGGTAAACCCAAAAGTCCGATAGCTTTTGACAACACAGGTGTAGTGGTGATGGGATGTAATATTCATGATTCAATGGTCGGGTATATTTATGTTACTGATAAACAACAATCTTATATGACTGATGAGCAAGGTGAAGTTGTTTTAACGCAAAATAACATAGTATTAAATACTCAATTACAAGTTTGGCATGCAGGTAATAGCAAAGGTGTTGATCAACATACAATATTTACCATTAACCAAGCCATGCTCAAGCAAGACGAAATTACATTAATGATAAATGTTATTAGCCCTGAGCCTAGAGATAGCTTTGCAGAGTTAGTGGTTCATGAACACTAAAGCCAACACGCGATTTAGTTTTAAAACTCAAATTACTTGGTTATTAACGAGCTTAATTTTATTAACAGTAGTTTTTCTTACCGCCAGTAATTGGTTTAGGTTTGCTGATTACGCTGAAAGCCAAATTGAACGACAAATGTACTTTGCTCAAAATGTGCTGAATCAAACCTTGAGCTCACAAGAGCAAGTATTGATTACCACAGCTAGTGTCCTAGCAGCGGATTTTGGTTTTAAACAAGCAGTAGCAACGCGAGATAAAAACACTGTTGAAAGCGTGTTAGTTAATCAAGGGCAGCGTATTAATGCTGATTTAATGTTAATTCTTGATTTAAATGGAAAATTGACAAACAGTAGCTCAGGGCTTGCTTTTAGCACCGAAGCTATTGAGAAAAACATTAATAAACTCCCTTTTAGAGAAGTTCATGCACAAATTTTAAGTATTGAAAATAAAGTATTTCAAGTGATTGTAGTGCCAGTAAAAGCGCCAAGAATTATAGCTTATACTGTGATTGGTTTTGAATTTGATCAGGCAGCCTTAGTACAACTTAAAGAATTGATCGCCTTAGATATTACGTTAGTGCAAAATAACAAACTGCTCTTATCGAGTATTAACAGTGATGAAGTAAAAGCTCAACTATTAAATGGCGCTGTTCAAAAGTCACTTAATTTACTGTTAACTCGCGCCGATTATTTTAATAAAACCATAGATTTTGCACGTTCAAAAGATATTCAGGTAATTTTATCGGTCTCTTTAGCGCAAATACAGAACGACTTTAATAGCTTAATTCTATCTATGTTGATTATTGCTATAATTGTGATTGTTATTGCACTTGCTTTTTCTCGTATTCTTTCCCAAGGTTTATCAACACCGCTAATGATATTAATGGAAGTAACCAAAAAAATTGGTCGTGGAGAGTTGGCAGTACCTGAGTTGACTAATCGTTTGCCTGCCGAATTTAGTGAACTTTATAATGGATTCTCCGTTATGGGCGCGGCAATTGAAAGTCGAGAGCAAGCCATTACCTATCAAGCAGAGCACGATATTTTAACGGGTTTATATAATCGTTATAAAATTTTAATCATTATTTCTGACTATTTTAAAAAACAGACTAACCTAGTATTAATATCTTTTAATATTAAAGGTTTTAAGGCACTTAATGACACCATAGGCTTAAGTAATGGTGATTTTATTTTAAAAGAAATTTCAACTCGAATTAACGGTTATATAGAAACGCTTCAACAAACACCACTGCACAAATCTCTCGATAACATTATCGCCGCGCGTATTAATTCCGATGAATTTTTGATCGCCATTCCAATAAATGAAACCCATGAAATAAAGCACATTATTGAATTATTACAAAGTGAGCTTAATCGACCATTCTGGTTAGATGATATTCAAATTGATTTACCTTTATATTTTGGTGTTGCTAACTCAATTGAGCATGGCACCGATGCGGAACGATTAATTCGACGTTCAACCATGGCTGTTGCTTCGGCGGTACAAGAATTGGTTTCCTTACGCTTTTATCAAGATGGAGAAGATGAAAACTATCTTTATAAACTAAGCTTAATAGAAGAATTAAAAATAGCTTTGGAAAGTGATAAAAGCCCTTTGTTTATGAACTATCAACCCAAGTTAAATATGAACACCGGCAAGATAGATAAACTTGAAGCCTTAATTCGTTGGATTAATAAAAAAGGTGATTTTGTAAACCCTGAATTGTTTATTGACTTAGCAGAAAAAGCGGGTTTGATTGTAACCTTAACACGATGGGTTATTTTAAATGTTATTCAACAAGTTGAACAATGGAATAAACAGGGATATTACTTTAAAGTATCAATTAACTTATCCGCGCAAGATATTCAAAACGAACAGTTTGTTGATTATTTACTGACCACGGTAAAAGCGCACAGCATAGCAACAACACAGATAACGCTTGAGTTAACAGAAAGAGATATTGTGGAAAATGAACAATTGGTTGTTGCACGGCTTTCACATCTTAAATCCCTCGGTTTTGCCATTTCGGTTGATGATTATGGCATTGGTCAATCTTCATTAGCGAAGCTAAAAAGTCTACCTGTTGATGAATTGAAAATAGATAAAACATTTATTTTAAAGCTAGAGCAATGTCAAAAAGATCAAGATATTGTCGCTTCAACAATTTCACTGGGTCATAAACTTGGTATGAGTGTAGTTGCTGAAGGTATTGAAAATAAAGAAAGCTTAATATTATTGAACGACTTTAAATGTGATTATGCGCAAGGCTATTATATATCACGTCCGGTTAGCGCAGAAAAACTTATTGAGTGGTATCAAACCTATGAATCGCCTTTATAAATCTATTTTATTTAATTGGTTAAAACTTAGTTTAGTAATACTTAGCTTTTTAAGTATGCCAATGACAAGTTTTGCTAATGGGAAAATATTAGCAACACCAGGGGTTATTCAAATTGAAGGCTCGGGTGGTGGTGGCTTAGTGCCTTGGGCGCAATTAGCGGGTTATGCAACAGAAGATGAAATAGCTCTATCTGGTTTTTGTACCCAAGCTAATGTAAAAGATTTTCAATTAACTAGCTGTGGTGCTCAGTTAAACTTATATGATCGAGTGGAAATATCATTTGCCAAACAAAACTTTGATGTAGACCCTTTATCATTAACCTTATCACAAAATATTATAGGCGTTAAATTAAGACTTTACGGGGATTTACTTTATAGCACTTGGCCACAAATCTCGTTAGGCATTCAGCATAAATCACTAGGCACCCCTGATATAGCTTATGCCTTAGGCGCTGAAGATGATACGGGCACGGATATTTACTTAGCCGCAAGTAAATTACATTTAGGGCTATTAGCGGGTTATAACGTGTTGTGGAATATATCTACTCGATATACACAAGCTAATGAAATGGGATTATTAGGCTTTGGTGGACCTGGTGATGAAAGCACATTACAAGCCGAAGTATCTGTTGCCGTATTACTTAATAAGCACTTAGCGGTTGGCACAGAGTATAGAATGAAACCCGATAATTTAGGGCTCGAAGAGTCTAACTGGAAAGATGTTTTTGTTGCTTGGTTTCCTAATAAATATGTAACCGTTACTTTAGCCTATCTAGATTTAGGTACTATAGCTGCGATACCCGATCAAACTGGTTGGTATTTATCATTGTCAGGATCTTATTAATGCTTAAATATTATCATTATTTTTTTATCTTATTAGCGTTTCAGTTAACCTCTGGTTGTAGTAGTAAAAACTCGCAACAAAGTAGTGTTCAAAGTAGTGTTCAAAGTAGTGTTCAAAGTACAGTTCAAAGCACTGAGCAACACCCAAATGGAGAACTATACAATGCTGTTGGTGGTCAAAAGGGGATTGAAAAGTTAGTGAACGTTTTTGTTAAAAATATTGCCAATGCTCCCGAAATATTGCCTTATTTTGCAAAATCTAGTGTTAAACATTTTAAGCAAGGTTTTATCAATCACTTTTGTGTGATTGTCAATGGTCCATGTAAATACGCTGGCGATAATATGATAGACATTCACACGGGGATGAATATTACTGAGCGGGATTTTAATCGAGTAGTAGAATTATTGGTAGAATCAATGGATGAAGTTGATATTTCGTACCCCAATCAGAATAAAATATTGAAAAAGTTAGCGGCCTTAAGAAGCCAGGTCATCAAAAGATAGAAGATTCCCAGAGTTAAAAAGTTAAGCTAGGGGGGTTGATCATTCAGGGGTAATGAACCCAAGGAGAACACTTGTTTGATACTTATACGACGTCATCCCATGTTTATGTAAGCAGCTACACTTTACATACTCTGCCTTGTTTAAATATCAAACAAGTAGCAGTAAAAGAAATCTTGAAAGAGTACAGTCCGCCTTAATGAGCAAACCCTATTAATGTTCAAAAATAAAAAATTGATATCACGCTATGGTCGTGTAGTATTATTGAACAATAGATAATGTTATACCCTTAAGTTATGTCATTGTAATAGCGAGTATAATGCTAATTTTTCCTTTATTATAAGAGAGTGGTTATGTCAGTAGTGATTAGTGGAACAGGCTTGTATACCCCTACGCAAAGTATTTCTAATGACGAACTAGTACAATGTTTTAATGAGTACGTTGAAACGTTTAACGCTAAGTACAGTAAAGAAATAGAAGCTGGTGAAGTTACCGCGTTATCACCATCTGACAGCAGCTTTATTGAAAAAGCCTCAGGCATTAAAAGCCGTTACGTCATGGAGAAAGCCAATATTCTCAATGTTGATGTAATGTCACCACGTTATCAGGAGCGTGCTAACGATCAACTCTCCATGCAAGCCGAAATTGGGGTGGCAGCAGCCAAGCAAGCCATGCTTGCAGCCAATAAAACGCCTGCAGATATTGACCTTATTATTGTTGCTTGTGCTTACACCCAGCGTTCTTATCCTGCCATGGCTATTGAAATACAAAATGCTTTAGGCTGTCAAGGCTGGGGATTTGATATGCTTGTTGCTTGTTCAGCAGCGACCTTTGGTATTATTAACGCGGCTAATGCGATAAGAAGTGGCACAGCCAAAACAGTGTTAGTAATTAACCCTGAAATATTATCACCGCAAATTAATTATCGAGACCGAGACAGCCACTTTATTTTTGGTGATGTGGCGACCGCGTCGATCATCGAAGATGAAAGTACTGCTAATGCTGAGCATGTTTTTAAAATTATTAGTGAAAAACCTATCACTAGTTTTTCTAATAATATTCGCAGTAATATTGGTTATATGAATAAAAGTACACCAGAAAAAGCCGACGATATTGATAAATATTTTATTCAACAAGGGCGTAAGGTGTTTAAAGAAGTTCTGCCTATGGTGTCTAATTTAATTATGACTGAAATGGCTAAAATGGGTTTAGGCTCAACGGATATTAAACGATTATATTTACATCAAGCAAATATCAACATGAATAACTTTATTGCTAAAAAGGTGCTTGATCGAGAGCCTGAAAGTGGTGAAGCCCCCATTATTTTAGATGAATACGCAAATACTAGTTCAGCGGGCTGTATTATTGCTTTGCACAAACATAATAAAGGGTTTATTTCTGGCGACAAAAGTGTTTTATGTTCTTTTGGCGCTGGTTATTCTGCCTGTTGCTTGTTGTTAGAATACGTGTAATTGATATAACTCTGATAAAGTAAATCATTATGTCGCAATCTAGCCTTTGGCAAATAAACACTGATACAGGCAACTTCGCTGAGTTGTGTAATGCCTTGTATCAGCGTGAAATTAGCTTTATTGCCAAAAGTGATTATAGCAGTGTACAAGCAGTACAAACTCGCTTGAAAAGTTTACCTTATTACATATCTCGAACAGCGAACGCAATGAGCCAAGTTGTTACCCAAGGTCATTCTCCGTTAACCTTAGATTACCAAAATGCCAGTTGGTCAGCTAAACAAGCGCGAAAAATGCCATTAACGGGCCAAGAAACGGCAGAAGAGCGCAGTAAAGCAATAAGTTGGTATTTACAGCCAAGTATTCGAGTAGGACTTGTTGTACCTGTGTTGATCTCTGATCATATTATTATTGATTGTATTGATCGAATAGAGCTTGATAAAAAAAGACTACGTACCAACGTCGGTGGGTGGTTTTCACTTGATGGGGCTGAGATAGAGCAGACGAATAAACAGTTACTTAAACCGAATAAAAAAGTAATGACAGCAGCGTGTAGCGGACAAAGTTGGCAAGGAAATACTATACAAACCCCTATTATGCCAAGTCTTAGAGAACTGTTATTGTCATGTACAATTAATTGGACTGACTTCAAAAAAACGTTAGTTATTTAACTCTTCAGTTAGTTAGGTATAATGTCGGCAACAATTTCGACTATTTCTAAATTCTTTATTTAGGTTTTCATGCGCGCATTTACGGCAATTTTGCTGATACTATTAATTTTACTGCAATACCGACTTTGGTTTGGTAAAAATAGTGTGCCTGACTATCTGGTTTTAAAGGAGAATATCACTCGTCAAAAAGAAACTAATGACAAATTACAGCAACGCAATAAATTATTGTTTGCCGATACTGATGATTTAAAATTGGGTCTTGAAGCTATTGAAGAACGAGCTCGAAATGAGTTAGGTATGATCAAAGAAAATGAAACCTTTTTTCGACTTATTCCGAAAGAAAATAGCCAACGTAATAGCAATAATTAGATGGAATTTAGGATTAATATTTAATGGATATCAACCAACATTTTATTGCTATCGTACCCGCTGCTGGCGTGGGAAAAAGGATGCAAGCTAACTGCCCAAAGCAGTATTTACACATTAATAAACAAACTATTCTCTACCATACGGTAACAAAATTACTGAGCCATCCTTTGATTACTAAAGTTATTATTGCTTTGGGTGAAAATGATCAATATTTCAGTACATCAGGTTTAGCTAACCATAAAGATATTATTCGTGTAAACGGTGGCGCTGAACGAGTTGATTCGGTTTTAAGTGGTTTGAAAGTCGTCGATTCTCACATCAATCCATGGGTGTTAGTGCATGATGCTGCGCGTCCATGTGTAAGCCTTGAAGATATAGATAAACTTATTAGTCAATGTTTAGATACTAATTGTGGTGGTATTTTAGCAAGCCCTGTTCGAGATACCATGAAACGGGGAACCTTTCTGCAAGACGGTTTAAGTAGAATTGATAACACAGTTGAACGTGAGCAATTATGGCATGCGTTAACCCCACAATTGTATAAAACTGATGAATTAACTTTTGCAATTGAGCAAGCGCTAAGTAAAGCTTTGAAAATTACCGATGAAGCATCTGCTATTGAGTTTGCGAAATTACCAAGTTTGTTGGTTTTAGGTAGTAGTGAAAATATAAAAATAACTAATCCTGATGATTTAGCATTAGCTGAGTTTTATTTGAACAAGCAATTAGTGAAATAAAAGGACAAAATAATGCGTATCGGACATGGTTTTGATGTACATAAGTTTGGCGGTGAAGGACCTATAGTTCTGGCTGGGATAGATATACCATTTGAACAAGGCTTTATCGCCCACTCTGATGGTGATGTAGCTATTCATGCTTTATGTGACGCTATTTTAGGCGCATTATGCTTAGCCGATATTGGGAATCATTTTCCTGATACTGACGGTCAATATGAAAATATTTCAAGTCGAATCTTATTACGCCATGTCGTTTCATTAATGACAGAAAAAGGTTACCAACTTGGTAATGCGGACATAACTATTGTTGCGCAAGCACCTAAAATATCACCGCATTTACGTGCGATGCGAGCTTGTTTGAGTGAAGATCTGCAAGCAAATATTGATCAAATAAATGTCAAAGCTACTACCACTGAAAAGTTAGGTTATACCGGGCGAAAAGAAGGGATTTCAGTGCACGCGGTAGTTTTACTAACTCCAATAGAGCAAGCATTGCCGCCGGCAGATGAAGTTCAACAGATATAATGTGTTAAGTGTTTAGTTATACTTATAAAAATATTTCAGTACGAAATTTAAAACAGAATTTAAGAAGACAAACTATATGTTAATAGAAAATGCCTACTTGCACGGTAAACCTGAATCGAATGGTTTATTACGTAGTGAAATAAATGATTTTAAAGTGTATGAGAAATTGCCGTTCTTACCTTGTGGTGAAGGTGAACACCTTTTTGTTCACGTTAGAAAAACGGGTGCTAATACTTTATTTGTGGCAAGAGAGTTAGCTAAGTATTTTGCTGTAAAAGAGCAACTCGTTTCTTATGCAGGCTTAAAAGATCGTTTTGCTGTTACTGAGCAATGGTTCGGCATACATGTACCAGGTAAGCAAGAATATAATTTAGATGACTTGAGCATTGAAGGCGTAGAAGTATTATCTTATAAACGACACAATAAAAAATTACGTACGGGTGCCTTATTAGGTAACAATTTTGAGATAACATTACGTGATGTAACTGCGATCAAAGCTTTTACCCAGCGTTGGACTGACATTGTTGAGCAAGGCGTGCCTAATTACTTTGGTGAGCAACGCTTCGGTATTAATGGCGGTAATATGGAACGTGCTTTAGGGCTATTTTCAGGCCAGAAAGTAAAAGATAAGAAAAAGCGCGGTATGTACTTATCAGCCGCTCGCTCACTTATTTTTAATAGTGTACTTAATGAGCGTATTAATCAACAATGCTTTAATAAAGTAAGAGTTGGTGATGTACTAATGTTAGCTGGTACCCAGTCGGTATTTAAACTTGATCAATTAGATGACACTATTAAGCAGCGACTTATTAATAAAGATGTCGATATTACCGCGCCTATGTGGGGAGCCGGTGAGTTGATGACTTCAGATGAACCACTTATTTTAGAGCAAAATGTTGCTGCACAGCACCCTGAATTTTGCCAAGGTTTACCACGCTTTGGTTTAAAACAAGAACGTCGTCGAATACGTGTTGTGGTGAGTGAAACGGATATTGAATTATTAACTGCGCCAGAAGGTTTACAAGAAGGTAAGGCTGTCATAAAAGTTAGTTTCTTTTTACCCGCAGGTTGTTATGCAACTACTATTTTGCGTGAGTTATTGAACTATCAAGACATGACTACTCGTGTAGATATGCGTGATGTAAGTGCAGAACCTCAGTCTGCTTAATGTATGTAACTAAAAATTAGCACTGATTTAAGTTGCCTTAACTAGACTAAGTATTAACTAGGGATTAGATCAGCATTAGCTAGCAATTAAGCATAATCACCTGCTGTCTTAATTTAGCAAATCCTAATAAACTGTGCCGTCAGGCAATAAGATAAAGAGACGATGAAAATATTACTGAGTAATGATGACGGCGTACATGCTTTAGGTATTAAAATCCTCTTTGATGAACTAAGTAAGCACTTTGAGGTGAATGTTGTTGCTCCAGATCGAAACTGCAGTGGGGCTAGTAATTCGTTAACCTTGCTTAACCCGTTACGTGCCGAGCAATTAGACAATGGTTTTACTTCGGTTAATGGTACACCAACCGATTCAGTACACCTTGGTATTAGCCAGCTTTATACCGACTGTGATCTGGTCGTTGCTGGTATTAATAAAGGCGCCAATTTAGGTGATGATACCTTATATTCAGGTACGGTAGCTGCGGCAACAGAAGGTCGGCATATGGGAATGCCTGCAATTGCTGTATCGTTAGTTGGTCAACATGAACAACATTATCAAACGGCGGCTATTGTCACCGCTAAAATAATAAAACGCTTAGCTACTCATCCTTTACCAGCAGATCAAATTTTAAATATTAATGTACCAGATATTCCAATAACAGCGTTAAAAGGTATTGCAGTAACGCGGTTAGGTCATCGTCATCAGGCCGAATGTATGCAAAAAGTAAAAGATCCATGGCAACGAGACATATATTGGTATGGTTTGTTAGGCAAAGAATTAGATGGTGGAGAAGGGACTGATTTTCATGCTGTTGCCAACAGCTATGCTTCGGTTACCCCGTTAACCGTCGATATGACTGCTCATCGTAGTATAGAAAGTATCAAATCTTGGCTCACAGGGCTGAATTTTTCAGATTAATGGAAGTGTTGTATGTTGTCTAGTCGTATAGGCGGAAAATCAAAACGCAGTGGTGAATTACTTGCACAAAAATTACAAAATGAAGGTATTACTAATCAAGATGTTTTAAAGGCGATTGCACACTCGCCAAGACATATATTTTTGCCTGAAATATTAGCGCATAAAGCTTATGATAATACCGCTTTACCTATAGGCCAAGGACAAACTATTTCACAACCCTATATTGTTGCGAAAATGTCAGAATTACTCATTGCCGGTAAAAGACCTTGTAATATATTAGAAATAGGTACTGGATCTGGCTATCAAACGTCTATTTTAGCTCAACTTACCGATAAAGTTTTTTCTGTTGAGCGAATTCAGTCATTACAATGGCAAGCTAAACGATGTTTACGCGCTATGGATTTACATAATGTTGCAATGAAACACGGTGATGGCTGGCAAGGCTGGCAAAGTAAAGGGCCATTTGAAGCCATTATTGTTACCGCCGCGCCTGCGAGTGTGCCACCTGCATTATTAAGCCAACTTGCCGATGGAGGACGTTTGATTATCCCTGTTGGTGAAAAAACTCAAATTTTAAAAATCATTACCCGTAACGGTGATAACTTTAACGAACAACAAATAGAGGCAGTTCGTTTTGTGCCTTTAGTGCCAGGAGATTTATTGTAGTGAAAATTTTTTCTAGTCTTTATCAATGGACCTTACATTGGGCTGAACATAAGTTTGCACCACGTTATTTAGCGGTGTTAACCTTTGTAGAATCAATATTTTTTCCAATCCCACCTGATGTATTGCTTGCTCCAATGGTGTTAGCTAAGCCTCATAAAGCTTGGTATTTTGCTAGCTTAACAACCATTGCTTCTATTTTAGGTGGCGCGGTCGGATATTGTCTTGGCTACCTTATGTTTGAACCTTGGATCCAGCCACTCATTACTCAGTTTGGCTATCAAGCAAGGTTTGATGTTGCTATTAAGTGGTTTCACGAATGGGGTGTTTGGGTCGTTTTTATTGCTGGGTTCTCTCCTATTCCTTATAAATTATTTACCGTCAGTGCTGGCTTTTTGCATATGGCGTTCATTCCTTTCTTTATTGCTTCAGCCATTGGTCGAGGTATGCGCTTTTTTCTCGTTGCAGGTCTTATTAAGTGGGGCGGCAGCGCGATGGAACAAAAATTACGTCAATGGGTTGATTTAATCGGTTGGATTGTTGTTGCTGCGATTGTTGTAGGATATTTTATTTTACGTTAAAAGGTTCTGCCTTAAATTTATGCGAATTAAAAAACACGCTAAAATATCTGATAAAAGCTTTAAAGAAGTCCAAACTAAAAACTGCTTTAAGGCTTTTGTTGATCGTAAAAAAAATATTTTATTATGTTTATTAGCTACCATTGTTCTTTTTTCTTGTAGCAGTAGAAATACCCCCGCGCCAGTATCGACTATTTATGGGAGTGGTGTTATAGCTGAGCGTAATAAAAATGAGATTAAAACAAGCCAATACTCAGTAAAAAAAGGCGATACGTTATACTCTATTGCTTGGCGATCAAACTCTGACGTTAGAAACATTGCACAGCTAAATAAACTCACTTCTCCCTATCGAATTTTCCCTGGTCAAAATTTATTTTTAACAGATCCTAACTCTCAAAAAACAACGAAAGTAAGTAAGGCTGCGGCACAGCATAAAAAGTCGAATAAAAGCTCTACGCAAGCTAATGAAAATAGTCCAAAAAATACACTTGCATCTACAAAAAAGCAGGCGTATGGTAAAAATGTAAGCAAGGTTGAAATAGTACAAGAGCCATTACCAACGTCGAATTTTTCTAAAAAAATCAAGCAATGGCAATGGCCAGTAAATGGCAAAATTATAGAATATTTCTCTAATGGCGCTCAAGGTAATAAAGGCATTGATATTGCTGGTAGTCGCGGTACTGAAATACGCTCTGCGGCTAGTGGTAAAGTGGTTTATGCGGGATCAGCTCTTCGGGGCTACGGGAAGTTAGTTATTATAAAACATAATGATGATTACCTAAGTGCTTACGCCCACAATGATCGCATCCTTGTTAAAGAGCAACAGCTCGTGAACGTAGGAGATATTATTGCTCAAATGGGAGATACAGATACTAATAAAGTGATGCTTCATTTTGAAATACGCTTTCGTGGTAAATCTGTTAATCCGTTAAAGTATTTACCAAAAAAATAAAAAGATAAATAAAAACATATACCTAAAGTTAATTATAAATACACCGATATATAAACAAATAACCGGAGTTACCGTGAATATTTAGTCGTTAAAATAAGCTTTGCAAATTTGGGAGAATAGCATGGTCAAATTAAAAGAAGAAAAAGTAACTATTGAATCTAAAGACGACGCACCGTCAAATCTTGACGCGACGCAGATCTACTTAAGCGAAATTGGTTTTTCACCATTATTAACAGCAGAAGAAGAAGTTTACTTTTCACGTTTAGCTCTTAAAGGCGACGAACCATCACGTAAGCGTATGATTGAAAGTAATCTACGACTTGTTGTAAAAATCTCCAGACGATATAACAATCGAGGTCTACCTTTATTAGACTTGATTGAAGAAGGTAATTTAGGTTTGATCAGAGCCGTTGAAAAATTTGATCCCGAACGAGGCTTTCGCTTCTCTACCTATGCAACTTGGTGGATCCGCCAAACTATAGAACGCGCTATTATGAATCAAACGCGTACTATCCGTTTACCTATTCACGTGGTTAAAGAGCTAAATATTTACTTACGTGCAGCACGTGAGCTAATTCAAAAACTTGATCATGAACCAACAGCGGAAGATATAGCACAACATTTAGACGTGCCTGTTGATGACGTTAATAAAATGCTGCGATTAAATGAACGTATTGCTTCAGTAGATACTCCTTTTGCCGGTGATTCAGAAAAAGCTTTATTAGATGTGATTGCCGATGAAAAAAGTGCTGGTCCAGAAAGTGATTTACAATCAGAAGATATGAGTGAAAACATAGTCCACTGGTTAAATGAACTAAATACAAAACAAAGAGAAGTACTAGCGAGACGTTTTGGTTTACTTGGCTATGAAGCTGCAACATTAGAAAATGTGGGTCATGAAATAGGCTTAACTCGTGAACGAGTTCGTCAAATTCAAGTTGAGGCGCTTAAACGTTTACGTGATATTTTATCGCAACAAAATTTATCTATAGAGGCTATTTTTCAAGCATAACCGTCAAGCAGAATAGTTTTTAGTATAAATCATCTAATCGTTTAGTAAATTGTGATGATTTGCATTTATTAAGAGAAGATAATTTTATATTTACCTTTATTAAAGCAGCAAAGTAATTTGCTGCTTTTTTTTGATCTTTAATTTGTTAACAATTCGTTATCATTTATAACAATGTGAACAATATATTTGACGGATTAAAGTTGATTAATACCCAAAAGGTATGCATAAATAGATTTATAGACTAAATTTAATGAAAATTAGATAATCTCCATAGAATCAAAAGGTCGGTTTATGGTAATATCGCGCCAGAAATTTTTAACTTAGAGCCAGTGAGATTATTTTTAGTGATAAACTAAAATTAATTCTTTACTGAAATACACTGAAATTATTGACTTAATCCTTATTTAATTAATGTTTATGCCTTATTAAACAGAGACATTAATTAAGTAGTTTAACGATCTAATTTTTATACTCCCATCAAAAGTAGTGCAAGTGTTTATGATTACAATAAAAAAAGGCTTAGATGTTCCTGTTCAAGGTTCTCCTCAGCAGGTAATCCATGATGGTCCGTCCATCAAAACCGTTGCAACACTCGGTGAAGAGTTTGTGGGTATGCGTCCAACCATGTTTGTTAAAGTGGATGATCGCGTAAAAAAAGGTCAAGTGATTTTTGAAGATAAAAAAAATCCTGGCGTTAAATTCACAGCTCAAGCTGCCGGTGTTGTTAAAGAAATTAACCGTGGTGAAAAACGTGTTTTACAATCTGTTGTCATTGAAGTTGATGGCTATGATCAAGAAAAATTCACCAGTTACTCGACTAATGAATTAAATAGTATTGCACGTGAAGACGTAGTGAAAAATTTAGTTGATTCAGGTCTGTGGACTGCGTTAAGAACTCGCCCATTTAGTAAGATACCAGCCATTGATAGCACACCTGTTGCTATTTTTGTTAGTGCTATGGATACTAATCCATTAGCGGCTAATCCTGAGGTTGTTATTAATGAGCAAGTTGAAGCATTTAAAAATGGTTTAACCATTTTATCACGCTTAACAGCAGGTGAAGTATTTGTTAGTAAAGCACCTGGCGCTAATATTCCAGTAGATACTAATGCTACCGTTACTGAATTTGCAGGAAAACATCCTGCAGGCCTTGTAGGTACACATATTCACTTCTTAAAACCAGTTAGTGCTGAAAAAGTTGTTTGGCATATTGGTTACCAAGACGTTATTGCTGTTGCAAAGTTATTCACTACAGGCGAACTTGATAATACACGTATTATTTCGCTTGCAGGTCCTGCGGCTAAAAATCCACGTTTAGTGCGTACAGTTTTAGGTGCAAATACTGCTGAGCTAACTGCTGGTGAAGCAGTTGATGGTGAATTACGTGTTGTATCAGGTTCATTATTAATGGGTTCTACGGCTAACGCTGTACATGGCTATTTAGGCCGTTACCACACTCAACTTTCATTAATTCTTGAAGGTCGTGAAAAAGACTTTATGGGTTATATGTCTCCTGGACCTAATAAATTCTCGGTAACACGTGCTTTTATGTCACATTTGTTTCCAAGTAAGTTATTTAACATGACTACGACTACTAACGGTAGTTCGCGTGCCATGGTACCAATTGGTAACTTTGAACGTGTTATGCCATTAGATATTTTACCGACCTTGTTTTTACGTGATATTTGTTCGGGTGATACCGACGGCGCGCAACAACTTGGTGCCTTAGAGCTAGACGAAGAAGATTTAGCATTGTGTACATTTGTTTGCCCTGGCAAAACAGATTACGGTGTGATCCTTCGTGATTGTCTAACTACTATTGAGAAGGAAGGTTAGTCATGGGCTTGAAAAAGTTTATTGAAGATATAGAGCCGCAATTTGAAAAGGGCGGCAAACATGAGAAGTGGTTTGCACTTTATGAAGCGATAGCAACAGGTTTATTTACACCTGGTTACGTGAATAAGGGTAAAACACATATACGTGATAGTATTGATTTAAAACGTATCATGATCACTGTATGGCTTGCGGTTTTCCCTGCCATGTTCTTTGGTATGTATAACATTGGTTATCAAGCAGTTGACGCTTTAGCTGCTGGTTATGCCTTACCACAATCTTGGCAAGTAGATTTATTTACCATGCTAGGTGGTACACTTACCGCTAGTGCAGATTGGTTTAGCATGATGTTGTATGGCGCTTGTTTCTTTCTACCTATTTATGCTGTTACCTTTGTGGTTGGTGGCTTCTGGGAAGTATTATTTGCTGCTGTACGTAAACATGAAGTGAATGAAGGTTTCTTCGTTTCTTCTATTTTATTCGCATTAATCTTGCCTGCAAGTATTCCATTATGGCAAGTTGCCATAGGTATTACTTTTGGTATTGTTATTGCCAAAGAAATATTTGGTGGTACAGGTAAAAACTTTTTAAACCCTGCATTAGCTGGCCGTGCGTTTTTGTTCTTTGCTTACCCTGCGCAAATTTCAGGTGATGCTGTATGGGTTGCTGCTGATGGTTTCTCTGGTGCAACATTATTAAGTGCCGCTAATCAAGGTTTAGTTGATTATTCAATGAATGCTAACTGGTGGAACGCTTTCTGGGGCTTTATTCCTGGTTCTGTTGGTGAAGTATCTACCTTTGCTATTCTTTTAGGTGGTGCATATATCCTTTATAAAGGTATTGCTTCATGGCGCATCGTGTTAGGTGTGTTTGGTGGTATGGTATTAACCTCATTATTATTCAATGCTATCGGTAGCGAGTCTAACGCTATGTTTGCCATGCCTTGGCATTGGCATTTAGTTATTGGTGGTTTTGCGTTTGGTATGATGTTTATGGCAACAGACCCTGTTTCAGCTTCATTCACTAATACGGGTAAATACTGGTTTGGTGCTTTAGTTGGCGTAATGGTTGTTCTGGTACGTGTTGTTAACCCTGCTTTCCCAGAAGGTATGATGTTAGCGATATTGTTTGCTAATTTATTCGCACCATTGTTTGACTACTTTGTAGTGAAGAGTAATATTAAACGGAGGCTTGCACGCAATGTCTAGTTCCGATACAAAAAAGAAAGAAACATTCGGTAAAACGGTTGGTTTTGTACTAGCTGTTTGTGTGGTTTGTGCATTATTAGTGTCTTTTTCTGCTGTGCAGTTAAAGCCACTACAACAAGCAAATAAATTACTTGATCAGCAAACTAAAATTCTTGAAGCTTCAGGTTTATTAGCTGTTGCTTTAGAGCAAGAGAATATAAAAACTGCTGGTAGCGCAGATAAAAGTATTGTTGATACTTATAACAATCGCGTTGAAGCTAAGATGATTGATCTTGATTCAGGTGAATTTATTGAAGGTGATGTAATCAACTTTGATGAACGCCGCAATGCCCGTGATCAAAGCTTATCGATTAAACCTGAGAATGATATCGCAGGCATCAATCGACGCTCTAATACTGCGGTTATTTATTTGATTAAAGATAATGCAGGTGAAATTGACACTGTAGTATTACCAATCGTTGGTTCTGGTTTATGGGATTTAATGTATGGTTATGTTGGTTTAGAAGCTGACTTAAATACAGTAAAAAGCGTTATTTATTCTGATCATAAGGAAACTCCAGGATTAGGTGCTGAAGTACTTAACCCTAAATGGAAAGCTTTATGGCCAGGAAAGAAAATATATAACGAAGCTGGTGACGTGGAAATACGCCTTGTTAAAGGTGGTGCTAAAGCGAGTGATGTCTACGGCGTAGATGCATTATCTGGTGCTACGTTAACAAGTAACGGTGTTACTCACACATTACAATTTTGGTTTGGTGAAGAAGGTTATAAACCTTTCATTACTAACTTTCGTGCGGAAGGGGTGCAATAATGTCTTCAGATGCTAAAAAAGTATTAACGGGTCCTATTGTTGACAATAACCCGATAGCATTACAAGTACTTGGTATTTGTTCTGCGCTTGCTGTAACAAGTTCTATGGCTAACGCCTTGGTTATGAGTTTAGCGGTTATTTTTGTAACAGCTTTCTCTAACTTGTTTATTTCAATTATACGTAATCATATCCCATCTAGTGTACGTATCATTGTACAGATGGCGATTATTGCATCACTAGTAATTGTTGTTGACCAAGTATTAAAAGCCTTCTCTTACCAGTTATCTAAAGAACTTGCCGTATTCGTTGGCTTGATCATTACTAACTGTATAGTAATGGGACGTGCAGAAGCTTTTGC
This sequence comes from Colwellia echini, assembly GCF_002843355.2. Taxonomy (GTDB): domain Bacteria; phylum Pseudomonadota; class Gammaproteobacteria; order Enterobacterales; family Alteromonadaceae; genus Colwellia; species Colwellia echini. Next base: position 121,976 of record NZ_PJAI02000007.1, read on the forward strand.
TATGAAAGAAAAGCCTGTAGTGAGCTTTTTAGATGGTATCGGTAACGGTTTAGGTTACGGTGCAATTTTAATGCTCGTTGCTTTCTTCCGTGAATTATTAGGTTTTGGTACTTTATTCGGCCATGAAATTTTACCATTAATTCAAAATGGCGGCTGGTATCAAGGTAATGGCTTATTAGTATTACCATTTAGTTCATTCTTCGTTATTGGTTTAATCATTTGGGCACTACGCCAATGGAAACCAGCGCAAGTAGAGAAGGATTAATACCATGGAACATTATATTGCAATATTAGTTAAATCTATTTTCATTGAAAACATCGCGTTAATGTTTTTCTTAGGTATGTGTACCTTCCTTGCTGTATCTAAAAAAGTAGATACAGCAATTGGTTTAGGTGTTGCTGTTGTTGTGGTACTTGGTTTAGCGGTTCCTATGAACCAGATCATTTACCAAGCAGTACTAGCTCCTGGTGCACTTGATGGTGTATTAGGTATTACCGATCCAAAAGAATCGATTGACTTAAGCTTCTTATCTTTTATTACCTTTATCGGTGTAATCGCAGCTTTAGTTCAAATCTTGGAAATGGTACTAGACAAATACTTCCCTGCGCTTTATCAAGCACTTGGGATTTTCTTACCCCTAATTACAGTAAACTGTGCAATTTTTGGTGCCGTGTCTTTCATGGTAGCGAAAAACTTAACACTAGGCGAAAGTGTTGTTTACGGTATTGGCTCTGGTATTGGTTGGGCTCTTGCTATCGTATTGTTAGCGGGTCTACGCGAAAAGATGAAATACTCTGACGTGCCAGACGGTTTGAAAGGTTTAGGTATTACGTTTATTACTGCAGGTTTGATGGCTTTTGGCTTCTTATCTTTCGGTGGTATTTCCCTATAAGTTTGGTCGGTGTAGAGCGAGTGAAATCAAACTACACCCTTAGAAAAGTTTAAGGAAAGGTCGATGGAAATAATTCTCGGCGTATCGATGTTTACCGTTATTGTTGTTGCTTTAGTGCTAGTGATTTTATTCGCTAAATCTAAATTAGTATCAAGCGGTGATGTTACGATTAGCATAAATGGCGACCCGGAAAAAGCGGTAACTACTGCTGCGGGTGGCAAATTATTAGGCGCATTAGCTGATCAAGGAATTTTTATTCCTTCAGCGTGTGGTGGCGGTGGTACTTGTGGCCAGTGTCGTGTTGACGTTCATTCAGGTGGCGGTGATATTTTACCAACTGAAGAAGGTCACATTAACAAACGTGAAGCCAAAGCTGGCTGTCGTTTAGCATGTCAAGTTGCTGTTAAGCAAGACATGGAAATTGAAGTTGAAGATGAAATCTTCGGTGTTCAACAATGGGAATGTGAAGTTATCTCTAACGATAGCAAAGCAACTTTCATTAAAGAGCTTAAACTTCAAATTCCTAATGGCGAATCAGTACCGTTTAAAGCGGGTGGTTATATTCAAATTGAAGCACCAGCACATCATGTTAAATATAAAGATTTTGATATTGATGAACAATACCGTGGCGATTGGAACCATTTTGGTTTCTTCGATGTTGAGTCAAAAGTAGACACAGATACATTACGTGCTTATTCAATGGCTAACTACCCTGAAGAAGAAGGCATTATCATGCTTAACGTGCGTATTGCTACGCCGCCTCCAGGAAAGTTACATTTACCAGCGGGTAAAATGTCATCATTTATCTTTAGCTTAAAGGCTGGCGATAAAGTAACTATCTCAGGTCCATTTGGTGAGTTCTTTGCTAAAGAAACTGATAATGAAATGGTGTTTATCGGTGGTGGTGCAGGTATGGCGCCAATGCGTTCTCATATATTTGATCAGCTTAAACGTCTTAAGTCTAAGCGTAAAATGAGTTTCTGGTATGGTGCTCGTTCATTACGTGAAATGTTCTATGAAGATGATTATAACGGCTTAGCAGCAGATAATGATAACTTCGAATGGCATGTTGCTTTATCAGACCCACAACCAGAAGATAATTGGGATGGCTTAACAGGTTTTATTCATAATGTTCTGTTCCAAGAATATTTGAAAGACCATGAAGCACCAGAAGATTGTGAATACTACATGTGTGGTCCACCAATGATGAATGCCGCGGTTATTGGCATGCTTAAAGATCTTGGTGTAGAAGATGAAAACATCATGTTGGATGACTTTGGTGGCTAATCGTTTATTTTAACTTGTCTATTACTTTTATTTCGTCGTCGGCTGTGCTCATTGACTAACGTCAACTCCGCTCAGCCTTCTTGAACTAAAGACAATATCCTACGTTAAAACTAAACGATATATATCGAATGTTTATCAAAAATAAAGACGGCTTAGGCCGTCTTTGTTCTTTTATATGTTTTGTAAATAGAACAGTTAAATTTGTGATGTATAAGTATGTAATTTACGGTTAACTCTGAATCTTTTAATAACATTATTCTTTAAATGAGAATATTTAAATATTAGTAATAACATCACCTTATGAGTGTTTTCATTTAAACAATAATTTGGAAAGTACTATGAATATAATTAAATCATTACTATTAATATGTTTAACAATAGCGTTATCGGCATGTTTCCCAAGTAACCCTTCTAAAAATATCGAAGTGCTATTGCAAGGGCGAACTATGGGAACTACCTATAATATTAAAGTGGTAGGAACCCAAGAAGAGGTTAGAGTAGTTAAGTTAAAGCAACAAATTGATGAAGCGTTAAAGCAAGTTAATCAAGCAATGTCGACATATATTCCAAGCTCTGAAATATCAGAATTTAATCAATCAAAGTCAACAGCAGCTATTGAAATATCCCCAAGTTTTGCTCGAGTACTCAAAGAGTCAATTCGTCTTGGTAACTTAAGTGAGGGTAAGCTTGATGTGACTGTAGGGCCTTTAGTTAATTTATGGGGATTTGGACCAGAGCAGCGGCCAGAAACCGTACCAAATGATGAGTTGTTAGCCGCAACAAAGCAGCGTATAGGCTTAGACAACTTAGTCTTAATCGACAATCAACTTTCGAAAAAAATTCCAGATTTATATGTCGACTTATCAACCATCGCTAAAGGCTATGGGGTTGATGTGGTTGCAGAGTTAATTGAAGAGAATGGCTTTGCTAACTATTTAGTAGAAATTGGTGGGGAAATGCGTTTAAAGGGGGTTAAGCACACTGGCGAGTTATGGGCTATTGCTATTGAAAAACCAATATTTGATCCAAGTGGAGAAGAGCGCGCAATTCATCAAGTGGTAATTCCTAAAGATAATGCCGTCGCTACTTCTGGTGATTACCGAAATTATTTTGAAGCTGATGGTATGCGTTTTTCACATATTATTGATCCAGATACAGGAAAACCTATTAATCATAACTTAGTCTCTGTAACTGTGATCGATCCCTCGTCTATGACTGCCGATGGTTTATCCACCACGCTAATGGTGATGGGGATGGAGCAAGGGATGCGCTTTGCAATTGAAAATGATATAGCCGCTTTATTTATAGCAAAAACTGAAAATGGCTTTGAAGAACAATTTACGGTAAAATTCAAACAATATTTAAAGTAATAGTTTTAGTATTATTTATTTAACCTAATTATTTACCTATCTTAGGTTATTTAAAATTTTAAGCCGCGACTTTGTCCTAAGTTACGGTTATTAGTTAATTTACGCTAGTTGAGAGCATAACATTATGACGATTTTTCTTATTACTTTTGGTTTCTTTCTCGTTGTTGGCGCAGCAATGGCCGTGGGGTATATTTTTCAAAATAGAACGCTAGCTGGTAGTTGTGGTGGTTTGGCTAGTGTCGGTATTGAGAAAGAATGTAATTGTGATAATCCTTGTGAAAAAAGACAAGAGCGCGACAAAAAAGCGGCTTTACAAGTTAATTTAGAAACTAAAATTGATGTGAAAAATTTATAAACGTCTGAAGCACAGGTTAAGGTAAACGATATACTATTTTCATTTGATCAGTGATGGATTCACTGTTTAAATAAGTAATATAATTTTTTTGTGTTGATAAATGCGCTATTAATAAGTGCATTTTATCAAATGTCACTGGCGGTTTACCTTTACCGCTAAACACTAACGTTGTCCAATAAGCCATTAATTGCTCATTATTTTTACCTGATATTTTTTGATAAAACTCTTCTCTAAATTCCCCTTTATGTAGCTCAATAGGGATGGCTTTCTCTCCTTCTGCATAATATTGTGTACGGGCTAAAAATATATCAGCAACTTGCGTACTGTTTAATATATTAATGCTTGAATCTTTTGATACAACAACGACTAGATTGGTTGGTAAAGAAGTATTAACTTTAGTCTCACTATTTCGAGAGGTTTCATTAACGCTTCCCGTGTTAGTGCCATTAAAGCTACATGCACTTAATAAGCTAAAAACGATAAAACTACAAAATAAACGTTTCATTAGACTACATCCTTCAATTTAAATATTTAACCTAAACTCGGGTTAACTGATTTGTTGCTATATTGATTTTTATAAGTATTTACCTGGCGATGTATTATTTATCTGATAGGTGTTAATGATCAACAGCACTTTTATAAAATCCGTGTATTATAACATTTGAATATTGATCTATTCTTTAATTCATTTGGTATTATGTATTACTGCTCAAAGAATGGATCAGTCTGTTAACAGTGTAAAAGTAAGTAAACCCGGTAAAGTGGAATTTAGTTACATTTGTGTTTAAGCGATAGTAATGATAAATAAACTAAAAAAGTATAATAGAAATTCTTTGTTAAAATAGCTAGGTGTTTAATAATTATCAGCTTTTTAATTAGTTATTACTGTGTCGTCTATTCAATTATTGATTTATAGGTATAACATTGACAATCTTCCAAAAAATGATTCTGGTACCTGTGTTTAGCTTGTTTTTGTATGGGAGCTTCATTACCTATAGCTTTTTTGAACACCAGCAATCGAATAAAAAAATTCAAGCCGTACGCGACAGTTATATACCTGTATTAGAAATACTTAATAATAATATTCATTTATTTGAGCAGCTTAGTGATACCTTTAAAGATACCGTTTTAGCCCGAGAGTCATTATGGTTAGTGGATGCTTTAGCATTAAAAAAAGAACTTGAAAATAACTTTGTTGAGTTAGAAAAATTTCCACATATTATAAAAATTAAGCAACTCAATACAATTAAGAACGACTTTAACCATTACTACCTACATGCAGATACACTTGCTAAAGACTTACTAAAAGAGCATGCGACAATACATTCTGAACAGAATACCATTGAAGATGTTGAGCATTATTTACACTTGTCAGAAAACCATTTTCAAAAAATTAAATATACCGTACAAAATCAATTTATCAGTACTATTAATAATACAACTGAAGTAATGAATAAATTACTATTTTGGGGAGGTATCATTGCGGTATCTTCGGTTTTACTCCTGGTTATCGTTTCTTTTTTATTATCTTTATCCACGAAGAGCAGTTTTAATAGTATTATTGAACGTACTAAATTATTAGCATCTGGAGACATTGATTTTAGTAAACGGCTAGTAAGAGTTCAACAAGACGAGTTAGGTGTCTTAATCTATTGGTTTAATAAACTATCAGATAAACTTGAGTCTGATTACCTCAAGCTTCAAACCTTATCAATTACAGATAAATTGACTCAATTAAATAATAGAACACGCACCGATCAATTTTTACCCTCAGCTATAGAGAATGCTAAAAAGCATAAGCAACCTTTAATATTTATCATAATTGATATAGATCACTTTAAAAAAGTTAATGATACACATGGCCACTTAGTGGGTGATGATGTATTAATCATGTTCGCTACAATATTAAAAGACAGTGCAAAAAGTGGTGATTATGTCAGTCGTTGGGGAGGGGAAGAGTTTGTGTTGGTGTGGCAGAATTTACACTTTGAACCGGCTGTTGAAAAAGCGAATGATATTAGAAATATGATAGCGGATAGTCACTTTCCAGTGGTAGGTAAAGTTACTGCGAGTATTGGGTTAACAGTACTCACAGAACAAGATGATATTGAAGATTTAATTTCTCGTGCGGATAAAAACTTATATCAAGCCAAAGAAGATGGGCGAAATAGAGTTGTCGCAGATAGTTAACTAGGCTTTAGTTAATAAGTTTTTAATAAGATCATCAAGGCTTAGCTGAAATTAAAGCTCAATAAACCTTTTAATTTTATTAATAATACCTAGGCTGTCTAAACCTAATTCTTGATGAACTTCTTCCTGCGTACCATGTTTAACAAACTGGTCGTCAACACCGATATTTAATATACAAACAGGTTTGCCTTGAGCAAGTAAGTATTCATTTACACCTGAGCCAGCACCACCAGCAATTGCATTATCTTCTATGGTAACTAGTATTTCATGATTGCTTGCTAAATCACTGATCATTGCGGTATCTAGAGGTTTAACAAAACGCATATCAACTAAGGTGGCGTTAAGGGATTTTGCAGCTTTTTTCGCTTCGCCTAACATAGTACCAAAACTTAACAGGGCAATAGTTTTACTTTGTTTTTCTGCTTCGATATTTTGTTTTTGTGAAATAATTACGCTTTTACCTATCTCGATAGTTTCATCAACACTAGGTAATGTTTCCCCTGTGCCATTACCGCGAGGATAACGAACAATACTTGGACCATTTAACTTAAAGCCAGTATTTAGCATCAGTTGGCATTCACGCTCGTTAGATGGTGCCATGATTACCGTGTTCGGAATACAACGTAAAAAGCTTAAATCAAATACACCTTGATGCGTTGCGCCATCAGCGCCAACAATACCTGCACGATCTACAGCAAACATAACCGGTAAGTTTTGAATAGCCACATCGTGAATGAATTGATCATAGCCACGTTGTAAAAAGCTTGAATATATAGCAACAACAGGTTTTTGCCCGCCAATAGCCAGACCTGCTGCATAAGTTACAGCGTGTTGCTCTGCTATGGCTACGTCAAAGTATTGATCTGGAAAACGTCGGCTAAATTCAACCATGCCAGAGCCTTCTGCCATTGCTGGAGTAACCGCAACTAGTTTTTTGTCAATTTCAGCGGTTTTGCATAACCAATCACCAAAAATTTTAGAATAAGTTGGCAAGATTGCTTTTGATTTAGGTAAACTTGTTTCTGCAGGGTTGAATTTAGGTACGGCGTGATACTTTATCGGATCTTGCTCGGCAGCCTGATAGCCCTTCCCCTTAGTAGTGACTACATGTAGAAACTGCGGGCCTTTTAAGTTACGCATATTTTTAATGGTATTAACTAACCCATTTACATCATGACCATCGATAGGGCCAATATAGTTAAAGCCCAATTCTTCAAAGAAAGTACTAGGAACTACCATACCTTTTAAATGTTCTTCGGCGCGACTTGCTAGCTCTTTTATTGGCGGTATATTGTTTAATATTTTCTTACTACTTTCTCTAAAACCTGTAAAAATACTGCCTGATAATAACTTAGCTAAGTGATTATTTAAGGCGCCAACATTTTCTGAAATAGACATATCGTTGTCATTTAAAATAACTAACATGTCTTTTTTAATATCACCAGCGTGATTTAAGGCTTCAAATGCCATACCTGCTGTCATAGCACCATCACCAATAACAGCGACTGTTTTTCTATTTTTGCCTTCTTTTTCTGCGGCTACTGCTAAGCCTAAAGCCGCTGAAATAGAGGTACTTGAATGGCCAACGCTTAAAGTATCGTATTCACTTTCTTCACGCCAAGGAAAAGGATGTAATCCATCCTTTTGTCTAATAGTGTGTAATTTATCGCGTCGACCCGTTAGTATCTTATGCGGATAAGCTTGGTGACCTACATCCCAAATAAGATGATCAAATGGCGTGTTGTATACGTAATGTAAAGCAACGGTAAGCTCTATTGTGCCTAGACCTGAGGCGAAATGCCCACTACTTTTACTTACCGAACTTAATAAGAAACTGCGCAACTCATTACTGACACGTGTGAGTTTGTCTTGCGGCATATTGCGCAATTCTTCAGGTATATTTATCTGTGATAGTAATGGGTAATCAGCAAGGTTCGTAGTCATAGTGTGTCTATTGTAATAATTATATTTAACGTGGTGTTCAGCCAAAGTTTAGAAAAGAATCTAGTACTTACCGAATATTTACCTAATAAAAAATAGTCTAATTTATTAACGGCTGCGTTTAACGATAAAAGTAGCAAAATTTGCTAAAGATTGCGTATTGTAAGGCAATCTTGTTAAAGCTTGAAGCGCTTGTTGTAATAAGTTTTCAGCTTTGTCTTGGGCGCCTTGTAAACCGAGTAGTGCAGGGTAGGTACTTTTGTTGGCCGCTACATCAGAGCCTACTGGTTTTCCTAGCTCTTCTTCTGTTGAAGTTAAGTCAATAATATCATCTTGAACTTGATACGCTAAGCCAATTAATTGAGCATACTGACTTAATATTAGTTTGTGCTCTGCAGTTACTAGTTCACTACATTCTGCTGGCATAAGTACAGCGGCTTCTAATAAAGCACCTGTTTTTAATGAATGTAAAACTTCTAGTTCAGCTAACGATATACTTTTATTGGTTGCTGCTAAATCGAGCGCTTGTCCACCACACATGCCTTGGTAACCTGCAGCACGTACTAATTGTTGTACAAGTTTTAATTGCACTGGTGTACTTGATACCTTATGAATGGTTGAAAACTGATGGTTTGCTAAAATATCAAACGCTAAAGTTTGCAAGGCATCACCCGCCAAAATTGCAGTAGCTTCATCAAAGGCTTTATGGCAGGTTGGTTTACCACGCCTTAAATCATCATCATCCATTGCCGGTAAATCATCATGTAAAAGCGAATACGCATGAATACACTCAAGCGAACCGGCTACCGCATCAATGTCATTTAAGTCTACTGATATGGCTTCTCCAGTAATATAAGCTAAATAAGGACGCATGCGTTTACCGCCAATAAGTAAACCGTAACGCATGGCTTCAAGCAATTTAGGATCGTTAATGCTCAGATTATCGAGTTTTTCAGCTAAAAAATTATTGATACGTTGTTGATAATGTTCATAAGAAATCAAAGTTGTCATTAATCTTCGCCTGTACTGCTATCAAAATCGGTAAGTTGTGAAGAGCCATTTTTTTCAAGCAAAATCTTAACTTTTTGTTCAGCTGTTTGTAATTTTACTTGGCTCAACTGACTTAGGTTCAAGCCGCGTTCAAAAAGTGCCATTGATTCTTCTAAGTTCAAATCACCTTGTTCTAAACTTTGTACTATGGTGTCGAGTTCAGTTAATGATTCTTCAAAAGAGAGATTTTCGAGTTTCTTTTTAGCCATGTTTTTTTGCCCTAGATACTAAGCAGTGAAATTAATTAGGCAAACTTACCTTAGCTTAGGGCTTGGGTCAATTTAGCTATTTATTGTTGATAACAAAATATTTTAACATTAGTGTTAAGTTATTGACACTACGGGCGATAATAAACTTATGCCTTGTTGCATTTTATAATGCATGAAAGTACATGTTTTAAGTAGAGCGGGTATAATAGTGTTTTATAAGCGGTTAAAATTACTCGTTAATAATTCGTTAGTTATTAGCGCATAACTTTTACATAATGTACTATTCTTGTATTAAAAGTATTGTATTGCTGTATTGTCTTTAAGCGCCATGCTTAGTTGTTTAGGAGAGTTTTGTGGATTTAGCTACGTTAATTGGTATTTTAGGCGCCATTGGTTTACTGGTGATGGCGATGATGCTATCAGGCGATATAATGATGTTTGCTGACACCCAGTCGGTATTAATTGTTTTTGGTGGCTCTATTTTTATCGTGTTATCCAATTATAATATGGGCCAATTTTTTGGTATCGGTAAAATCATCGCGAAAGCGTTTATGTTTAAACTTGAAAAGCCAGAAGAGCTAATCGAAAAAGCAGTTGATATGGCTGATGCAGCACGTAAAGGTGGGTTTTTAGCGCTTGAAGAAGCAGAGATAACTAATGCCTTTATGCAAAAAGGTGTAGATATGTTGGTTGATGGTCACGATGCTGATGTGGTTCGAGCGACCATGCAAAAAGATATAAACTTAACCACAGAGCGTCATGAGAAGGGAGCCAACATGATGATGGCGCTGGCCGATGTTGCTCCTGCTATGGGAATGATTGGTACACTTATTGGTTTGGTTGCTATGTTGTCGAACATGGATGATCCTAAATCGATTGGTCCTGCAATGGCTGTTGCTTTATTAACAACACTTTACGGCGCTTTTTTAGCGAATGTTATTGCGATTCCTATAGCTAAAAAATTACAACTTCGCTTAGCGGAAGAGAAAATGAACCAAGAATTAGTGCTAGACGCTGTACTTGGTATTCAAGACGGACAAAATCCACGAGTTATCGAAGGCTTATTAAGAAATTACTTAGCTGAAAGTAAACGAAAAATTGATACCACTGAAGAATAACAGGAGTAAAAGTATGTTATTCATAACAGGTAAGTTAGTGGTCGAATTATTCTTATTAACCTTAATAAAAGGGAGGACACATGGCTGAACAACAATGTAAGTGTCCACCCCCAGGGTTACCGGCATGGATGGGAACCTTTGCCGACTTAATGTCGTTATTAATGTGTTTCTTCGTATTACTCCTATCGTTTTCTGAAATGGATGTTTTAAAGTTTAAGCAAATCGCAGGCTCAATGAAGTTTGCCTTTGGTGTACAAAATAAAATTGAAGTTAAAGATATTCCTAAAGGTACGAGTATTATTGCGCAAGAGTTTCGCCCTGGTAAACCTGAGCCAACGCCAATAGAGGTAATTCAACAGCAAACTATGGAAATGACCCAACAAATGCTTGAATTTCAGGCGGGTGATGAAACTTCAGCTGGTGGTCGACAAGAACAACGCGGAACTGAACGTGGTGGGCAAGCACAAAATACTGAAGATGCTTTATCACAACAAGCAATTGATCAAGCTAAACAAGATTTAGAAGAAGCCTCGCAAGAGCAAGTTAACGAGTTAGTTAAGAAAATTGCTGATCAACTGGAAGAGCAAATTCAAGATGGTGCAATAGAGTTAGAGTCGTTAGGGCAACAAGTTATAATTCGTATCCGTGAAAATGGTTCATTTCCATCGGGCTCTGCCTTTTTACAACCTAAGTTTTGGCCAATCATTTATGAAATAGGTGAATTATTAAATACAATTCCAGGTGAAATTATGGTGTCAGGTAATACCGATAATCGCGGGGTTGATTCAGAGTTGTTTAGCTCTAATTGGGATCTTTCTAGTAAGCGTGCTGTTGCTATTGCTCATCAGTTGATTAAAGTTCCTGGCTTTGACCCTTCCCGTTTAGTGGTTGCGGGACATGCTGATACTAGGCCTTTAGTTCCTAATACCAATGCGTTAAATAGACGTAGAAATCGACGTGTTGAAATAGCTATTAATCAAGGTAAAGCCAAAGAAACAGAAAGAATAGGCATTACCAAAGAGGTTAACAAAGAATAGAAAAATATTTTGTTATTGTTAAATTTATAACCTGAGCCGAAAAGCTTAAAAAAGACCAAAAAAATAGTGTATAATCCGCGCCATTATTTTTTTGTCTTTTTTAGGTTATAACCGATGAAATTTATCGTTAAGCTTCAGTCTGAGATCACTCTTAAATCTCGCCCCGTTCGTAAACGTTTTACTAAAATATTAGAGTCGAACATTAAAAATGTTTTACGTCGTATTGACGAAGAAGTCACTACTCGCATGAATTGGGATAATGTTGAAGTTAATACTAAAGACAACTCACCACAAAACCGTGAACGTTTAATTAACGCCCTTAAGTGTATTCCGGGTATTCCAATGTTTTTAGAAGTTCAACAATCTGAATTTGTTGATGTTCATGACATTTATGAAAAAACCCTAGCTATCCACGCTAAAAACATCGAAAACAAAAGTTTCTGTGTTCGTGCAAAACGTACCGGAAATCATGACTTCAATTCTCTAAAAATTGAACAATATGTAGGTGGTGGTCTTAACCAAGCGGTAGAAAGTGCCAAGGTTAAATTAACCAAGCCAGACTTTACCGTTCATCTTGAAATTAAAAACAAAGACTTATTTATTGTTACGCAACGTCATATCGGTTTGGGTGGTTTCCCTATTGCAACACAAGAAGATGTATTGTCATTAATGTCGGGTGGTTTTGATTCAGGTGTTTCAAGCTACCAAATGATAAAAAAAGGCGCGCGTACACATTACTGCTTCTTTAACTTAGGTGGCTCTGCTCATGAAGTTGGCGTTAAGCAAATTAGCTACTTTTTATGGGATAAATTTGGTTCGTCACATAAAGTAAAATTCTTCGCGGTCGATTTTGAGCCGGTTGTTGCTGAAATATTAGAAAATGTTGAAAACAGCCAAATGGGTGTAGTGTTAAAACGTATGATGGTACGTGCTGCAACTAAAATTGCCGAGCGTGGTAAAATACAAGCCTTAGTTACTGGTGAAAGTTTAGGTCAGGTTTCAAGCCAAACATTAACAAACTTAAATGTTATTAACCGTGTTACCGACACACTTATTTTACGTCCGTTAGCCGCTTATGATAAACAAGATATTATTGATATTGCACGTGAAATTGGTACGGAAGAGTTCTCAAAAACTATTCCTGAATACTGTGGTGTTATCTCTAAAAAGCCAACAGTAAAAGCGGTATTATCTAAAGTTGAAGAAGAAGAAAACAACTTTGATTTTGACGTATTAGATAAAGTGGTGAGCGAAACTCGTGTTTATGATATTCGTGATATAGGCAAAGAAACTGAAGAAGAAATTCGTGCAGTAGATTTGGTTGAAAATATTCCAGCTGATGCGGTTATTGTTGATATTCGTAGTCCAGAAGAAGAAGAAGACCAACCATTAGAGTTAGATAATGTTGAAGTAAAACATATCCCGTTTTATAAATTAGCTACACAATTTGGTGATTTAGACATGTCTAAAGAGTACCTTTTATACTGTGATCACGGCGTAATGAGTAAACTACAAGCCCTTTACTTACTCGATAACGGCTTTACCAACGTTAAAGTTTACCGCCCATAATTCGTAAATAAACCATTTGACGTAAGGTTAAGATATAGGCGGGAGTTAATTCGCGTTTTTAATCGCTTAATAAAAGATTAGGTGTAAGCGCGAATTTATTCGTGCTTTTAGCCATTCATTAATAAAAATTAACCGAGTGACTTAACCTCTTGCCACATTCGAGTATTCTCTGGGGTGGCAATACCATACTTTTCGCCTAAACGGTGTATGTAACCGTTTATGTAATCAATTTCAGTTGTGTTTCCGGCTAACACATCACATCGCATTGATGAGCAGTTTGTTGCTGTTGCTTTTGCTACGTTTTGCACTGCTTTTTGTAAATCATCTAATTGTAAATTAATACCTACTGCGTAACTTACATCGCTGATCTCAGTTAATAAACAATGTATCTGCTCCGCAAAATTGTCATTATTGATCTCACCATTATCAATATCATTTATTGCAGTTATTGGGTTTATCACGCAGTTAATTGCAAGTTTTAGCCATTGTTTATCTGTTATATCTTTATGAAAAGTAACTTTCGGTAATGCATCATTGAATAGTTTGGTTAGATGCTGTTGCTCGGTTAAAGTCAATTCGCCTAAACGATTTGCATCGGTAGAGTTAGCTGGTTTAGTATATTTTGTATTGCCGCTAAGTAATCCTATGTCACTTTGTCCTAAGCCTGTGTGGGTAATACTAAAAGCTGATTGTCGTAAACTACCATGTGTGGTTAACATGGCTAAAATACGTTGTGATTTTGGCAGTAATTTAGCTATTTCTTCAAATGTTCCCATGCCGTTATGGGCAAGTATAATGATGCAATGAGGGGAAGTTATTTTTGCGATATTTTTTATCGCTTTAGCTATTTGATATGACTTTACGCACAATAAAATAACATCTGCAGATTCGATATCACTTAACTGGCTATAAATCAGAGGATAGGTTTGTTTGTTTTTTTGCCGATACGGTGTAAATTGATAGCTTGCTTCATTTAACTCAGTTGAACTTTTTTTCTTATTTTCATCAAGGCTTGCATCAACATTTTTATTAAATAAATGTTGATTAGAGGCCAGTAACGATACTCTCTTTTTCTGTGTATCTTGAGTTTTTGATAAATGATGATACCAAAGTAAACCTATTGCGCCTTGGCCAACGACAACTATATTACGTAATTGATTATCGGACTGCTCCTTGAATTGAGCAGAAGCTTTAGTTTGGACTGAAAGAGCATTAGCCATAAAATTACTGTTACCTAGTGATTATAATACTGCTTTACGTTGACGAAAAAATTTAACGTATAACCATTTTGCCAGTACAAATAAACCTATACCAACAACATCGGCAAAAAAATCATTTAACTCACCATTACGATAACCTAAAAAGGATTGTCCCACTTCGGTCAGAGCAGCATAAAAAATAAGTAAAGGAATACAAAAGGGCAAAGACAATTTTATAACGGAATGGCTAACCCAAGTGAGAATAAAAAAACTAGTTAAGTGGCCGATAGTGTCGATAGTAGGAAATTTAAATATACGCTTTCTTATATCATCGGGTAAAAGCTCATGAGCGAAAAGTAATGCGATTAAGATCACAATCACAGTGATGAAAAAATAAGTATGTTGGCGAGCTTTCACGAAAAGCCTACAGTCAAATAGTAGTATGTCTCTATCTTAACATGCATTTTAAACTATGCCTGCGCTTTATTGGTTTACACTATAGTTGCACCGCGTAAACGTGAAGGTATAATAGCAGGCATTAAATTAATTAAACTTATAGCTTAGTTTACCTATCGCTACTGCTATGTCGCTATTGCTTTAAGTAATCACTAGAACCAGACAAGAGAAATAAATTATGCCATCAATGGATATCGTATCAGAAACTGATTTAGAAGAAGTAAGAAATGCTGTCGATAATGCTAACCGTGAAATAACAACACGTTTTGACTTTCGTGGTGTTGAAGCAAGTTTCGAATGGAAAAAGCCTAATGTTGTACTTAAAGCCGAAGGTGATTTTCAATTAAAGCAAATGTGTGACATGTTAAGAAGTCAGTTAACTAAGCGTAATGTTGATGCTAAAGCGATGAATATTGAAACAGCAAGTGCTACCGGTAAAAACTGGAGTCAACAAGTTAACTTTAAAGAAGGCATTGAAAAAGACGTCGCTAAAAAAGTGGTTAAATTGATCAAAGAAGAAAAGCTTAAAGTACAAGCTGCTATTCAAGGTGATTCTGTTCGAGTAACCGGCAAAAAACGTGATGATTTACAAGCCGTAATGCGTTTATTGAAAATGGCTGAATTAGAGCAATCTTTCCAGTTTAATAACTTTAAAGACTAGTTTTCGAACTCAGCAATAAATATTATGGTTTTATCAATCGCGATATCACCATAATATTTACCTCATCTCTGGTTAGTTATTTTAAATTAACAACTCCAGCTATATTAAATTTTAATTTAGAAAGCTCAACAAGCCTTAAACTTAATATTTCTCAATAGATTATTGATATTAATAGTCTTTAGTTATTTATATGGATTATTTCATAAAATTCATTTAGACGTCTATACGTTTAAACGTTGACATAATCATCAATCCAAGTAACATTGTATTTCTCAATAATTTTGTGCTTTTTGTTAGGTGTCTATCATGCCCATTAAAATTCCAGGTCAATTACCCGCTCTCTCAATTCTCGATAACGAAAATATTTTTGTTATGTCAGAAGATCGCGCTGCGAACCAAGAAATTCGTCCGATGCAAGTGGCTATTTTGAATTTAATGCCTAATAAAATAGAAACTGAAGTACAAATATTACGCATGCTGTCGAATACGCCATTACAGATCAACATTGAATTTGTACGTATTCATAAAAACGTGTCGAAAAACACACCAAAAGAGCATTTAGAAAACTTCTACTGCTTATTTGATGATATTAAACACAAGCAATATGACGGATTAATTATTACCGGTGCGCCGTTAGCCTTACTTGATTATAAAGATGTAAGTTACTGGGATAAAATTTGCGAAGTATTTGACTGGGCAGATAAAAATGTTACCTCAACTATGTTTTCGTGTTGGGCTGCACACGCTGCGCTATATCATTACTACGGTTTAAATCGCCATTTACGTGATAAAAAATTGTTTGGTGTTTACACTCACGTGCCATTAGATAGCAAAGAAGAGCTAACGCGTGGTTTTGATGAACATTTCAATGTACCGCATTCTCGTTATGGTTATATTAACAAGAGCGATTATGAAAGCATTGAAGATATCTCGATATTAGCACAGTCACCTGATGCAGGCGTTTACTTAGCAGCGAGTAAAAATAAACGTCAAGTGTATTTAATTGGTCATCCTGAATATGATGCCTCAACATTACACGAAGAATTTTTACGAGATTGTAAAAAAGATAGTAGTACTACAATCCCTGAAAACTACTATAAAGATAATGACATGCATAATGATCCAGTAGGATCATGGCGTAGTCATGGTAGTTTATTGTACACAAACTGGCTCAATTATTATGTTTATCAAATGACGCCATATCAATTAGATGCTGATCATATGACATCGACCGTGAAGAAAAAAGTTAACTAATTCTAATGGAGTCGTTAAATAAGTCATAACAGTAATACTCGCTTAATATTAGCCTCTGAACTTGGATAATAAGTTAGCGAGTATTATCAACTTATTGGATAAACAGCTCGAATAATGAAATATATTTACTGGACAAAACAATGAAAAAACATGCTTCTTTTGCCTTATTTGAACAGCAACTTGCTAAAAATATTCTAATTCTTGATGGTGCCATGGGCACCATGATCCAAGCATATAAATTTGAAGAGCAAGATTTCAGAGCCGATCGTTTTGCTGATTGGCATACTGATGTTAAAGGCAACAACGATATGTTAGTGCTTACTCAGCCAGACATTATCAAAGCAATTCACCTTGAATACCTTGAAGCGGGTGCTGATATTCTTGAAACTAATACTTTTAACGCAACAACAATTGCCATGGCCGATTACGACATGCAAGAGTACAGCGCTGAAATTAACCGTGAAGCAGCAAGAATAGCTCGTGAAGCCGCTGACGAATACACTAAAAAGAATCCTGAACGCCCACGCTTTGTAGCTGGTGTTTTAGGGCCAACAAACCGTACCTGTTCTATTTCGCCTGATGTAAACGATCCTGCATTTCGTAACGTAACCTTTGATGAGCTAAAAGACGCGTATATTGAATCAACACACGCCTTAATTGAAGGTGGCAGTGATATTATTTTAATCGAAACTATTTTCGATACCTTAAATGCTAAAGCGGCTATTTTTGCTGTTGAAACCGTATTCGATCAACTTGGTCAACGGTTACCGGTAATGATATCAGGTACAATTACTGATGCTTCAGGCAGAACATTATCAGGACAAACTACCGAAGCATTTTACAACTCTCTTCGTCACGCTAAACCTGTTTCATTTGGTTTAAACTGCGCGTTAGGTCCAAATGAGTTACGTCAATATGTAGCAGAATTAAGTCGTATTTGTGATACCGCAGTATCAGCGCATCCAAACGCAGGTTTACCTAATGCGTTTGGTGAATATGATTTAATGGCAGACGAAATGACCACCCATGTAGAAGAGTGGGCTAACTCTGGTTTTTTAAATATTATTGGTGGCTGTTGTGGTACTACACCTGATCATATTCGCGCTATGGCAAAAAGTGTTGCTAACATCGCGCCGCGTCAAATTGAAGAGCGACCAATTGCTTGTCGTTTATCAGGCTTAGAAGCCTTAACTATTGATAAAGACAGCTTATTTGTTAACGTTGGTGAACGAACTAACGTAACAGGCTCTGCTATGTTCAAACGTTTAATCGTGGAAGAAAAATACGATGAAGCGATTTCTGTAGCCTTACAACAAGTAGAAAATGGCGCGCAAATTATTGATATCAACATGGATGAAGGCATGTTGGATTCGAAAACTGCCATGGTTCGTTTTTTAAATCTTATTGCTGGCGAGCCTGACATTGCAAAAGTGCCAATCATGATTGATTCCTCTAAATGGGACATTATTGAAGCAGGTCTTAAATGTATTCAAGGTAAAGGTATAGTTAACTCAATCAGCTTAAAAGAAGGTGAAGAAAACTTCCGCGAACAAGCTGAATTACTTCGTCGTTACGGTGCAGCTGTTATTGTTATGGCGTTTGATGAAGAAGGCCAAGCTGATACTCGTGAACGTAAGTATGAGATTTGTCACCGTGCTTATCATATGTTGGTTGATGAAATTGGCTATCCGCCAGAAGATATTATCTTCGATCCGAATATTTTTGCGGTTGCAACAGGTATTGATGAGCATAATAATTATGCGGTAGATTTTATTGAAGCGGTAGATGATATTAAGAAAAACCTACCTTATGCAATGATTTCTGGTGGTGTTTCAAATGTATCTTTCTCATTTCGTGGTAACAACCCCGTTCGTGAAGCAATACATGCGGTGTTCTTATATTACGCCATTAAAAATGGTATGGACATGGGTATTGTTAACGCCGGTCAGTTAGCTATTTATTCAGACTTACCTGCCAATTTAAAGCAAGCGGTAGAAGATGTAATTCAAAATAGTGATGACGGCGCAACTGAGCGTTTATTAGATATCGCCCAAGAGTTTCATGGACAAGCAGGCGGACAAGCCGCAAAAGCTGATTTGTCATGGCGCGAGCTACCTATTAATGAACGATTAGCACATGCATTAGTTAAAGGTATCAATGAATTTATTATTGAAGACACTGAAGAAGCACGTTTAGCCGCAGAAAAGCCATTAGACGTTATTGAAGGTCCTTTAATGGACGGTATGAACGTGGTCGGAGATTTATTTGGTGCTGGTGAAATGTTCTTACCGCAAGTAGTTAAGTCAGCGCGCGTAATGAAACAAGCTGTTGCTCACTTAAATCCGTTTATTGAAGCCGGTAAAACAGAATTAAGCACTAATGGTAAAGTGTTGCTTGCTACGGTAAAAGGCGATGTTCATGATATTGGTAAAAACATTGTTGGCGTAGTACTGCAATGTAATAACTATGAAATTATTGACCTTGGCGTAATGGTTTCTTGTGATGATATTTTACGTGTCGCCAAAGAAGAAAACGTTGATATTATTGGGTTATCTGGATTGATAACGCCATCTCTTGACGAAATGGTGCATGTTGCTAAAGAAATGAAGCGTACAGGGCTTAAATTACCTTTATTAATTGGTGGTGCGACTACATCAAAGGCGCATACTGCCGTTAAAATTGAACCACAATATGACGAACCAGTGGTTTATGTATCAAACGCATCGCGCGCTGTTTCTGTGGTAAGTAACTTATTATCAAATGATCATAAAGCTAAGTTCTTTGCTAGTACGCAAGAAGAGTATGAACGCGTACGTGCACGTCATTATAAAAAAGGTCCGCGTTCAAGCTTAATTAGTTTGGAAGATGCACGTGCTAATGCTACGAAAATTAATTTTGATGACTACACGCCAACAAAACCAAACAAATTAGGCGTAACCGTACTTGATAACCTTGATTTAAACGAAGTACGTAATTACATCGATTGGACGCCGTTTTTCATGACATGGCAAATGTCGGGTAAATATCCACTGATTTTAAAACATGAAGTGATTGGTGTTGAAGCCACTAAATTATTTAATGATGCTAACGCCATGCTTGATGATGTTATTAATAATAAAAAAATCTGTGCTAGAGCGGTATTTGGCTTATTTCCTGCTAACAGTAAGCAAGATGATATTGTGCTTTATACAGATGAAACGCGTAGTGAAAAATTAACGCGTTTACATCAACTACGCCAACAAAGTAAAAAGCCAGCAGGGCAGTTTAACCGTTGTTTAGCCGATTATATTGCACCAGCTGATTCAAACATTGAAGATTATGTTGGCGCATTTGCGGTATCTGCAGGTTTTGGTGTAGAAGAGTTAGTAAAAGCTTTTGATGCCGAACATGATGCTTATAACTCTATATTATTAAAAGCCGTTGCCGATAGACTAGCAGAAGCCAGTGCGGAATATTTACACGAAAAAATACGAAAAGAATACTGGGGCTTTGCACCAGATGAAGATTTAGATAATGACGCGCTAATTCGTGAAAGTTATCAAGGTATTCGTCCTGCACCTGGTTACCCTGCGTGTCCTGAACATACTGAAAAAGGTTTAATTTGGGATCTACTTAATGTTAAAGAAAACATTGATATGGATCTCACCTCAAGTTATGCCATGTGGCCAGGTGCTGCGGTAAGTGGTTTATACTTCTCTCACCCTGAGTCAAAGTACTTTGCGGTAGCGAAGTTAGCTAAAGATCAAGTGATTGATTATGCAGCACGTAAAGGGATGACATTAGAGCAAGCAGAGCGTTGGTTGTCAGCCAATTTGGATTATGAACCTGAGTAATACCAATTAATCTGGGTTTAATACGACAGATAAAAATGGCTAATAAAAAAGCTGTACTTGATTGCTCAAGTACAGCTTTTTTGTATTTTACTCAGGCTTTTTTAGCTAGCCTTTAGCTGTTTAGTGATAACTTACTAGGAAAGCCTTACGGGGCTGCCTGATACATGTCTGTTTGTGGTACAACAAACTTTGAATGGAATTTAGCGGATAGCACACCTTTGCGATGGGCAAGGGCTGCTTGTAACTTTTTAGCCACTTTTGCAATGGCAACATACAACTGTTTATCAGCAGCATGTACGGTTACTTTTTCTCCTTCATAAAGGGTTGTTACTTCTAGTTTTTGCTGATGAGGCTCTACGGTGATGGTTGATTCGATAGTCATAAGTGTCGGATAATGCTTAGATACTTTAGCTAGTTTATTTGTAATAGACTCTTTAATACCTTCAGTGATTTCTACGTGGTGTCCAGAAATTTCAATTTTCATAATCTTACCTCGTTTGTTATCTTAATCTTTAACTGCCATTTCATAATCCTCCTCTCGTCATAAAAATGCAATAGTAAAATGCTAGATAAATGCAATTAAATGTAACCAAAATTATAAGCTGTTGTATTCTATATATTGTAAAATTAGGGCATGAAAAATGCTTATGTTCGCATAGGAATTAACATAGGGAACTTTGATTTTTATATTTTACTTAAAATGTCGATCAAAAAAATCGACGATGGTGGTGTTTAAATGCACTTTCACTTTTTCACCGTTCATACTATGTTTACTGCCCGGATAAGTCATCGATTCAAATAACTTACCTTCGTCTTGTAAGGCTTTCATTAATTTAGTTGAATGTGTAAACAATACATTATCATCAGCCATGCCATGATAAATCATCAAAGGCCCACTTAAGCCCGCAACGTAAGGAAATACACTACTAGCTTCATAACCTTTAGCATTGACATCAGGGTGGTTTAAATAACGTTCGGTGTAATGGGTATCATATAATCGCCAATCCGTTACTGGAGCGCCACTAACGCCTGCTTTAAAGTATTCTCCTGCTTTAAACATTGCCATTAGTGCCATATAGCCACCATAAGAATGACCATAAATACCTATTTTATTTTTATCAACATACGATAATGATTGTAAATATTTTACGCCAGTAATTTGGTCAGCAACTTCTAGTCTGCCTAATGTTTCATAAATAGGAAACTCAAAAGCGGTGCCACGATGATTGGTACCACGGTTATCTAGTTGAAAAACAATATAACCGTGTTGTAATAAGTATTGAGTTAAATCCAATCCTTGCCATTTGTTAACCACGTGCTGTGCTTGCGGACCACCATAAACATTAACTATCACCGGGTACTTTTTACCTGGTTCCATGTTTTTTGGTTTGTACAGTTTATAGTACAAAGTGACCTTTTCATCTTCAGACGTTAATGCGCCAAACTCAGGTGTAACTAACTCATCATAAAAAGGTGCAATAGGGTGAGTTGGCGTAATATTGTTTTCAGCTAACCAAGCAAGTTGTTCGCCATCAGCAGTATGTAAACTGACTTGCTCTGGCGTTGACGTATTTGAGAATTTATCAATATAATTTTGACTGTTTTCACTAAAATCTACGTAATGAAAACCATTGCGTTCGCTAATACGTTGCACCTGCTCTGGAAACTTTCCACTTAAGGGGACTTTATATAAATGACTTTCAAGTGGGGTATCTGCTCGGCCTGTAAAATATACCCAAGCTTGTTTTTCATCAACAGTTGCTAATGAATCAACTACCCATTTACCTTTAGTTAATTGTGCAATAAGTTTACCGTTAAGGTTGTAATGGTAAAGGTGTTTATAGCCATCTCGTTCAGAGGCCCAAATAAAGGTTTTATTATCTTTTAAAAACCTTAGATCATGATGAAGGTTAAGCCAGTGTGTTGATTTTTCGGTTAATAAGGTGGTTTGACGGCGGTTTTTAAGGTTATATACTTTTAAGGCTAAGGTTTTTTGATCGCGACTTTGCCATTGATACGATAAATTATTACTATCGGTTAACCATTCTACTCTTGGTATATAAATATCTTCATTTTCGCCAGTATCAATAAGTCGCGTTTTTTTACTTTTAATGTTAGTTACCGCCAAGCTTAACTTTACGTTATTTGTGCCTGCTCTTGGGTAACGTTGTTCAATTAACTCTATATTATCTGCATGAATTTCGTTACGAATAATTGTTTGTACAGGTGATTCATCAACACGTAAAAAAGCGATGTGCTTTTCATCTGGCGACCACCAATAACCAGTCATTCGGTCCATCTCTTCTTGCGCGACAAATTCACTCATTCCATTTTTTATTGGTCCTGCGCCATCAGTGGTAAGCTGTATCTCTTTGCTAGAGGCAATATGCAGTAGGTAAATATTTTGCGCGCGGATATAAGATATGAAATTACCTTTGGGTGAGAATTTTATATCTGTTTCAAAATCGATTGTTCGCGTTAACTGTTTAGCTGATTTAGTGATTAAATGATAATAATAAATATCGCCATTAATAGGGAATACTAAAGCACTGCCGTTAGGTGAAAAATGATATTCAATAATGCCTTCACCATCAATACGTTGGCGTTCTCGGCGTGATTTTTCTTCGGTAGATAACACTTCAGTGCCGTTGAACAGCATTTCTGAGTCGACTAATATTTTATTTTCTTTAGTGGTAAGGTTATATTCCCATAAGTCGTAATGGCTTAAGTTTGTTTTTTTCGCTTGTAAATAGGTGACACGCTTACCATCAGGTGAAATTTTTAATGCTTTAGGTGTTTGTCCATTAAGTGACGGAGAACTAAATATTCTTTCAATAGTTAGTTCTTTCGCTGTTAATTCTTTAGTTACTTGATTTGAAGTTGTCATAGGTATTTCACTATCATGTTCACTGGTATCGATAAACGTATTGTTATCGACAAGTTTATTGTCAGTTATATCAGCTTTCGTTAACTCTTTTTGTACACTCAAACTTGTGTCTGTCTCGGAAAATACTTGAGTAGGCAGTATCGCGCCTAATAAATAGGTAAGTGAAATGAGTGTTTTATTCATTGTGAATTTCATAAATATTACTTAGTAATTTATTTTAGTTACTTTAGTTCATATTGGCATACGTCCTTTATGCCAGATAATAAGTGATTAGCGTGTATTAATTAGCATAGTGTTACTTGATTAGCTCAATCAACTCATGAATCGTTTTTACCGCTTTAATATTCGCGCCTAAACCTTCCATTGATTTATGGTAATTACGGTACGGAATGTATATTTCTGTAAAGCCATGTTGCGCTGCTTCTTTAACACGTGGCACGCCGCTGTCTATTGGTCTTACATCACCATTTAAACTTAGCTCACCCATAATGCAAGTAGTGCGTGGTATTACAAAGTCATTCAAACTACTTAATAATGCGGTCACTAAGGCAAGATCAATACAGGTTTCAGACTCGTCTATTTTTAAACCACCAACAATATTAAAGAAAGTATCGTGGAATATTTTGGTTTTAGTGTGTTTTCGTAAAATACCGGTTAACATTTTAATGCGGTTCATATTTAAACCAACACACACGCGTTGTGGAAATTCAGCTTCGGTTTCTGTGGTTAAGCATTGAATTTCAAGTAGCAGATTACGGTTGCCTTTTCTTATACAAGTAATAGTAGAGCCAGGTGATTCAGTACTTGAGCCAGACAAAAATATTTCACTTGGGTTGTCAACGCTGAGCATGCCACGTTCGCACATTTTGAAAATACCGACAGTATCAATATCACCAAAACGGTTTTTATTAGCTCGCAACGTTCTAATTTGACCATCGTTTGTATCAATATGCAGCAAGGCATCAACAATGTGAACAAGGGTTTGTGGCCCGGCAATTTCATTATTTTTATTAACGTGCGCAATAATAAACATGGTTACGTCATTTTGCTTACAATATTGGGTTAGTGCTTGGGCGCTACTTTTTACTTGTGAGGGTGAGCCTGGGCTACCGTTAGCGTTTTCAGTTACTACAGCTTGAATAGAGTCAATGACCGCGAATTTTATTTGATTTTTTTCTAGTTCATCGATGATTGCTTCAACGCTAGTTTCAGCAAGTAAATAAAGCTGATCTTCGTTGTAATCGAGTTTTAATCGGTGCACACGGTTTTTAAACTGTGACAGTGATTCTTCAGCAGTACAGTAAAGTGATGCCATATTTTGTGACATACGTGCGACTAAATCGGACAGCAGGGTGGTTTTACCCGCACCAGGATCGCCAGAAATAATATTTACTGAGCCAGTCGTTACGCCGCCACTTAAAACTCGATCAAGCTCACCAATACCAGTTAACCGCTTTTCAGCTTCGGTAGAATGAATCTCATTGATCTTTTTAGAACCGCCACCTGTAAGACCTGCATAACCACCATTGCTGGTGATGCGTGAATTGGTATTTTTACTGCCGGTTTTAGGTATTTTCATTTCTACCAAGGTATTCCAAGCGCCACAACGACATTGACCTTGCCAGCGGTTATGGTTTAAACCGCAATCAGTACATACGAATTCTATTTTATCTGTTTTTGCCATTTAACTTATACCTATCTTTGAACGATAATCTGATGAAAATGAAAGGTGTAGATTGTATTCACTATGTTATTTTTAAATTAAAGGCTATTGTGCTTTAAATGAACCCAAATACTTTACAGCAAATATTTATACCATTTGAAGATTATTTTTTATTTTCGATTAATTATCTATTTTATTAAATTATAACGGCTTTGTGTAAATAATAATTAAACAACAGAGGATTAATGTAAAAAAATAACTACGTCTAAGAAAAATACTGATGGTGAGGCACAAAAGTTGCTTTGTATTCATGGTAATTGGATTAGATTATAATAATTTTGGTATTTTTCGCCTAAACTAATAACATTGTCTTTGCTTTGTGTCAGGATAATTATAATAACTTGCAGTACAACGAGTTATTATAAGTTAAGCTTAAACGTGAACAGCGCATGTAAAAAATAATTTTTAATCATTCCCTAAATGGTAGTAAATCAGAATTAATAATAAAACTATGAATAAAGATTTTAGTAAACATCATGAAATTATTAACAATTTACGTGGTGAGGTGAATAAAAGAAACTTTGAAGTCAGATATAATTCAGCCACTGAGCATTTAAGTAAAAATGAACGCTTCTTATTAAAAATGGAACTGAAACGTTTGGCGTCTCCGTGTACTCGTGCTATTGATTTGCGCGGTTTAGTTAAAGGTGATTGTCAGTTCTTTGACTTTCAGGGGCAATCACACTTTTTAGATGACGTCGCTATTGCCGCTTTTAAAGAAAGTGCCAGCATTTATGGCGGTTATACCCTTGGCGTATATGAAGACGTTAAAGATGCAAAAAATAGTTTCCGTAATATTTACCAAGATGAACAAGCAGCGCCAACTTCTGTAGAAAGTATTAATAATACTAAGAAATCGGTTATTGAAAAGCAGCAATATCCGGCCAAGCTTCACCTTTTAACTAATTATCCTGATCGTAGTGAAGAGCGCATGAATTATGCGGTTCCTATCACCCTAAAAGTACTTAACAAGCAAGAAATATTGACGACTAGTATTGATCTAAGTATCACGGGTATTAAGTTTAAGCTTATTAATGAAATAGGTTTATATAAAGGTGATGTACTCACTATTTCATTCACTGGTTTAGAACAAGAATTTCAGTTTGATAAAGACTCATTGTTTACCTATGAAGTCAAAAATGTAGTGCGCGATTCTGGTACGCAAATTATTGGCTGTCAGCGTATTGATATACCGGAGCAAGATAGTTTTGAGCGCTTTCTTATTGGTTATATTCAAGGTAACAAACGTCGTTATAAAATTAATTTAGATAACACGTTAACGGCTTTGCACAATAGAAGTCTTGAGCAATTTGGATTAGTAAAGTTAAATGAATTGCCTATATTTGTTCAACAAACTGCAGATGATAAGGTAAGTGTTAGTCCGCGTTATGTGCTGACCACTAAAAATAATTATAAACAATATCAATACTGGCAAGATGAAAAAAAGCAGTCGGCATTACACTTTTTAATTAATACTGAACGTGTTCAGCTATTAATGAGTAAAAAAGAACAAAATAAACCATTACTTGTTTTCAGTTTTGTTCATGAAAATAAAGGTACTAAGTTTTTTTATACCTTAGATGAAGAGCAGTTAAGGCAAGATAAAACATTTTTCATGCATTTTTTAGCTTTTGCAGCAAGTAAAAGTACCTTTACTGTAACAGCGCTGAATATTCATCCAATTAAAACTAAGCAGGCTTATTCGCCTTTTACTCTCTCTTCTGGCGCAACTAAGCGAGAAAGTTACTTAAACCCGCCAATTAGCGATGAAGTGAATGCTATTCTTAAGAAGTTGCCTTATGTAGTAACGGCAAACGAAGTTACCGATCATTCGGTAATAAGTGATTATCAATCCTTAGGGGCGACAGGGATTGATTTGGAAAAGTTGAAACTCCTTGCTCACAAGCCAACAAATGTTAAACGTGTTGATGAAATAGGTGTGAGTTACGGTCACCAACGCCAAGAGGTACGATTTAAATACAAAACGCCAGTTATTATTGATTGTGAGTCACTGAATTGGTCAGGGCAATCAGCCGATTTTTCAGTATCAGGTATGAAAATTGATTTAGCTACGCCAGCTACTTTATCTAAAGGTGATATTGTTAATTTGACCTTTCCTGAATTACAAAAAATAACTTCAGCATTTGATCTTAAACATTTGCCTTATAAAGTAATTCGAGTGAGTAAAGACAAAACCGAAGTAAATTTACGTGTTTCAGTGAAAGAACATCAACATATTGGCCGTTCATTTTTTAAGTTATTGATTGATAAGAATAAGAATAAATTAACACCTGATGAATACGCCATGCTAACACCAGGTTTATCTGCGGCATTAAGAACTTTATATGCGGTAAATATGGCAATTCCTTCTGCAATAGTACAATCAAGTGGTTGCCGCTATAAAGTTGAACGTTTAATTGCAGGGCAGTATGGCTCGCAAAGCCATAAAAATTTATTGTCAGCTATGTTACGGTTAAGCGATCGTCATGGTTATTATAATCTTTATCCCTTTCTAGGGCATTTAGCAGTTCGCAACTTGCTCGATCAACAAATGAAAAAGTTATTGGCAAGCGATACTGCGGTTAGCGAACTTATTTATATCGCTATTAAAGGAAATATGAGTGATGTAGAAAATACGGTAACAATAAAGCGGATAAGCGAGCTCAATACGGTACAAATGAGAAGATTCTTTATTAAAAGTGCGTTAAAACAAGGTGAGTTTTATAGCGTGAAATTAATGTTATCGCGTAGTGATGAAGCTAATATGGAGCACTTAAATCCAGAATTAGCTTATATTGGCTCTTATGCTATACATAGGGGAAAGCAACTAGAACAAGACATTTATAGTGTGGCCGGCTTAGTACAATTAATTGATACTACCCCTGAAACTTTATTGAGACACTCATTGACGGTTAGTTAGAGTTTAGCCATAAGAGCAAAATTTATTAGTTACCTGTGAACCCAAAAAAGCCTCATTACAAATCCTAATAATAGGTATTGTAATGAGGCTTTTTTTATTTGGTAATTAGACAAGAAGTAATAAAATAAATACCTTGTATTTGGCTACTTTTCCTACGTACTATTTTTCTACGTACAAACGAGAACACCTAATTAATGGAACTGGTATTATAATAAAATTGTATAGTAATAGTGAGCTAAGCTAGACGAATTAGTGAGGAAACTTTACGCTAACCAATGTAATAAGCAGTCTAGGCCTTGCACGTTGATACTGCTATCAGCTTGTGCTAATACAATTGGTTTAGCATGAAACGCTACGCCAAAACTTGCGGCAGCCATCATCACTAAATCGTTAGCACCATCGCCCATAGCTACTGTCTGGTTAGCTGGAATTGCGTATTCTTCACTTAAAATAGCTAATGAGTCAGCCTTTACTTGTGCATCAACTACATCACCTAAAACTTTACCTGTTAATTTACCATCAACAATTTCAAGGGTATTAGCGTAAGCGGCATCTAAGCTTAAAGTATCTTTTAAGTGATCAGCAAAATAGGTAAAACCGCCAGAGGCAATAGCTATCTTCCAATTATGTTTCTTTAATTCAGTTATAAGAGGCTTTAATCCTGCCATTAACGGGATGTTTTTGGCAACATCACTTAAAATTGATTCAGGAGAGTTTTCTAAGGTTGCAACACGCTGATGTAAACTTTGTGCAAAATCTAATTCACCTAACATAGCGCGTTCAGTAACTTCTGCTACTTCTTCTCCTACACCAGCAAGAATAGCAATTTCATCAATACATTCAATTTCTATGGTGGTTGAATCCATATCCATTACCAATAAACCTGGTTCACTTAGCGTCGGTACTTGTTTAAGTAAAGCCGCTTCAATGTTATTTGCTAAGGTAAATGCAGCTAAGGCTTTACGTGAAGCAATAAAATCAGTAAAGGTCACTTGAAAACGATAACTGGTTTGGTTATTGCGATGGTTGATAGTATTTAATGCACTGATTTCAATACCTGTTTGCGATTGTATTGCTAAAAGTTGACTTAATGTTAACTCTTGAAAAACCACTAACTCTGTTTTAGTTGCTGTTATATCTTCTACTTTAGTCTGCTTACCGAGAGTAAGTACTTGAGCTGAAAAGGAAAAGGCAACAGGTAATTGAATATTTATTGGATTTTGAACGAAATATTGTTCAAGTGATAAGGGTAATATATTGGTGATATCAGGCACGTTAACTCTCTAGGCTATTGGTATTTATGTAAATATTAAACTTCACATCAGTTAATAATCTAACTATAGTGGGACTATTAATGTAATAAAACAGTTATAGCCGTATTATGAAGCAAGCCGAGCCGTTTTTATACCCTAAATTATCGTCGACTTATAATAAAATTTTCCAATTAGCGGGCGCAATTGTACTAATCATTTTATTGATGAGTATTTGGCAAGCGATGAGTAAACGCGATAGCGAAAACTTAACAGAACACTTTAATTACATCGCTAAACAACAACTAAAACAAGCTATTGCTGGTATTGCGGTTATTCTTGAACAATCGCCTGATAATAAAACAGATAAAACAGTCTTTTTAAAAAATTACCTTGATGGTTTAACTAAGGTTAATTTTGTCAATCAAGCCCATTTATATGATGAAACGGGCATGTTACTTGTGTCGAGTGTCTCCGTTGAAAAAGACAAACAAGGTAATATACTTGTACCTGCTCCAGCTAAAAGTATTAATGATCTTTACGGGATTTCACCTTTTCAGCGTAACTTAGCTGCGACTTTCACTCCGTTTATTGAAGAGATTAACTATACCGATCCTACAAGCGACAAGCTGCATGGTTATTTACGTTTCACTATTGAACCTTCGTATTTAACAACCTTATTAGCTAAGGCTGATGCAGAGCAGCAGTCTTTACAACGTTTAATGTTGTTATTAGCTGGCGTGGTTGGTTTTTTACTTACTCGTGGTTTAAATCGCTTTAGTAGACGTGGTTATCGTTTAAACCATAAGAGTTAATGAAAGTTATAAAACCCTAACTTATTATAAATATAGAACAATTGAGTGTTAACTTGGAGTCTTTAAACACACTATGAAAATATTATTCGTTTCTGTTTTAATCTTAAGTTTTTTTACGTCAAATATTTACGCGCAAGCAATTCAAGAAGGTAAAATTACCAAGCTATTTGTGAGTAATGATTTGTCA
This sequence comes from Colwellia echini, assembly GCF_002843355.2. Classification (GTDB taxonomy): domain Bacteria; phylum Pseudomonadota; class Gammaproteobacteria; order Enterobacterales; family Alteromonadaceae; genus Colwellia; species Colwellia echini. Next base: position 152,180 of record NZ_PJAI02000007.1, read on the forward strand.
GATAAACCCGATGCCAAAAGGGTCATTATCCGTTTAGAAAGTGATATTTCAGGCGGACTATGTCCTAAAAAAGTTTATTGGCAAATGCTATTAGATAATCCTGCAGAGCAAGCGCAATACGATTTATTACTCGCGAGTTATATTAACGATAAAAAAGTTAAAATATGGGGTAATAAAGACAAGCAATGTATCCACAAAGGTGAACGTATCCGTAATGTTGAAATTGTACTTGAAGAGCAAATACTAACAGAACCGGTTAAGGCTTTAAGTGGACTTTAGCTTTTAACTGAACTTTCTATTCTAAATGAGTTAAAAAATATTTGTTCAATATTAGATTCAAGCTGATCTGCAATTTGTTCGCTATCTTCTTCGCGTATCGCTGCTAATACGTTAAATATTTTAATGATATTGATTGGCGAGTTAGCTGGTGTGTTAGTCTTATTACCATCTATAGAAGATAATTCATCCTTATTAAGTATTTCTTTACTCAGCGGCATAGATGGTGCGTCAGTTTCTAACACTAAGCTACTTAATGGTAAGCGTTTAATGGCGTTAATGGTTTTTTTAGCGCGTGAGTAAGTAATAGTACTACCTATACCTAATTTAAACCCTAAATCAATATATCCCATCGCTTGCTGATAGCTTCCTGAAAAGCCATGAATGATCCCTGCATTTTCTAACTTGTATCGTTTTAAAAATGGCATGATTTTATCGTGTGACTGTCGGTGGTGGACAATAACTGGTAAGTTTTGTTCTTTTGCAATATTGAGTTGATAATCAAAGAAATGTTGTTGATGCTGCCAGCTTTTTTCAACTGTTTGCCCATACGCTTCAGCATTTTTAGCAATTGCGCCATCAAGACCTATTTCACCAATAGCAATAATATTATTTTTGGATTTAGCGATTAAAGCTGTTAACTGCTCAAGGTGGATATCCGTTAAACCTTGTAAAAACCAAGGATGAATACCTAAGCAAGGATAAATGTTAATAGGTTTATTGTGATGTGTTTTAGCTAGTGTGAGTACATTGTCAAAGTTTTTAGGGGAGATAGCAGGAACAATAATACGGTTAATAGCAAGTTGTTGGCATTGCGCCAACAACTGCGGAAGTTGTGCTGTAAAAGCAACATCATCAAGGTGGCAATGACTATCGGTAAATTGCATCATTGCCTCCTTTGACAATTTAACCATTAATTTAAATTTAGATCGCACTAGTGAAAGGAACAAAACACGGAGCTGACGTTCTTTATTAGAGAAGCAGTGAGTACTTTTGCCGCATCAATTGTATAATTAGGACTAAATTTATCGTTTTACATACGATCCATTACTTCAATGCCGAGAATATCTAAACCCTGTTTTAATGTGTCAGCAATTACTTTACATAACGCTAAACGTGATGCTTTTACATCCGCTTCAATACCGTCTTTTAAAATAGAACAGGCTTCGTAAAAACTCATGTACAGACTCGCTAATTCGTAAAGGTAGTTACATAACAAGTTAGGCGTACATTCGCTGATCACAGCATCAATAACATCTTCAAGTTGCAATAATTTTAACGCTAATGCTTTTTCTTGTGGTTCAACAATGTTAATAACTGGTGTATTTTCAGTCGCAGTGTCTTCAGTAACCCCTGCTTTTGCGAAGATACTTTGAATACGAGAGTATGCATATTGTAAGTAAGGAGCCGTAGCGCCTTCAAAGCTCAACATTGTTTTCCAGTTGAAAATGTAATCGCTGGTACGGTTTTTCGATAAATCAGCAAACTTAACTGCACCAATACCTACTTTTTCTGAGATTTTAGATAAGTCTTCGTCAGAAATATCAGGATTCTTCTCTTTAATTAAAGCTGCTGCGCGAACAATTGCTTCATCTAATAGTTCAGCCAATTTAATGGTGCCGCCAGTACGCGTTTTAAATGGTGTACCATCGTCACCCATCATCATTCCAAATGGACAATGTTGATAACCTACAGCTTCTGGTAAGAAACCTGCTTTACGAGCAACAATTTCAACTTGTTTAAAGTGAAGACCTTGACGTGCATCTGTGAAGATAATAATACGATCAGCAGCTAACTTGCCACTACGGTAGCGACAGGCTGATAAATCAGTGGTTGCATATAAGAAACCGCCACCAGATTTTTGTACGATAAATACTGAAGGTTCGCCATCTTTATTAGCCATTTCATCAATGAAAACAACTTTAGCACCTTGGCTTTCAACGGCAATTTCTTTTGCCATTAATTCATCAATTACAGTTGATAAATCATCGTTATAAGCGCTTTCGCCCATAATGTCTGAACGTTGTAATGAGACGTTTAGTTTTTCGTATATCTCTTCACTATGCGCGATTGAAATATCAATAAATTGTTGCCATAACTTGGCACAAGCCGCATCACCACTTTGTAACTTAACTACATCAGCACGGGCACGGTCGGCAAAGCCTTCTTCGTTATCAAAACGAATTTTAGCTTCACGGTAGAAGTTTTCTAAATCAGCAAGGGCTGTTTCAGCGACTTCATCACCAGCCAGTTTATCGCTTAAATGAGCTATTAACATGCCAAATTGCGTGCCCCAATCACCCATGTGATTCTGACGGATAACCTTGTCACCGCGAAACTCTAATGCGCGAACTACGGCATCACCAATAATGGTTGAACGTAAGTGACCAACATGCATTTCTTTAGCAAGGTTAGGTGCAGAATAATCTACAACAACCGTTTGTGCATCATCACCTGCGTTAACACCACGTTGAGCAACACCAATGAATTTGTCTTGAGCAACTTGGTTTAATTGTTCTGTTAACCAGTTTTGATCTAAATGAATATTAATGAAACCAGGACCAGCAAGTTCGATTTTAGTGGCGATACCGTCAAGATTTAATTGCTCAACAACTTTAGTCGCTAATTCACGCGGATTAGTTTTAAGTTTTTTTGCAGCGCCCATCACACCGTTTGCTTGGTAATCACCAAATTCAGCACGGTTAGACAAACTAATTGCAGGGTTTGTACCTTCAGGTAAACCTGCCGCTGTCATAGCAGCCGAAACTTTCTCATTAAGTATTTGTTTAATATTCATATTATTTTATTCGTTTATTTTATTCGTTTGCCAATATTAGTTCACATGTTTTGCAAACTAAATTGGATTTTAGCAAAGGGGTCAAGAAATTGTATCAGGGAGCTTAGTTTACTAAGTGACTTGATATAATTACGCCGACAATGCCGCAAAAATTCTATTTAGAAAGCAAAGAATTAGTGTTCACGTGTTGAGTGAAAGCTAATCTCCGGATGTCTCTCTTGTGCTAGCGATAGGTTCACCATAGTCGGCGCTATATAGGTTAAGTTATCACCGCCATCAAGTGCCAAGTTATCACCAGCTTTTTTCTTAAATTGCTCTAACGTTCGCTCATCATCACAAGTACACCAGCGAGCTGTAGCAACACTAATAGCTTCGTAAATTGCATCTACGTTATATTCTGTTTTTAAACGTTGAACGACCACTTCAAACTGGAGAACACCAACAGCGCCAACAATCATGTCGTTGTTAATAAATGGTCTAAATACTTGTACTGCACCTTCTTCAGATAACTGAATTAAGCCTTTTTGTAATTGTTTAGCTTTTAATGGATCACGCAAACGAATACGACGGAACATTTCTGGAGCAAAGTTTGGAATACCACTAAACTTCATATCTTCACCTGCGGTAAAGGTATCGCCAATTTGAATGCTACCATGGTTGTGTAAACCAATAATATCACCAGCAAAAGCTTCCTCAACGTTTTCACGATCGCCTGCCATAAAGGTTACCGCGTCAGCAATTCTTACGTCTTTCCCAAGTCGTACTTGCTTCATTTTCATGCCTTTTTCATATTTGCCAGAGCAAATACGCATGAACGCAATACGGTCACGATGTTTTGGATCCATGTTTGCTTGAATTTTAAATACAAAGCCAGAGAACTTCTCTTCTTCAGCTGTTACTACACGTAAATTAGTTTCACGCGGGAGAGGCTTAGGTGCCCACTTTGTTAAACCATCAAGCATGTGATCAACGCCAAAGTTACCTAATGCAGTACCAAAAAATACCGGTGTTAACTCACCTTTTAAAAACTCATCTAAATTAAACTCATGTGAAGCACCTTGAACAAGTTCAAGCTCTTCACGTAGATCATCGGCATAACTGCCAACCGCTTCATCAAGCTCAGGGTTGTCTAAACCTTTGATAATACGAACTTCTTGAATGGTGTGACCTAAGCCTGACTGGTATAAAAAAGTTTCATTAGTTAATAAGTTATAAACGCCTTTAAAACCTTTACCCATGCCAATAGGCCAAGTAATAGGTGCACATTTTATTTTTAATACTTCTTCAACTTCATCCATTACTTCCATTGGATCGCGTACATCGCGATCCATTTTATTCATGAAAGTTAGAATAGGCGTATCACGTAGGCGTGTAACTTCCATTAATTTAACGGTACGGTCTTCTACACCTTTTGCTACATCGATAACCATCAAACATGAGTCAACAGCGGTTAGTGTTCGGTAAGTATCTTCTGAGAAATCTTCATGCCCAGGAGTATCAAGTAAGTTAACTAAACAGTTGTTATACGGAAATTGCATTACTGAAGTAGTAATTGAAATACCACGTTCTTTTTCCATTTCCATCCAGTCAGATTTTGCATGTTGACCTGACTTTTTACCTTTTACCGTTCCCGCTCTTTGTAAGGCTTGACCAAACAAAAGTACTTTTTCGGTAATAGTGGTTTTACCCGCGTCGGGGTGAGATATTATGGCGAAGGTACGACGTAAATCGACCTGCTTTTGCTGTACAGACATGCAAATTACCTGTTAAATAAAGAGAGAATAAGCAGCTAAAAACTCGCGCTTATTATTTAATAATCAAAAATTGAGCGCATTGTAGCACAAATACAAAAAGCCGCGATATGCGGCTTAGGTAAATTAATAAAAAACTTGCTGGTATAGGCTCTCTAAAAAGAGATTTGTACTCTTAGATGACTGGGCAAAGGCTGGCAGGTAAAATTAATTGTGGAGATGTTTAGTAACAAGCACCAGAGTCTGTTAAACAACCTTGACAGATTATGTCTACATTGATTTAGTTTACTCGTATTATACAACGAGGTTATTTGAATAGGCTCAACTTTAAACTTGCAATAAATCTTTATGTATATTGCTTCAATCAATAACTAATGAAAAAGCTCGTGGATAAAATTAACTTCATCCTCATTGATTATCGGTGTATTTTTATGTTTTTTAGGAAATAGCTCTTGAGCGGCAAGCTCATTAAAAGCTTGTTGTCTGTTATAGCCACTTAATTGAGACATTTTACTGATTGCATCTTCAAATATTAATTTAGCAATTTCGTTGTTTGTTAATTGTTGGCTGTTATTGGTAGATAAAATTGTATGTAACATGATGCACTCCTTATTTTCTATTAAACGTTTATAAACTAGGTTATGTGTACATACTACGCTTTAAATAAGGAATAAATAGGCACAAAATGTACAGAATTGTTTAAAGATGTAACAAGGAAAGGTTTATAGCTTTTTAGACATTACAATAGCATCTTCATAACCAAAGCCTGTGTTACTTGGATAGTAACCGGTTCTGCGATCAATCTCGATAAAGCCAGCATTCATGTAAAGCATTTGGGCGGCAATATTTTTAGCTCTAACTTCTAAAAATATTTTGCTAGCACCAAGTTTTTTGGCTTGTGCTAAAAACTGAGTTAGTAATTTCTTTCCAAAACCGCAGCCTTGCTCAGTAGGTTGCACACAAATATCCATTAAGGTGGCTTCACCAGCCACAAATTCACCGACATAAAAACCAATATTATTATGTTGTGCTGTTTCTAATCGCTCACCAAAATAACGACCACCAATACAACTTTTGAAGGTTTTTTCACTCCATGGATGTGGATGACAAGCTAGCTCAATTATCATGAGGGCTGGTACGTCACTTGGAGTAATTTCAATAAAAGCTTCAGTTTTTACAGACGTGGTCATTGTGCTTGATTACCTAATAATAGCCATAATTGCTTTTTAAGGGCTGGGGATTTTGAAATTTCGTCAATTGAAGGGGTAAATAGTTGTTGTTCTACCCATTGAATTTTATTAGCAGGGTGCGAGCTGTTTACGTTGTCTTTATTTGCAAGGAAATACCAATTAAATAAACCTAAATCGAGATGATCACCTTGCTTATTTATTTCACCAATAGTCAAACCAGTAGATAATAAAATATCAGTAAATAATTGCTGTTTCGCTAATGCTTCTAAATCAATATCAAGATAACTAATTTTAGTGTTAGGTTTTTGACTATTCACCGCTTCGCTAGCATGTTCATTGCTACGCTGTTGCCATAGACTAATACCCATTTCAGTGAGTTGTTCAAATTGATGTTGATTTATACTCAAAAGTGATTACTCATTTGTTCTTGGGATTAAGGCAATTTAGAGAAGGTATAATGACAGAATTTTATGCTCACGAAAAGCAGATATAATTTGAAATAAATATACGTGGTTATTTACGATTAATGCTTTTAAATAACAAAATATAATAAATTAAGTTTACTAGAGGGATTTAGATTGGAGGAGCTATTAGAAATTTACTAGATTTTGTTAGCATTCTCTTTCTAGATTTTTTTTAAAAAAAGTAGGAAAGAAAATGGCAGGGGTGGAGAGACTCGAACTCCCAACCATCGGTTTTGGAGACCGCTGTTCTACCAATTGGAACTACACCCCTGCAACGGATTCGAATTATACTGATGAAAGACCAAAGGTAAAGCGGAAACTTAGTTTTTTTAGTAAATAATTTGATTTTATCGTTCGTTTGACTTATTTATCAGCAAACTGCTAGTTAAATAGCCAGTCTGTTTTTGTGCCTTGGTGAAGAATTAAAGGAGTAACATGTAAATTTTATGCCATCAATTTATTAAACATCACCCTGGAATGATTAAATCTCAATAGTTACTTTGCTAAAAACACTTTTTTATATAACAAAAAATATAACAGAAAAACGGGAATCTAGTGAATTTACTTGCTATCAAGGCCGCGCAGCTCTAAAATTACGCCTTTTTTAAAACCACTAAAATAGCCTTAATATGCGTGTTTCAGATTTTTCTTTTAATTTACCCGAAGAACTTATTGCTCGTTATCCAAAAGCTGAGCGTACTGCTAGCCGTTTAATGGGCTTAAATGGCAATTCAGGCGACATAAATGACGGCGTATTTACCGATATAGTTGCACAATTAAATGCCGGCGATTTACTGGTTTTTAATAATACTCGCGTTATTCCTGCAAGAATGTTCGGGCAAAAAGCCAGTGGTGGAAAAGTTGAAATATTAATAGAACGTATTATTGATCAACATACAGCGCTTGCTCATATTCGCGCTAGTAAATCACCGAAAGTGGGTAATGAAATATTCTTAGGTAATGATTTTGGCAATGAAGTATTTCAAAATTCAGCAGATACTACAGAGCCAAGTTCATTCAAAGTAACCATGGTTGCACGCCATGGTGCATTATTTGAATTAAATTTTTCCGGCGAGCAAACAGTATTGGAGGTTTTAGAGCAAATTGGTCACATGCCATTGCCACCTTATATTGACCGACCTGATGAAGACAGTGATAAAGAGCGTTACCAAACGGTTTATAATGAAAAACCAGGCGCAGTTGCAGCGCCTACCGCAGGTTTACATTTTGATGAAGTTTTATTAGAAAAAATCAAAGCCAAAGGTGTAGATTTAGCTTTTGTTACTTTACATGTTGGCGCAGGTACATTCCAACCAGTAAAAGTTGAAGAAATTGCCGATCACGTAATGCACGCTGAATACGTTGAAGTATCAGAAGAAGTGGTTGCGCAAATAGCAAAAACCAAAGCGGCAGGCGGCAGAGTCGTTGCAGTTGGTACAACCTCTGTGCGTTCACTTGAAAGTGCCGCAAAAGCATCATTTGAAAAAGGTGAAGTGTTAGGCGCTTTTTATGGTGACACCGATATTTTCATTACCCCAGGCTCTGAGTTTCGCGTTATTGATGCCTTAATCACTAATTTCCATTTATCTGAATCAACCTTACTTATGTTAGTTAGCGCCTTTTCAGGCTATGAAAATATTATGAAAGCTTACCAACATGCTATTGAAGAAAAATATCGATTTTTTAGTTATGGCGATGCCATGTTCCTTACTAAAAAAGAGTTAATTAAAGGTTAAGTAAACGCCAAATAAATAATTAATTTAAATCAATGTAAATCAATTTTAACAAAAGCCGCCAGCCTGTTTAGCTAGTAGGTAAGAGAGTAAAATTATGACAGAGCAAGTAAAGAATAAAATGAAATATGAGTTAATCAACACCGACGGTAAAGCACGTCGTGGTCGATTAACCTTTGACCGCGGTGTGGTAGAAACACCAGCCTTTATGCCTGTAGGTACATACGGTACGGTAAAAGGTATGAAAACTGAAGAAGTTGAAGCTACTGGTGCGCATATCATTTTAGGTAATACCTTTCATTTAATGTTACGTCCTGGTACTGACATTATTGAACAACATGGTGGCTTACACGGTTTTATGAATTGGGATAAGCCTATTTTAACTGACTCAGGCGGTTTCCAAGTTTTCAGTTTAGGTAAAATGCGTAAAATTACTGAAGAAGGTGTACGTTTTAGCTCACCAGTAAATGGTGAAAAAATTATGCTGACTCCTGAGCGCTCAATGGAAGTACAGCGTAGTTTAAATTCAGATGTAGTGATGATTTTTGACGAATGTACGCCATACCCAGCAAGCCATAAAGAATCAAAAGACTCAATGGAGTTATCACTACGCTGGGCACAGCGTTCTAAAGATGCCCATGGCGATAGCCCAAATGCACTGTTTGGTATTGTGCAAGGTGGTATGTACGAAGATTTACGCGAAGTATCAATAAATGGTTTAAAAGCTATTGAGTTTGACGGTTACGCAATTGGTGGTTTATCGGTTGGTGAGCCAAAAGAAGATATGATCAGAATATTAGATCATACAGCCCCCTTGATACCACAAAATAAGCCCCGATATCTGATGGGGGTAGGCAAGCCTGAAGACTTAGTTGAAGGTGTTCGCCGTGGTATAGATATGTTTGATTGCGTGATGCCAACCCGTAATGCCCGTAATGGTCATTTATTTGTTAATACTGGCGTTATAAAAATCAGAAACTCAAGCCATAAAACAGATACCGCGCCACTTGATGATACATGTGACTGTTATACCTGTAAAAATTATTCACGCGCTTATTTACATCATTTAGATAAGTGTAAAGAAATTTTAGGCTCGCAGTTAAATACCTTACATAACTTACATTTTTACCAAAAAGTAATGCAAGGTTTGCGTGATGCGATAGAGCAAGGTAAATTAGACGCCTTTGTTGAAGAGTTTTACGCATTACGCGGATTACCTGTGCCGCCGTTAGCACAAGGCAGCGAACAAGTTTAATCGTAAATCAGAGTATTACAGAAATGTTTCTGATTTATTTATGAGTTATTTCTGAATTAATAGAATAATAATTTTAAATAATCCAATAGGAAGGCAATTTGAAGTTAGATCTTTAAATTTACAGGAGAGGGCACGGAGTTGACGTTAGTCAATGAGTACCCAAGACACATAAATTTAATGAACTAACAATAAAGTGACGAACTATTAACTAACAATACCCAGAGGAATAAAAATGAGTTTATTTATCAGTAATGCACATGCCGCAGCAGCTCCAGCACCAGCAGGTGGCGGTTTTGAAATGATGATCATGTTAGCCGTTTTCGGTTTAGTATTTTACTTCATGATTTATCGTCCACAAGCCAAGCGCGTAAAAGAACATAAAGGTTTAATGTCTTCATTAGCTAAAGGCGATGAAGTATTAACGCAAGGCGGCATCGTTGGCAAAATCGTTAAAGTATCTGATGAGAAAGACTTTATCGTTGTTAGCATTAGCGAAGGTACTGAAGTTACAGTACAAAAAGGCGCAATTAGTGCCGTTTTACCTAAAGGCACAATGAAGTCTCTGTAGCACTTAATCTCTTTGCCACTTGTTACTGTAGCGCCATCGGAAATACTCATTGACGTTCGTCAACTCCGTGTTCCCTTTTTGCTACTGTAACAACTGCCTTCGAGCTTAAACACTACAGTCATTATTTTTATCGAATAAATACTAAAAAAGGAAAGATTGTGTTAAACAAATACCCTTTATGGAAAACACTAATGGTGGCAATGATTGTCGCTTTAGGTGCGCTCTATGCATTACCAAACATATATGGTGAAGCACCTGCAGTGCAAGTATCTGGATTACGTGGCGTTGAAGCTAATGCTGCTACGCTTGATACCATCAAAGCACAATTACAACAAAACAACCTGACTTTTGACAGTATTGCTTTAGAAAACGGACAAGTATTAACGCGCTTTAAAAATACTGAAGATCAGCTTAAAGCCCGTGACGTTCTTGATGACTCTTTAGGTAATAAATTCTCAGTTGCTTTAAACTTAACGCCTAATACACCTGATTGGTTAGCCTCAATTGGCGGTACGCCAATGAAGTTAGGTTTAGATTTAAGTGGTGGTGTTAGCTTCTTGATGGAAGTCAATATGCAAGCGGCTATCAATAAAGCTCAAGAAGGTATGGTAAGTGACTTTCGCGGCGACTTACGCAATGAAAAAATTCGCTACCGCAGTGTTAAAGAAACAAAAGACGCTGTGCAGGTAATATTTCGCAAAGTGGAAGACTTAGAAGCTGGTGAGTCATTATTGAAAAAACGCTATCGCGATTTATTGTTAACTACTGATGAAGATAAGTTAACGCTAACTGCGAAAATGACTGATCAAAAACTTAAAGAAGTACGTGAATACGCTTTACAGCAAAACATCACTATTATTCGTAATCGTGTTAATGAATTAGGTGTTGCTGAGCCTTTGGTCCAACGCCAAGGTCAAAAACATATTGTTATCGAATTACCCGGTGTTCAAGACACAGCTAAAGCAAAAGAAATTCTTAATGCGACTGCAACAATTGAATTCAGATTAGTCGATACCGAAGGTGACTTATCACAAGCCTTAAATGGTCGTATACCTGCAAATGCTATTTTATTAACAGACAAAGACGGTAAACCTACGCTATTGAAAAAACGTGTGATGCTAACCGGTGATCATATTACCGATGCTAAATCAGGTTTTGACGAGTACTCTCGCCCAGAAGTAAACATTTCTCTTGATAGCGCTGGTGGCTCTAAAATGTCTAGCGGTACCAAAAGTAATATAGGTCAACCAATGGCAACCGTATTTATTGAATACAAAGCCACAGACCGTAAAGATGCTGAAGGTAATATCATTTTTGAAAAAGTTGAAGAGATAATCTCCGTTGCTACCATTCAAGCCCGATTAGGTAAAAGCTTCCGTATTACTGGCGCAGGCAGTGCTTCTGAAGCACATAATCTTGCTTTATTATTACGTGCAGGCGCGTTAATTGCGCCAATTACCATTGTTGAAGAGCGTACTGTTGGTCCAACGTTAGGTGCTGAAAACGTACGACTTGGTTTTGAAGCCATCATGATGGGATTTGGTTTAGTATTTATCTTTATGATGATTTACTACCGCGCTTTTGGCGTAGTTGCAAACCTTGCGCTTGGTGCTAACTTAATATTAATCGTTGGTATCATGTCTATGATCCCAGGTGCCACCTTAACTCTACCAGGTATGGCGGGTATCGTATTAACAGTAGGTATGGCGGTTGATGCAAACGTACTTATATTTGAGCGTATTCGTGAAGAAATACGTGAAGGTAAAACGATACAACAATCTATTCATCAAGGTTATGAAGCTGCCATTTCAACTATTGTTGATGCCAATATCACTACCTTAATTGCGGCATTAATTTTATTCGCTATCGGTACTGGACCTGTTAAAGGTTTTGCGGTGACATTATCAATCGGTATTCTTACCTCAATGTTTACCTCAGTTGTTGTATCGCGCAGTATAGTTAACGTTGTTTGGGGTGGTAAACGCCTTGATAAAATCTCAATATAATTAAGACAGGATTTAACATTATGGAATTATTTCGATTAAAAAATACTGTCAACTTTATGAGTTATCGTAAGATAGCCATGGTTTTCAGTGCATTACTAATGATTGCCTCGGTTGTATCGTTAGCGACTAACAAATTAAATTTTGGTTTAGACTTCACCGGCGGTACCTTAATTGAGGTGGGTTTTCCACAAGCTGCTGATTTAGAAATGCTTCGTGGCGTAATGAGCGAAAATGGTTTTGACGACGCTAAAGTACAATTTTATGGTAGTAGCCGTGATGTTGTCATTCGTTTAGGTTTACGTGATGACGTAAAAGCCGAAATGCTTGGTAACGAAGTACTTGATATATTACAAAATGCAACAGGTGACGCGGTTGATATGCGCCGCATTGAGTTTGTTGGTGCAAGTGTTGGTGATGAATTAGCAGAGCAGGGCGGTTTAGCTATGTTAACCGCACTTATCTGTATTTTGATTTACGTGGCATTTCGCTTTGAATGGCGTTTTGCTGTTGGCTCAGTAGTGGCGTTATTTCACGATGTATTGTTAACACTTGGTTTATTCTCGGTTTTACAACTAGAATTTGACTTAACGGTATTAGCAGCGATATTAGCGGTAATTGGTTACTCACTTAATGATACAATTGTTGTATCAGACCGTATTCGCGAAAACTTTAGAAAGATACGTGAGAGTAACGCTGAAGAAATCATCAATATTTCTTTAACACAAACGCTTAGCCGTACTTTTATTACCTCAATTACAACGCTATTAGTATTAGCAGCCTTATTCTTTCAAGGTGGTGCATTAATTCACGGTTTTGCTACGGCATTATTATTTGGTGTGTTTGTTGGTACTTACTCGTCAATTTATGTAGCAAGTTTAGTCGCTTTGTCATTAGGTATTTCGAAAGAAGATTTAATACCAGAAGTGATTGAAAAAGAAGGCGCAGATCAAGAAGCGATGATGCCTTAACGGTAGACGTTTAATTTTGCGTTGAATATATTATTAACAAAAACCGAATAACCAATGTTATTCGGTTTTTTTATTATTTTCATTACTATAATCGCTAACTATAATTACTCATTGTTACAATGTTTATTGGCGTAGTGATATTCAGCTCTGTATAAATAACCTCATTCAATGGTAATATTACCCATATTATTGATTTAGCCGTTAAACATTAACTTTGCAGCAGTAACACTGCACTATTCCTCTATAGTTAATGCCTTCTATAGCTAATGGTATCTATTGTAACGTCTATAAACATCATCTTACCGAAAGGAACCTACTTATGATTGATTACCTTTCAATTTTTATTTTCTTCTTTGCAGTCATAGATCCTATTGGTACAGTGCCGGTATTTATTGCTGTAACCCGTCAATTTGACGAAAGAACAAAACGAATGATTGCGATTAAGGCCACTCTTTTTGCAACAGCCATTTTAATGTTTTTTGTTGTTGCGGGTGAAGTTATCCTAAATGCTATGGGCATTCCATTACCTGCATTTCAAATTGCCGGTGGTATTGTCCTGTTTCTTTTTGCTCTTTCAATGATTTTTGGTGATGGTAAACCTGAAACCGAAATTAAGTTAGCAACTAGTGGTAATGAAACCGCTATTTACCCACTGGCTGTGCCATCTATCGCCAGTCCAGGAGCTATGCTAGCAGCAGTATTAATGACCGAAAACGGTCGCTATAATCTTATTGAGCAAACATTAACAGCAGGCATGATGTTAGCTGTTTTAGGCGTTGTTTTTATATTATTACTGAGTGCTACTTGGATTTACCGAGTTGTTGGTAGCAGTGGTGCAAGTATTATTAGTCGAGTAATGGGCTTGATCCTCGCCTCGGTAGCTACTTCGAATGTACTATCAGGCATTACAACCTATTTTTCTTTGTAACTACCTGGGTTCAGCTTATTTAACTCAACTTAACTTAACTTATTTTATCAATATTGCTTCTGGGCAAAGGATAACTTAATAGACTTGGCAGTATGCTTACTGTATGCTGCACGCCCCTCCATGCTGTCACTTTTTCAAAGACCGGTCAGTATTTTTGATATTTTATAATCTTTTTAAAGAGAGCATTTATGAGTGATAACCTTAACACCTCTGCAGATAACACCTCAGCAAAAATCGCCTTACCTGAAGAGACCTTTGCTGAAAATTTTTCAGAATTGGGCTTATCTGACGCTATATTAAAAGCGGTTAATGACAAAGGTTATACCAAACCTTCTCCTATTCAAGCACAAGCTATCCCAGCGGTTATTTCAGGTCGTGATGTCATGGCAGCAGCACAAACTGGTACAGGTAAAACAGCGGGGTTTACTTTGCCGTTACTACAACTTCTTTCGAGCGAAAAGAGTAGAAAAGTATCAGCAAACAATGTGCGCGCCTTAATTCTTACACCAACGCGTGAATTAGCAGCACAAATAAGTGAAAGCATAGAAATGTACGGTAAGTATTTAAACTTACACTCTACGGTTGTATTTGGCGGCGTTAAAATTAACCCACAAATGATGCGTTTACGCCAAGGTGTTGATGTACTTGTAGCAACGCCAGGTCGCTTATTAGATTTATATAATCAAAATGCGGTTAAATTTAGTCAACTTGAAGTATTTATTTTAGATGAAGCAGATCGCATGTTAGACATGGGTTTTCTTCGTGATATCAAAAAAGTGATTTCGGCTTTACCTAAAACTCGCCAAAACTTATTATTTTCAGCAACTTTTTCACCAGATATTCGTGCGTTAGCTAAAACCTTAGTAAATAATCCATTAGAAATTTCAGTGAATGCTGAAAACTCAACAGCTGAAAAAGTAACTCAATGGCTAACCGCTGTTGATAAAAAACGCAAAGCTGATGTGCTAATTCACTTAATACAAGAAAATAATTGGCAACAAGCGCTAGTTTTTACTAAAACCAAACATGGCGCGAACAAGCTAACCAAACAACTTGAAGCTGAAGGAATTACCGCAGCAGCTATTCATGGCAATAAAAGCCAAGGAGCACGTACTAGAGCTCTTGCAGAGTTTAAAGATGGCTCAGTAAGGGTATTGGTAGCTACAGATATTGCTGCGCGTGGTATTGATATTGATTTATTACCACAAGTAGTTAACTTTGACTTGCCAAATGTTCCTGAAGATTATGTGCATCGTATTGGTCGTACAGCGCGTGCGGGCAATACTGGACAAGCATTATCACTCGTTTGTGCTGATGAATTAGAACAGTTGTGGGACATTGAACATGTTATTCAACAACATATTGAACGTAAAGTGATTGAGCAGTTTATACCTGTAAATGAGTTGGGTGATTCGCGTCCAATTAGAGCATTAAAACACGGTAAACCGCCAAAAGCCAAAAGCGCTAATGCGGGGAGCAATCGAAACGGCGGTCGCGGTAAAGCTGAGCATAAAGATGGCCAACGTTCGGGTAGAAATGCTAATGGTAATAAGCCTAAAACCCCGAATGATCAAGCACGACGTAAACAGCCTGAAAATGGTGATGGTCCTAAACCTCGTAGACCGAGACGCTAATTCGTTAGGGCTTCGTTAGTGGGCCGTTAGGGTAAAATACATAAAAAGCCGATGATCAATAGATACTCTATTAATCATCGGCTTTTTTGTTATCACATGGAATAAATCTACAAGGTTAAATCAACGCAATAAATTAAGGTGCTAAATATCCTAGGTTAGTTAATTGTTCGCTTGGGAATATGCCAACGACATCGCCTATGACAATTAAGCTAGGCGGAGTGATGTTATGTTTAGTTACTAACTCAGTTAAGTTTGAGATATTACCCTTGATCACCTTTTGATCTTGGCGAGTGCCTTTTCGAATTACTGCCGCAGGTGTGTCTAACTCACGGCCAGCTTTAATAAATTCTTCGATAATTCTAGGTAAACTTTTTATACCCATATAAAACACAATAGTTTGCTCTTTATCGCTTAACGCATTCCATGGTAAATCTAATGCACCATTATCTTGCACGTTGCCAGTTATAAAGGTGCAACTTCTTGCTACTTTTCGGTGCGTCAAAGGAATTCCAGCATAGCTAGTACAGGCTGAAGCAGCGGTCATTCCAGGAACAATATGACAAGCAATGCCGTTACTTAATAAAAATTGAGCTTCTTCAGAGCCTCTACCAAATACGAAAGGGTCGCCACCTTTTAAACGAACTACCTTTTTACCTAACAGAGCAAAATCAACTAATAACTGGTTGATGCCATCTTGTGGAACCCTATGGTCTGCCTGTTTTTTACCAACATATATTTGCTGACAATCGCTTGGTAATAGCGCCATTATTTCTGCACTGACTAAGCGGTCGTAAATAACGACTTCTGCTTGCTTAATAAAACGGTAAGCTTGTAGAGTCAGTAAATCTGGATCTCCAGGTCCTGCGCCAACTAAAGCTACTTCACCAGCAATAAATGCCTGTTTTAATTTATTCGTATATTCCATGAGATCTCTTAACTTGTATTTTTAACCGCTTGGTGTGCCTAAAGCAAAAAAGGCGCCACATTATTTTCTTTAAAATAATGATAGCGCCTTTTTTAAATATCTAAATAGGTATTGTTGATTTAGCAATATTACTTGCTAAGCGCATCGCCTAAATGAGGACGAATTTCTTGTAAAATATCTTTTAAAATACGTGTGTTTGCGGCAACAATATTACCTGATTGAGCGTGGTTATGACCGCCAGTAAAGTCAGTGACTAAGCCACCAGCTTCAATTACTAATAATTCACCTGCAGCTGTATCCCAAGGTTTTAAACCAATCTCAAAGAAACCATCTACACGCCCAGCAGCAACATAAGCAAGATCAAGTGCAGCTGAACCGCCACGGCGCATATCTGACGTTTTTTGGAATAACGCGCTAAACATTGCCATATAAGCAGCAGTATGTTGTTTTTGTTTGAAAGGGAAGCCTGTTGCTAAAATAGTGCCAGCAAGTTCTTTATTTTTGCTAATACGGATTCTAAAACCGTTTAATTGTGCGCCTTTACCACGACTTGCAGTGAATAATTCACCACGTACAGGATCAAATACAACCGCTTGATCTAATTTGCCTTTTACTTTTAATGCGATAGAAACAGCAAAATGAGGAATGCCTTTAACGAAGTTAGATGTACCGTCTAGTGGATCAACAATCCATTGGTAATCATCGTCTTTGCCTTTTAAAACACCAGATTCTTCGCCAATAATAGTGTGATCTGGGTATGATTTACGAATAGTATCAATAATGGCTTCTTCAGAAAGAAGATCAACGCTAGTGACGAAATCGTTAGTTCCTTTTGATTGAACTTCAACTTTATCAAGTTGCTCCATAGAGCGAACGATAACTTTACCGGCTGTACGCGCTGCGCGCACGGCAATATTTAGCATTGGATGCATTATAGTGTACCTATTTGTAAATAAATTTTAAAAGAACAATAAATCCCAAGCTAACATTGTCTTGGTGATTGTTTGAAATCGATAATTAATTAAAGACCAAATGAAATTAACTTGTAAATATTAACTTCTAATTATTAACTCTAATTAATAAAGATCATAGACCGAAATATATAATTGAAAAATCGAGCGCGCAAATTATAGCAAATAAAATTTTATTAAGCGATAGGCTAATTAAAATAATGTTTAATAAATAAACAGTTTTATTCATTACCTCTAATATATATGGCAAAAAATGAGAATGGATAAATTTACCACACTATAAATAGGTAATTTACCGTACTTTTGTTAGCCACAGGGGGAATCATCTATGATAGAATACGCCGATTAAGATCGGGTAAATACGATAACCAATACGAATAACGTAAATTTAAGTAGAGTGAAAATGTCAGATTCTCAACAAGAAAAAAGCTCAAGTTCATTATTAGACCGCGTAAAAATAGTGTTAGTTAATACCTCTGATTGTCGTAATATCGGCAGTGCAGCGCGTGCGATGAAAACTATGGGTTTAAGTCAACTTATACTAGTTGACCCAATTGAAATGCCAAATGGTCAAGCACAAGCACTTGCTGCTGGCGCAACTGATGTTTTAGCCAACGCTAAAGTAGTAAGTACTTTAGAAGAAGCCGTTGAAGACTGTGGTTTAGTAGTTGGTACAAGTGCACGTTCACGTACTCTACCATGGCCGATGCTTGAACCTCGTGGTTGTGGTGAGAAAATGATTCTTGAAGCTGAAGAGTATCCGGTAGCTTTAGTGTTTGGCCGTGAAAATAGCGGTTTGACTAATGAAGAATTACAAATGTGTCATTTTCATGTACAAATTCCAGCTAACCCAGATTACAGTTCATTGAATTTAGCGATGGCCGTACAAACATTAAGTTATGAAGTACGCACCAGTTATTTACTCAGCCATGATCAAAACTATCAAGAGCGTAGTACAGGTAACGGTAATTCTATTGCTAAACCAAAAAATGAAGACGATGAACTTTATCCGGTAATTGAAGAAACTGAACGTTTTTATGAGCATTTTGAAAAAGCGCTTAAATCGACTGGCTTTATTGTTGAAAACCATCCTGGTTTAGTTATGACAAAAATAAGACGTTTATTTAACCGTGCCCGCCCTGACGTAAAAGAAGTTAAAATGATGCGTGGTATTTTTGCCTCAATGGAAAGATCAAGTAAAGACAAGTCATAGTCAATATTTGCTTAGATTATTAATAGAACTGCTCTAAGAATCAAAGAAAGGATAAGTTTATGTTTAGCCGTATCAAAGAAGATATCAACAGTGTCTTTGATAGAGACCCAGCCGCTCGCACTAGTTTAGAGGTATTACTAAATTACCCAGGTTTACACGCCATTTGGTGTCACCGTATTAGCCATAAATTATGGAAAGCTAATTGGAAGTTGCTAGCGCGTATTTTTTCTACCTTTTCACGTTGGTTAACGGGTATTGAAATTCATCCAGGTGCAACTATTGGCCGACGCTTTTTTATTGATCACGGTATGGGCGTAGTAATTGGTGGTACGGCTGAAATAGGTGACGACGTAACACTTTACCAAGGTGTTACTTTGGGTGGTACTAGCTGGAAACCAGGTAAGCGACATCCAACCTTAGAAGATAACGTAGTGGTAGGCGCAGGCGCACAAGTGTTAGGGCCAATCACAATTGGAAAGGGCGGTAAAGTTGGTTCTAACTCGGTTGTAGTTAAAGATTTACCTGCTGATGCAACTGCGGTAGGCATTCCAGCTAGAATTATCACCAATAAAAAGAACAATGATGAAACACAACAACGAGAAGCTGTTGCTAAAAAATATGGTTTTGATGCCTATGGTGTTTCTAATGACAACCCCGATCCTGTTGCTAAAGCAATCGGTCGTTTATTAGATCATATGCATTTAATGGACGCTAAAGTCAGTGAACTTTGTAAAGAAGTGAATACTTTAGGCGGTGATGTTTGCTCGCAAAACTTACCTGAGTTGAGCGTGGGTGAGTTTGATGAAGATGAAAAAGCAGCAGCAAAACGTCGTGAAAGTAAAGTAGCAAGTTTCGACCCTGAAATATAGCACGTACTCCTCGGAAAAGACTGCCAGGTTGTTAGGCAAAGACTCTAACAGTTGCATACAATAACTGCTTTGAATTTAATATGTTAAGCAATAGTTGACTAATTTAGTCAACTATTGCTTTTAGCCTTATTTTAAATGGTGTATAATACTTGAGTAAATTACTAGGTTATTAATTTGACTAATTTGTAGGGTTATGTAAAATGCGCAGCCAACAATTGTTCATCGCAAACGCAATAAAATAAAACTAAGTGTTTTGTTAAATATTTCGCCATGATGTGTTGTTGATTAATAATTTAAATTTAGCTGTCCTACTAAATTCATATTAACTAACGTTTTGAGTACACAATCCAGTGTTTGAGAGCAGATTATGAAACTTACTTCTAAAGGTCGTTACGCAGTTACTGCCATGTTAGATGTCACTATTCATGCCGTATCTGGACCTGTTTCTTTGGCTGACATTTCAGAACGTCAAGGCATATCCTTGTCTTATTTAGAGCAACTTTTCTCTCGATTGAGAAAAGAAGGACTCGTCACTAGTGTTCGTGGTCCGGGTGGCGGTTATCGCTTAGGAAGATGTTCTGCGCAAATAGCGGTTGCAGATGTTATTGCAGCTGTTAATGAAAGTGTCGACGCGACCAAATGCTCAGGCAAAGGTAATTGCCAAGACAGTGAACAATGCTTAACTCATTCGCTTTGGGAAGGGTTAAGTAATCGAATTGAAGAATTTTTGCAAAATATCACCTTATCAGAGCTAGTGAATAAGCGTGATGTGCAAGACGTATCTAAGCGCCAAGATCACAAACAATTCAATGCGACTAAAAGCATAGCCTTAGAGACATTAATAGCAACTAAAAGTGTAACGAGCGACTGGTAAATAACCTGTCGATACGTATTAAAGATTTATTATCGGAGAGAGTTAGCTAATGAAGCTTCCTATATATTTTGATTATTCAGCTACTACACCAGTAGACAAACGTGTTGCAGAAAAAATGATGCAATACATGACCAACGAAGGTCACTTTGGTAACCCTGCATCACGTTCACATAAGTTTGGTTGGCAAGCTGAAGAAGCTGTTGATATCGCGCGTAACCAAATTGCTGAATTGATTAATGCTGACCCACGTGAAATTGTTTTCACTTCGGGCGCTACAGAATCAAACAACTTAGCCATTAAAGGCGCTGCTAACTTCTATAAGAAGAAAGGTAAGCATATCATTACTTGTAAAACTGAGCACAAAGCAGTTTTAGATACATGTCGTGAATTAGAGCGTCAAGGTTTTGAAGTTACTTATCTTGATCCTGAAGAAAATGGTTTAATTGACCTAAACAAATTAAACGACGCAATGCGTGATGACACTGTTTTAGTTAGCATCATGCATGTAAACAATGAAATTGGTGTTATTCAAGACATCAGTGAAATTGGCGAAATGTGTCGTGCACGTAAAATTGTTTTCCATGTAGATGCAGCACAAAGTGCCGGTAAAATTAATATCGACATGCAAGTAATGAAAGTTGATCTAATGTCAATTTCAGCACACAAAATGTATGGCCCTAAAGGTATTGGCGCGTTATACGTTAGCCGTAAGCCGCGTATTCGTTTAGAAGCACAAACACACGGTGGCGGACATGAGCGTGGTATGCGCTCTGGTACGTTAGCTACACACCAAATTGTTGGTATGGGTGAAGCGTGTCGTTTAGCTAAAGCTGAAATGGCACAAGATCTTGCACACGTTACTGCAATGCGCGACCGTTTATGGGCTGGCGTAAATGCAATGGAACAAGTATTCATTAATGGCGATGCTGATAAACGTTACCCAGGTAACTTAAATGTGAGCTTCAACTTTGTTGAAGGTGAATCACTTATCATGGCATTAAAAGACTTAGCAGTATCTTCAGGTAGTGCTTGTACTTCAGCAAGTTTAGAACCGTCTTATGTGCTTCGTGCTTTAGGCTTAAATGATGAAATGGCGCATAGCTCAATTCGTTTCAGCTTTGGTCGCTTCACTACAACTGAAGAAGTTGATTATGCAATTAACCTAATTAAAGGCGCAATTGGTCATTTACGTGACATGTCGCCACTTTGGGAAATGTTCCAAGACGGTATCGATTTAGATTCGATTGAATGGGCGGCTCACTAAGTTTTACGTAACGTAATACTCAGTAGAACTCATTATTTTAATTACATTTAGTGTCAAATAAGTCCTGTCAGGATTTTCCTGAACATTATTTGGCACAAGCTAGGAGAGTAACATGGCTTACAGCGAAAAAGTACTAGACCATTATGAGAACCCACGTAACGTAGGTTCACTTGATAAAAACGACCCATCAGTAGCAACTGGTATGGTTGGCGCACCAGCATGTGGTGACGTAATGAAGTTACAACTTAAGATTTCTGCTGAAGGTATCATTGAAGATGCTAAATTCAAAACTTACGGTTGTGGCTCTGCAATTGCTTCTAGTTCATTAGTAACAGAGTGGGTTAAAGGCAAGTCAATTGACGAAGCTGGCGCTATTAAAAACACTGATATTGCTGAAGAGTTAGCATTACCACCAGTAAAAATTCATTGTTCTATTTTGGCTGAAGATGCCATTAAAGCGGCAATTGAAGATTATAAGACTAAACAAGGTAAATAACGGAGAAACCAATGTCTGTAACCATGACACCTGCAGCAGCTGAACGAGTTAAATCATTCATGCAAAACCGTGGCAAAGGACTTGGGCTTCGCTTGGGTATTAAAACCACTGGTTGTTCAGGTTTAGCCTATGTGCTTGAATTTGTAGATGACCTTAACGAAGATGATGAAATGTTTTCTATTGATGACGTTAATATCATTATCGACGCGAAAAGCTTGGTTTATCTTGATGGTATTCAGCTCGACTTTACTAAAGAAGGCCTGAACGAAGGTTTTAAGTTCACCAATCCTAACGCCAAAGGCGAATGTGGATGTGGTGAGTCGTTCAACGTTTAATTTGCTTTTTATCTCTTTGTTGTTTTAAACAGTTTCGTTGTTAGAAGTGCTCATTGACTAGCGTCAACTCCGCGCTTCTTCCTAGAAACTGAATAAAACAGCGTTGAGCTAAACAGCAAATGTATTTTTTCCTATTAAATTAGAGAAGATTCATTTTGAATTACTTCCAACAATTTGGTATTGAAGCTTCCTTTGATATCGACTTACAGCAACTTTCTTCTAGTTACCAAACCTTGCAAAAGTCTGTACATCCTGACAAGTTTGCTCACGCCTCTGAACAAGACCAACGTATTGCGGTGCAAAAATCTGCACACATTAACGATGCTTATCAAACATTAAAAAATCCTTTGTTGCGTGCTGAATATATCCTTAAAGAGCGTGGTGTTGATATGCCAAACGAGCAACATACTTTTGGCGATACCAGTTTTTTAATGCATCAAATGGAATTGCGTGAAATGCTTGAAGATATCAAACATGCAAGTGATATTGATCAAGCGTTACTTGAGGCACAGCGTGTTTTTTCAAGTGAATATTTAGAACTTTCTCAAGCGATGAGAGCTGAAATTATTGAAAATACTGAGGCATCAAATAGTGCTGCATGCGATAATTTGCGTAAATTAAAGTTCTATCAAAAACTGAATGTTGAAATGGAGCGTCTCGAAGAAAGCTTGTTTGATGATTAATTTATCTGTTAATACAAAGTGTTAAAAGCGAGTCAATACAAAATTAATCTCGACTTTTTGAAAATGAAATCACTGAACTAGATTTCTGAACTGAACTGAAAATACTGAAGTAGATTACCGAACTAAATTACAGAACTAAATTACAGAACTAAATACTGAATCATACTGAAATAAAAAACTGAGTTTAATCATGGCTTTATTACAAATTGCAGAACCCGGTCAAAGTACCGTTCCTCATGAACACAGATTAGCAGCAGGCATCGACTTGGGTACAACCAACTCATTGATCGCCAGTGTGCAAAGCGGAAACCCGCGTACGTTGATTGATGAACAAGGTCGTGACATATTACCTTCAGTTGTGAGTTATCAAACTGAAAGTATTCTCGTAGGACATGATGCGCAAGCATTAAGCGTAACCGACCCTGAAAATACTATAACCTCAGCAAAGCGCTTAATTGGTCGTTCTTTAGCTGATATTCGAAGTAAATATCCGTCGTTACCTTATGATTTTTGTGGTGATGAAAATCACCCAGAAATAACCACCCGACAAGGTGCGGTTAATCCAGTACAAGTTTCAGCACAAATATTAAAAACGTTAAACTTAAGAGCGCAAGCCGCTTTAGGTGGCGAGTTAACTGGCGTGGTTATTACCGTACCTGCGCATTTTGATGATGCACAACGTCAAAGCACTAAAGACGCAGCAAAACTTGCAGGCGTAAATGTGTTACGTTTATTGAATGAGCCAACCGCTGCCGCAGTAGCTTACGGACTTGATTCAGGTCAAGAGGGCGTTATCGCGGTATATGACCTTGGTGGCGGTACGTTTGATATTTCAATTCTACGTTTAAACAAAGGTGTTTTTGAAGTACTCGCAACCGGTGGTGATTCAGCATTAGGTGGTGATGATTTTGATGTGGTTTTAGTTGACTATATAATTGAGCAAGCAGGCCTAGTTAGACCATTATCAACCTCATTAGAACGTCAATTAATGCAACAAGCCTGTGCTGCTAAAGAGCAGTTAACAGACAACGACCAAGTTGACATTACCCTTAGCCTAGAAAACGATACTTCGTGGACACAAAGCTTAACTAAAGCTAAGTTCAACGAACTTATTGGCGCATTGGTGAATAAAACTTTACGTGCGTGTCGTCGTACCTTAAAAGATGCTGGCATCACTATTGATGAAGTGATTGAAACGGTAATGGTTGGTGGCTCTACACGTGTACCTTTAGTGCGCAGTGAAGTAGAAAAATACTTCAATAAAACACCGTTAACATCTATCGACCCTGATAAAGTAGTGGCAATTGGCGCAGCTATTCAAGCCGATATTTTAGCGGGCAATAAACCTGATAGTGACATGTTATTACTTGATGTTATTCCATTATCCCTTGGCTTAGAAACTATGGGCGGTTTAGTTGAAAAAGTTATTTCGCGTAACACCACAATACCAGTGGCTAAAGCGCAAGAATTTACTACCTTTAAAGACGGTCAAACAGCTATGGCTGTGCACGTATTACAAGGTGAGCGTGAATTAGTTGATGATTGTCGCTCACTTGCACGTTTTGAATTACGCGGTATTCCGCCAATGACCGCAGGTGCTGCTCATATTCGTGTAACTTTCAAAGTTGATGCTGATGGTTTACTCTCTGTGTCAGCAATGGAAAAATCAACAGGTGTTGAATCAAGCATTGAAGTAAAACCATCATTTGGACTTGATGATAATCAAATCAGTCAAATGATAAAAGACTCAATGAGCAATGCTGCTGAAGACATGCAAGCACGTATGTTAAAAGAGCAACAAGTAGAAGCGGCACGTGTTATTGAATCAGTTCAAGCAGCATTAGTTGCGGATAGTTATTTACTGAACAATGAAGAAATACAAGCCATTGAAAAAACTATTCAATCACTTAGCGATGTAAGCCAAGGTGATGATATTAAAGCGATTGAAGTCGCTCTTAAAGAAATAAGCGATAGTACAGACATATTTGCTGAACGTCGCATGGACAGCTCAATAAGCAAAGCCCTTGCAGGCCAAGCAGTTGACAAGATTTAAATAATTATGTTCGGCGAAAGCCTCGCAAGCAGAGAATTAATAAAATGCCAAAAATTATATTTTTACCAAACGAAGAATTATGTCCAGACGGCGCAGTTGTTGAAGCAGAAGCTGGCGAAAGCGTACTTAATGTTGCGTTAAGAAATGATATCGGAATAGAGCACGCCTGTGAAAAAGTATGTGCTTGTACTACCTGTCACGTTATTATTCGTGAAGGTTTTGACTCGATTGAAGAAGGTGATGAGCTAGAAGAAGACATGCTTGATAAAGCATGGGGTTTAGAGCCAGAATCACGTCTTAGCTGCCAGTCAATTGTTGGTAACGAAGACTTAGTAGTTGATATTCCTAAGTACACGGTAAACATGGTATCTGAAAACCATTAATTGATTTCAGCTGCTATTTAACTTTAGATGATTATTAAGAAAGCCATTAACATGAAAATGTTAATGGCTTTTTTTATCTAAAGTATTCAAACAAGAATTTATACTGGTAAAAAGCAGTTGTTTATTACTCATTTTTAGCTTATTTTAATTAACTGTTACTATGTCCTGAGTAAAGCGTTACATGCTTATTTAACGTGTTATATTAGCAAGTTATATGAGAAAATTAGGTTACCAGTTGTAAAAATTTTGACCGCATAAAACAAAACACTCCAATTAGTTATAGATAGTAAATTTAAAAGGAAAATCGTCTGATGAGAAATGAAGCTCGTAAAACCTTACTCTGTGCTACCTTATTTTTAACCTCCATATTTATACCTATTTCGGCTTCTGCCGACGATAGCGTTGAAGGGCGTGTTGAAGCAAATGGTGTACCTATAGCCAAAGCTAACGTAAGCCTTTGGCTCGCTACTTCAGGCGCGCCAAAGAAACTTGCACAAACTAAAACAACAGAACAAGGCACCTTTGACTTAACGGCTGCTAGCGATAAACACAACGATGGCGTACTTTACCTCATTGCTGAGGGGGGTGTAGCGCTCGATTCAAAATCGCGAGCGGGGAATATGTCAAATTCCGCGACTACCTTGATGACTATTCTAGGCGATGAATTACCAGATCAAATTACGATTAACGAACTTACCACAGTCGCCTCTGCATGGACGAGTGCGCAGTTCCTGAAAGGTAACGCATTAAGTGGCAATGTACTGGGCTTAAAGATCGCCGCTGGTAATGTGCCAAATTTGGTGGATATCGAAACTGGCGGTTTGGGCTCAGTTATTATTAATCCGTTGAACGGCCCTCAAACTACTTCATTGGCCAAAATGAATACGCTTGGTCTTTTGTTATCAGCTTGTGTTACTGCAATACCAAATGCGTGTAACAAGCTTTTTGCAGCAACGACTTCACCGAACGGAATCGTGCCAACCAACACCCTATCTGCGGCGCAGAATATTGCTCGAAATTCGTCACATAATGCAGACAAACTATTTAGGCTCCTGAATGATTTCTACCCTGTGCCTGAAGGTAAGCGGTATCGCGATGTAGTTCACCTTCCATATCTTACTTTTGCTCCTAGCTCATGGACTTTGTCGTTGGTTTATTCGGGTGGCGGTTATTCAGGCGTTGGCGGCATAGCTATCGACGGCGAGGGTAACATGTGGTCGAACAACAATTTCATGCTTGGCGCACAAACCACTATATTTGATCAATTCGGTAGCGGCATCTCGAAATTTGCACCGAACGGTCGTCCGTTGTCGCCACCTATCACTGGTTATCTAGGCGGTGGTGTTGACAGTGCGGGGTGGGGTATTGCCATTTCTGACGATGACAAAGTTTGGGTAACTAGCTTAATAGGTAGTAACATTTCTGTATTTGATCGCAACAACGGTAAACCACTTTCGCCAGAAACCGGCTACGACTTCGGCGGAAAACTAGGTCAAATGCAAGGCATTATTGTAACTCCAAAAGGCGACGTATGGGCAGTTGATCACGGGCACAGTCAAATTGTTCATATGCCTGAGGGAGACGCTTCGAAAGGACGTATTCTCGGCAAAAGCGTAGACGGAAAACCTGAACATGGAACTCTTGCAGTTAAGGAACCTTTTGGTATCGCCATCGATCAGAAAGAGCAAATTTGGATCACTAACAGTGGCACTAACACGGTAACCCGTTTTCCTGCTAACAATCCGAGCAACGCCGTTGAGTTCGAGGTCGGATACGCTCCGCACGCCATTGCAATTGATAGCCAAGGTAATGCTTGGGTCGCTAACTCAATAGGTCATCCTGGTTTAAGGGAAAAATTGGCGTTCATTAAACAAAAATTTGATGCAAAAATTGCGAACTACACTGAGTCTATGTCAGACGAAGAACGCGCAGCTAAAGGTTGGATCGATTTATGGGATATCGCTGATGAATACCCTGGTGGCGATGTGTCGATGATCCGCGCTGACGGCACTATTATGGGACCTTTTAGTGCTGGCAATAGCATGAACGGTGCTTGGGGTGTTTCCATTGACGGCAACGACAATGTTTGGGTTTCAAATTCAATGAGCCATACCATCACTCACTTATGTGGCGTTCGCACTGAAAACTGTCCGGCGGGACTTAAAACTGGCGATCCTATTTCACCAGCGGGTGGCTACTTCGGCGGTTTACAAACCATTACTGGTATAGCTCTCGATCCTGCAGGAAATGTTTGGGTTGCTAACAGTTGGAACGAAACTGATATTGGCTTTAGTGAAGTGCCGGAAGAGGCGCTGTCTACTCGTTTTGCCGCTAACACCACTGTGGTTTTCTTCGGCTTGGCTAAACCAATAAGTACGCCGTTAATCGGGCCTGCTGTAGGTAAATAACCTATAAGGTGAGGCTCAGTAAATTGAGACTTCTCTATTAAATTTTATGATACCAAATAACGGCTTACTTGCTATCAAGTAAGCCGTTATTGATCATGCATATTTTGTAAGTGTGGTTAATTTTTTTACAATTTAGCCAGTTCTTGGCAAGCGCGTTTGCAGGCTTCCACCAAGCGAGGAAGGTATTCTTGCGTGGTAATACCAAACCTTAGGGTGTCTTGTTCATCACTCAAACGGCAATAAACGCCTTGCTGGCAAAGTAGGTGATACAACTGTTTGGCAATACTCTGTACATTACATGGTTCATTACATGGCTGATTAAAACTCAGGGTGAGAAATAAATCACAGCCGTTTATATCTCGTAAAATATCAGTCGAAAATGAGCTTTTAAGTATTAACTCTTGGGCAACTCTTAAGTTGTGTAAAGTTTCGCGTTGCTTAGCTTGCCACAAGCTATCTTGTAATGCGTGTTGAGCAATAACTTGCGCAGGGCCGTTAATTTGCCAAGGGCCAAGCAAGGCTTTAAAGGTGTCACACCATTGTTGGTTCGCAATTAAAAAACCAATGCGAATACCCGCTAAACCAAAAAACTTACCAAATGAACGTAATATTAAACAATGATCACTTTGGCTTTGCTCTTGGCTTTGCTCTTGGCTTTCTAGGGAACTTTGACTTGGCGTGTAGCTTTTGCCTTCGCTTGTCTCAGCATGAACATCAGCATTATTAGTAATGTTAATGATGTTAGCAGTATGCTCTGGCATAACATCCATAAAGGCTTCATCAAGTACTAACAAGCCATTAAGTTGCTGTAATTTAGCCTTATATTTATCAATAACCGCTTTTTCAAAAAAATAGCCTGTTGGGTTGTTAGGGTTGATGATCACCAAAACACAATTGGCTGTTAAACTGCTTAGTTCAGGTAAATTATCTTGATAAAAATGTAACTGATAACCTGCATCTTGCCATGCTTGTCCGTGCTCTTTGTAGCCGCGCTCTGGTAAATAAACATGACCAACTTGAGAATTTTCCGAACATTTTTTTTGACGATATAAATCTGGCAGGGCTTTGATAATTGCCTGACTACCATTAGTAACCATTACCGACTCACATTGATAATAGTGTTTCGCGGCGGCAATTAAATCAGGATTATACTGCGGTAATTGTTGCCAAACATGAGAAGGAATTTGCGGAATAGGGTAGCTCGTTGGCGCGATCCCCGTAGATACATCAAGCCAGTCGTGAAACGGGATACTATATTGTTGCGCAACTTGTTGTAGCTGACCGCCATGGATTAAAGCCATTATCTTCCTATTGTTCCTGTGTTCAGGTTATTTATTTATTTATTTATTTATGAAATGTGAACGTGAATGTGAATTTATAATTAGGCTGAGGTTTTAACTTAGGCTTTGTCTTAGCTTAGCTTTGGTTTTGGTTCAGCATTAGCTTTTAAAAGACGTTAGCTAAAAAAGCTTATTAACTGATAACCGATTACAACAGCAACCAATATAGCACTTGCTCGGCTAACAACCGTTAAACTACGAGGTATGTCTTCAAGCGTTACTTCACGACCATAACCTAACACTACCGAGTTAATTACTTTACCATGATACAAGGCACTGCCGCCTAGTGTTCTAGCCATTACTGTTGCACCTGCTGCCATTACCCAACCGCCATTATGACTTTTGTATTGATTACCTTGGCGGTAAGCGTTAGTTAAGGCTTTACAGACCACTTTTTGTTTTAACCCTTGAACAGCATAAAGCAAAGTGCATAACTTACCTGAGAAAAAGCCTAAGCCATCATCAAGCCGTGCACTAGCAAAACCAAAGTTAATAAACCGTGCGGTTTTGTAACCCCACATTGCGTCTAATGTGTTGGCTAATCTGTGTAATATGACCAACGGCGCGCCACCAATAAGATACCAAAATAAAGACGCTATAACAGAATCATGCCCGTTTTCTAACATCGATTCTATGGTGGCTCTCGACATTTCTTGTGGTGTAAGTTCGCTAGTGTCTCGGCTGACTAAGTAACCGGTAAACTGTCGTGCTGTGGGTAAATCACCAGACGTTAATGGCTGGTAAACTTGCATGGCATGTTGATGTAAACTGTTTAAGCCGATAGCTAAATACAGCACTGAGGCATCTAATAATATTTGCCAATACCAAGTGAAATCATTAAGAAAGTAAAAATAACAAAGCGGTAAAGGTAATACTAATAAACACCAAGAGAAAGCCCCTAACAGCTTATTATTTACTGATGGTTTATTTAATGCCGCTTCGACTTTTTTTGCGAAATAACCAAAGCCAACAAGATAATGAAAGCGTCTTGCTTCACCCAAATATTTATCAAGTAAAAGCGCAAGTATTATAGTTAGTGTGAGGGAGAATTCAGCCATTAAGTATCAGTCATTAAGTGTCAGCCACTAAATTATGCTTAAAACTATTGTCAGCATGAGAGTAGGTTAACGGTAATACACAGCCATTTTTATATAATTCGTAGGCATTCCCGTTTACGGTATTCCCTAAACGAGCTAAAAAACAACGTAATGCTTCACCATGAAAAATCACTAAGAGCCTTTTATTAGGATGATTGACTGCTAATGCTTCTAACGCATTACTAATGCGTTTTCCACATTTTATCGCACTTTCGCCACTTTTAGGCGCTAGTTCGGTAAATTGATGGAGTAGCTCATAATAATTCTCATCATGCTTTATTTCGGTAATTTCTTTACCTTGCCAAGCACCTAAGTTGCGCTCTGTTAATTCGGTTACTTGGTATATCGGAATATTTAATGTTTGCTGGCATATAACAGCGCTATCAACTGCTCGGCCAAGTGTTGAGGCAACAATTAAATCTATTTTTTTATCGATAAGTTGTAAGGCAAGTTGTTCTGATTGAAGTTTACCTAGCGGGGTCAAATCACTGTCTAATTGCCCTTGAAAGCGTTGTAATTTATTCCACTGAGTTTGACCGTGGCGAGCTAAATATAAAACTGTTTTCATGTGATAGCTCCCTCCGCTTCAAGTGACGTAGTGTTAATAATGAGTGAATTTAAAAATAAAATGATGATTTCACTACATTTAGGCGGGGAGGATAACTAAATCATTCATTAGGTTCAACGCAAATATTTTATACAAATATTTTATTTAAGTCATATTCTATTTTTCAAATAGATGTTGATGCAACATCATGTTAATTGTTGAATTAGCGCAACACATAACGTACTATTCACGCAGATTTAGGTGTCTTCCTAAGCTTCATAATATGATGTTAACGAAGATGAAACGTGAAACTGGTGAAATACCAGTACTGCCCCCGCAACGGTAACTGTGAGCAGCAACAAAACCACTGTAGTGATGTTTACTATGGGAAGGTGTTGCAGATGCGATGATCAGGAGTCCGGAGACCGGCCTAAATTAATGTTTATTATCATTAAATAAATAGTTAACTAATTAGTTATCTATTTATTGAAAAATCTAGTTAATGATGACAATAAACAATACTCGACAACTGCGGTGGGCGGTAATTCAGAGAACAGTAACTGTGCTGGATTACCACAAACACCTCGGTATTCTGCAAACACTTACTTACTTTGATTTCCAAAACCGTTAATAGAATTTAGTGAAAACGCTTAGTTAACAATAAGTTAAGACTAAGCAAATACTAATTAATGGAATCGTTATGAAATCAGCCAGCCAAACATCAAACCAAGACTCAAGTTATCAATCGACAGAACAGTTAAACGAAAATAGTAAAAAAACACCAGCTAACTTGATTATTGCAATATTTGCCGTGTTAACACTGCTTATGCTTGCTACACGCACACATCATTTTTCTAGTTTAAACCATTTACCTAGCGCCTCAATTGCTATTTTCTTCCTAGCGGGTATGTACTTACGTAATATGAAAGCCTTTTGGTTCTTCTATGTTTTGTCGGTTACTATTGATTTAGCATCTTCTTATTATCGTGGTGACTTTGGTAGCTGTATTACCACTTCGTACCCTGCGCTCGTATTAAGTTACGGCGTAATGTTTGCTGCTGGTTTTTATACTAAACCTGATTGGCAACAAAATGCGTGGCAAATCAATGCAATTAAAGTGGCATTGGCTTTATTTGTTGCTAGCTCTATTGCTTTCTTTATTTCAAACGGTAGCTACTACGCTTTATCAGGTAACTTCCCTGTATTGTCTTGGTCAGAATATTCTGCACGTGTAGACAAATATTTCTTTGGTTCTATTTCTAATCCTGTGTTCTATGTGATTTCTGCTGTGGTAATTGATTTTACGGTAAGTCATTTCTTTACCGAAAAATCGATAAACACCGATCACAATATCAGCACTAACAATAAGTTTTAATCCGTTATTTTAACTCTTTATTTCGAAAAGCGTTTTAACAACTTTTAACTTTCGTTAGTCACTGCTCGCTGACTAAATAACTGAGTAAGCTGATTTCATTAGCTTGCTCAGCTCAGCTCAAGTCTGGCCAGTTTCAATACGGATTTAACCCCCCGCTTTATTAACAGAAAAATACAGTTAAATTATAGAGAAGGATTGTCACATGACATCAGCGCCTAAGGCTGAGAAAATGTCTGAGAATAAGTTAGATAAACAGACTGAAAATAAGCAAAAATCACCTTTTCAAGGACAAATAAAACCACAGGCCGGTAGCGGTGTTTTGTGTTCGGCGCTTATTGTTGCTGCGCCACATTCAGGCTCAGGTAAAACAACAGTAACAGCTGCATTAGCACGTTATCATCGTGATCAAGGCCGTAAAGTTACCGTATTTAAAGTTGGTCCTGATTTTATCGATCCGATGATTTTACGCAAAGCCAGTGGTGAATTAGTTTATCAGTTAGATTTATGGCTTGTTGGTGAGCAAGGTTGTCGTGAGTTACTTCATCGTGCGGCGATGGAATCTGATCTTATTTTGATTGAAGGCGTTATGGGGTTATTTGATGGTAATCCTAGCAGTGCTGATTTAGCGCAATATTTCAATATTCCAGTGTTGGGTGTTATTGATGCTAAAGCTATGGCACAAACCTTTGCCGCTGTCAGTTTTGGTTTAGCTAAATTTCGTGAAAATTTACCGTTTTCAGGTGTGATTGCTAATAGAGTTAACAGCGAACGCCATGCAGAAATGCTTAGCGCTACCTTACCCGACGATATTACTTTTTATGGTCGTATCCCTAAAGACGAAGTTATTACCTTACCCGAACGTCATTTAGGTTTAGTGCAAGCACAAGAGTTGAGTGATATTGATGTTCAACTTAATCAAGCCGCTAGTCATATTGAAAATACGGGTTTAAAAGACTTACCTGCTAAAGTTGAGTTTTTTTCTCAACAACAAATTGAAAATGAAGCCGATACCGCTACAAATGTAAGTACAGGTGTAATTACTGATGAAAGCTCTGCTGAAAGTACTGATGTAGTTATTGAAGGTGCTTTAACTGGCTCGAGTATTATTATTATTCGAGACAATGCTTTTAGCTTTATTTATGCGGCGAACATCGCCTTTTTAACACAAACTGGCGCTGAGTTAATTTACTGTTCGGCACTGGATGATGACACCTTACCCGAAGGTGACATTTTATATATTCCTGGCGGTTACCCAGAATTGTATGCACAAAAATTAATGGATAATGTCAGCTTCCTTAATAGCGTTAGAGCCTTTGCAGCAAGTAACAAACCTATTGTTGCTGAATGTGGCGGCATGATGTATTTACTTGATCAACTTACCGATATGTCTGGGCAAGCGTTTTCTATGTTAGGGCTAATGCCGGGTAAAGCGGTTATGCAAAAGAAACTGGCAGCGCTTGGCTCACAATGGGTTGCGTTACCTTTCTTTGATATTGGTGATTCAGCTACAGATAATAGTGCTGCAAGTAGCTCTATTCAGGCAACAGCTAATAAGTCAAATGCCAACATAATGCGTGGCCATAGTTTTCATTACTCGAGTGCTGAAATTGACTTAACACCGGTTAGCCAAACAACGCATCATCCAAGTAAACGAGATGGCGAATTTGTTTATCAGCATAACAATATTCTTGCTTCGTACATGCACTGGTATTTTCCAAGTAATCCGAGCTTAACCTTACGTATTTTTGATAAATCACGTTATTTGTAAACAGCTTGGTAAATATTTTTTGTGAATTCCTCTTTAAATAGAGGTTAGAAGAAAATAAGTTTTTATTGTTTTAGCGCTATCCCAGTAGCGCTTTTTTTTGAGATTTTTAATGGCACGTTTTATGTTTAGTAAACCCAATTCATTTTATACTTTATTCGCTTTTTTATTCATGGCTAGTTTTAGTGGCTTTAGTCTCAGCGCCGCAGAAACTAAAATGCTCGCCTTAGTCTCCGACCGTTCAGCAGCAAGTATGGTAACCGGCGCTCATCAGTTTTTATCAACATCAAAAGAGTCTACTACTTCAATCGCTTCAGAATTAGCTAAAGCAGAATTAACTAGGCCAGTAAAAAGTAATATTACTATACGCAGTGTTAGCCAATTAAATCAGTTATCGAATAGTGAATTACAACAGTTAATTATTCAACACCAAGGCATTATTGTTGCTGGGGTTTTTGGTGAATCGGTTGAACGCTTATTAGCGATGCAATACCCAACAACGCAAACGCGTTTAATACTGAGTAGCGATCGCCGTTTAATGGCCTTGCATCAAGATGTGCAAGGTGGCAAAGCTGCAAATTTATCAAGTAAACAGTTACAACAATTAATGACTCGATTTGACAAAAATGACTACTTGAACGAGTTAGCGAATCAACAAAAACAATGGCCACAATTTAGTTATTGGTTACAAGCACGAGGTTATTGGCAAAACAGAGGTAAAGAAAATCTTGGCGAACTGTTTCATTGGTTACAAACTATTAGCGCATCACAAGCGACTGAACTTAACCAAGCGGGAATAATTATTCCCTTACAGCCAATACGATTTTATTGGCAAGAGCAGTTAATTAGCCTTGCAGCCCTTAAAAATAATCTTGTCCAAACTAATGCAGTTATTAACGGCGCAGATGCTAACAAAGCCACTAAGCCAATTGTATTCATTGTTGATCATGATACAGGCGATCAACCCGGTCAATGGCAGCTGCATCAGCAATTATGCCAACAACAATGGCAATGTGTTTCAGTATTAGCTGGTTGGGGAGTGCCTAGCGAGCAAGCAATTGAAGATATATTAGATCTAACTTCAAACTTGCATTTAAACCTAACTTCAACTTCAACTTCAACTTCAGCATCGACATCACAACCTTTTGCGATTATCGCCTTACAAGATTTTGTGATTGGCGGTGGCGAAGGGCGAGAGTCAGTCACCGAAAAGTTTAAAGCGTTAAATGTACCAATATTTAAAGGTATTAGAGTTACCGAACTTAGCGAATTAGCGTATCAACTTTCACCAACAGGTTTACCAAGTGATAGCGTACATTACCGCGTTGCTATGCCTGAGCTACAAGGTGTATCACAACCACATGTGTTAGCGTTAGCTTCCAATTCAAAAATTGATTCAGCCACAGGCGCAAGATTATCTATTAGCCAAGTATTAACAGATGAAGTTGCCCGTTTACAAGCGCGCGTTGATGGCTGGTTAGCACTTAAAACTAAAGCCAATAGCGATAAAAAAATTGCCATTGTTTATTACAATCATCCACCGGGCAGACATAATATCGGCGCTGATAACTTAGACGTTCAACAATCGTTATGGCAAATACTAAAAAAATTAAAAGCCGAAGGTTATTACCTTGGCCCTGAAAGCGAGTTTCCAAAATCCGCCGATGAACTACTTGATATTCTGCAGTTAAAAGCAGTGAACTTACCGCAAGATGCCGGCGAATTAGCTAAAATGTCATCTTTGATTAATGCTATGTCTGCGAGTGATTATCAAGCCTATTTCGATACGCTACCAACGATGGTTCAAGCTGAAATGATTGACGGACCACTTGGCTATTTAGATGCCCGTGTTAGATTTTATCTTGCAGGACAAGGGCAAACTCAATTAGCGCAATTACCTGCCATTGAACGTAAAGCGGTACTTGAAGCCTTACTCGATAATGTTGAAAATACTTCGGTCGATTTACACCATGCTTTAGACGGCATCAGACATAAAGGCCGAATACGCGCTTTAGATTTACTTGAGCAACTTACTCAAGAGTATCGCGATATTATTGCCTTAAGTCTCGCTAATAATGCAATTTCCGCTAGCCATTGGCAAAATGCAGAGTCATTAAAAACAGCGTTAATAGATATGCAAATTGAAGGTATTCGCGGTTGGGGTAAAGTACCCGGCAATACCATGGTCTGGAATAACGAAATTTTGTTACCGGGTGTTCAGTTTGGCAATATATTTTTAGGGCCTCAGCCACCACGTGGTTGGGAGCTTAACGAAGAATTATTACACGCCAATATGACGTTTCCGCCGCCACATCAATATTTAGCGTTTTATTACTATTTACGTGATGTATTTAAAGCCAACGCGATAGTGCATTTAGGGCGACACTCTACTTATGAATTTTTACCTAAACGCGCGGTTGGTTTATCGGCAAGTGATTATCCATCACTTATTATTGAAAGCGTGCCGAGTATTTACCCTTACATTGTTGATGGTGTAGGCGAGGGCATTCAAGCTAAGCGTCGTGGTATTGCGGTAATGCTCGATCACTTAACACCACCGTTAGCGACAACTGAATTATACGATGGCTTATTGCAACTGCGTCAACTGATTGAAAGTGCAGAAGCGGCTTCAAATCAAGACACCAAAAAGAAAGCCATTAAAGCGCTGCGTCACAAAATTGAAGTGCTTAATTTAACCGACGAATTGGTTGCTAGCATGGATGAAGAGTTACAAGTGCGCGGTATCGGTTTTGGTGAAGTAGATGATGATTTTTTACTACACGAAGTAGGGCATTACCTAACTCATCTGCAAGAAGACTTTATGCCATTAGGTTTACATGTTTACGGTAAAGGTTGGAACCAAGAAGCCATTGATACCATGATGGAATCCATTGAAAAAGGCGAATTAGACTTTGATGACTTAGTTTCTGAAGAGCAAACACGCAATATTATTCAACAAAATCTGATTATCTCGCCAAGCAGCGAGATGTCAGCATTGTTAAATGCGTTAAACGGCGGCTTTATTGCGCCGGGTAAAGGTAATGATCCGATCAGAACCCCAGATGCATTGCCAACTGGACGTAACTTTTATGCCCTTGATGGTAGCCTAATTCCTTCACAATTGGGCTTTAATACCGGACAGCAATTAGCCAGTAAAGCCCGAGCTGAAAACCCGATAATAGATAAGAATCATAAAGAAGCGGTAATTTTATGGGCGTCTGATGCGGTACGTGATGAAGGTGCGATGATCGCTTTTGGTATGGACATGCTTGGTGTAAAACCGGTATGGAATCGTCGCGGTATTTTAAAGTCATTAGAACTTATTCCGCTTGATGAAACTCGTAGTGAACGCCGCGACATTGTATTTACCACCTCTGGCTTATTTAGAGATTTATATGCGCAGCAACTTGCGTGGTTAGATCGCTCAGTATTACTTGCTCTTGCAGCCAGTAAAAATGTAATTGAGCGTGATCATCCAGCGTTAATTCCCGCATTATATGCAGCTTTAAAGCCCATTGAAGCAATGCTTGAGCAACAAACCATAACATTAGATGAAAGCTTAACAACCAATATGGTTGCCAGTAATTGGCTTCGTGAAGCGCAAGCGTTACTTCGCGCCAACAAAGATATCAGCCCAGAGGTATTAGGTCGTCAGGCAAGTTACCGAATTTTTGGAACAGCACCGGGCGCTTATGGCGCAGGTATTAACCGTTTAGCAGAGCGCTCTGGCGCATGGCAAGAACGCAAACAGCTTGGTGAAGCGTATATTAAACGTATGAGTCATGCTTATGGAGTACCGAGTGATGATGTAGAAATGGGCAGTAATGTGCAATCACTATTTCGTCAGCAGTTAGCGCATGTTAATAGCACTTATTTAGGTCGAGCCAGTAACCTGTATGGCTTAATTGATAATAACGATGCCTACGAT
Organism: Colwellia echini; assembly: GCF_002843355.2. Classification (GTDB taxonomy): domain Bacteria; phylum Pseudomonadota; class Gammaproteobacteria; order Enterobacterales; family Alteromonadaceae; genus Colwellia; species Colwellia echini. Next base: position 190,276 of record NZ_PJAI02000007.1, read on the forward strand.
TACCTTGGCGGTTTAAATTTAGCGATAGAAACCATCACAGGTGAACAACCTGAAAGTTTTGTTATCTCTCATGCGAATAATAAGCAACTGTCAATTGACCCATTACAACTAGCCTTATTGTCAGAGCTTCGCGGACGCTTCCTAAATAGACAATGGATCCAACCTTTAATGAAACAAGGTTATGCTGGCGCAAGAACTATGGGTAATGAGTTTATTGAAAACCTATGGGGATGGCAGGCGACGAGTCCTGAAATTATTAAGTCGTGGGTATGGGAAGATTTAAAGGCAGTTTATATTGATGACAGCCTAGATATTGGTTTAGATGAATTTTTACAAGAAAACCACAACGTGCACGTGCAAAGTAATATTTTGGCGATAATGTTAGTGGCGATTGAAAAAGGTTTTTGGCAAGCAAGTGAACAAACGCAAACTGAATTAGCTGAAAAGTTTGCTAAGAACATTGTTGAAAATGGCATTCCAGGTAGTGGCCATACGCATGCTAATCACCCTATTTATAACTTTATCACTCCCATGTTATCGGCAGAGTTAAATAACCAATTAGCTGAAGTATTAGCGGCGGCGAATCACACGCCAACGGGTGATTCTGGCTCTGGCGTAAAACATATTCAAGAAATAAGTACTGAGTTAGAGCAGGCAGAAGCTAAGCAAGCCAAGCAAGAAAATGAACAAAGTGAGCAGAGCAGTGAGCAACAAGCTGAACAGCAAAGCGCGCAAGAAAAACAATATTTACTTATCGGTGTTATTGTTGTGATAGTACTTATTGTGCTTTCTGGCTATATTCGTTCACGTCGTCAGTTAGCTCAGCTAAATCAGTTAAGCCAGCCTAGCTCAGCTCAGTCAAATAAGTCGGAGTTTTAATATGCTATATGGCTTTTCATTAGAATTGATGCATTTAATAACTTCATGGTTATTACAGCCTGTGGTTTGGGGCTTATTGTTTTTTACCGGACTTTCCCTATACGAATCAGGTATTGCTGTTGCTGAGCGGTTCTCGGTTATTCCTGCCTTAGTTAAGGCGAATCAAAAACAGCAATTGATTGAGCAGGGTAAAAAGCGAATAGAGCGTGCTGATTTCATTACTCGTATAGCTCCTATGTTAGGTTTGATGGGTACGTTAATTCCATTAGGTCCGGGATTGTCAGCATTAGGCAGTGGCGATATTAGTATTTTAACAACAGCAATGACAGTTGCTTTTGACACCACTATTATTGGTTTACTTGCAGGCGTTATTGGTTTTGTTTTAGGGCGAATGCGCAGACGTTGGTACGATAATGCTATTCAACGCCTAACTGATTAAAAGAGAAATTTAGATGAGTCATCAATGGCGCAGTAGTCAGTTCGATAGCCAAGAGCAGGAGCCATTAGGGCCTTTAGCGAACTTAATTGATATTATGCTGGTTTTCGCTTGTGGTTTAATTGCGGCACTGGTCGCGCTTAGCCCTGAGTTAGAACAACACTTTCAAGTCAATCAACAAGCTGTTCACCAAGAAAGCATGGAAAAAATACAACCGATAAATTCCGTTGGTAAAGAGCTTACTTCAACGCCTGAAGCGCTTAAAAATAAACTACAAAGCCAAGAAGGTTATCAGTCTATGGGTCAAGTGTATCGAGATCCTGAAACCGGTAAACTCATATTGATCAGTAATGAGTAATCAGCTGATATCATGCGTTGAGTTAAATAGCTAAGTTGAATTAAGTAAGCTTAGGTAAATAGATAAATAGATAAATAAGCACAAATAGTGAGTAATAACATGAACAACAAACAAACCGATGAGAACAACCAAGGGCAAAGCAAAGAACAAAAACACGTTGAACGTCAACAGAAGATCAAAGCCAAAGTTGATGAGCGTGTTGCAAAAGCCACGGAAGAGCGCGGCGTATTTGTTGTTATCACAGGTAACGGTAAAGGTAAAAGTACCTCTGGTTTTGGCACTATATTGCGCGCTATAGGTCATGGTCAAAAAGCAGGTGTAGTGCAGTTTATCAAGGGCACTAAATGGGAATGTGGCGAAATGAATATTTTAAAGCAATTCAATGTGCAACATCATGTGATGGGAACTGGATTTACTTGGGAAACTCAAAATACAGAAACCGATAAAGCTGCAGCGCAACAAGCATGGATAAAAACCAAAGAGATGTTGAGCGATGAAAGCCTCGATATTATCTTACTCGACGAAATGACTTACATGGTTAAATACGGTTACATAGAATTAGACGAGATCATTGAAGCGTTAAATAACCGTCCAACAATGCAACACGTGTTGATCACTGGCAGAGCTTGTCATCGTAGTTTGATTGAACTGGCCGATACTGTGTCAGAAGTACAACCGATTAAGCATGCCTTTAAAGCTGGTGTGAAAGCTCAGAAGGGACTTGATTGGTAAAATTATCAGGCAATAGTTTACCGATTTAACCTGAACTCAGAGAAAATATTAATCTGAGTTCAGGTTGGTTGCATCAGCTTAGCAACATTAGGTTAACCGACACTTAGCTTCGCTAATTATTGGTAACGTGAGAATGTAAGGTGAGAAGTTTTATTAGTAAAACGCATTCCATGCAGAGCCTACAGTAATATAGAATGCGGTATCGGTCTCACTTTTAGCAATATCAATACCGGCTAATAATTTAAATTTCCTTGCCAGTTCATATCGATAACCTACGCCATAGCTACTGTGCCATTTCGCGTCAGAGAAACTGGTTTTCCCAGCACTAGAGTAATCGCCATATGCTCTTCCTGAGCCGGTAAAGCCAACCGCCCAGTGTCTGTGAGCAACTTCATATCGTCCTTCAATTTCTGCAACCAAAGCACTTTGACCAATATACTGTGAATTTGAAATACCGCGTAATACTATTGAAGGTGTCATAAATACAGGGGCTTTATCCTCGCCAGATATTGTTTGAAACTCTGTACGAAACCCTAGAATAAACTTTTCACTAACTGGTTTAAAGTAAAAAGCTTTTAATCGATAATTAACAAAATTAGAATCACTACCGACATCTTGATTATAAAAGTCAATAACACCTTTTGCATAAACCCCTTTGTTTGGGGTAAATATGCTATCTCGGGTATCATACTCAAGGACGGCAGCTAAACCCGCATAAGTATTGTCACCGAATCTACTAAACAGATCATCTACTATCTCTCCACCATCAGTTGATTTTGTTTCAACTTGCATATAGGTGTAATTAAAGCCTGCAAACAATTGGCTATTCAACACTCTATATTTCAACTCTTGGTACGCCGCATACCCTTCAAAATTGAGGTTTACATCACCAAATTTAGTGCCAAAATCCATATTTGCATTCGGAGCACCGATAAATGTGGTACTACGAAGATCGCCATCTAAGTAAAAGCCTAGGTGATAAGCAGCAGCAAATCGTGTGCCATTTTCAGTACCTGCGGCGACAACGCCACTTAGACCCGGCGGAATGTAGTGACCATTTTTACTTTTTTTACCTTGTAATGAACCGTGTAAAAATAAGGCGTTTACGCCTAAGCCGTAACCAAATGTTGGCCCTGTGATGATGATAGGGACAGGTAAAAAACCTTGTTTAGAAGCTAAAAATTTACTGACGTCAAAATCACCATCTTGCTCATCAATAAATAAGCTTTCTTCCTTTTTTTCCGGTTTTTCCTGTGGTTCTGTTGCGGCAAAACAGGATAAAGAAATACACAGTAATAAAAACAGTGAACATTTACTCTTATTCGACTTTAATATTTTCATTTATTTGTCCGTAAATTTAGCTAAAAAGGGTTAAAGCTGATTAATTCTATAATCTAAGTTACATAATCTAAGTTATATTGAGCATAATGCTAAACTGGTCTATTTACCTAGTTGTTTTAACTCACTAACGCTGAACATTACAAACCATTATGATATTGCGCATTGGTTGATGCAGGTACAAGATCTTTTAGCACATTTATTGCTGATAACGGCTTATTATCTTCACTAGCGGTAGTGTCAATGTAGGTTGCTTCGACGCCATCACCGTTTACATTTCGTTGATCGTAAGTTTGTGGTTGACTACCTTGCTCTATAAGTTGTGAGAACTGTTTAATCAATTCTACTTTGTCTGGTGATTCTTTATCACCTGCGCCAATGTTAGTTAAATCAATCATGAAGCCATCATAAAGTGATGATAAATCAGCAATGATCTCGGTATTTAAAAATTGGTCTTGATTGTAAATACTTGGGTAACCTGCTTTTTGTTTATCAATGGCGAATGACTCATCTTTAAGGTTGGTGATCGTGGTAGATTTATCACACGACAGCATACAGCCGTTATCAATACGCGGTTTTTCACAGCCAACACTTTGTTGGAAGAAACACTGACGACTAGTCATTAATAATATTGGATGATAAATACTGTAAAACAGTTTGAAGTTTTCAGGGCGCGCAATGGTTTTCATTTGCTGGCGATTAATTTCATTTGAAATAAATGCGCCGCTACAATCGAACTCTTCTTGCATCGCTAATAAAGCGTAAGAGTTGGTAGTATTTAAAAACGGTCCTGCAATCCATTTTATGCCTAATTCAAACGCGCGATTGGCTATACCTGTGTTGTTGGTTACGATTAACTCAGGACGAACCTGCTCTAAAATATTAAGTGCAACATCAAAATCCTTACCAATTAATACCGACGGGAACCAAGGAATTAAGCGTGGGTTTTCTTTAAAGAAAGTTACATATTTAGTACAGCCACGTTTGTAAGCATCAGGTAACTTAAAGTAAATATCTGCATCAGCCATATTAGGTAAATCAGCTAGCTGAATGTCATTTTCATCACATATTAGTATTGACAACTTTGTGTCATTACCTTGTTTAGCATGACGTGTTAATTTAGGTAATTCCACTTCAGGTAATACAGGTACACCGTTAGCAAGTAGAGTTGCTAATTGATTTTTAAGCACATTAAGCTCTTTAAATGCAATAGCAACCCCGCTTGGTATAGTATTGGTATTAAGCTCAGTTAAAGTAAAATCAGCATTGTTAAAGCTTTTAAAGCGCTTTTCAATAGCTTCGCTGTCTAAGCAGTTTTTCTCACTAGCGGTTAATATGCGTTCAGTTTGCAAGGTATAACTTTGTTCGGTAACTGACTCATCAGGGAAGCCTTTATTAATGGTTTCTTTAATGATTGCGGTAACGGTTAACGGCTCGTTGACTTGACCTGTAAACACTAACGACAGTTGACGTTTCTCAATACTTAAATATTTTATCTTATCGAGTGCATCGGCTTGTAATGCTTCTTTTTCTTTATTTAAAGACTCTTCAACATCATGAATTTGTACAACAGAAATGGCATTGTTTTTATCAATCGCGTGATATTTTGAGTTATCGCGTGGGTTTTCAATAAACATTGATTGATTTAAATCACCACGTAAAAAGGCATTAGAAAAGTCACGATTAAATACTTTATACAAACGCTCGCCATCTTGGGTTAATTCACCTGTTTCTACAAAACCGTCGATTTGTTTACGGAAACTGTCAATTACCGTATGAACGTAACTTGCGCCTTTTATGCGACCTTCTACTTTAAACGAATGCACACCTGCTTCAATTAGTGCCGGTAAATCAAAAAAGGCAGAGTTGTCTTTAATATTTAGTGGAAATTTATTGCCTGATTCTGTCGGTTTATATTCTTCACGACATGCTTGGCTACAACGTCCGCGGTTACCTGAGTTACCAACACTAGCTGAGGTTGAATAACATAAACCCGAGAAAGCAATACATAATGAACCGTGCACAAATACTTCGGTTAATACATTTTGCTGTTGAGAAACTGCAGTGATGGTTTTAATTTCTTTTAAGCTTAATTCACGAGATAAATTCACGCGTGATACACCCAACTTTTTAAGAAACGGAATTTGTCCAATGTTATGTGTTGTAAGCTGAGTAGAAGCGTGAACGTCAAGGCTAGGGAAGTGCTTTTTAAGAATATAAAGCATACCAATATCTTGCACAATAACACCGTCAAGGGTGGTGTTAGCAAGCTTGCTTAATAATTTGGCTAAAGTACCAAACTCACGCTCTAAAATAATAATATTTAACGTTAAAAATATTTCACAATCGTAGCTATGTGCCAACCTGATAACACCGACCAACTCATCAAAAGAAATATTAGACGCACGATTACGAGCGTTAAAAGTGTCTAAACCACAGTACACAGCATCTGCACCAGCAATAATTGCCGCTTTTATCGCATCTACATCACCACCAGGGGCTAATAATTCTATTTTAGGACTCATTACTACAACTTTGGCCTGTTTACGAGGCAGTTAAATTTTAAAAGAGTGATTTTACCGATATAATGAGCGAATGAATACCGTTAAAATACTGTAATGAGTATTTGTTTATTAAGTTGTTAGGGCGTTTATAAAAATGAGCAATGTAATTAGTAACGTTACTAGTAAAGTAATTAATAAAGATAACAATGAAATAAAAGACTTGCCGATCCTTTATTCATTAAGAAATTGTCCTTATGCGATGCGCGGACGCTTAGCTATTTATAAATCAAAGCAACCGGTATTGCTGCGTGATTTAGTGTTGAGTAATAAACCAGCAGAAATGCTTGCAGCATCACCCAAAGGTACAGTTCCTGTTGTTGTATTACCTGACGGATTAGTTATTGAAGAGAGTTTAGATGTGATGTTGTGGGCGTTACAGCGCTCTGATCCTAACGATCTTCTTCATCATAATCTAGGCACTGTTGATAATACTTTATCGGTAAGCTATTTGGAGGAAATGTTAATGCTTATTGATGAATTTGATACTGATTTTAAACGCGCATTAGAAGCTTATAAATGCGCTAAACGTTATCAAGAAGCCAATGTTGACGAGTGTAGGGCAATTTGTGAGAAATATATAACTCGCTTAGAATTGAAATTAACTGACCATGAATTTTTAATGTCAAATCAAGAAAGCCTACTTGATATCGCCCTTATGCCATTTATTAGACAATTTGCTAGGGTAGAGCGCCAATGGTATTTGCAATCTCCTTATCCGAAAGTAAGACAATGGCTGAATAATTATTTACAAAGTCCCGTTTTTACCAAAGTAATGGCGAAACATCCGTTATGGATTGATAACCATGAAGTAGTCTTGTTTGGCGGATAAATGACTGACTAAACACATGGATTTCCGACAGGACACCTCGGAAATGACGGACGTTGTAAAGTTATAAGCGCACGTATGATTTTCGTCATCCCCGAGTTCCCTTGTCGGGGATCCAGTTTTTAGGTGTTTTCTAATAAATCTTGTTAAGTGACTAAACACATGGATTTCCGACAGGACACTTCGGAAATGACGGTCGCTGTTGAATAGTTATAAGTGCAAGTATAATTTTCGTCATCCCCGAGTTCCCTTGTCGGGGATCCAGTTTTTAGGTGTTTTATTATTGTTTTTTAAATGACTAAACACATGGATTTCCGACAGGACACTTCGGAAATGACGGTCGCATTTTCGTCAGGATACCTCGGAAATGACGGGCGTTGTAAAGTTATAAGCGCACGTATAATTTTCGTCATCCCCGAGTTCCCTTGTCGGGGGTCCAGTTTTAGGTGTTTTTCTAATAACTCTTTTTGAATAACTAAATACATGGATTTCCGACAGGACACTTCGGAAATGACGGGCGTTGTAAAGTTATAAGCGCACGTATGATTTTCGTCATCCCCGAGTTCTCTTGTCGGGGGGCCAGTTTTTAGGTGTTTTTCTAATAACTCTTTTTGAATAACTAAATACATAGATTTCCGACAGGACACTTCGGAAATGACGGCCGTTGTAAAGTTATAAGCGCACGTATGATTTTCGTCATCCCCGAGTTCTCTTGTCGGGGATCCAGTTTTTAGGTGTTTTCTAATAACTCTTTTTGAATAACTAAACATATAGATTTCCGACAGGACACTTCGGAAATGACGGTCGCATTTTCGTCAGGATACC
>NZ_PJAI02000070.1 GCF_002843355.2 Colwellia echini
AACAAGGTAACCCTAGGGGAACCTGGGGTTGGATCACCTCCTTATCTTGAAGTAAGACTGCTTAATGGAATCCACGGGTTCACGAGTGTTCACACAAATTGTATGATAATGAAATTGAAGAAACTTGTTTTGTTTAGCTTAGCTGGTTAGAACGTACCCATTCCTGATAAAAGCAGGGTGAGGTCGGCGCCGACGAGTTAAATAGAGCATAACCATGATAGGTCTGTAGCTCAGCTGGTTAGAGCGCACCCCTGATAAGGGTGAGGTCGGCAGTTCAAGTCTGCCCAGACCTACCAAATTTAAATTTCTGCATCGTTATTTAAGGGCTCGTTTAGAAAAACCTAAACGTCGCCAATAAATGCCTTGCACAAACTTAAATTACGGTGATAGTTTTTTATAAAGAAAGAAGCCAAATTTAAGCTTAACTTTTAAAGTTATTTTAAATTTGGTTTTTTTAAACCAAGTCTTTGCCGAATGCGGGCAAATGATTAGTTCTTTAACAATCTGGAAAGCTGATATAAATATCGGTATTTATATGTTAAACACGGTGTCGCGCTGTTGTTTAACGCAAGTATAAATACCAAACTGTTAACACACACTCTTATCGTGTGTTGTGGTGATGGTGATAATGCATCCCCCCAAGGATGTGTTATCGAATTCATACTACTCGAAAGAGTAAGATGTCTTATCAAGTAACTCATCTTATGTTCTAGGACATATTGAGTACGTGAAAATGTCAGACTTTACAATTAGTTCGGATTAGTCTCCGAACATTCCAGTATGAATTGTTTTAGCAATAAAATGATTCGAGGGATTTTGGTGTTTAACCAAGGCGCACAAAGCGCGAGTAAGGGAGTGTGGTTTACCACATGACTGAACAAGCAATGAAGTGCAACGTCGGATAAACTTCAAAAGACAAGAATACTTGGGGTTGTATGGTTAAGTGACTAAGCGTATGTGGTGGATGCCTTGGCAGTTAGAGG
>NZ_PJAI02000071.1 GCF_002843355.2 Colwellia echini
CATCATTGCTACCCGTGATGGTGATGGTTTGTGTCTCAGTGGTGCCATCGTCACTGGTGAAAGTGATGGTATCAACTAAGGTTTGGCCTGCCGGTAGTGCTTGCACTGCAGCATTGCTGTCATCTAAGCTGTATTCCCATACACCCGTGCCATCAACCACAACCGTGCCGTAGCTCGCAGTACTGCTCACTAAAGTCCCTTCGCCGGTATCAATATCACTAACAGACACTGTGCCTGTTGCGGTGTTGTTGCTCGCATCATCTTCAGTCACGCTTGTGTCACTTGCAGTAACTGTGATATCCGCCGCATCATTGCTACCCGTGATGGTGATGGTTTGTGTCTCAGTGGTGCCATCATCACTAGTAAAGGTGATCGTATCTGTTAAGGTTTCACCGTCTGGTAACGCTTGTACTGCAGCATTGCTGTCATCTAAGCTGTATTCCCATACACCTGTGCCATCAACCACAACCGTGCCGTAGCTCGCAGTACTGCTCACTAAAGTCCCTTCACCGGTATCAATATCACTAACAGACACTGTGCCTGTTGCGGTGTTGTTGCTGGCATCATCTTCAGTCACGCTTGTGTCTGTTGCAGTAACTGTGATATCCGCCGCATCATTGCTGCCGGTAATGGTGATCGTTTGTGTCTCAGTGGTGCCATCATCACTAGTAAAGGTGATCGTGTCGGTTAAGGTTTCACCGTCTGGTAACGCTTGTACCGCAGCATTGCTGTCATCTAAGCTGTATTCCCATACACCTGTGCCATCAACCACAACCGTGCCGTAGCTCGCAGTGCTGCTCAATAACGTACCTTCGCCGGTATCTACGTCAAATACTGAAATAGTACCTGTCGCTGTGTTATTGCTCGCATCATCTTCAGTCACGCTTGTGTCACTTGCAGTAACTGTGATATCCGCCGCAT
>NZ_PJAI02000072.1 GCF_002843355.2 Colwellia echini
AACTGCCGTCGGTTGCCGTAAGGTTAAACGTATCTTTTAACGTTTCATCCCCACCATCAATTGTCCCGCTAACTACGCCCGTATTATCCAAACTAACCGTGTCATCACCATCGCCGCCAGAAATACTCGCGACACGTCCGGTAGTTGCGCCACTTACTGAGAATACATCATCACCAAGGCCGCCAACAAGGGCTCCAGTGTTACCCGCTGTACCAATCGTAAAGGTATCTACATTGTCACCACCCGTGATAGCACCCGTCGTGCCATTAATGGTGTAGGTGTTTGCGCCGTTGCCGCCAGAAATATTACCAATAGATACGAGATTATTGACCGTAAAGCCATCTATTCCAGTGCCGCCAACAATATTTATAAAGTCATTAAAATGAATGCCATTAACCGTACCTGAGTTGATTGCATCAACCACCCACGTGTTCGTCTCAACACCGGTTAAGGTACCTGGTGTTGTGCTATTTCCATTAAGGGTTTCAAAACTAGTTAAACGTGACAACAGTAAATCAGATGAGTTACTTAAGTTAAAGATATCACCTGCATCTGCTGCATCAGTACCATCTTTAGCACCACCATCAATTAAGCCCGGCGTACCCGCCGCACCACCAACACCTGCAACACCCACAACCTCCGTACTTTCAAGTGTTACCGTATCGTCGTTCGCACCACCTAAAATACTACCAACACGGTAGGTATCTGTACCAATAACCGTAAAGGTATCTTTACCTGCCAAACCACTGAGTGTGCCAGTTGAACCATTTCCGTTAACTGTAAACTGGTCAATGCCAGCACCTCCGGTTATATTGCCGGTCGTGCCATTAATAATGTACGTATTTGCGCCGTTGCCGCCACCAATAGTTCCGATAGACACACCGCTATTGACCGTAAAGCTATCTGTGCCAACACC
>NZ_PJAI02000073.1 GCF_002843355.2 Colwellia echini
GCAAAACGTGAATCAAAAAATATATCTTACGCAAATAACCCAATACACCTAACGCTTTGCTAAGCGGCTAAAAATGGCTGGCTATAATTTGCGAGGTACGAGCACAGCCAGCTGTTTGTGTCCGTTTAAGCAACTTGTTAAGTTTCGATTACTTGAAATGTTTTTTTAGCATTTTATCAATTTCAGAGTTTGCATAATTGGCAACTAAAGAATCACCTTCATCTGCAGCAACATCCATTAAAGCATCATAATCATTTAGTTCTTCACAGTTTTGACATTTGAGCATATCACCAGAGGAATACTCTTTATCAATATCACCTTCTAATGGGCAGTCGCAAAAAAGGCATTTTAAACTAATAGTAAAGGATTGATCTTCCATAGTTTATTCTCCAAATATTTTAAGTGCTAAAGTCCCAACAGTAACAATAAAACCAAGCACGACAAATAGTCCTTTATGGTCTTCAATATAATCTGAAATTCTTTTTAATAAACTTCGTGAAGATTTTATTTCTTCTGCTTTTCGTTTCGAACGTGCTGCTCCAACGCCTTTAGGGGTAATGCCCAAATATTCATATTTACTACCGCTACATGTGTGTGTAAGCCACTCATAAGCTAGACATTTATCTGTCGCTTTTTCTAATTCTTGTAACGTGTAGTTTGATGCATTACCTTTATTGATTTCTTCAACAAACTCTTGATCTATTGATAAGCTAACTAGTTTATAAGTCGTGCCCGTTGATTCCATATAATCAATTATATTATTTAAAATTTTAAATTCAGGCACAACCTCTCCTTAGAAACTTAACGCCTCATTAAGAGGCAAAAAATTGTTTGCTAAAATGTTGAGGCACGAAACA
>NZ_PJAI02000074.1 GCF_002843355.2 Colwellia echini
GTTAGGCATATTCATAGGGATGCGATTTAATGAAGTTTTTGAGTATTATAATACTTAGTATTAGTCTTTTCTCTTGTTCTTCTACAGAAGTTCATTTGTATACACGTTATTTATCTGATTCTGAAATAAAAGAAATTAGTAAAAATCTGGACGAGTCTAATTTTAAAGTTGTCACCAATACACTTTCTTTTCCAGAAACAATTAACCAGTCAACCTTGCTTTATTCACCATTCATTCAAGGTGAGAATACTTTAGATATATTAACCAATTCACTTTCTGACTTAGGTTGGGCTATTCCTAATGTAGAAGCGCTTGTGTATGGTAATCATTGGTATAGCAAAGATAGTGTCGGTTTGTTTTTACTCCCTGAAGGAGTAAAACAAAAAGATAAAATAGCTAATCAAGATTTGGCTAATAATTACGAAAGCCGTAATTGCGACACTTTAGTTAATCTTCGTATAAATAAAGATAATACTTATCAACTATCTTTTACAAACCAAATTAACGAACAAACAGATCACCTTAAAGGAAATTGGAAAATAAGAAGTTATCCTTATATAGAATTAACATCATTTAACGATTTTTGGTGGTTTTACTTTGAAATTGAACAAAAAATAGAAGAAGATAAGATAAGTAAAATAGAAATAATTGAGCTTAAGCCCGTTGATACCTATTCATTTTTTCCTAATTGCAGTTTTGTAAATGGCGTTAGAGTTTAATTGGAAATCAGATAGGCGCACATATGCCTAACAAGCCATTAAAGCAGGACAAAAAACAGTTTGCTGTTTCGTGCCTCAACATTTTAGCAAACAATTTTTTGCCTCTTAATG
>NZ_PJAI02000075.1 GCF_002843355.2 Colwellia echini
ATGCGAGCAATAACACAGCGACAGGTACTATTTCAGTATTTGACGTAGATACCGGCGAAGGTACGTTAGTGAGCAGCACTGCGAGCTACGGCACGGTTGTGGTTGATGGCACAGGTGTATGGGAATACAGCTTAGATGACAGCAATGCTGCGGTACAAGCGTTACCAGACGGTGAAACCTTAACCGACACGATCACCTTTACTAGTGACGATGGCACCACTGAGACACAAACCATCACCATCACGGGTAGCAATGATGCGGCGGATATCACAGTTACCGCAAGTGATACATTAGTGACTGAAGATGATGCGAGCAACAACACCGCAACAGGCACAGTGTCTGTTAGTGATATTGATACCGGTGAAGGGACTTTAGCGAGCAGCACGGCAACATATGGCACCGTTGTGGTGGATGCAGCAGGTCAATGGACGTATTCACTGGATAACAATAATGCTGCAGTGCAAGCACTACCGGCAGGCCAAACCTTAGTTGATACCATCACTTTCACCAGTGACGATGGCACCACTGAGACACAAACCATCACCATCACGGGTAGCAATGATGCGGCGGATATCACAGTTACTGCAAGTGACACAAGCGTGACTGAAGATGATGCGAGCAATAACACAGCGACAGGTACTATTTCAGTATTTGACGTAGATACCGGCGAAGGTACGTTAGTGAGCAGCACTGCGAGCTACGGCACGGTTGTGGTTGATGGCACAGGTGTATGGGAATACAGCTTAGATGACAGCAATGCTGCGGTACAAGCGTTACCAGACGGTGAAACCTTAACCGACACGATCACCTTTACTAGTGA
>NZ_PJAI02000076.1 GCF_002843355.2 Colwellia echini
CAACATGTTTGCCATTGATGGCTGTAAACTAAAATCAAATGCGAGCAAAGAGTGGGTTGGGACATTCGATGAACTAGCGCGAGCAAGTAAACGCATTATAGAGCGTCATCAATCTCAAGATGGCTTAAGTGAAGCGCTAATAACACAGGACTTAAAGCAAAAAGAAAAGCTGGATAAAAGTGCAAAGAAAATAACCGAATTTCTAGCCACACATCAAGAAAAAACAGGCAGCAAAGGCAAGCCAGTTAAAAGTAATATCACCGACCCAGACAGCGCTAAGATGACGACATCAAAAGGCACCATTCAAGGCTATAACGGTATTGCGATTAACGACGATAAACATCAAATTATCTTGCAAGCACAGGCTTGGGGCTCAGTGGGTGAGCAACAAACGTTACAGCCAGCGGTCACACAATTAAAGCAGCAACTTGATAAACTCAATCCCCAAAAACAAACAAACGCACAGACAATAAAGTTTACAGCAGACAGTGGCTTCAATAGCGAAGCTAACCTTGAGTTTATGGCCCAAAGTGGTTTTGATACTTATATTGCAGATAACCAATTTAGAAAAAGAAATCCGCTATTTAAAGAAAGTGAAACCTATGAAACGGAGCAAGAAAAGCGGCGGTTAAAGCGCAGTAAAGGTAAGCCACGATTATTCACCTCAAGTGATTTTCATTATGATGAAGCATCGCAAACTTGCCGATGCCAAGCAGGTAAAACACTTTGGCGGCAAAGTACGAGCATAATCACAGAGGGTAAAAGTTATAGTCGATTCACAGGGTATTTAAAAGATTGCAAAAGT
>NZ_PJAI02000077.1 GCF_002843355.2 Colwellia echini
ACAAACACCAATCCTTTGATGTGAAGTGCAAAACTTACCACAAATTCAACTTGAACAAAGTGGTGCCTGCTAACGCCCAAATAACAGGCTAAAAATAGTGGGCTAAAATGGAGCGAAGCGAACAGCCCGCTGTTTTTAGTCCTTGTTGATTTGCTTGTTATGTGTGTATTAGAAAAACATTGGGGACGGTGTCTCGTCCCCTTTGCCCACTACCTAAAGAAGTAAAATAAAAGCTAAACGAATAGCCCATTTCACGACTTCAGGGTGTATTCTGACGGTCAGTTCAATTGTCATGAATAATCCTCAAGTGCAGATCCAAAGTATCGATAAAAAACGGTAAAACCGCCTAGTACCATAACGATCCAGAACACCATGTCTGGTCGGTGGGATGTTAGATGCCACCTAACAGAGCCACTTTTGCCTACTTTTATACTTGATGAGTCAGAAATTCTTTACGCTACCTCGCACACATAACGCCTCATTAAGAGGCAAAAAATTGTTTGCTAAAATGTTGAGGCACGAAACAGCAAACTGTTTTTTGTCCTGCTTTAATGCCTTGTTAGGTGTTTGAACTGATTAGAGTTTATGCCACCTAAACTTACCAAACCACAATAAAGTAATTGGCAAAGTCTTGCACGAAATTTTGCAGTAAAAACTGAGAAATTAACGCACCAAAAAGTTAAATAAACTGCTTTGCTCGATTTTATGTAACACCGCGAAACAATAATATACGCGCGATAAATACAAAACTGAATTACGTTTTAAGATACGTGATTGATGC
>NZ_PJAI02000078.1 GCF_002843355.2 Colwellia echini
TGATTTAACTATGGGATGCTTTAAGTAAGGAGTGGTCGGCCGTGAAGGATTTGAACCTTCGATCTAACTTTAGCTGGTTAAAAGCTGAGGCTTTTATATTTTAATTATACTTAGATGGTTTAACTATTCAGATGATTTAACTATGGGATGCTTTAAGTAAGGAGTGGTCGGCCGTGAAGGATTTGAATCTTCGAACTAACTTTGGCTAGTTAAAAGCTGAGACTTTTATATTTTAATTATACTTAGATGATTTAACTATGGGATGCTTTAAGTAAGGAGTGGTCGGCCGTGAAGGATTTGAATCTTCGAACTAACTTTGGCTAGTTAAAAGCTGAGACTTTTATATTTTAATTATACTTAGATGATTTAACTATGGGATGCTTTAAGTAAGGAGTGGTCGGCCGTGAAGGATTTGAATCTTCGAACTAACTTTGGCTAGTTAAAAGCTGAGACTTTTATATTTTAATTATACTTAGATGATTTAACTATGGGATGCTTTAAGTAAGGAGTGGTCGGCCGTGAAGGATTTGAACCTTCCGTCTAACTTTAGTTGTTAAAAGCTGAGGCTTGATAAATAATGTTAGAGTTTTTTCGATTAAAGTAGGAGTGGTCGGCCGTGAAGGATTTGAACCTTCGACAAATTGGTTAAAAGCCAACTGCTCTACCAACTGAGCTAACGGCCGTTCCTGTACTTTAATTTTTTGCTTTTACTTTTTACTTTAGGAGTGGTCGGCCGTGAAGGATTTGAACCTTCGACAAATTGGTTAAAAGCCAACTGCTC
>NZ_PJAI02000079.1 GCF_002843355.2 Colwellia echini
ATAGATTTCCGACAGGACACTTCGGAAATGACGGTCGCATTTTCGTCAGGATACCTCGGAAATGACGGGCGTTGTAAAGTTATAAGCGCACGTATGATTTTCGTCATCCCCGAGTTCCCTTGTCGGGGATCCAGTTTTTAGGTGTTTTTTAATAAATCTTATTAAATGACTAAACACATAGATTTCCGACAGGACACTTCGGAAATGACGGTCGCATTTTCGTCAGGATACCTCGGAAATGACGGGCGTTGTAAAGTTATAAGCGCACGTATGATTTTCGTCATCCCCGAGTTCTCTTGTCGGGGATCCAGTTTTTAGGTGTTTTCTAATAACTCTTTTTGAATAACTAAACATATAGATTTCCGACAGGACACTTCGGAAATGACGGTCGCATTTTCGTCAGGATACCTCGGAAATGACGGGCGTTGTAAAGTTATAAGCGCACGTATAATTTTCGTCATCCCCGAGTTCTCTTGTCGGGGGTCCAGTTTTTAGGTGTTTTATTATGGTTTTTTAAATGACAAGCATATAGATTTCCGACAGGACACCTCGGAAATGACGGACGCATTTTCGTCATCCCCGAGTTCTCTTGTCGGGGATCCAGTTTTTAGGTGTTTTTCTAATAACTCTTTTTGAATAACTAAATACATGGATTTCCGACAGGACACTTCGGAAATGACGGCCGTTGTAAAGTTATAAGCGCACGTATGATTTTCGTCATCCCCGAGTTCTCTTGTCGGGG
>NZ_PJAI02000008.1 GCF_002843355.2 Colwellia echini
TTTTAAACCTTTTAATTCTCGCTGAGTGGGAAAGAACTTAATCAATTTGGTATAAATAACTGCGACAATTTGCCACATTTTCTTTTTATTAATGATCCTTATAATAACGCCCAGTTTACAATTAAAAGGAAATAATATGAAAAATGCATTAAAAACAAGTTTATTAGCAAGTTCATGTATGGTTGCTGCCGCAGCTCAAGCACATGTTAGCATCGCTTCTGGTCCTCACTTTGTTAATAAATCAAGTATTATAGAATTAAGCATTCCTCATGGATGTACCGATGAAGTTTCTGGCTCTGAAGATACAGTACGTATTGTCGCTAAAGTACCATCAAGTATTACCTCTGTTTATGCCATTGATGCAGTGTTTGGTCAAGCAACAGTAGTTGCTATGGAAGGTGAGCATAGCTATAACGAAATAACTTGGGTAAAAGCAGCGGGTACAGAGCGCGATAGCGATACACAATATTACAAGGTCAGTTTTCGAGGTAAATTACCTGACGCAGCCTTTAGTACCGTATTTATTCCAACGACACAATATTGTATTAATGATAGCGAGCAAGAAATTTCTGTTAGCTGGGATGTAGAATCTGGTGGTCATGATCATAGCAGTAGTACAGAAGGTAACCCTGCACCATCATTAATGGTAATGCCAGCTCGTTCACCTGGATGGAATCAATATACTACTGGCACAGATCAGCATTTGCATGACATGAGTATATTTAATGACGCTGAAATTGTTTGGTGGGATGATGCCGCTTATAGCAGTAACACTGTTACTCAAGAATTAATTGAAGCAGAAGGCAAATCAACGTTAAGTGAAATTCACGATAACGCTAGTTTTTGGGTGAAATATTAAGGAGCAATAATGAAATATATTCTACTTATTATAGCTACATTAACTTTAACAGCCTGTAATGAAAATAATAGTGCGAATACAGAAGCTGAAGATCAATCTGAAATAGTGCAGGAAGAAACAGCATTAGAAACCGCTGGATTAATACCTCCAGGCACAACGCTTACTTTATTGGCGCCTAGTTCAGACCAACTGCCAAAAGCGCTATTTGCACCTCAATTAAATTAATAGTAAAAAGATAATGGCTGTTTATTTATTGAAACAGCCATTTTTACTGCGTTATCGCCTCTTAGACACCATTAACCTTGTCGTTTTCACGTCTAACAGAAAATAAAATAGGCCTCACTTATTCAGCTAAATGAAAAACCTTTATCTCATGGTTAAATAATAAGGCAGTATTTATCCTAGAATTAACAAGTCACTGCACTCGTTAAATGTCGAAGTAATCTATCCATTGCGCGGTAAGATAACGCTTCGACTATATGTTTGTGTGATATGTCTTTCACTTCTTCCATATCAGCCAGTGTTCTGGCGATTTTTAATATTTTATGATGCGCTCGTGTTGATAAGCCAAGTTTCTCAACAGCCAACTCTAAAAACTCATTATCTTCTGTACTCAACGCACAAAATTGTTTTAATTCACTACTTCCAATATGCGCGTTTGACTTACCTTGACGTTGTAATTGAATAGCACGACATGCTCGTACCCGTTTTTGCACGGTAGCGCTCGTTTCATTGGTTTCACTTGTTTCAGCCCAAGTACCGCGTGGTAGTCTTGCAACTTCTATTTGAATATCAATACGATCAAGAAATGGACCTGATAAACGGCTTAAATAGCGCAGTACTTGTTCAGGAGTGCTACGATTGTCATTATAAAAACCTGTGGGGCTTGGGTTCATCGCCGCGATTAATTGAAAACGCGCAGGAAAACACTGTTTTTGCATCGCCCGTGAAATAGTGACTTCACCGGACTCCATCGGCTCTCGTAATACGTCTAATACCTTTCTTTCAAATTCGGGTAGTTCATCAAGAAAAAGTACACCGTTATGCGCTAGTGTGATTTCGCCTGGTTTTGGTTGACTGCCGCCACCGACTAACGCTGCTGAAGAAGCCGTATGATGTGGCGCGCGAAAAGGGCGAGTAAACCATGATTTACGACTAATATCTTGGTTACTTATTGATTGTATCGCTGCAACTTGTAATGCCTCCTCTTCGGTCATAGCTGGTAAAATACCGGCTAAACGACTTGCTAACATAGTCTTTCCAGTACCAGGCGGGCCGATGAAAAGTAAATTATGGCCACCGCTTGCTGTTATCTCTAATGCACGTTTAGCTAATGGTTGCCCCATTACATCGCTAATATCTAAAACTTTTTCAACAGTTTCTTCAATCAATATTTGCTCAGTCACCAAAGGCAAAAGCTGTTGTCCTGCAAAATGGGCAAATAACTGCGTTAAGTGATTAATACCATGAATTTTTGCGTCTTTAACCCAACTCGCTTGTTCAATATTTTCCATCGGAATAATCAAAGTTCGATCATTTTGACAACTGGCAATAGCTACCGGTATTTCACCCACAATGGCGCGTAACTCACCCGATAAAGCTAGTTCTCCTGCGAACTCATATTTTGATAAATCAACTGCTGGTAATTGCCCTGATGCAGCAAGAATTCCTACCGCTATAGGCAAGTCAAAACGTCCGCCTTCTTTAGGTAAATCTGCGGGGGCCAAATTTATTGTGATTCTTTTTGCTGGGAACTCGTAACCACAGTTAATAATAGCGCTACGAACCCGATCTTTTGATTCTTTCACTGAAGTCTCAGGAAGTCCGACAATGTTAAAAGCAGGAAGACCATTGGCAAGATGTACTTCAACAGTTACAAGAGGAGATTCAAGACCGATTCTAGCCCTGCTATATATACAAGAAAGTGACATAAAAATTCCATTTTAATGATTCCTAGTTTCAGTATAGTTCAAATATCTTTAATTGGTTTTATTAGCCCTTGTCGATTGCTGTATAAAAAAGCTATAATAAAAAAACTTGCATACCGCATTAGCGCTATGATACTTATTAACTAGAAAATTTAACTAGAAAATTGATTTACGTAGATATAGCTCAGTAATAATATCCGTAATAATAGATACACGTAAATAGTGTTATCAACCCATCAATTAATAAGTGATATTATAATCAAGTGATGCTGAACGGATTATCGGCAACTTAAAAAATACAGAAAAGAAACGAAATGCAACTATTCAGCACAATTATTGTAAACCTTCTCGTCGTGGTGATTATTAGATCATCTCGAGGGTTTTGTTGAACTAAAATAAGCATTCAATCAAATAACAAACCCTCGCTTCGCAAGAACCGAGGGTTTTCGTTTTAGCACTTTTGAGTTAATTATCTATTAAAACAAGAGTTACTAAATAAAATATTAAAAAATACAGAAATTAACACGATAAAAAATTGGAATCATCATGACCGAGAGTAAAACGCTAACAGGCGGCGCACTATTATTTGAAGTACTACAAGAACATGGCGTAAAGCATGTGTTTGGTTACCCTGGTGGCGCCATCATGCCAATTTATGATGCGTTATACGACAGTGAAGTAAAACATTTCTTATGTCGCCATGAACAAGGTGCTGCGTTTTCTGCTGTCGGTTATGCTCGTGCTGCTGATACGGTTGGTGTTTGTTTAGCAACATCAGGTCCTGGTGCTACTAACTTAATTACCGGTCTTGCTGATGCACTAGCTGATTCAATTCCTGTTGTGGCAATTACTGGTCAAGTTCCTACTGCTGCTATGGGTAGCGATGCTTTCCAAGAAATCGATATTTTTGGTTTATCTCTTGCTTGTACTAAGCATTCTTTCCAAGTAACCGATATTGATGATTTAGAAAAAGTATTATACCAAGCATTTGAAATCGCATTAGAAGGTCGTCAAGGTCCTGTACTTGTAGATATTCCAAAAGATATTCAGTTAGCTGAAGTTACAACACGTTTTGACAAACTTTCTCATTTAGAAAACAAAGTTAAATTACCATTAGCTGATATAGGTAATGCTGTTGAGTTATTAACAAGCGCTAAGCAACCTATTTTATACGTAGGTGGTGGTGTTGGTATGGCTAATGCTATTGATGAAGTACGTGCTTTCGCTAATATAACAGGCATTCCATGTGTTTCAACGTTAAAAGGTTTAGGTGCTATTAACCCTGATAACGTAAATTATCTAGGCATGCTAGGTATGCATGGCACAAAAGCCGCAAATATGGCCGTACAAGAAAGTGATTTATTAGTAGTTGTTGGTGCTCGTTTTGATGACCGAGTAACAGGTAAACTTGATGAGTTTGCTCCACACGCCAAAGTTATCCATTTCGATATCGATACTGCTGAGATAAACAAACGTCGCAAAGCTGATGTTGCAATTTTAGGTGACCTAAAAGCCAACTTACCACAATTATCTACCACGCTAGAAATCACAGCATGGCAAGAAAAAATACAATTAAGTAAAGCTGCTTGTGCATGGCGTTACGATCACCCAGGTGACAACATTTATGCACCTGCAGTATTAAATACTATTAGCAACCTAATGCCAGCCAATACCTGTGTAACTACTGATGTTGGTCAACATCAAATGTGGGCTGCACAGCACATGGATTTTGACGATCCAAGTAACTTTTTAACCAGTGGCGGCATGGGTACTATGGGCTTTGGTTTACCTGCAGCAATTGGCGCACAAATTTCACGCCCTCATGACACTGTAATCACCGTTTCAGGTGATGGTTCAATCATGATGAACGTACAAGAATTAGCAACAATTAAACGTTACCAAATTCCTGTGAAAATCGTGTTAATTGATAACGCAAAATTAGGTATGGTTCGCCAATGGCAAGACCTATTCTTTGATGGTCGATTAAGTGAAACCGATTTATCTGACAATCCTGATTTCCTTATGTTAGCAAGATCATTTGATATTAAAGCAAAACTTATCAGTAAGAAAAGCGAAGTAGACGCTGCAGTAAACGAAATGTTAGATCATGATGGCCCTTATTTCTTACAAGTAAAAATTGATGCTGCAGAAAATGTTTGGCCATTAGTTCCGCCAAATACAGCAAACGACCAAATGATGGAGAGTGTTTAAGATGAAACCTACCACACTAAATAACTACAAATTAATCATTATGGTTGATGACAGACAAGTAGTATTAGAAAGAATTCTACAGGTTACTCGATACCGCGGTTTTTTAATCAACGGTATGCACGCTGAAGTAAATACAGGTAATAATGTTGGTACTATTACTCTGAGTGTTAGTAGCGAACGTCCTATTAGTTTATTAGTTGATCAAATCAACAAGCTAATCGATATCAAAGGTGTTGAAGTCGACAATAGTGCCGATTTAGCTGCTGCAGCAATTTAACGCAATATATTCATTTAATAAAATTCGTTTTTTAATAACTACTTATGGCTTGACCTATACCTCGAGCCATTAGTTATTACAGAACAACACATTTAAGATTTAGGAACGAAGATGGCAAAAGTAAACGCAGAATTAATTTGGTTTAACGGTGAGTTAATGCCGTGGCAAAACGCAACAGTTCATGTAATGAGCCACGCTCTACATTATGGCTCTTCAGTATTTGAAGGTATTCGTGCTTACGAAACGCACAAAGGTACTTGTATTTTTCGTTTAGAAGAACACATTGAACGTCTTTTTAATTCAGCAAAAATTTACCGCATGAACATTCCTTACACGCCTGAAGAAATTTCTCAAGCTTGTAAAGATGCTGTTGTTAAAAATGGTTTAAAGTCTGCTTACTTACGTCCATTATTTTTCTTAGGCGATATAGGTATGGGTTTACGCCCACCTACTGATGCTGTTGCTGATGCTATGATCGCAGCCTTTAGCTGGGAAGCTTACTTAGGTGCTGAAGCGATTGAAGACGGTGTTAACGTGGGTGTTTCAAGTTGGAATCGTTTAGCGCCAAACACTATGCCTACGGCGGCAAAAGCAGGCGGTAACTACTTATCTTCACAATTAATTTCTACTGAAGCGGCTCGTCATGGTTACACTGAAGGTATCGCATTAGACGTTAATAACATGGTAAGTGAAGGCGCTGGTCAAAACTTATTTTTAGTACGTAAAGGTGTAATTTACACGCCACCAAGTTCAGCTTCTATTTTAACTGGCTTAACACGTGACGTAGTAATGACTTTAGCTGCTGATTTAGGTTATGAAGTTCGTGAAGAAACAATTGCGCGTGATGCATTATACGTTGCTGATGAATTCTTTATGACTGGTACCGCAACAGAAATCGTGCCTGTTAAAACGGTTGACGGTTTACCTGTAGGAACAGGTTCACGTGGCCCGGTAACTAAAGCACTTCAAGAAGCTTTCTTTGGTATTTTCGACGGTACTACTGAAGATAAGTGGGGCTGGTTAGAGTCTGTAGAATAGGCTCTATCTGCTGTAAAAAACGAGTAAAAGCAGTACATTCATTACCTTGATAAGTGTTGTATGTACTGCTTAAATGAAAACTATATTTAAATAACCTGAATTCGGGTAAACAAAATGCTACAACAGGTTAAATAGTGTTTCATTTTTAAAGTTATTTTGAACTTGTGATAAGCGATTAGCAATAATTTTAAAAATGAATGTACTTCTCCTCACACCTTTAACATGGATACAAACATCATGCCTAAATTAAGATCAGCTACTTCTACTCAAGGCCGTAACATGGCAGGTGCTCGTGCCCTATGGCGCGCAACGGGCATGACAGACGGCGATTTTGGAAAACCTATTGTCGCCGTAGTTAACTCTTTTACTCAGTTTGTTCCTGGTCATGTACATTTAAAAGATATGGGACAATTAGTAGCAGGCGCTATTGAAGAAGCGGGTGGTGTTGCCAAAGAATTTAATACCATAGCCGTTGATGATGGCATTGCTATGGGTCACTCAGGGATGCTTTACAGCTTACCATCACGTGATTTAATTGCTGACTCTGTTGAATACATGGTAAATGCTCATTGTGCTGATGCTATGGTTTGTATCTCAAACTGTGACAAAATCACCCCTGGTATGATGATGGCTGCAATGCGCCTTAACATCCCAGTTATTTTTGTATCAGGTGGCCCAATGGAAGCGGGTAAAACAACGCTTTCAAACCAAATCATTAAACTTGATTTAGTTGATGCGATGATTAAAGGCGCAGACTCTACAGTTAGTGATGAAGACAGCGATAAAATCGAACGCTCTGCATGTCCAACCTGTGGCTCATGTTCTGGTATGTTCACTGCTAACTCAATGAACTGTTTAGCTGAAGCACTTGGCCTTGCCTTACCAGGTAACGGTTCAATGTTAGCAACTCACGCTGACCGAAAAAACTTATTTTTAAATGCTGGTAAACAAATTGTCGAATTAACAAAACGTTATTATCAACAGAATGATGAATCTGCATTACCACGTAATATTGCCTGTAAAGATGCCTTACATAATGCAATGTGTTTAGACATTGCGATGGGTGGTTCTACCAACACTATCTTGCATTTACTTGCTATCGCGCAAGAAGCTGAAATTGATTACACCATGGACGATATGGATAAGTTATCACGCCTTGTTCCGCAATTATGTAAAGTAGCGCCGTCTACGCCTGAATATCATATGGAAGATGTGCATCGTGCTGGCGGTGTTATCTCTATTTTAGGTGAGTTATCGCGCGCGGGTTTATTACATACCAACGTACCGAATGTTTTAGGTACCACATTAGCCGACGTAATTGCTAAATATGACATCACCTTAACTGACGATGAAGACGTTAAAAAATTCTACCGTGCAGGCCCTGCAGGTATTCGTACCACTAAAGCATTCAGCCAAGATTGCCGTTGGGATACATTAGACGATGACCGTGCAAACGGTTGTATTCGTAGTATTGATAACGCATTCTCACTAGAAGGTGGTTTAGCGGTACTTTCAGGTAACATTGCCCTTGATGGCTGTGTAGTTAAAACTGCTGGTGTAGATGACGATAATCTAACTTTTACTGGTCCTGCACATATTTTTGAAAGCCAAGACGACGCAGTAGCGGGTATTCTTGACGGCAAAGTTGTTGCTGGTGAAGTAGTAGTTATTCGCTATGAAGGCCCTAAAGGTGGTCCAGGTATGCAAGAAATGCTATACCCAACCACTTACTTAAAATCTATGCACTTAGGTAAAGCCTGTGCATTACTTACCGATGGTCGCTTCTCTGGTGGTACGTCTGGTTTATCAATTGGTCACGTTTCACCAGAAGCAGCTGACGGCGGAACAATCGCATTAGTTGAACAAGGCGATATCATTCATATCGATATTCCTACACGTGAAATTACCTTACAAGTAAGCGAAGAAATTTTAGCTGAACGTAAAGCCGCGATGGAGGCTAAAGGTAAAGATGCTTGGAAACCAGCTGATCGTGTTCGTCCAATTAGTTACGCCTTAAAAAACTATGCAATGTTAGCAACAAGTGCCGACAAAGGTGCTGTACGTAACCGTGCATTACTTGATGGTTTAGTAGATTAGTCACTCTTAGTAACAGCGCTACAGACATGATGATATATTAAAATATTAACTCATGCTCAATGATAAATATTAAACCTAAACAGACGTATGTTCGTATGACTGTTTAGGTTTTCTAATTTTTATCATCTCATTTTTATCTTACTTTTAAAATTCAAGGTTGAATTAAATGGACACGCAGGATCAAGCATTATTGGCACAGCAAGCAGAGCAACTAGCATACCTTAGGCGTATTTTGCTAGCGCCAGTGTACGATGTAGCCGTTGAAACTGAGCTGACACATTGCACTAAACTATCAACACGTTTAAATAATCAAATTTACTTGAAACGTGAAGATCAGCAACCAGTACACTCATTTAAATTACGTGGCGCTTATAATAAGCTTAACAGCTTAACCGAAGAGCAATGTATTCATGGTGTTATTGCTGCATCGGCGGGTAATCACGCACAAGGCTTAGCTTTGGCGGCTAACAAACTAGGCATTAAAGCGACTATTGTTATGCCTAAAACAACTCCTGACATAAAAGTAGATAATGTTAGGCGTTTTGGTGGTGAAGTACGCCTCGTTGGTAATAGTTTTAACGAAGCACAAGCTGCTTCTATTGAATATGCCGCCGCAGAAAAGAAAACGATTATTCACCCTTTTGATGATGTTGATGTTATTGCTGGTCAAGGTACTGTTGCTAAAGAATTATTACAGCAACTACCAAAAGTTGATGTTGTTTTCATTCCGGTAGGCGGCGGTGGTTTACTCGCAGGTATGGCTGTTTATATCAAACAATTACGACCAAACGTAAAAATTATTGGTGTTGAAGCCGAAGATTCAGCCTGCTTAAAAGCTGCTTTGGCTGCTGGCAAACCTGTAGACCTTGAACAAGTAGGTTTATTTGCTGACGGTGTTGCAGTTAAACGTATAGGCACACATACGTTTGATTTAATTCAACGTTATTGCGATGAAGTTATTACGGTAACAACCGATGAAATATGTGCATCCATTAAAGATATTTTTGAGCAAACCCGTGTTATTGCAGAGCCTGCAGGAGCCCTCTCTTTAGCGGGTTTACAAAAATACTGCCAAACCAGTAAAGGTAACGAAGCCTTAACTGCCGTTTTATCTGGTGCAAATATGAATTTTCATACGTTACGCTATGTATCTGAACGATGTGAGTTAGGTGAGAAGAAAGAAGCTATTTTAGCGGTAACTATCCCTGAAGAAAAAGGTAGCTTTAAACGTTTTTGCCAAACAATAGGTAACCGTGCCATTACCGAGTTCAATTACCGCTATACAGGTAAAGCTAGCGCTGAAGTATTTGTTGGTGTACGTTTAGGTGGTAATGTTGATGAACGTGAGCAGTTAATGCAAAATTTACGCGACGCTAATTATCAAGCCATAGACTTTACTGATAATGAATTAGCTAAATTGCATGTTCGTTACATGATTGGTGGTAAAAACCCACAAAGTGCTGAAGAAAATCAAAATGAACGTTTGTTTAGTTTTGAATTTCCTGAGCACCCAGGCGCATTAGAAAAATTCTTAGCGGCAATGGGCGAACATTGGAATATCACTCTATTTCATTACCGTAACCATGGTGCAGCATTTGGCCAAGTACTAACAGGTTTTAACCTTGATAACAGTCAACAAGACGAGTTTTTCAAACATCTTGATGACCTAGGTTATCATTGGCAAGAAGAGACTAAAAACTTGGCTTATCAAGCCTTTTTGAATTAATAGCAATCTCATTAAATATCTGATTTCTGAGAAAGCCAAAAGCCAATTACGTGAATATCTAGGGACTCCTAGATAATTACGTCATTGGCTTTTTTCATTATCTATTTACTTTTATAAATCACGCATTAGATCTAATAATTATTCTGTAGGCATAGCATCTACTTTCTTTAACGATCGTAAAAATAACCCTAAACCGCCAATTGCTAGTACTAAAATAACAATTAAATCAAACGATGACATGGTTCTAAAGGTAAATCGTATAGACGATATCACCCCAAAAATTAAACCCGTTATAGAGCCTAGTGCTAATACCCAACCAAGAATATTTTTACCATTATAAAAAATAAGTCCTATACCGAACATAAAGGGAATCATCACCATGCCACTAGTTAGGTTATAATTTCCGCCCATCGCTGAAAAACCATAAAGGCGCATACCCATACCAAAGCTAGAGCTTACAGTAATGGCATTAAGTAGCATGTAAAAGCCACCGCACATCATGATTAATCCAACAAAAAACTGCCCTAAACCACCTGATGTACCACCTGCACCACGCATAAAATCCCTTATTTATATTTATTCTTAGATTAAAGTTCATGGTAACTGAGGTAAAGTGTAAATGGCAAGCTAACTAATACCATACAATAAATAACCTGAGTTCGGGGTAAGCAAAATGCTACAACAGCCTTAATTACCCGTATTACTTCGTTATGAAAGCTCCCAATAACCCGTTATTGGCTTCGCTTTCCTGCCTTGTACTACGAATAATTAAAACTATTGTAAAGGTAAAATCCTAAGTGATTGATATTATTATTCTACTCACTTTCATTATCCCGAACTCAGGTTAAATAGATAGAGAGCTCAGGTGGTGCTTCTACGCTAAGAGGGATTGTCAAATTACAGGGATAAAAAAACACCAATCATTACAATTGGTGTTTAAAAGTATTGGTATGGCTAAAAATAGGGATTGAATCGATTAAGATTATCTCTTAAATTTACGTGCCGCTAAACCAATCATTGCTAATGCAAAAATAGCCAGAGTTGACGGTGTAGGAACAGGTACTGTTTTAACTGAAGCTGCATAAGTAATATTATCAAATACAGTATTCTTTAAATTACTAACAAAATTTACAGTTGAAAAGGTAGAGCCATCATCAGATGCTATACCAAAAAATCCGCCAGAAGCACCTGTGGGTTGTGAGCTTACGCCATTAAGTGCTACGACAACAGCCTCATTGTATATTTTAGTAGAATAAGAATTAAAATCGAAACCAAAGGCAGCGATTGGGCTGTTAAACGAAAAATCAAGTGTATTGTTATATGCTAAAAGATATTTATTATCCATATTATCATACGCTCCACCACAATCAACATTAGTATTACATTGGTGCATCTTTCCTGAGGCTTTAAAGTCATTAGAACTGAAAATCCCCGTGAAACCCGTATTCTTTATCGAAGATAAAGTGTCGATACTTTCCCCGTTTAAATAGTTTTCAAACGTTGCTCTATCATTAAAGGCAATTAGTCCTGCCTGAGCAATATTAACTGCACAGCTCACAGACAAGATTAAACCGGCTAATGCGGCATTAAAATATTTACATTTCATATACATCCTCTTTACCCCGACTCCGAAATTTTGACGGCTAATTCAAAAAAGCTAATTTATTAGCCTAACACCTATACTTAAAGCAAAAATCATTCCGAAAATTAAATTTCGTTGAATTTCAATCAAATATAACTTATTCATAAATCAATCAAAATAATTATGTAAAGTAATCTGACAAAAAACTGCAGCTAAGCTGTTAATTTAATTACACATTATTAACAATTGACAGGCTTCGCCTAACAACAAACCATTAACAAATAACTTATGCTGTAATTCTTACTACTGTAATAATAGATAATTTGATTAAAAATAACCGTTATATCCGTTAACAAGCAATAGTCGGTTTTATAGTGTTTGAGCGATGTGCTTAACGTGTTTTAAATTCTCACTAAAATCCTACACTTTGAATGATAACAGGTATAGGTGCCATAAGTATCATTGCTTTCTTCTTTTCAACGGTGCTAGAATCAAAGAGTTCTTTACGCTATGTATTAATATTAACTTTAATATCAACTCAATGGTTAAGTGCTACTTGTGCCTACTTTTATAAATAAAACATTATTGCTGTCATTGCTTTGTTTGATCTTCATTGGTCAATCAACAGCATCAATGTCTATGTTTTATAGCATGACGAGTAAAATGGTAAGTTTGCAAATGGCTAAACAGTCGTTACAACAGAGTGCAGCGCAAAATACCAATAGTATGGCTAACATGCCAAATTGCCATCATGATAAAATAGCTGCAGAGTCAACCTCTTTGAATGTTGATAGCTTTGAGACTGATTCATTTGACGGTAATAAATCTGGAACTGAAAGTTGTTGCGCCCAAGAGTGTGACTGTTTAACAACCGGCTGTGCAACCGCTGCCGCATTTATAGCTAGCATCAACCACGCACCAGCACATACTACCCCAAATAAGATTCTTTCTTTTAAAAGTTTAATATCAAGTAATACTATTACCTCCCTTTATAGACCGCCAATTCTGAGCTAATCACAGCCTCATTGCGTCTAAAATTTCACTTTCTACACTAATCATTACGATTTTCAAAGTCACTTAGCCAATGTCGCTTTTCACTCTTTTTAAATATGGATTAACTGTAACCTCATATTATATTTCATATTAGATATCAAACAATTAAAGAAGCGCTTAAGAATCTATCATCTATTTTCAATTATGATAAAGCGTGGAGAAGTAAGATGAACACTAGCAACAATACCAGCAGCCCTACAGGAAAACCTCACGTTAAATCATCAATAGCTTTAGTGATTGGGTTAGTTACTGCATTAATTATAGGGATCACTTTAGGAGTGGTACTCTCTTTAAACTCGACAATATTTTCCCATATTACGCCGATAACTAGCACTGATACTGGTTCGCATAGCAATAAAAAAACTGAAGAAAATAAGCCGCTGTATTGGGTAGCACCAATGGATGCAAATTACAGACGTGATCAACCTGGTCAATCGCCTATGGGTATGGACTTAATACCTTATTACGGAAACCAAAGTAATGGCGGTAACTCTCAAGATGAAGGGGCGGGCACCATTAAGGTATCACCGAATGTAATTAATAATTTGGGGGTTAGAACCGCTACAGCCACCTATGGCGAACTTAATACCTTAATAGAAACTGTTGGTTACGTTACTTTTGATGAAGATAAACTGTCTCAAGTTCACCCCCGTATTGAAGGCTGGATTGAAAAAATGCACGTCAATGCCATTGGCGACCCGGTAAAAAAAGGTCAGCCGCTTTATGATATTTACTCGCCTGAATTAGTTAATGCCCAAGAAGAACTGCTAATAGCTTTAGATAGCGATATCAGCCGTTTAATTTCTTCCGCTGAAAATCGGCTTATTGCACTTCAAATACCTCAAAAAATGATTGATGGGATTAAGAAAAATAAAAAGGCTAAGCAAAGCGTAACTTTTTACGCACCACAATCTGGCGTTATTGATAGTTTAACCATCAGAGAAGGCCTTTATGTAACGCCTGCAACCATGTTGTTATCCATAGTCGACTTATCACAAGTATGGGTCAAAGCAGAGATTTTTGAGCAAGACGTCACTCGAGTTAATATGGGCGATAACGCCACCATGCAATTAGATTTTTTACCTGCAAAACAATGGCAAGGTAAAGTTGCCCATATTCACCCTATGCTCAATGCAAAAACCAGAACAGG
Source organism: Colwellia echini (assembly GCF_002843355.2). Lineage (GTDB taxonomy): Bacteria > Pseudomonadota > Gammaproteobacteria > Enterobacterales > Alteromonadaceae > Colwellia > Colwellia echini. Next base: position 13,922 of record NZ_PJAI02000008.1, read on the forward strand.
CATTGCTAGATTACATTTTGACAATTCAAAAGGTCTATTAAAACCCAACATGTTTGCCAATATCGCCATTGAAGTTAATAACAGTGAACCTGTTTTACAAGTGCCAAGAGAAGCAGTTATACGTACTGGTGCACAAGACCGAGTGGTATTAGCGCTAGGCGACGGTTACTTTAAATCAGTTGCAGTACAAATTGGCCGTTCTGATCGTCATCACATTGAAATTATCTCTGGTCTTTCTGAAGGCGAGAAAGTTGTCAGCTCGGCACAATTTTTACTCGACTCTGAATCAAGTAAAAGCTCAGATTTCAAACGTATGGATGCTGAGCAGAATATTCACACCAGTATTAGTTCAAATGACACAAGCACTAATAAAAAAGCTTCTTCTGCTACGGTACACGGCACTGTCACCTCAGTAATGCCCGCACACCGTATGGTTACTATCGACCGCGAAGCAATTGAAAAGTGGAATAGAGAGCCAGCCACGGTAGACTTCATCGTTAGCGAAACTGTTGATATGTCGTTATTTACTGTTGATGCCTATTTAATGTTTACCTTTGAAGTAAGCGACGGCGAATTCATTATTATTAGCGCTATGCCTATGACTCAAGGAGCACACTAATGATTGCTGCCATTATTCGCTGGTCGGTAGGCAATCGTTTCTTTGTCATACTCGCCACCATGATTTTAGTCGGTGTTGGGCTGTATTCAGTTAAAAATACGCCTATTGATGCACTACCTGATTTATCTGATGTACAAGTTATTATCAAAACCAGTTATCCCGGACAAGCGCCACAAGTCGTTGAAGATCAGGTAACTTACCCGCTAACCACGGCTATGTTATCGGTACCTGGCGCGGTAACCGTTCGTGGCTTCTCTTTTTTTGGTGATTCTTACGTTTATGTTATTTTCGAAGAAGATACCGACCTTTATTGGGCTCGTTCACGTGTATTAGAGTATTTAAGTCAAGTGTCGCCGAATTTACCTAGTGAGGCTAAGCCGCAATTAGGGCCTGATGCTACTGGTGTGGGCTGGGTTTATCTTTACGCTTTAATCGATAAAACGGGGCAACATGATTTAAGCCAATTACGTAGCTTACAAGATTGGTTTTTAAAATATGAATTACAAACCGTAAAAGGTGTTTCAGAAGTTACCGCGCTTGGCGGCATGGTCAAACAATACCAAATACAAGTAAGCCCTGACAAATTGCGCGCTTATGGTATTCCTTTATCACTCATTCAAACGGCTATCAAACAAGGTAACCAAGAGATTGGCGCTTCGGTTGTTGAAATGGCTGAAGCCGAATATATGGTGCGCACTACCGGTTATATAAAAGGCATACCTGATCTTGAAAACATACCACTTGGCGTGAGTGAAAATGGCACACCACTTTTACTAAAAGATGTTGCTGAAATAAATACCGGCCCACAAATGCGTCGCGGCATAGCCGAGCTTAATGGTGAAGGTGAAACCGTTGGTGGCATAGTTGTTATGCGCTATGGCGAAAATGCACAGCAAGTGATTAATCGTGTAAAAGCAAAGCTTGAGCAACTGAAAAAAGGCTTACCTGACGGCGTAGAAATTATCACCGTTTATGACAGATCAGCCTTAATTGAGCGTGCGGTTAGTAACTTAGCCATGAAACTGTTAGAAGAATTTGGTGTAGTCGCCTTAGTCTGCATTATTTTTCTATTTCATTTACGATCTTCTTTAGTCGTAATTATTAGTATTCCTGTCGGTATTCTAACTGCGTTTATAGTCATGCATGCCCAAGGTTTAAATGCCAATATCATGTCACTTGGCGGTATTGCTATCGCCATTGGTGCAATGGTTGATGGCGCTATTGTCATGATTGAAAACATGCATAAACACATGGAGAAGTTACCCGAAAATCAGCCCATATCTAATGAAGAACGTTGGCAAATTGTGATAAATTCTGCCAGTGAAGTTGGCCCTGCATTATTTTTTAGCTTATTTATAATCACCGTTAGTTTTGTACCTGTGTTTACTCTTGAGGCACAAGAAGGCCGGATGTTTGCGCCACTGGCTTACACTAAGACTTATGCCATGGCAGCAGCTGCCGCCTTAGCAATAACTTTAGTACCAGTATTAATGGGCTATTTCATTCGCGGCAAAGTACTCGCGGAGCATAAAAACCCAGTAAATAAATTTTTAACAGCTTTGTATATGCCTGTACTTAAGGCCGTATTACGCTTTCCTAAAATTACTTTAACCGCTGCGATTATGATATTTATTGTCGGTTTATATCCGTTAGATAAAATAGGTAGTGAGTTTATACCGCCGCTTGATGAAGGTGACTTAATGTATATGCCTACCACCTATCCTGGAATTTCTATTGGTCAAGCAAGGCAATTACTACAACAAACCGATAAGCTTATTAAAACCGTACCTGAAGTGAAAACTGTTTTTGGCAAAGTTGGTCGTGCAGAAACTGCCACCGATCCCGCGCCCTTAAATATGATAGAAACATTTATTCAGTTCAAACCTAAAAGTGAATGGCGCGAAGGGGTTACGCCTGCCAGTTTGCAAAAAGAATTAGATGATTTGGTTAAATTACCGGGTGTAACTAATGCTTGGGTAATGCCGATAAAAACCCGTATTGATATGCTCGCTACGGGAATAAAAACACCCGTGGGTATTAAAATATCAGGTCCTAAACTCGATACTATTCAACAAATTGGCCAACAACTTGAGAGTATTTTAGTTAACGTAGCTGGCACTGCTTCAGTTTACTCTGAGCGAGTTTCTGGAGGACGTTATATCAAAGTAGATATTCAACGCCAACAAGCTGCACGCTATGGCTTAAATATTAATGATATTCAACAAGTAGTTGCCACTGCAATCGGTGGTATGAACGTAACTAATACTGTTGAGGGTTTAGAGCGTTATCCCGTTAATTTACGCTACCCGCAAGATTACCGTGATTCGCCAGAGCAACTTGCACAATTACCTATAGTAACGCCTAACGGCCAGCGAATATCGTTAAGTGATGTTGCTAATATATTTATTGAAGATGGTCCTCCGGGTATTAAATCAGAAAATGCACGCCTAACGGGTTGGACTTATGTTGATTTAATTGAAAATGAAGATGTTGGTAGTTATGTTGCTTTGGCAAAAACAGTACTCGATAAAGAGTTAATACTGCCTACTGGTTATTCTATTACTTGGGCTGGTCAGTATGAATACATGCAGCGCGCCAAAGCTAAACTCACTTATGTTATCCCGTTAACCTTGGCGATCATCATTGTATTACTGTACTTAAACTTTCGTAATGTGATTGAAGTCGCGATGATTTTAGGCACCCTGCCACTGGCAATGGTTGGTAGTATTTGGTTAATGTATCTAGAGGGGTTTAATTTTTCAGTGGCGGTGGGCGTTGGTTTTATTGCCCTGGCGGGTGTCGCCGTTGAAATTGGGGTGATTATGTTGGTTTACCTAAATAAAGCCTATAATGATCTGTTAGCTGATAATGCCGCACAAGATAAACTAATAACCAAAGCAGATGTTTTAAAAGCGGTGTTACATGGCGCAGGCTTAAGAATTAGACCCATAATGATGACCGGAGGCACCGTTATCGTTGGTTTAATACCTATTTTATATGGTACTGGCACAGGTTCAGAAGTAATGAGTAGAATTGCAGCACCTATGGTTGGCGGTATGGCTAGCGCTATGTTGCTTACTTTACTGGTTTTACCCGCACTGTATTATTTATGGCGTTCAGCTAAATATCCATGTGATTAATTCATATAAGTTACACTGTCGATGTTTAACGTAGATTATACGTAAATATTGGCAGTGTAATCTCGTAATATATTTCTTTATAATGCGCTTATTCGCACAAAAGGTTTAATTACTTATTCAGGATATAAATGCACTTTTTCAATAGAACATCATTTAGAACATTATTTAAAACATTAATGAGCAGCTTAGTAAGCTTATTACTATTAACTGCAGTTCCTGCGAGTGCAGAAAATGGACTTGAACCACTCGATAAGTACCAATGGACTTACGACACAGACCCTTATGGTAGCGAAGCGATAATTAATGAAAAGCTCATTCGGCATTCGGGTATTTGGATTAAATTTAAACGAGCACCGCGTATTAATGATACCCGTAATACATGGGTGGAATTAATTCACAAAATTCCTGCGGCAACTTTAGCTGGCATCTCTAAAATACGGTTAACTTATCAATGTGAAATACCACTTATCGTAAGATTATCACAACAGAACTATGGTAAGAATGTTGATAAAGGTGGCAATAATATTTCCCCTAAATTTCAGTTCGAATTACCTGCGACCAAACAATGGGTAACTAAAGAAATTGATTTAAGTGAATTTTCACTACCTGTAGCAAAACACTCAAATATTGATATTGCGAATACAGAATTAACTTCAGTATTAGCTCCTGAGGAGATTGATGCTATTTATTTAATACCAAGCTTTACAGATAAAGACGGTGGTGAAGCGATTATTCAAGTACGTTCGATTGAGCTATTACCTTCTGAAAAATTACCTTAACGCTTTTATTTACTTGGTTTTTCAGATATCCAAAGCTTAATGTGTCCTTTAACAACCACCACATCATTTTCATCATACGCGGTAATGTTAACTAACATATCGCCAGGCAACCAATCTTCTGAATTTACTTGGGCAACACAGCGAATATCGCTCCCCGCTTTCGCGGTGTAATCCACAGTCATACCTTTTGGAATCCAGCGTAAGTTTTTGGGGATAGACGCTTCAGCCATAACGCCCATCGCCATTTCTAAACCATTACAAATAGCAATAACATGTACGGTTTTTATATGATTAAAAACCTTTTTTCTTTTTTTGATTAAACACGTACATTGATTCGGCTCTAGCTCTGTAATTTTAGGGCTAATGGTTGCAAAATAAGGCGCTACGCGACTAACCATTATTGAAAAAACACCCTTTCCAAAAGGATACTTTTCAAGCTTACGATAAAGTGAAAGAGTTTTATTCTTTACCCCTGAGTTACCTTCTTTAGTTGTAATACTACTTTTATTCATCATTCAATTACCCCTCTAATATCGCCTCTTTAGATTGACCTTTCTAAACTTAAAGAAAGAAATAATAACGCGAAAAAGCAATTCCTCTTAAGATTAATCTATCATTAAAAATTGAAAGCTGAACAAATTTAAGAGTAACAGCATCAATGTATTTAACCAGAACTCTGGATCATGAATTTTATAAGCAAATGAAAATTAGAGCATAAACTTATCTTTCACACAATAATGACTGTTTATTCGTTATCAAGGTGCTTTTATATAATCAATAGCTGCTATTAATAGTAAAGTTGAAAACGAGTAAAATAGCTTTGCTGTATAACATTGTTTATCCTGTTGTTTTTTCCACAAAACCCCCTACAATTTAGCTTACACCCCATTTATATATCTTCGGAATTTCTTAGTGACCTTAATCTCAGAGCAAGAACCTACAAAACAGAAAAACACACATAAAAGAAAAATCATTATCGCAGTTGTGTTACTGCTAATTATTGCTGCAGTTATCTTCACTACTAATTATAAAGCAAAAAAAGAACAAGAAGCCGAGCTTCCTAAAATGACGGTACAAGAGAAGAAAGCACGCTTTAAGTCGTTAATTGTTCCTGCTGTTGACCATGTATATTCCCAGTTAATGGTACGCTATGAAAAAATCAAAGCTAAAATTGATGCTGGTGAAAGTGATGCAGAAATTGAAGCGCTAAAAACAGAATATAAAGCAACATCAAATGACGAGTTATTAATGGCCTTGAAGCCGCACCCAAAAAGCATTGCTATCGCACAAGCCGCTATGGAAAGTTCATGGGCGACCTCAAGATTTTTTAGAGTAGCAAATAATATATTTGGTGTTTGGTCTTTCGATGAAGATGAGCCAAGAGTCGCCGCCTTACAAAAGCGTGGAGACAAAACCATTTGGGTAAAAGAATACGACTCGATTGAGGCTGCGGTATATGATTATTACCGAACTATGGGGCGCAGTCATGCGTTTGTAGAGTTTAGAGAAACAAGAATGACCACAGACGATCCGTTTATCTTAGTTACCAAATTAGATCGCTACTCTGAAAAAGGCAGCTTATATGGCGAAGAACTAACATCAATCATCAAATTCAATAAGTTCCACCTATATGACGATGAAGACGCGGCTGGTGAAACTGGTGATGATTAACCTGTTCAGCCACTGACTTTTTTTAATTACTAAACAAGTTAAACGCAAAAATTTATGCCTCCTTTACGTTTCTTTACTTATAAAACGTTATCATGAGCACTTCTGATTGTTCTTTTAATGTTAAATACGCTTACTCGGTAAAAATATGCTATTAAAAAAACCTTTGATTATGTTGTTATTAAGTCTTGTTGCTATTACTGGATGCAGTAGTAAACACGATATGAAAATAACCGAAGTGTTTCGACCAAACATTCTTGAAAATGATGCGAAAATGTTTACCTTCTCAATAATTTTTGTCAATCCGGATAAATCAGCAAGTAGTGGCAAACAAGAAACGCCTAAAAAAGACAAAGGAGAAGGAAGAGGCCGTAGCGGTAAAAAGAAAGGTGAAGGTCAAGGCAAGAAAGGAGGTTCAAGCAAAAAAGATAATATAGAAGATTTAATGGCTGAAGAATTAGAAATTCGCTTATTAGATAAGCTCGAAGACAATAACTACTGTCGCACCGGTTATTTTGAACTTGATCGCACTTTCAATAAATCAATTTTCACCTTGCACGGTGAATGTAATGAAAGTGCTACCCTTTCAGATCGTAATAAGTTTCCCAGTAAAACTAGTCGATAAAAAGTGATTTTATAACTATCGATTAGTTATTTAACCTGAGTTCGGGATAATGAAATTGTAAAGTATAAAAATATCAACTACTTGTATTCACGTATCTACAATAGTTTTAATTATTCGTAGTACAAGGCGGGAAAGCGAAGCCAATAACGGGTTATTGGGAGCTATCAAAACGCAGTAATACGGATAATTAAGGCTGTTGTAGCATTTTGCTTATCCCTAATTCAGGTTATTTAATAATTATCGATAGTTATTCGCCATTAAGTATTCCCAAGGGTTTTTCTTTTTCCATTCTTTTAACCATGATAAAAATTTTTCTGCTGGCATAGGTTTAGCAATGCCATATCCTTGCGCTAAATGACAACCTAACGCCAATAATTGCTCACCATGTGCAGTTGTTTCAACACCTTCCGCGATAATCCTGCGATCGAACACATTCGCCAAGCCAATAATACCTTGCACAATAGCTTTGTCATCCGGGTCAATCAACATATCTCGAATAAAAGACTGATCAATTTTAAGAAACTCTGTCGGTAAACGCTTTAAATAAGACAGCGAGGAATAGCCAGTACCAAAGTCATCAATAGAAAACTTAATACCTAAATCATGACACTCTAGAATAATTTTAGTGACTTGCTCTATATCTTTCAAAGCACTAGTTTCTAATATCTCAAACTCGATACTACCGGCTTTAAAATTTGGAAATTTTTTTAAAATACCTTTTAAACGCTTCACAAAATCGAAGCTTTGTAGTTGCTGCGGACTAATATTTACACTAACAGGAATATCAATACCCTCCTCTGACCAAGTAAATAACTGTGTTAATGCTTTTTCTATAACCCATTCACCCACGTTAATATCTAGAATATCTTGTTCGATAACAGGTAAAAAAGCTACTGGTGGCAAAATACCTTGCTCTGGATGATCCCAACGAATAAGCGCTTCTACACCAATTACCTGATTAGTTTTTATATTTATTTTAGGTTGATAAAACAGCACAAATTCATCGTTATTTAGTGCTAAACGAATATGTTCCAGCTCTTCGTGTTGATGTTTTTCAGCCACATCTTTAGCAACATCAAAAATATGAAAACAATTTTTACCCGAGTTTTTAGCAATATACATAGCTTGATCAGCATGGCGTATTAGTTGATCTGAATTACTGTTATCTTGCGGGTAAATTGTAACGCCAATACTTGCCGAGACTTGTATCGCTTTATTTTTTAACATTAAAGTTTGCGAGACCGAATCGAGAATTCGCGTTAAAATAATGGCGCATTCATCTGGGCTATGTAACTCATCTAATATCATTACAAACTCATCACCACCAAAACGGGCGAGAGTGTCACATGAACGCATAGAATGTTGAAATTGTTCAGCGATACTACACAATAATTCGTCGCCAAAACTATGTCCGTAGGTATCGTTTATTTCTTTAAATCGGTCAAGATCAATAAAAGCAATAGCGAAACTATTATGCTTACGGTTACTACGCTCAATGGTTTGTTGCATTCTGTCAGCGAGTAGATTTCTGTTAGGCAAACCTGTTAACGCATCGTAATTGGCATTACGCTCAAGTTTTATATTAACCTGCTCTAATTCTCTATTCGATTTTTTTAGAATGCGTTGTATCGACTTTTCTTCACTAATATCTTGAAAAATACCGGTAAGCTTAATAGCTTTTCCGTCTTTCATAGTGGCGGTACAAGTCGCCCTTACATCAATTAATTTACCCTTAGTAGTGTAAGTCGACAATTCTAAATCATAGCCCTTACCCTCTGTTATTGCAGCTTCTATTGCTTCGCTAATAATGCGCTTTGAATCAGGTAAAAAGTAATCAATTACCGTATCAACGCAAGGGTCAAATTCTTCAGGCGATGTTTCATGAATACGATAAGTTTCTGTTGTCCAGAATAAGTCGCCTGTTGGAATATCTAATTGCCAACCGCCTACTTTCGCAATGCGCTGTGATTCATCAAGTAACTGACTTGTAGTAATTAATTTTTGTTCGTCAATTTTTCGTAAGGTAATTTCACGATGAAAACCAACCATTCGTTTAGGAGAGTTATCCGCATATCTTTCTATCGTTTTACCCGCAATTAACACCCAAACATAGTTTCCAAGTTTGTGCTGCATTCTCACCGCAACTTCATAGAGTTCAGCGTCGCCCTCTAAGTGGCTTGTTAATCTTTCATGGGCTTTAGATAAGTCTTCAGGGTGAATAAAATGAAACCAAGTTTCAAACTGAATAGGTTGTAATTCATTTAATTCATAGCCGATTATCTCAGCCATACGATCACTAAAAAAAACGGTTCCGGCTTTAATATCCCAGTCCCAAATGCCCATTTCAGCGGCATTAACAACCGATTCAAACCTTTCTAGATTATATTTTTCAGATACTTGCATAGAGTGAATCTTTTAACCCAGGCGTTAAGAATAGTTGCATATTGATTTTAGCGACCAAAATTTTTAGCCGTATTTGATGAAGTGAAAGTATCATATTTCTTAATCAAACGCTTAATTATTGAGTTTATAATTTGAGGTACGTTTAATATTAGCTTGTAAATCAACATATACCAATAAAATTTGCACTCAATCGATAGTTACCACCAGACAAAGTTACAATAAATATAGGTATAAATTTTTAGACGATTAAATGAGATTTTAACGATGACCTGCTCATTTAACCGTCAATATTCTGTTAGTTAGCGGTAGTAGTATAAAACTCACTAATATATTGCCCACCTTTAATTTTAGCAACCAGTCGTAATTTATAACTATCGCCTTGATTAGCAACTAGCTCCCCCAAAGGTGTGTTGTTTCGCCAGTAATATGGACTTTTTTTCATACCTAACGGATAAGCCGTCATTTTGTCGTTTTCATCAACTAAGAATAATGTAGCTGTATCTAACGGGAAAGTTGAATTAATTTCAGTTACTCCGCCTTGATCGGAAACATTAATTTGAAACTCACCCGAGCTGAGTACACAGTCATTTTGAGAAACATCGCAATTACCCTCTGCAACTAGCTGGATCAACTTCACTTGCGCGGCTTCGTTTTCACTATATAAATCAGCTAAGCCAAAACCAGCAATAGCGAGAATAGGCGCAACCAAAAAGGCTATTTTTAAGTGTTTATTCATAGAATTATCTTATTTAACTTAAAGTTATTATCTTGATTCATTAGAGCAAATTACCCTAGAAAAAGAAAGGCTAGCCGACTTTAAATGAGTCGCCTAGCCTTTTAATTTTACGGTAAATACTTACGTTTACGATTATTAAATATTAATAACCCATTACTCCCCCTCTAGTGAGCATGTGCTGCACTTACATCACCAGGAACACGCATATTCTCAACCATATCTTGAATATGAGCAGGAGCAGGACCAGTAAATTTAAGTACGATAAAGGCTACCGCAAAGTTTACTAGTGCACCAACTGCACCAAATGCATTTGGAGAGATACCGAAGAACCAATCAGGACCCATGCTACCTAGGAACTCTGTTCCAGGAATAAACATAATACCTTTATGTTGGAACACGTATAACATTGTTACGCCTATACCTGAACACATGCCCGCTATCGCTGCTGTACCACTCATTCTCTTAGAGAAAATACCCATCATTAACGCAGGGAATATACTTGATGCAGCTAAACCAAAGGCTAAAGCAACTGTACCCGCAGCAAACCCTGGAGGATGTAACCCTAAGTATCCAGAAATAAGAATAGCTACTGTCATTACCACACGACCTGCAAGTAATTCATTTTTCTCTGATAGGTCAGGCGTTAGTACCCCTTTCATTAAATCATGAGAGATTGATGATGATATAGCTAACAATAAACCGGCTGCAGTAGAAAGTGCAGCAGCTAAACCACCTGCGGCAACTAAAGCGATAACCCAGTTTGGTAGATTAGCAATTGCAGGGTTAGCAAGTACCATAATGTCACGGTCAACTTTAATCATTTCATTAGGAACAACCGTTTGTTGAGCGCCCGTCATATCATTAGTTACGATTATATTGCTATCTGTAGTGTTGGCTGTATATTGAATTTTACCGTCGCCATTTTTATCTTCAAATTGCAATAAACCAGTTTTTTCCCAGTCTTTAAACCATTGTGGGCGTTCAGAATACTCAAGATTTTGACCTGCTACTGGTTCAATTGTATGCATAAGATTTAAACGAGCCATTGCACCAACTGCAGGAGCTACGGTGTAAAGTAATGCAATACAAACTAAAGCATAACCTGCTGAAGAACGTGCTGCTTGTACTGATGGAACAGTAAAGAAGCGCATAATTACATGAGGAAGACCTGCTGTACCAATCATCAATGACATAGTATAAGCGAACATATTTAATGTGCCGCCTAAGTTTGAAGTAGTGTATTCTTTAAAGCCTATTTCAGTTACTACCATATCTAACTTATCAAGTAAGTAAACACCACTGCCGTCAGCTAAAGTACTACCTAAACCAAGTTGTGGAATTGGATTACCTGTAAGTTGTAATGAAATAAATACGGCTGGAATAGTGTAAGCAAAAATCATTACTACATACTGCGCAATTTGCGTGTAAGTAATGCCTTTCATGCCACCTAATACCGCATAAACCCAAACAACGAACATGCCGATACCTAAACCTAAACCGTAATCAACTTCTAAGAAACGAGAGAAAGCAACGCCTACACCTTTCATTTGACCAATGATGTAAGTTAATGACGCAATAATTAAACAAGCAACAGCAACAATACGTGCTGTTTTAGAGTAATAACGATCGAAAATAAACTCAGGTACAGTAAACTTACCGTGTTTACGCATATATGGTGCTAATAACATAGCCAATAATACATAACCACCTGTCCACCCCATTAAGAATACTGAACCGCCGTACCCCATAAAGGAAATCATACCGGCCATTGAGATAAACGACGCAGCACTCATCCAATCGGCACCAATTGCCATACCATTTTGTAATGGCGTAACCCCGCCACCCGCTACGTAAAAATCACTGGTAGAACCCGCACGCGCCCACCAAGCAATGGCAAAATATAAACCGAACGTGCCGAATACGGCGATGTAAGTATAAAATTTTAACTCATCCATCTATTAGTCCTCCGCGTGATATTTTTTATCAAGTTTGTTCATTTTGGCACCGTACCAAAAAATCAAACCTAAAAATGCATAAATTGAACCTTGCTGTGCAAACCAAAATCCCAGTTTGTAGCCCCCTAGACGAATTTCATTTAACGGCTCTACCAGTAGTAGACCTAAACCAAATGAAACGAAAAACCAGATTGCAAGGCAGATAAAAATCAAGCGCAGATTTTCTTGCCAGTATGCTTCTTTATTTTCCACAATAATTTCCTCTCGACAGAGCGCTTTTAGCGATTATTATATTACTTCGCTTTATTACGCAGTTATTTGTTGTTAAAAAAGTGAATAGATAAAAAGTAAATTGTTAAAAATGAATAATTAGTACTTATTTTCAATATTTTAGAAAAAGCTTAACTTTAACTATCATCAATCTATCAAGCTTTTTTTTAAGGAGATATTAGCCTTTAGTCTAGATTAGTCAAAAACCTTGCAGCCCAATAAAACTGAGTAATTAGTCTATTTTTAAATAGCAAAGAACTTGCTAACGATGAAAACGTAATCATGATTGGTTTGCAGGTTAGATAAGCGCGATAGATAGTAAGCGCTTTATATTTACAAAAAGGAAAGCGGAGGTTTATGGAGCGATAAAAGGGGTTAGCAGTGATTATTGCGAAACAAGCATTTAGCTCATAAATATCAGCTGGCTTTCATAGATGATTTTATCGGCAATTAATGTGAGATTTAAACGCCTGCTAAAACAACCAAAGGAAATAACAAGGCGATTATTATATTAAAAAGGGTGTTGCAGGAAGATGTCATCAATCAAAGGTACTAAAGACGCATCAACATTATTAGCTTTAGCATAAGTACGTAACCCATTAATTTGTATCACCACATGACTTGCTAATCGTTTTGCATCTTTCTCTTCACTAATTTCACCTAAGCTTTGCGCTTCTTCAATTAAACTCACAAAAGCTTGCTCAATACGGTGCAATGAATTCTTTGCTACCGTTAGCAATTCTTGGTGTTCTTCGGTTAATTCGCCAACTGTTTTAGCTAACATACACATTCCGTTTGGTGCATCGGTTTGAGTATCAATAACTTGCATGGTTACAAACGCTTTTAAAGTTGCAATGGGTGAGGTCATTTGTGCCCGACATTCTGCCAGCATAGCAATTCCCATATCAGTGTAGTTTTTTAACACTTCGATAAAAAGACCATCTTTATTACCAAACGCCGCGTAAATACTACCCGGTCGCATATCTATCACGTCTTGCAGATTACGCATTGAAGTGGCGTGAAAGCCTTTTTGCCAATACAGGTTGGTGGCTTTATTAATTACATCTTGTCTATCAAACTTTGTTGGCTTAGCCATAAAATACCATGAGAAATTTATAAGTGAACGCTAGTTCAATTATAAAGAAAATATCTTTTATAAGCAAAGCTCATTCGCCGAAACGCTATTTTTAAGTTGAGATTAAGACTCGTTATAAAATAAATATTTTTAGTATTCAATTACTTGAATACTAAAAACCAAGTAATTGAACGATTGTTCACTTACCTAGTTGAACGATCGTTCATAATGACTTATAGTAGTTCACATAGTAATTAATCACTCGTAGCAAACCCTTAACTCAAATAGGAATATTACAATGACAACATTTACACTGCACACAGCCGAAACAGCACCAGAAGCAAGTAAAGAAACTTTAACAGATGCTAAAAAGCAAATGGGTGCTGTACCAGGTTTATTTGCTGTAATGGCTGAATCACCACAAACTTTACTGGCTTATAAAGCGTTACATCAATTTTTTACTGAAACATCATTTGATGCCGAAGAATTAACTGTTGTATGGCAAACTATTAATGTTGAGCATGAATGTCATTACTGTGTACCAGCGCATACGGGCATTGCTCATTCTATGAACGTTGACCCAGCTATCACTGAAGCCTTACGTAATGAAACAGCTTTACCTACAGCTAAACTACAAGCCTTAAAAGACTTCACATTAACTATGGTGCGCAGCCGTGGTAATGTATCTGAGCAAGAGCTTAACGCATTTTTCGCTGCCGGTTACACTCAGCAACAAGTATTAGAAATTATTTTAGGTTTATCACAAAAAGTGATCAGTAACTACGTAAACCACGTAGCTAAAACGCCTGTAGATCCAATGTTTGAAAGTTTCGCTTGGACTAAAAAGTAAAAGATAAGAAAGAAGAAAGTCACTCTTAATCCCAATAGGGGGCTATTAGGATTAAGAGTACACTTGATTAAACCGTTTCAATTAGTGCGACAACAGGAGTATCAATGAGCAATAAAATTAAACTAGACATAATTTCTGACATCGTTTGCCCTTGGTGTATTATCGGTTACAACCGATTAAAAATTGCCATTGATGAATTACAACTTAACGATAAAATTGACATTGAATGGCAACCTTTTGAACTTAATCCTGATATGCCCGCCGAAGGTGAGCCATTACGAGAACACGTTGCTAGAAAATATGGCGCATCACGTGCAGATAGCGATCGCGCTCGTGAAAATATTAGTCAACTAGGTGCTGAACATGGTTTTATCTTTAACTACTCAGATGAAACCAAGATGGTTAACACTCTAGATGCGCATATTTTGTTAGATTTAGCTGAAAGCTTAGGTAAGCAAACCGAATTGAAACTACGCTTATTTGCCGCCTTTTTTACTGAAAATAAAGATATCTCAAATCGAGATATCTTATTAGCTGAAACCGATGCGGTAGGTATTGATAGAACTAATGCCGAACAAGCGTTAGCTAATAAAGATAATAGCGAAAAAGTCAGAGCTATCGAGGCGCAGTGGCATGGCATGGGTGTTTCAAGCGTCCCTACTGTAGTATTTAATCGAACAAGTGCATTAACGGGTGCACAATCCGTTGCTGCTTATAAACAAGTACTTAGCCAATTACTAGAAGAGCAAAATTAATAGCTGAGTGTCACTTCTTATTGTAAGGGTGAGCAATTCGCCCTTACAACTCACACTTTAGTCTAGTTTTACTGATTAACACTTGTCTAAACACTATCAAAACTCTAGATTAGCCATATCACTCGATATTATTTCCTTATATTCTAAGGCTGAGGCATGAGCATGGATCCTGAACTTTCAGAGATAAGCAGCTTTATTCACAGTATTCCGCCCTTTGACAGCTTACCTAAACAAGTGCTTTCGCAACTAGTTCGTGAATTATCTATTCATTATGTTCGTAAAGATGATCTTTTCCCCCCGCCCACAATTAATGAACCTCGACTTTATATACTACGAAAAGGTGCAATGAGTTGTCGCTCAAAAGATGGTGAACTAGTTAGTCGACTTGGTGAGAGTGACTTATGTGATGCATTTTATCATCCTCTCGATCTTCAAAGCGCTTCAGCAGAGCCTCCACTTACCGTACATGTTGATGAAGACTGCTTACTTTACAGCGTACAATCTAGTGTTTTACAAGAAATAGGCGAACGCCTACCTAGTATTAGTGATTATTTTGGTCAAAATTCAGCACAGCGTTTAAAAACCAAAATGAGTCAGGTTAACGACGAAGCCATTTTATCGTCATCATTAATGAACACCGCCGTCAGTAATTTTTATCAAAGCCCTGTCGCTGCAATTGATTTAAACGAAACAATTCAACAAACCGCACTGCAAATGACAGAGCAAGGTTACTCCTGTTTGGTGATCACGGAGCAAAACACCCCTGTAGGTATTGTTACCGACAAAGATATTCGACGTCGCTGTGTTGCACAGGGGTTAGCAACTAGCACTCCTATTCGCGACATTATGACTACCGACATTTGCAGTATTGACCTACATAAAAATGCTTACGATGCCTTAATGATGATGACAGCTAAACATGTTCATCACCTTCCGGTCACCAAAAGTGGTCATCTTGTCGGCATGATTACGGTAACCGACCTGATTAACAACGAAGGGCATAATGCGGTAAACCTGTCCAATGTTATTCACAAAGCAAATACTGTTAACGAATTAATTAACGTCAGTAAACTGTTACCTAAACTGCAAATGCGATTGGCAAAATTAGGCAGTAGCGCTGATCATGTAGGTAAAAGTATTAGCGCCCTTACCATGGCGTTTACTGCACGATTAATTGAAATGGCGGAAGTTGAATTAGGACCTCCGCCAGTGCCCTTTGCTTGGCTTGCCGCAGGTTCGCAAGGACGACAAGAACAGCTGGCTCACTCCGATCAAGACAATGCACTGATTATTAGCGATAGCATGCAACCTGAAGACGATCTTTGGTTCGCTAAGCTCGCCACTTTTGTGTCTGATGGTTTGGCTAACTGTGGCTTTATTTACTGCCCAGGTAATATCATGGCAACTAATCCACAATGGCGACAACCACAAAAAATTTGGCATAAATACTTTGCTGATTGGGTAGGGATCCCTAACCCGCAAGCTTTACTCAATAGCAGTGTATTCTTCGATTTAGATACTGTTTACGGTGAGGCTTCGTTATTGCGCGAGGTAAGAAAACAATTACTAAACAAAACGAAAAACAACACTCAATTTATTGCTCATTTATCTAAAAATGCCTTGAATTTCCGGCCGCCGCTTGGTTTTTTCCGTGATTTTGTTTTAAAACACAGCGGCAAAAATAAAGCTACTCTCAATTTAAAACATAACGGCATAACCCCTGTTATTGATTTAGCTCGCATTTATGCTCTTGCTGAAGGTATTGGTGCGGTTAATACCAGAGAGCGAATTCAACAAGCCGCCGGCACACCGTCATTATCAAAAGAGTCGGCTGAAAATCTAATTCATGCCTATGAATTTTTAGGAATGTTGCGGGTAAAGCATCAAGCCAACCAATTACTACAGGGGGAAAAACCTGATAATTACTTGTCACCTAAAGATATTTCTAGGTTAGAGCGTGAACATTTAAAAGATGCTTTTAAGGTAATTAAAAGCTTACAAGACGTAAAGCAGTCAGGCTACTAATGAGCAGAACTAGCGTAGCAAACTCACCAATTTTCGCACCATTAATAGGATTTGAGGCTAAGCGAAAACGCTTATTAAAAAAAGCACCTGCCGGTCCATTGCGCGACTTTTTGTCGGTGCCTATACCTAACTTAAATACACCGATTGATAAAATTAATATTTTATCGGTAGATTTTGAAACGACAGGGCTAAACGCGAAAAATGATAAATTACTCAGCGTTGGCTTTGTAACTTTTGCACAGCAACAAATATCGCTAAGCAGCTGTTATCACCAAATTATTAACACCCAACAAAAACTTGAAGAAAGTAACGTTATTATTCACCAAATAACTGATAGCCAAAAAGAACAAGGCCAAACTTTGGCAACCGTAGTAGCTACACTTTTGAAAGCGCTTGCCGGTAAAGTTATGTTGGTGCATTTTGCCCGTATCGAAAGGCAATTTTTAACGCAAGCTTGTATTGAATTGTATGGTATGGCACCGGTATTTCCGATGATCGATACTTTAGTACTAGCAAAACGCCGTTTAGATAAACGCGATGTTGCATATGACCCTTCAGAGTTGCGTCTGAGTCATCTACGACATAAATTTGCATTGCCTGAGCATCACGCCCATAACGCTTTGGGTGATGCTATTGCAACCGCAGAATTATTTATGGCACAAATGAGTAAAGCCAATAAAGACGGTAAAACTATTTTAAAAGATGTATTGCTGTAGCACTTTATTCACGACTAAATTAACGACTAACTCTTCCGCTTTATTCTGCTTAGGTTACAATCAACCCATAATATGCAGATAATCTCCCGCTAAAGGATACTCATGAATAACTTGTTAAACTCTGATCTACATTCTGATTTAAACTCTAATCTAAATTCGGACTTAAGCGCTTTATTAAATACACAAAGCACAGGTACACCATTAACTATCCTTGAAGAGTCAACTTATTCTACTTGGCTTGAAACTCAAGACTCACAAAGCAAAGCTTGGTTAGCAAATACCCAATATACAGGTAACGGATTAGCGCTACTGCCAAATAGCCAAGGTGAGCTGAGCCAAGTTTTATTCGTGATTAAAAATGCTAGCGATTTTTTTGCCTGCGGCGATTTAATTAAGCAATTGCCGCAAGGTCAATATTTATTACAAGCAGAGTCTGAATACATTGAATCAATAAGCTTTGGCTGGTTAGTTGGTGCTTACCACTATGACAGATACGTAAGCAACAAATCTGAGCAAAAACTTGCTACCTTAGCCATTGGTAAAGCTGAAACCGACACCTTTAAAAGTACCAAAATAGTTGATCGTGTCATCAAGCTTGCTCAAGCAACAGCATTAACGCGTGATTTAATTAACACGCCAGCGGCGGATATGATGCCGGAGCATTTAGCGCAAGTAACCGACAATTTAGCTGCGCAATTTAACGCCCAAGTAACACATATTGTTGGCGATGATTTATTAACGCAAAACTATCCAACTATTCATGCGGTTGGTCGTGCAAGTGTGCATACTCCGCGCTTAATTGATTTACGTTGGGGTGATAGTAAAAACCCTCAAATAACTTTAGTTGGTAAAGGCGTTTGTTTTGACAGTGGCGGCTTAGATATCAAACCTTCTGCTGGCATGCGCACCATGAAAAAAGACATGGGCGGCTCTGCGCATGTGTTAGGTTTAGCACAATTAATTATGGCACATAACCTACCGATTAATTTACGGGTATTAATTCCTGCTGTTGAGAATGCTGTATCGAACAACGCATTTCGCCCAGGTGATGTTATTACTACTCGCAAAGGACTTACTGTCGAAATTCATAATACCGATGCGGAAGGTCGCTTAGTATTATGTGATGCATTATGTGAAGCTGAAAACGACGAACCTGAGTTAATTATTGATTTTGCTACCTTAACTGGCGCAATGCGGGTAGCCCTTGGTACAGAGTTACCAGGATTTTTCTCCAACAATGATGAAATTGCCACGGGTATAACACAAGCCGGCAGTAAAATTAGCGATCCCGTTTGGCGTATGCCGCTGTACAGCCCCTATGATAATTTATTCAGCAGCTCTATTGCCGATATGACCAACTGTGCGGCTCAACCATTTGGCGGAGCAATTACCGCAGCGCTTTATTTACAACGTTTTGTTGATAAAACCGATTGGGTACATTTTGATGTAATGGCGTTTAATATTCGCCATTTATCAGGTCGACCATTAGGTGGTGAAGCTTTTGGTATTCGTGCTGTTTTTGATTATTTACAAGCTCGTTTTAATTAAAAGTAAATTAACTAAACTAGTTACTAACACCAAGCTGTAATTTGCCAATGCAAGCATGTTCAACTGAAGAGACAGATATGAAAAAAAAGTTAAACAACTTAAAAAAAGCAATCAAAGTTAAATTACCTTTTAACATCAATTTACTTTTAATGACCAAATTAATTTTAGTTATTGGTGTAGTAAACTATTCAGTTGCCATGGCTGAAGAAACTAAAAACACAAAAGCCACAAGCAATAGTGTTACTGCTGAAAACCTGGCAACATTACAATCAATAAGCCAAGCACAAGTAAGCCCTAGCGGTGAATTTGTGGCCTTTACTCGCTCTGTTCCACGTGAAATTTATGTGGAAAAAGACGGCAAAAATTGGAGCGAACTTTACCTGGTTAATAACCAAGGTGAAGAGCGCGCTTTTGTTACCGGTAAAGTCAATATTAAAAATATTCAATGGTCTAAAGATGGAACTCTGATATATTTTTTAGCCAAAATGCATGAGGAAAAATTTACTGCTCTATATCAAATTGCGGTTGATGGCGGACAAGCGCAAAAAGCTATTACTTTAACAGATACTAATATCAACCAATACGCAGTAAGCAGCGATAATAAAAAAGTAGCTTTATTAGCTAAACCCGCTAAAGACAAAGCAGATAAAAAGCTCAAAACGTTAGGCTTTAAAGCTGAGGTATATGAAGAAGAACTAACTAATCAGCTTTTATATGTAACCGAGCTTCACTCGTCGGAAAAAGTAACAACACTCGGCAATAATGCAATTATCCCAGAACCATGGCCGATCAAAGGTAGTGTTTCAAATGTTCATTTCTCACCAAATGGTGAAGACTTATTAGTGAAAACCCAACCAACCCCATTAGTTGATGACAAGTACATGAAGTCACAATGGCATATTGTTGACTTAGCCAGTCAACAAATCAAAACAAGCTTTACAACCTTAGGTAAATTAGGCAATGCCGAGTTTTCTTACGATGGAAAATATGTCGCTATACTTGGAGCAAAAGACCAACACGATCCAGCATTAGGGCGCTTATATATTGCCAACGCAAATTCAGGCATTGTTGCCAATTGGTTACCTAATTTTAATGGCCATGTCAGAGACTTTGAATGGGCTAATTCACGTAATGAGTTAATATTCATTGCTGATATTGGTAGCCAATCTATTATTGGCAATTTAAAACCCGGCTCTAGTGATTACACCACGGTAGTTGATGTTGGTGCTTTTATTGCCAGTAATATAAGTATTTCAGACTCAGACAAAACCGTTGCTATAAGAGCGAATACTGCGCTCCATCCAAATGAAGTATTTATACTGCGCGGTGGTCAACATGCTCGCCTAACTGACTCAAATGCTTGGTTAACTGCTCTACCATTAGGCAAACAAGAAAGCATTACCATTAAAGCGCGTGATGGCATAGAAATAGGCGGAGTATTGGTTTATCCGCTTAATTATAAAGAAGGCCAACGATACCCGTTAATTATCTCAGTGCATGGCGGTCCAGAAAGCCATGTTAAAGATGGATGGCTAACAAGTTACGCTAGCCCAGGCCAATTGGCTGCTGCACAAAACTACGCGGTGTTCTACCCCAATTACCGTGGCAGTACAGGTCAAGGCGTAAACTACTCCATGCTTGGTCAAAATGATTACGCAGGTAAAGAGTTTGATGACTTGGTTGATCTCAAAAATCACCTCGTTAATATTGGTTTAGCTGATGATAAAAAAGTTGGCATAACGGGCGGCTCTTACGGTGGTTATGCTGCCGCATGGGGCGCTACTAAACTCACTAAACATTTTGCTGCTAGTGTTATGTTTGTTGGTATTTCTAACCTAGTATCAAAATTTGGTACTACCGATATTCCTAACGAAATGCATTTAGTTCACGCCCGCTCATACCCATGGGAAAAATGGCAATGGTATTTAGAGCGCAGTCCTATTTATTGGGCGCAGCAATCACAAACACCGCTATTAATAATGCACGGTAAAGCCGATCCTCGCGTACACCCAGCACAATCAATGGAAATGTATCGTTATATGAAGGCACAGGGTAAAACAGTACGTTTAGTTAACTATCCCGGTGAAAGCCACGGTAACAAAAATGCTGCAGCAAGGTATGATTACAACTTACGATTAATGCGCTGGATGGATAACTACTTAAAACATGATAACAAGCCAATGCCTGCACATGACTTGCCTCATGCAGATAACTTAAAAACACATGCCAAATCAAGTGCGAGTGTTGCAACACAAAATAAATAGTCGCCTCCAAGTTGTGTATTTATTATCAGCATATTGATTAATCCAAACAATCTTAAAGGTCAGTTTTACTGGCCTTTTTTTGTATCTACTTCTTTAATTTAAAGGATAAAAAATAATAAAAGCACTAAAAGTCCTACTGTAATTTGTGATTTTTTTAATCAATTTTTTTAATAATGTAGACTTAGGTCTAATTTCCTTTCTGCGCTTTACCCTCTAACTTATTATCAAAATAACAAATGTAACAATAATATTTATTGCACATAAATAATAACAAGAGGTTTTCAAAACCTTATAAAATAGAATAACGCACATATAACAAGTCCAAACATAAATTGTGAATACATAAAAGGGAATATCATGCTTAAGAATTCTATAGTTAAAAAATCTAAATTTAATGTAAAAAAAATAGTACTTGCCACCAGTTTATTAGCTATAACAAGTGCTGCTAACGCAAGTTACACTCTTGAATTAGATGACGGAGATAGTCTCACATTTGGTGGTTACATTAAAATTGATGCTCGCTATATGGACGGTAATATTGCCGCCAATGATTACTTTTATGGTGGTGGTACAGTACTTGATAGTGATATCAACAACTTCGGTATTGCAGCTAACGAAACACGATTCAATACTAAATATACTCATGGCGATGTAACGGGTTTTATTGAAGTCGATTTTTATGGTGACGGCGTTTCAGGCGGTGGTAATCAAATTATCTCTAACTCATCTAACCTACGTTTACGCCAAGCTTATATTCAATATAAAGATATTCTGGTTGGCCAAGCATGGACAACATTCCAAAACACTAGCGCTATCGTAGAAGCGGCGGATTTTGCAGGTCCGTTAGTGGCAACGGCTTTTATTCGTCAAGGACAAATTCGTTATACTAATGGTGGCTTACAATTATCCATTGAAAACCCTGAAACCTACGGCACAGGTGGCGTTACTGGTGATGACTCAGTACCAGATTTTATCGGTAAATATACCTTCTCTGGCGATTGGGGTAATGTTTCAGTATCTGGTTTAGTACGTCAACTACAAACTACCACTGGCACTGAAACTGGCGTAGGCTTTGGTGTTGCTGGTCGTGTTAAAACATTTGGGAAAGATGATATTCGTTTCCAAATTAATGCTGGTAATGTTGGTCGTTACGTAGGCGTAACAGCAATAACTGACGTGGTAAATGGTGAAGTAGAAGACTCAACGTCAATTATGGTAGCTTACCGTCACTTCTGGAATGAAACCTTACGTAGCACCATATTTTACGGTGGCACTACCACTGATCTTTCTGACCGAGATCGTTCACAAGTTGGCGTAAACTTATTCCAAAACATAACCAAACAACTGTCTGTTGGTGTTGAAGTAGGTAATTTTGACATGGCAAATACTGCCTCAGCTTCTGGTAATACAGTGGGTGGAAGCTCTAATTACATTCAGTTCTCAACCAAGTTTGTTTTATAAACTTAACATTTACAGACATTAATTTTGCATTGGTTGACCGCCCTCAAGGTTATTTTATAGGGAAGCTTCGGCTTCCCTTTTTTTACTAAAAACTTAAATCCTTCAGTACTTTATTCTATTTACTTACCCACCTAGCGTAGCTGTGTTTATTGTCTATAATTATCAGTAATGTCATAAATATTTAACGCCATATCAGTAATCTTACATATTTTGGCCTGATAAACAGTGCTATTAACACTCATAAAATACTAATAATTTGGTAATTCAAAAAAGGATAAACCATGGATTTCTTACGAAAGTTTAGCATACAACAAAGATTAACTATGCTTGCAGCATTGCTTGTCATCGGCCTTATCGTACTCGATACCATGAGTTTATCTGAAGAATATAAAACAATGTTTGAGCAGAAAAAACAAACCACTCAAGAATTGGTTGATACTGCTTATGGCGTAATTGAACACCATTATACTTTACAACAAACGGGCGAACTCAGCGAAAGCGAAGCGCAACAGCGAGCATTAAGTATTATTGCTGCTATGCGTTACGACACTAGTAATTATTTTTGGGTGAATGATTTTGCACCTAATATGGTTATGCATCCAATCAAGCCACAGCTTAACGGTAAAGATATCGCTGATTTTAAAGATCCTGACGGTAAACGTTTATTTGTCGAAATGGTTAAAGTAACCAAAGCGCAAGGCGAAGGTTATGTTTATTACAAATGGGCCAAAGCCGGATTTGATAAACCTATAGATAAAATTAGTTTTGTAAAGGGCTTCAAGCCTTGGCAATGGATTATTGGCTCAGGTACATACTTAGATGATATTGACGCAACTTTTGCCAAACAGCGTAATCTAATAATAATTAACAGTATTATCATTGCGTTAATCATTATTGCTTTAAGCTACTTCATTGGTAAAAGTATTTTGCAACCTACCCGCTCTGCTGCTGAATTAATGAAAGATATTGCTGAAGGTGAAGGCGATCTTACCCGTTCTTTAGATGCAACAGGCCAAGATGAAATTTCTCAGCTTTCTGGGTACTTCAATGATTTCACCAATAAAATCCGTCAATTATTACAAGACGTCGCCGATAATACTAAACAAGTATTAGAACATTCTGAAGCCGTTGACGGAGCAAGTATCACAGTACAATCGTTAATACAAAGTCAAAACGATATTACTGCCCAGGTTGCCACAGCAATGGAACAAATGACCTCACAAATAAAAGAAGTCAGCGATAATGCAAACTCGGCCGAACAAGCCGCAAACGATGCGAGAAATAACACTTCAGAAGGTAAAAAAATTATCTCTCATACCATTACTCAAATGCAATCATTATCAACAAACATTGACGATGTCAGCAAAGTAGTTGCTAGCTTAGCTTCTGAAAGTGACAACATTGGTTCTGTGCTTGATGTGATAAGAGGTATTGCTGAACAAACTAATTTATTAGCACTTAATGCAGCTATTGAAGCCGCTCGAGCTGGCGAGCAAGGTCGAGGCTTTGCAGTTGTTGCCGATGAAGTACGAACATTAGCTAATAGAACAGAACAAAGTACTAATGAAATTCAGCAAATGATTCAAAAATTACAAGCAGGCGCACAAGAAGCTGTTTCAGCCGTTAAACTGAGTCAAAACATTTCAGAACAAACCGTAGAGCAAACCGCGAAGGCTGATGATTCACTATCTGAAATAGACAGATTAATGGAAGTGATTTCTGATATGAATACACAAATTGCTAGAGCAACGGAACAACAAAGCCAAGCAGCTGATGAAATAAACTTACGCATTAATGATTTAGCAGGAATGACTGACGAGTCACTAGCAACTACAGAAATACTAGGTGACACTAGCCAACAGTTAAAAGTTAGTAGTCACGGTATGTCTGAAGTAGTTGGTAGATTTAAAATATAGTTTTTTAACTTAAATATCAAGGTTCTAAAGATCAATTGCCTAAATACCAACTACCTTGGTAAGTGGTGTATTTTATACGCAAGGAAAATAGCCAAATACAAGGCATAAAAAAGCCAGTAACATCGTTAAGATATTACTGGCTACATCATCAAAAGTATAAATAAAATAGGATGAGGCAGTCACTCAGTGGTTATGCGTCCTGAAACATAACCACCAAGCTCCTTGTTTACTGTTACCTATCAGTGAGAGAGCATTCACCGTCAAAGTAATACAGTAAATGGTACTTAATAGTTATGTGTCCTGAAGCATAGCTACTAAGTGCCTTTCCTTAACGTTACTTATTTAGTGAGAGAGCATTCACTGCCTAAGCAACGGAATAAATGATAATCATTCTCATTACGATAGTCAACACTATTTATGCAATTAATTTAAAATAATTGATTTTTATTTAATCAGTCCTTTTGAGTGTAGTTTCTCGTGCTTATACCCGTTACCATTCAAGATGCAGGTTTCAGAGTGCTTTGAATGATAATGGGTATAAACTACTTCTTCAATTTCGCAAAAGCATCGGCAAAGGCATTACCCATAGCAGCGTTATCTACTTTTTTAGGTTTAGCTTGTGATACTGGCTTTCTTTGGTTGTTATGCGTGTTTTTAGGTTGTGCTTTAACTGCAGAATTAGACTTAACATTAGCCGGCTTACTCACCGCGACACTTACTTCGTCATTTAAACGCATGGTTAAACTAATGCGTTTACGGGCAGGATCAACCTCAACTACTTTTACTTTAACAATATCGCCGGCTTTAACCACTTCACGCGGATCGCTAACAAACTTGTCAGTAATTGAAGAAATATGCACTAACCCGTCTTGATGCACACCAATATCAACAAATGCACCAAAGTTAGCGACGTTAGATACCACACCTTCAAGGATCATACCTGGCGTTAAATCTGCCATGGTAGTAACGCCATCAGCAAAACTGGCTGTTTTAAACTCAGGACGTGGATCTCGACTTGGCTTAGCTAGCTCTTTAATAATCTCTTTAATAGTAATTTCACCCACATTAGCGTCAATTAACTGTGAAATATCGAGTGAATTTAATTGTTCGCTATTGTTAAGTACACTATTAACATCAAGCTTTAGTTGGCTAATAATTTTTTCTACCACAGGGTAACTTTCAGGGTGTAATGCCGACTGATCTAACGGGTTATCGCCGTCTGTAATACGTAAAAAACCTGCGGCTTGTTCAAAGGCTTTTGGACCTAAACGCGCCACTTTTTTCAGTTGTTTACGATTAACAAAGCGCCCTTCGCTATCTCTATAGGCAACAATGTTGTTTGCCATAGTTTTGTTTAAACCTGAAACACGTGTTAATAAAGCAGCGGATGCACTGTTTAAATCAACGCCCACACCATTTACACAATCTTCAACTACATCATCAAGAGTTTTACTCAATTGGCTTTGGCTAACATCGTGCTGATATTGACCAACACCAATCGCTTTCGGGTCAATTTTTACCAACTCAGCTAATGGGTCTTGTAAGCGTCTAGCAATAGATACTGCGCCTCGAAGTGATACATCTAAATCAGGAAATTCATTAGCGGCAAATTCAGAGGCAGAATACACCGAAGCGCCTGCTTCACTAACAATCATCTTAGTTAACTTAATTTTACTTTCTTCGGCTTTAAAACTTTGAATAACCTCGGCAACTAGTTGATCACTTTCACGCGAGCCCGTGCCATTTCCAATAGCAACTAATTCAACTTTAAACTGACGACAAACATTCACTAAAGTACGAATTGATTTTTCCCAGTGGTTTTGTGGCGCATGTGGGAAAATAGTGGCGGTATGCAATAATTTTCCTTGGCCATCAACCACAGCAATTTTACAACCCGTACGTAAGCCTGGATCTAAACCTAAAGTTACCAATGCACCGGCAGGAGCTGCCATTAATAAATCAGCAAGGTTATTAGAGAAAACATCAATAGCTTGTGTTTCGGCTTGTTCGCGTAAACTCGTTACTAATTCAGTAGTTAAGCTAATATTTAGTTTGGCTTTCCACGTTAGCTGCACGGTTTTGGTTAAAAAATCCGCTGCGGCTTGTTTACTGCCAGCTGAAAGACAGCGTAACGTTAGGTGCTCAATAATAATATGTTCCGCACTACTAAAAGTCGTTGTTTCTTGACCTGGATCTACATCAATACTCAGCTGTAAATAACCTTCGTTTTTACCACGTAACATGGCAAGCATACGATGCGATGGTACCGTTTTTAACTTTTCACTATGGGCAAAGTAATCGCGAAATTTAGCGCCTGCTTTGTCTTGGCCTTTTACCACTTTACTGGTTAAATGCGCTTGTTTAAGCATGTGATTACGTAATTTAGCGAGTAAGCTAGCATCTTCACTAAAGCGCTCAGCTAAAATATAACTAGCCCCTTCAAGTACAGATTTTTCATCAGCAAAACCTTCAGCAGCATTAATATAATCTTTAGCTTCTGCTTCAGGGTTTAGTTGCCAATTATTAAATAATTTATTGGCTAATGGCTCTATACCTGCTTCACAGGCTATTTTACCTTTAGTGCGACGTTTAGGTTTATAGGGTAAATATAAATCTTCTAAACTAGTTTTGTTATCGGCTTGGGTAATTAATCGCTCAAGTTCAGGCGTTAATTTATCTTGCTGTTTTATACTGGTTAGAATCACTTGGCGGCGATCGGCTAATTCACGTAAATAACTTAAACGCTGCGCTAAGTGACGTAAATGACCGTCATCTAAACCTTGCGTAGCTTCTTTACGGTAACGGGCAATAAATGGCACGGTAGAGCCATCATCAAGTAGGGAAATAGCGGCATTAACTTGTACCGCGTTAACATTGAGTTCTTGAGCAATTTGTTCGGCAATCGTTAACATTTAAAGGCAGTTCCAGCAGGATAATATGTTGGCGACATAATAACAGAACTCTGTTTTGAGGAAAATGATAGTGTTCGATTCACTCAAAAAGGATTCCGCAAATGGGTGTTATATACCCTTTACCTATTAACCTTTCTCGATATAATTTACAGTATTACCGCCTGATGTCTTTGCTTCGTATACTGCTTGATCTGCCAATTCAAATAATGTTTTATAATCATGGCTACCTTGCTCTGTTGAACTGACACCAAAACTAGCTGCAGCAAAAACGGTTTTTCTCACGGTTTCAATATTTTGGATTTTATCGCATAGCTCGTTTGCTTTAATTATGGCTTGTGCCTGAGAGCAATGCGGTAACACCACTAAAAACTCATCGCCACCTAAACGAACAGCAATATCTTCTACACGACAATTGTTTTTTAGTACGTCTGCAATTTTAACTAATACTTCATCGCCTTGATCATGCCCAAAAGTATCATTGATAAACTTAAACTTATCGAGATCGATCATCAGAATACTTAATTGGTATTTATGCCGCTTTGCTAAGCCAAGTGCTTTATCAATAAAGCTATTAAGAAAATGCCTGTTATATAACCCGGTTAATTGATCGGTCATCGCTAACTGCTCTAACGCTTGCTGCTGACTAACAATTTTCAAATACAATTGTCTTGCAGTAATAAGGTTTTTCACCCTAACTGCTAGCTCAGCTTGCAATACTGGTTTGGCAATAAAATCATTCGAACCGACTTTTAAAGCGCTAATTCGATCACTGGTGTTAGCTGTTGCGGATAGGGACAATATTGGCGTCGAACTTTTCTCATCATCTCGCTTTCTTATTTCTTTTATCATATCTATGCCATTTTTGTGGCCTGACAAAGCAATATCGAGTAGTACTAAGTCGTACATATTGTTATCAAATAAGTCCAAGCCTTCTTCAGCAGAATTACAATGTTCAAAGGTCAAACCCATTTGTTGAATAATATCCATGGTCATATTGGCTACCGTAAGATGATCTTCAATATACAAAATGTGCCCCATCACTTTATAAGCACTAATATCGTAATGACTTAACATGACTAAGATACTTTTAAACTGACTTAGTTTATTACGTTGGCAAATATAATTAATGGCAGGGGTTTTCATGTCTATAAGTTTTGCTTCCTCTTGCTCACCTGTCATCACAATAATCACTGCATCTGAATATTGCTCCATCGCCCTAATTTTTTCGGCAAGAATGGTTGCTTTAGTATCTGTTAACACCATCGCAATAATAATTATATTAACTTCAGCTTGAGCGAGCGCTTTTAACGCCTCTTCTCCAGTAGTTACTATATCGTGACTTATAGAGAAGCCATTTAAAAATTCATTAATGAGTAATTGATGCGTTCTTGAGGGTTCAACAACTAATGCCTTCATTTAATATCCTATTAATAAAAATAATTCATATTACAGTATGGTAGCTGATTATTAGATATACCAATAAGACTACCAATTTTGATATTATGCATCGCCTTTAATTTCTAACCGAAACATTTCGATTCACTCAACAATACTTACTCATACAAATACTTTTGAAAGCCAATAAAGGTATCTCTAATCGCCATAGGTGAGCCGAACTCTGCTGCTGCATCGCTTATCGTATTGTATTTAAGTTCAACCAAGCTTCTCATTTTTTTGGCTGCCAACTCTTGCACGCCGTCTTCTATGTATTTTTCTAAAATGAAGTCGATAAACTCAACTTGCTTATAAGTGAATTCCTTGTGTATACCTTTCTTAGCGGTTGTTACACGTTCTTTACGTGTGTGTGTTTCTCTTGCATAGGCTACGTAGGCTAATAGGTCGTATACATCACTGTCTTTGGCGTCGATGATCGTTTTCATAGGTTTCCATCATCATTTCAGCCTCGATCGACTTGGTAAATTCAAGGTCGTCTAGGTACTTTAAAAATAACATCCAAGAAGATTGCTCGGTGTAATCTAGCTCAGAGGAGCAACCTGCGTCTTTGTGGAAAATGTCGCCGACGTTTTTAAATACTTGTTCAAACATATTGGTAAAGTCCTTGCTTGCTATTGAGTTATAATGGTTAAAAATGAAGGCGACTCAATAGTATTTTGTTATTTCATTAATAATTAAGGTTAATATACCTTAGTTATTGTATTTATTTGATTTAAATAAGTTAAATACGAGGCTAAATTAAATAATCAATCTTATTTATAAACCACTCTTTTTTCCCTGAAGGTGTGCTTACATAAAATTCATCATCAACTTCTTTTTTTATCATCGCTCTCGCCATCGGAGAATCAATCGAGATAAAGTCTTTGGTGTTATAAATTTCATCCGGGCCAACAATCTTAAAGCTTAGGATATCACCCTCTTCATTTTCAATTTCCACCGTCGCACCAAAAAATACCTTGCCGTCTTGTTGAGGTGAATAATCTATAACTTTGAGCTCTTCTAAACGTTTTCTTAAGTATCTAACTCGCCTATCTATTTCTCTTAATACCCGCTTATTAAAAGTGTAATCACCGTTCTCAGATCTATCACCTAAGCTGGCAGCCCAACTAACAATAGCGGTTATTTTGGGTCTTTTATCACGCCAGAGATAATCTAATTCTTTTTGTAGTTCTTTATATCCAGCACGTGTTATCAAATTACTTTTCAAAATATTCCTTAAAGATCTTAAATTATTCAATACGCTTGCTATAGCCCAATAGCCATAAGCGCATCTGTCTGGGTAGATTAATTATCATTAATGTAAATTACCATACTTGACGCTGTAAACTCTTTTATTAGACACCGTATATCAATACTATGCTTGGTGGTGAATTAAACAGGGCTTGTGATAGTTATGAGTAGGCCAAATTCATTGCTTGAAATAGACTAAATTTACCTAAGCTGTAATTTAGCTAGCTGCAATTTAATAACTAAATGTTATTATAATCTCTTTGCAAAACACAACTCTTGGATAAATACGTGAACAAAAGTCTTATTACCAATATTATTGCTTTAGCGTTAACTATAGGCGGCTATATTAGCGAACAACCGATTATTTTTACCTTAGGTTTATTTGCCTTATCGGGCGCAGTAACTAACTGGCTTGCGGTACATATGTTATTTGAAAAAGTACCACTACTTTACGGTTCAGGCGTAATTCCTGCGCGATTTGAAGAGTTTAAAGCTGCCATTCGTCATTTAATGATGGAGCAGTTTTTTACCGAACAAAATATTGATCGTTTTCTATCGGATAGCTCAGGCAAGGCAAGCACCATTAATTTAGCGCCCGTTATTGATAAAGTAGACCTTTCAC
Organism: Colwellia echini; assembly: GCF_002843355.2. Taxonomy (GTDB): domain Bacteria; phylum Pseudomonadota; class Gammaproteobacteria; order Enterobacterales; family Alteromonadaceae; genus Colwellia; species Colwellia echini. Next base: position 44,946 of record NZ_PJAI02000008.1, read on the forward strand.
CTGCTTTTGATAACTTGGTTTCGGTTATTGAAAACTCTTCATTTGGCGGCATGTTGGCTATGGTTGGTGGTAGTGCAGCATTAGAGCCTATGCGTGAACCTTTTATTGAAAAGATGAAGTTATCGATAAAAGACATTTCTGAAAGTGAGCAATTTAATACGCTATTACGCAATGAGTTAGAACAACCTAATATGATTGCTGGTATGCGCGATAAAGTTAGCGACATTATTGAAAAACGTCTTAATGAATTAACACCGCAACTAGTAAAAGAAATAGTACAAGAAATGATTAAACAACACTTAGGTTGGTTAGTGGTGTGGGGCGGAATATTTGGTGGCGTTATTGGCGTTATTGCCGCACTATTAAATATGATGTGATTTTTAGATTAACAACATTAGTTATTCAATTAAATATTATTTTTCTGATACATATCAGTAGTCATGTACTCAATGAAGTTACCTTCTTTCAGATAGCTTTATTGAGTAGCGTTCGCTTAACCGAGCAAAAGCTATTTAACCTGAATTCAGGATAAGCAAAATGCTACAACAGCTTTAATTATCCGTATTACTGCGTTTTGATAGCTCCCAATAACCCGTTATTGGCTTCGCTTTCCCGCCTTGTACTACGAATAATTAAAACTATTGTAGATACGTGAATACAAGTAGTTGATATTTTTATACTTTACAATTTCATTATCCCGAACTCAGGTTATTTAATTTTTTGTACCAAGATCTTTCAAATCTAATGCCAATATGTAGTTTGTCATATTCATGTAACATTAAATCAATATAGTGACGTTTTTATTACAAACAATATTATTCGCTGTATGAATAACCTATCTGAGTTATCCGTTGAGTTAGATAACATTCTTGAAAAAGAAACACTTACTACCTTTTTTCAACCTATATTCGATATTAGTAATCAAAAAATATGGGGTTATGAAGCGCTAACTCGCGTAGAAAAAACTAGCCTATTCACATCGCCATTAGACTTATTCAACACAGCTTTTGCGCTAGGGCGTTTATCAGAGCTTGAAAGTTTATGTCGTAAAGTTGCCTTTCAACATTTCTCTAGTCAACAACTTGAGGGCTTACTGTTCTTAAATATCAGTCCTTTGGTGCTAGGTGATAAAAACCATCAAAGCGGTGAAACAATCAGCTTACTTAAAAAACATGGACTTGCGGCAGAACGTGTTGTTATTGAAGTCACCGAGATGTTTGACAGTAAAGACACCGAATACCTAAAAGAAAGCCTGACTTATTATCGAAAAATGGGGTTTAAAATCGCGATTGATGACTTAGGCACTGGGCATTCTGGTTTAATGCAGTGGGCAGAATTACGCCCAGATATTGTAAAAATTGATAAATATTTTATTCAAGATTCCCATAAAAATATTGTTAAACGTGAATTATTACGTACTATTTTTGAATTAGGAAAAGCTACTGGCGTTAAAATTATTGCTGAAGGCATAGAAACTAATGAAGAGTTTTTATTACTAGAAAAACTAGGAATGCAATTTGCTCAAGGTTTTTTATTGGCAAGACCTGCCGCTAAACCAATACGCACTCTTCCAGACATTGTCAGTTTTAGGCAAGTAGCGTCAAACCAAGCGTCATCTGAAATTAATACTGAAATTATTGATTTAACAACCCTTACGCCAGCGCTTTCTATGAATGAACGCTGCTCGGCCGTATATAAAAGGTTTGAGCTTGATAACCGACTATTTTCTTTGGCTGTGGTAGATTGCGATAATATTCCTGTTGGAATAATTCACAAAGACAGATTAACCGAGCTGTTTTCAAGTCAATATGGTCATGCTCTATACAACAATAAACCCATAGCAACCGTGATGACTCAATTACCCTTTATTGTTGATATACAAGCATCCTTGGTTGAAGTGAGTGATTTAGTTACAAGTGATCAGTCGTTAACTATGCGTCAAGAATTTATTGTGACCGATCAGGGGAAATATTTAGGGCTAGCGAATATTCACATTCTATTAAAGCGGATTACTGAACAAAAAATTCAATTTGCACAACATGCTAACCCATTAAGTATGCTCCCCGGCAATGTAGTTATAGAGCAAAAAATAACGCAGAATATTACTAAAAACATTCCATTTACTCTGGCTTACTTAGATTTAAATTATTTTAAGCCCTTTAACGATTTATATGGTTATGCCGCAGGCGATGCTGTTATAAAACTGGTGGCTGACATTATCAGTGTTTGCTGTGATAGTGACGAAGATTTTATTGGTCATGTTGGTGGTGACGATTTTGTAATTATTTTCAAAACGCAGCATTGGTTAAAGAAATGCGAAGAAATCTTACAAATATTTTCACAACGTGTGCAAGATTATTTTAAACCTGAACACATAAAAGCCAATGGCTATGAAAGTAATAATAGAAATGATGAAAATCAATTTTTCCCGTTACTAAATTTAAGTTGTGGTGTAATACAACCCGATATTAGGTTTTGTTTAAACCATTTAGACGTGGCAAGCTTAGCCACGGAAGCAAAGAAAAAATCTAAACTAATGATTAACAATCAGGTTTACGTGCATAACAAACAACAACCAGACAACTTAACAGATTATGATGATTTAATTGCCATTCATACTGATATAAACAAGGTTATGAGTAATTAGTAATTTAGAGAGACTTGTTGTTTTTAATTAGATGTCTTTAATTTCATTCGGTTTAGCGCTATGCTTCCGACATATTTTTTATGGGTATATTACAGCGGTCATAATAATCTGATTTGCGTAATACCAGTGGTATTTATCTTTTTTATTTTAACCAATATAACAGATAATAATGTTACTGAAATAAGTAAAACCCCCTCCTTTTTGATTAAGGTAAACCTCGCTATGTTTGGTCATTTAACCGCTATGCCGTCTGATCCTATTCTAGGATTATTAACCTCTTATAGAAACGATAACAACCCAAACAAAGTTGATTTAGGTGTTGGCGTTTATAAAGATGAGTTAGGTCACACCGCAGTATTAAACTGCGTAAAAAAAGCCGAATTACATCGCAATAACACTGAAGACAGTAAAGTATATATTGGTCCTACAGGCTCACCATTATTTAACACTGAAATGACCAAGCTTATTTTTGGTGCTGAGCATAAAGTACTGTTGGAAAACCGTACTCGCACTATTTCTACTCCTGGTGGTACTTGTGCTTTACGTGTTGCCGCAGACTTTATTCAAACCTGTAAAACGGGCGCGACTATTTGGGTAAGTAACCCAACGTGGGCGAATCATACCGGTTTATTTGAAGGCGCGGGATTACAAGTAAAAGTGTACCCTTATTATGATTATGAAAACAAAACTTTAGATTTTGATGGTATGTTAAATGCCCTGAAAGCAGTTAGCCGTGATGACGTAGTGTTATTACATGCTTGTTGCCATAACCCAAGCGGTATGGACTTAACCAATGAGCAATGGCAACAAGTAGTTGAAGTAACAAAAGACGTTGGTTTTACGCCATTAATTGATATGGCTTACCAAGGTTTTGGCGCAGGTTTAAATGAAGATGCATACGGTTTGCGTTTAATGGCTGATGCTGTTCAAGAAATGATTGTTTGTAGCTCGTGCTCTAAAAACTTTGGTTTATATCGTGAGCGTATTGGCGCTTGTACCGTGATTGCTCAAACAAGCAGTGCTGCCGATATTTCATTGTCTGTGTTATTACATGGCGTTCGTATTATTTATTCAATGCCGCCAGCGCATGGCGCCGCTATTGTTGAAACCATTTTAAGCTCCGACGAATTACGTAACGAATGGTATGACGAATTAAAAATAATGCGTGACCGTATTAATGGGAACCGTCAAGTACTGGTAGATAAACTGATTGAAAACGGGGTCACCCGTGACTTTAGCTTTATTGCCCGCCAAAGTGGTATGTTCTCATTTTTAGGCATTACCCCTGAGCAAGTACAACAATTACAAGATGAATTCAGTGTTTACATGGTTGGCTCTAGCCGCATGAGCATTGCTGGTATTGCGCAAAGTAATGTAGATTACTTAGCAAAAGCGATTGCTAAAGTATTGTAGCTTTACCTGAAATAAGCTCTGCTTAATAAATAGTAAACGATTTCAATTAATAAATAACCTGAATTCAGGATAATGAAAGTAAGTAGAATAATAATATCAATCACTTAGAAATTTATCTCTACAATAGTTTTAATTATTCGTAGTACAGGGCAGGAAAGCGAAGCCAATAATGGGTTATTGGGAGCTTTCAAAACGCAGTAATACGGATAATTAAGGCTGTTGTAGCATTTTGCTTACCCCGAACTCAGGTTAAATAGTAGACCAGTGCATCAAGATACTGGTTCGTCGACTATTGCTGCAAAAATGCCTTGATAACCATTCAAATAACATTATTGAGTATGTGAACACTTGTTTAGCGCATATTATTTTTCTATGTTTTTTCAAATTACCTCTATACCTTCTCACATTACCTATGCTTTTTACCTAAGCTTTCTCATAAACTCGGATAAAAATACAGCACACAGTGTAATTTTTACAATTCCTCTCTACTCTCTATTCATCTACTTCGACACCTTAAAAATTAAATCCCTTTAAAATCAATGAAGTAATGAAATATTTAAATCTGGTTTAGTAATTGCTTTAACTTAATGTACAAACATACTTTTAATAATTAATAAGGAGTTACATCATGTTATCGTGGGCATTAACGTTTTTTATTATTGCAATTGTTGCCGCAGTATTAGGTTTTGGTGGTATTGCAGGAGCAGCAACGGGTATTGCTAAAATTATATTCTTTGTTTTCTTAGTACTGTTAGTGGTGTCTTTAATAGCCAATGCCGTTCGCGGTAAAGGTCCCAAAATTTAGTTTAAACAAAATGAACATTAAATGATTAATTTACTCAAGGAGAACACCATGAAAGCAATAAAATATTTAACTAATACTTTAATTACTCTAACAGCTGTATTTGCATTATCTGCATGTAGCGATCAATTTGAAGAAGCAGGTGAAAAAGCTGACGAAGCTGTAACCGATGCAGGTAACGCGGTTGAAGACGCTTGTGAAGACGTAAAAGAAGGTGTTAAAGCAGAAGATCAAGACTGTTAATTTTTATCAATTATAATTGTTAACCATGAATATCAAGAATAAGTACTAGCCATAAAAATCTCCCCCCTTGCTTTTATGGCTAGTACTCCATAAATTTAAATATTTCTAAATTAAAACTGGCTCGTATTCGTTCCATAACTTTATGTTAGCTCTGCACATAACTTATATCATTAACGCGTTTGACGATCCTGTTCGATATTTATTGGCATATCAATTAATAAACATAATCATTAACTTACGAGTAATGCAGTATGAAAAACATGATTCAGATTTCACTAGCTGTTATCATCTCTAGTGTATCTTTTGTAACCTTCAGTCAAAGCACTCAAGTAGTAGATGAAAGTCCTGTAATAGAGACTGAAGCTAATGCTATTGAAAAAACAAAATCAATTTTAGATGACAAGGTTAAATCAACGAAAGAGTCAAATATTAACCCTTTCACTATATCTCAATATAAACGTAACTATATTCTGCCTATTACCTATATCACTAATCCCAACCCTGAGACTGGTGACAATATTGAGGCAAAATATCAAATTAGTATTAAATTACCCTTTTATCTTGAGCAAGATAAAAGTTCAGGTTTGTTTGTAGGTTTTACTACCAAATCATACTGGCAATTATATAGTAGCAGTTTGTCTAAACCTTTTAGAGCAACCGATTATGAGCCAGAAATATTTTATTCTTGGGCAAATGAATTATCGATATTAGGCTTTAAATTTAATGGTATTCAACTTGGTTTTAATCATCAATCAAATGGTCAATCCAACGAGTTTTCTAGAAGTTGGAATAGGTTGTTTGCTTCTGTGCTATTCAGTGATGATACTTCACTTTATTATATTAAAGCTTGGTACCGGATACCTGAAGGTGAAAAAGAAACAACACTGAGTGTCGACGGTGATGATAATCCTGACATTACCGATTTCCTAGGTAATATGGAACTTGGCTATGGCACCAAATGGGGTGATTTTGAACTAGTTGGCAAATTAAGAAATAACTTAAAATTAGATGATAATAAGGGCAGTATCGAGCTGAACATTAGTTATCCCATAACTGATAACTATGATATTTTATTGCAATATTTTAACGGCTACGGCGACTCATTAATTGATTACAATCGCCATCAGTCAAGAATTGGATTAGGTATGCAGTTAAAATTTTTCTAACCGAGACAGACGAATAATAAAATAAGCGTTCATCCGTTAAGGTGTAAAATTAAATTAGCCCGCTTTTAGTTCAATGTACAACAAGGACACTTTATGTCGACAAGAATCACCATGCTAATAATGCAAGGGCTACTAGCATTACTGCCTATTTCTCTAACCTTATATTTAATTATTTGGTTAGTATCTTCAATCGAGTCAAGCTTGACTGCATTAATCCCAAATAGTATTTATTTTCCTGGTTTAGGGTTGGTGTTAGGTTTTGCTATCTTGTTATTAGCTGGTTTGGCGGTGAATGCTTATATTGTTAAATCACTTATTCGCGTTAGTGGTAAAATGTTAGAAAGAATACCTGTGGTGAAAACCATTTATGGTGCGATTCAAGACGCGGTAAACTTAGTGAATATTAACAAACAACAAAAAATGAAAAGTGTTGTTTCCGTTAAAATTAGTGACAGTATTCACTTAATTGGTTTTGTTACCAGTTATGAAAGTGCGCAAACACTATTTAACAATGATGAAAAATTAGGGGTTTATGTGCCGCTAAGCTACCAAATTGGTGGATATACTTTATATATCGACAAAGACCAGTTAACACCACTTGATATAAGTGTTGAGACAGCAATGCGCATAGCCCTTACAGGAGGCAGTGTTCCTGCCTCTTCAGCCAATGAAAATAAAATGGCTGACAGCTAATTTTCTATTTATTGATAAGTGGCTACATTATATTTGAATTTAATTATTTTTTTTAACCGTTAGGAGAACACTATGACTACGTCAGCAAAAACGACTACCAGTAAAGCCAAAACAACTAAAGAAAATGCGCCTATTTCTAATACCCCTATTTCCGATAATGTTACTGAAACATTACATCAATCGGTTGATACATTAGGTGAACACGCCGCCAATGCTGAAACTAGAATACGTGAAACAGCTAGCCATTCATCTGAAACTATTGCTGATAAACAAATCCAGTTGAAAGAATATTGGGATCAGTCAAACGTGGGGAAATACGCTAAAGAAAACCCATTAGCTACCGCAGGCATCGCCTTTGCGGCAGGTATGCTGTTATCTTCATTTTTAAGAAAGAAATAGTCCTTAAACATGACAGAGTCTGCGCACCAAAAACAACCTGAAGACCAAGCTTTACCGCCTACGGATGATGTTAATCCGCAAGAGGTATTATCAGCTTGGGAAAGCGCGTTTAACAGCATTAAAACTCAATTGCGCAGTTACGCAACGTTAATTGCTGCAGATTTTCGGCTGTCAATTAAAGCGATTGTATTGGTGGTTGTTTGCATTGCCGCCATGGCTTGTTTAGGATTAATTATCTGGTTAATTTTATTAGTTGGCTTAACTTACGGCTTAAACAGCTTAGGGCTAGACTGGTTTTGGTGTCTATTAATAGTGCTCGGTTTAAATATTGGTGCGTTACTAGTTGTGAAACAAATTCTGAGTTCAGCCCTTAAATCAATTGAAATGAAATCATCAGCTGAGGTTATTTTAAATTCCGTTCAAGGGACTGTTAAAAACACCAATGCTGATGACATTTCTAAACATCAACATCAACAGAAAGAGCCTTATGTTTGATTTTCTAAAAAAAGACAAGACAAAGTTACAGCAAGCGACGATTAACGCACAATTGGCAACGATTCATTCACGCTTGCAATTAGAAGACGCTACTTTAAAAAGTAAGCTGTTTATCTCCTCGCCAACTGGCATTGCGACTATGTTTGCTGCAGGTTCAATTAACGGTGCGCTACCGTCGAAATACAATATCTCTGCATCAACTATCGCTTCCTTAATATGGAAAGCTTTTTAGAGTTTATAACGTATAAGTTCGTTACCTGTTTTCTAATCGATTAAAGTCAAGCACCCCAAACTGAATAGAGTCACGTTGCTTAAAGTAGCTGTGCATTGCATCAGTGTATTGCCAAAAATTTTCTGAACTTCGATACACGGCATATTTTTTTCTTAGCTGTTGGTAATCTTGCTCAGAACGCATTTTACTTAACTTATCCGCAAAGTCACTTAGCTCGTCTGTTGTTACAGAAAAGAAAGCGTTCGGATATGAAGTAATTAAACCTGGCGCAATAATAACGGTATCTTCCTCGCGAAGTCGCCTATCTTCTTCTTCAAATAAATGTGAAATATTGCTAAACACATTATTACGTATCAAGGTATAAAATTCACTTTCTTGGCTATTAACGTCAACAATTCGCACTATTGACGAGTTAGGAATAGATGACAAACTCTTCCCAACAATGCCATTAATTTCCTTTAACGCTGCAATAGTTTTCTTGTTATTTATACCGCTAGTAAGCGCATAACCTTTGTTAGAAACTTTAGAAAAGTACTGACGTAATTTCTCATACAGCTCGTTAAGCGGTTCATTTGTTTGGTAATTAATATCACTCTCTATAGTGGTTTGATTAGCATCATATAAGTATTGCTCAACCTCACTCACCGACCCTCTATACCAGTGTCCTCTTACTTTTTCTCTACTGGCTACAGGTAAGAAATTAAGAAAGTTAAATTCACCCTCCATACGAAGAAAGTCCATATAAACTCTGCTGTTTAACTGATGCCCAACATTACCGTATACGTCATACCCAGCCACTAATAAATAATGTATCCGCTCAAATAACGAGTAACTCAACACCCAAGTTGTTTGCGGTTTATCACCCACTAGCCCTTTTACCACAGAAGCAGAATCATTATGGCGAAATATTGTTAACGTGGCGTTGTCATTTTCGCCATCGCCATCCCATAACAGATCAAGATTTATATCGACATGATTCTTTATTTTCTTATCAATAAATTTTGATTTAGCAAGTAGGTAGTCTTTTTCCATTGCCGCATATTCTAACCAAGAGGTCGGTAAAGCATTGCTCTGATCTTCTGCAGGCAAAACAATCTTTTGTCGTGCTTGTTGCATAAATTGATCGTTATTTTCTATAAAATCTAGATCAGGTGACATAAATACCACCCAAAAGTGGTCATTAATCACATTAAGCGCAATGTTACCTCGACAAACAGGCCCTTTTATAAACTGCATAATGGTATTTTGTGCTTCGTCTAATAAATATCTATATCTAGACTGTACTGGTATTTGTTCAAAAGTTATAAATGGGTTAGATGCTTTATCAAGTTCATAAGAAGGTAACTGAGTAACTTCGTTAGGGGTTTCTAAAAACCATGTTGACCAACGCTCCATGCGCGGCGAATCAAGCTTAATTGGTAAATGTGATTTATGCGCGATACTTTCTACAACAGGCTGAATACGATAATAAACTCGCTCCACTTTTGGATCATCAAAAGGTCTACGAGTAAAAATTCCTTTTACTGGCTGACCTGGTGGCGTTGCTGATCTCACTAATTTAAAAAACTGAGTAGTTTCCGCTTTATCAAAGTAAAGATGAACCAAGAACAAATGTTCAAATAAATACCGGCTCATCAACTGGGCTTTTTTACTATTTTGATTTAAGAAGCTTTCCCAGTTATTTATCTGCTCTTGTGTTTCTTTATCAATGACTTTAGGTTCAGAATTTGTTGCTCCTTGCGCTAACCAATCAATAAGCAATTGATGCTCTTTATTGTTAACTGCAGGCAATCCATATGGCATACCATGTAACGGATAATCAACTTGATAATCATCAAACTCTGCAGCGGTTGAGCATTGATACTCTTCGTTTAAAGCAAAGTTAAACTCTTCAGGTAGTTTGTCATTAGCCGGTAAAGGGTTCGCCTGCTTTAGCAATAACATATTAGCCATCACGTTACTTTTTAGATTGCTTTTTAAATTGTTGCTCTGCTGATTTTGCTGAGCATCACTTGTAATTTCGCTTAGCTCAGTGACTTTATCAGGGATCACGGGAAAGAAGTCTTTCTCTCGCCACTCTGGCACTGTATGGCCGTCTTCAAACAAACGCGTTAAATTCGCTTGCAGTAATCTCTCACCATTATAAACGGGCTCTTTATTCGCACCTCGAGTTAAACCTTCAAAAGAACCCAATTTTAATTGACAGGGCGCGTCGTAACAGGCATGACAAACAACACATCGTTGCTCCAGAATAGGCTGTATATCACGCGAATAACTTACTAATGTATCGGTTTGAATAACTAAAGCAGAATCGGCAAGCAAAGGTTTTGCTGCAGGAGAAACGTATTGACTGGCTGCAATAACAACAATAGTAATAGCGATAAGCGCAATAACAATAAAACGTAAATTCATAATTAAAAGTAATACACCTAAGATAAGCAAATCAATAAAGCAGGAAGACTATGTTACAGCATCTGTAACTAAAATAGGAAAATAAGGCGGTTGTAACATCTCCATTTAAAATAATAAATACGCTTCAAGTGTTATAGGAATAAAACAGCAAGATATAAACTGTCTGAGATTTTTTTATGTAAATAGCGTAAAATACAGCTAATTTTATATATCTCAACCATATTCAAAAGTATTCAAGGAAAACGCTGTGATTGTTCCCGGTAATTTATTTATTCTTTCTGCGCCAAGCGGTGCTGGAAAATCAAGCCTTATCAAGGCATTACTAAAGCCAGAAAGCTTAGCATCAGCAAGACCTATGCAAGTTTCAGTTTCTCATACCACACGTGATCCACGTCCGGGCGAAAATAATGGCGAACATTATCACTTTGTTAGTGTTGAAGCGTTTAAAGCACAAATAGCTAATAATGCTTTTTATGAATACGCTGAAGTATTTGGTAATTATTACGGCACATCAGAAGCCGCAATAGATGCACAACTTGCGCAGGGTATTGATGTTTTCCTTGATATAGATTGGCAAGGCGCACAACAAGTTCGCATGAAAAAACCGAGTGTAACTACTATTTTTATTAGTCCGCCGTCTAAAGAAGAGCTAGAAAATCGTTTACGAGGCCGCGGCCAAGACAGCGAAGAAGTAATAGCTAGCCGTATGGAACAAGCGCAAGCGGAATGTTCTCATTACAAGGAGTTTGATTACATCATTGTCAACGATGATTTTGATCAAGCTTTGCTCGATCTTACTACCATAGTCAATAATCAACGTCTAAAATGCCGCCAACAAAGTATTGCCCAACAAGCATTATTCAGTAAATTACTCGAAAATGACCATAAAAAAGCATAAAACCCAACTGTTGCATTAGTGATCACTTGCTTAATTAGTGAGTGAGCAGTAAACTACGCAGCTATTTTGTAAATTATTATATTATTTTTAGTTGGAGTGACCAAATGGCTCGCGTAACTGTTGAAGATGCCGTAGAAAAAGTCGGTAATCGTTTTGATTTGGTGCTAGTTGCATCACGTCGTGCTCGTCAAATTGCAACGGGCGGAAAAGATCCATTGGTTGAAGTCGAAAACGACAAACCAACGGTACTTGCCTTGCGTGAAATTGAAGCAGGTTTAATTACTACAGATATTATGAACGTCTCTGATCGTAAACAACAAATCCAGCAAGATACTGCTGAATTAGATGCTGTTGCTGCGATTGTTGGTGGTCAACAAGATCAAGAAGAATTAAGCTAAAACTAATTTTCCAAAATTAAATAGAAAATTAGCTTAAGCCTTTAAAAAACGCGTACCTAACTCTGCTTCATTGACAGAAAGTGGTTACGCGTTTTTTATTTCCTCTTTGGCTTATTTTATTTTTCATTAGTTAGCTTTATTATTTCTTGTAAATAACGCGTGATGCCGCGTATTGTATCTATAATAGCTTTTAGAATGATCCTCTTTCCCCTCAATTTGGAGTATTAGGTGTACCTATTTGAACCTTTAAAAGAACTTAGCGCTACTTACCTATCAAAAGTACAAATTGATCTGTTAAAACAGGCTTATATTGTTGCGCGTGATGCCCATGACGGCCAAATGCGCTCAAGTGGCGATCCTTATATCACTCACCCTGTGGCTGTGGCTATTAATTTAGCTCAAATGCGCTTAGATCATGAAACATTGATGGCTGCGTTATTACATGATGTGATTGAAGACACTCCAGTAACCAAAGATGAACTCGCTGAACTGTTCGGTCATACCGTAGCAGAGCTCGTTGAAGGGGTGAGTAAACTAGACAAGTTAGAGTTTGATAATAAAGAAGAAATGCAAGCGGAAAACTTCCGTAAAATGGTACTTGCCATGGTGCAAGACATTCGCGTTATCTTGATTAAACTTGCCGATCGTACACATAACATGCGTACATTAGGCTCACTACGTCCAGACAAACGACGCCGCATAGCCCGAGAAACTTTAGAAATTTACGCGCCAATAGCTAACCGTTTAGGTATTCATGATATAAAAAATGAATTAGAGCTGTTAGGTTTTCAGGCACTTTACCCTATGCGTTCGCGCGCTTTAAAGTCTGCAGTAAAAAGTGCTCGCGGTAACCGCAAAGCAATTATCGATAATATTCAAAAAGAAATCACCTCACGCCTTGCTGAAAGTGGCATTCTCGCTCAGGTTAAAGGCCGTGAAAAACATCTTTATTCTATTTATAAAAAAATGCTCAACAAAGAACTAATGTTCAATGAAGTAATGGACATTTATGCTTTTCGTATCATAGTTGAAGATAAAGTAGACTGTTGTTATCGCGCATTGGGTGTTATGCATAATTTATATAAACCAATAGATACTCGCTTTAAAGATTATATTGCCATTCCTAAAACCAACGGTTATCAGTCATTGCATACGTCATTAATTGGTCCGCACGGTATTCCGGTAGAAATTCAAATTCGTAACGAAGATATGGATCAAATGGCAGACAAAGGTGTTGCTGCACATTGGTTATATAAACAAGATGGTGAAAACACTGGTACCACCGCGCAAATGAAAGCCCGTCGTTGGATGCAGAGTTTATTAGAATTACAGCAAAGTGCTGGTAGTTCGTTTGAATTTATAGAAAACGTTAAATCTGATTTATTTCCTGAAGAGATTTATGTATTTACCCCAGATGGTCGTATTATCGAGTTACCTATGGGGGCAACCGCGATAGATTTTGCTTATGCCGTACATACTGATGTAGGTAATTCATGCGTTGGCGTTAAGGTAGACCGTAAACCTTACCCTATGAGTCAACCAATAAAGTCTGGGCAAACTATCGAAGTTATCACCTCTAAGTCGGCACGTCCTAATGCCACTTGGTTAAACTTTGTAGTAACCGCTAAAGCCCGCTTACAAATCAGAACCTATTTAAGAAGTAGTGAAAAAGATGATTCACATGCGTTAGGCATACGTTTATTATCTCACGCTCTAGGTAAAACCAAGTTAAAAGACTTAGCCCAAGAAAAAATAGATGCTGTAGTTAAGCAAAGTGGCTACAAAAATTTTGATGAATTACTCACTAATATTGGGTTAGGTAATGCATTAAGTATTGGCGTTGCAAGGCAATTAACCGATGGTTTTACAGAAGATAACCAAATTACATCGACTGGCCAAAAAGCCAAAATGCCAATTAAAGGTACCGAGGGAATGTTGGTTAGTTACGGTAAATGTTGTCGCCCTATTCCTGGTGATGCCATTTTAGCTTACCTCAGTCCTGGTAAAGGCTTAATGGTACATCAACAAGGTTGCCGTAATATTAAAGGTCATGAGCAACGTAGCTTATTCCCAGTAAAATGGGATAGCGATATCGACAAAGAATTTATTGCTAAATTACGTATAGAAATTGTTAACCATCAAGGTGCGTTAGCATTACTTACCAATGTTGTGGCAAAATGCGGCTCAAATGTACACAGCTTAAACTCGGGTGAAAAAGATGCGGGCTTATATGTTATCGATATGGAAATAACCTGTCTTGACCGTATTCACTTAGCTGACATCATTCGTAAAATTAAAGTATTGGTTGATGTACAGCGCGTCATCCGAAATAAGTAATCAGTAATTCACTAGTTGATGACTACTAAATTACTAATAGATTACTAAATCACTACAAAATGTCACTGAACATAACAGTAAGTGACAATCGCCTCAGATAATATTCCAGCCGGTACACACAACTCGTGTTTATTGGCTGTTGTTATTTGTTATCAAAACCAATTATACGGTTTGATATTAGGCTACTTAAATGATGACCCATTATTTCAATGGGTATTATTATAAATTATATTATTGGAAGTATTATGAAAAGCATTATCAGTACAGACAAAGCACCAAGCGCAATCGGCCCTTATAGCCAAGCGGTTAAAGTTAACAACACGGTTTACTTATCGGGTCAAATTCCTTTAGTGCCAGAAACTATGGAAGTTATTGCCGGTGGTTTTGCTGAGCAAGCCGAGCAAGTATTTAAAAACCTAGTTGCCGTTTGTGAAGCAGCGGGTGGCGGCATTAACGACATGGTAAAAGTAAACATTTTCTTAACTGACTTAGGTAACTTTGCCACAGTTAACGAAATAATGAGCCGCTACTTTGTACAGCCTTACCCTGCAAGAGCAGCGATTCAGGTGTCTAAATTACCTAAAGACGTTGAAATAGAGATTGACGGGGTTATGGAAGTTCCTAGCGTTGACTAAAAATATGCTTCATGAATGTTATTTAGTCGGCGCTGTTCGTTCAAGTCACTTATAGACATAAGCTCCATGAACTCACAGCTTGACGGCTTTGCCTAAATAGCATTCATTTTGCCTATTTAACTGACCAAACTTGGTTAAAGTACTTAAGTTTAAATGATCAGTAGAATCACATAATAGCTCAAAATTATTTTAAAGATTATTCAAAAATGACTCCAGAAAGATTAGCTCGTATTAACACCATGTTAGACACTCGCCAGCCAGACTTAACGGTTTGTATGGAAGGTTTACACAAATCCCATAACTTAGCTGCGGTAGTACGTACTTGTGACGCCATCGGTATTAGCGATGTACACGCCGTTTGGAAAAGTGAAGAAGCCGAGGTGCGTGGTGGTAGTGCCGCTGGTAGCCAAAACTGGATTGATGTGCATAACTATAGTAAAACCGCTGACGCTATTGCCGCATTAAAGGCACAAGGCATGCAGGTTTTAGTAACTAACTTATCTGATACTGCGGTTGATTTTAGAGAGATTGACTACACCAAACCAACTGCAATTATTTTAGGACAAGAAAAATTCGGCGCTTCTAAACTTGCGTTAGAACTTGCCGATCAAGACATTGTTATTCCTATGGTTGGCATGGTGCAGTCATTAAATGTGTCTGTTGCTTGTTCTGTTGTTCTTTACGAAGCCCAGCGCCAGCGTGTTGCTGCTGGTATGTATAATACGCCACGTTTAAGTCATGAGCGTCGTCAGCGTACTTTATTTGAAGGTGGTCACCCTATTTTTGCTGAAGCTTGTCAGCGCAAAGGTTTGCCTTACCCTGAAATTGATGAAGACGGTCAAATTGTTGCTAGTGATGATTGGTGGCAAAAAATGCAAATGAACAAAAAAGCTTGGCAACAGATTGACGATTAACTAATCTGAACGTTACTATCTTGATGATTTTTAAATAATAAGAGTTATTTATGGCATTGGAAGCGCTAAGTAAATTATCACAAGTTCCGTTAAGTTCCTTTAAAGGTGTTGGGCCAAGTTTAGCTGAGAAACTCGCTAAAATTGGCTTGCTATCTGTGCAAGATATTCTCTTTCACCTTCCTCTTCGTTATGAAGACAAAACGCGCGTTAGTACCGTGCGCGAATTATCAGTTGGTTTATCAACTAATATTATAGGTGAGATAACCGATAGCCAAATAACACAAGGCAAACGCCGTATGTTAGTGGTTACTTTGCATGACGGCACAGGCAGCATCCAACTGTGTTTTTTCAGCTTTACTGCTAATCAAAAAAATAGCCTTTCTATTGGTAAAACCATACGCTGTTATGGTGAAGTTAAACGCGGCCCTCGTAGCTTTCAAATAGTCCATCCTGAATATAAATCTCTTGATGATGATAGAGAGTTAACTCAAGCCGAAGAAACCTTAACCCCTGTTTATCCAAGCACCGACGGTTTAAGACAAATATCACTACGCAGCTTAACCGAGCAAGCGCTAATACGCCTTGAACGCGGCCAAGTAGAAGAGTTACTGCCAAGCGATATTTTTGATGAACAATACTCGTTAAGTGAAGCGTTAAAAATCATTCACCGTCCGCCACCTAATGTTTCTATCGAACAATTAGAACAAGGTCGCCACCCTGCGCAACAACGACTGATCAAAGAAGAGTTACTCGCCCATAACTTAAGCATGCTTAAGCTCAGACAAAGTAGTGATGTACATGAAGCATTGTCGTTAGTTGGTGATGATAAAGTTACGCAAAAATTTCTCAAGTCTTTACCCTTTACACCAACCAATGCGCAAAGCCGTGTGGTCGGTGAAATAAAAGTCGATCTCGCTAAAACTCAGCCCATGATGCGCTTAGTACAAGGTGATGTTGGCTCAGGTAAAACCTTAGTGGCAGCACTTGCTGCGTTAACTGCAATAAGTGAGGGTTATCAAGTCGCGCTAATGGCGCCGACTGAAATACTCGCTGAACAACACGCCATTAACTTTGCTAACTGGTTTACCGACCTTGATATTAATGTAGGTTGGCTCGCAGGCAAAACAAAAGTAAAAGCCAAACGCATCGCCTTAGAGCAAATTGCCAGCGGTGAAATGCAAATGGTTATTGGCACCCATGCGTTGTTTCAAGCTGATGTGATTTTTAAAAATATGGTGTTAGTGATTATTGATGAACAACACAAATTTGGTGTGCATCAGCGTTTAACACTACGTGAAAAAGGCGTATTCGAGAACAAATATCCGCATCAATTAATTATGACTGCAACGCCAATTCCGCGCACCTTGTCGATGACAGCTTATGCCGATTTAGACTCGTCTATTATTGATGAACTACCACCCGGTAGAACACCAATCAACACTGTTGCATTGCCTGATTTACGCCGCGATGACGTAGTTGAACGTATTCGTAAAGGCTGTGTTGAAGATGGCAGACAAGCTTATTGGGTGTGTACACTGATTGAAGAGTCTGAGGTTTTACAATGCCAAGCCGCTGAAGACACTGCGTTATTATTACAAGAACAACTACCCGAGCTGAAAATTGGCTTAGTCCATGGGCGAATGAAAGCCGCGGAAAAACAACAAGTGATGGACACTTTCAAAAAAGGTGATTTACATTTACTTGTTGCTACTACGGTAATTGAAGTAGGCGTAGACGTGCCTAACTCTAGTTTAATGGTAATTGAAAATCCTGAGCGATTAGGCTTAGCGCAGCTGCATCAATTACGTGGTCGTGTTGGTCGTGGCTCGGTTGCTTCTTTCTGTGTATTGCTATACAAAGCACCGTTATCAAAAACCGCGACCAAACGTTTAGCTGTTTTGCGTGAAAGTAATGATGGTTTTGTTATCGCCGAAAAAGATTTAGAAATACGCGGCCCAGGAGAATTACTCGGTACTAAACAAACGGGTTTAGCTGACTTGAAAATTGCCGATTTATTACGAGATGGTTATTTAATTCCTGAAATAAAACAAAAAGCCTATTTATTATCACGCCAGTACCCTGATTACGCACAAGCATTGATCCATCGTTGGCTAGGTAATAAAGAACGCTATTCAAACGCTTAAGGTTTAGAGACTATACCCTAGGCTTTAGGGGCTAGCCCCTAGTTTTTTACCTAGAGCCTAGCTCTTAATCACCTTCGTTCCCACGCTCCGCGTGGTAATGCATATTAAGCCGCTTTAACTGTTTCTTTTGGTGTTTCCTCATACCAATCAGTCATTTCATCATACATTTCACCTTTAAGAAGATAGTATGGTGATTTGTAATAAATTTTAATGTCATGAAATGGGTCGGTAACAATTTTGCAAAACCATACACAGCCTGATTGCACACCCATTAATTTGAACAAGTGCAGCGTACGAAAAATAATGGCGCCAAAACCAATAAACAACCATGATAGTGCAACGTGATTTAGATATTGCTCAAACGTTACGCCGCTTACATCAAGTAAACCAAACAGATTAGGACTAAAGTATAAAACCACAGGCGCAGCAGCCCAAATAGATAACAACACCACTTTGCGCTGTAGGTTGTACCCTACTTTTATACTTTCTTTATAGTCATGCGTTGCTTCATTGACTTTGTCATAGGTTTTTGGCTCAAAAAAGAAATGCCCTGTTTGACGTAAGGTCATTGATAACAACCAACCAACAAGCGCTGCCGCAGCTGGAGAGTAAAAAATAAGAATATAACTTGCTACAAAACAGCAAGCGCTTAACAAGTGTAGAAATTGATTGATGCGATTATGATGATAAAAGCGGTGATCATCCCAGCGTTGTTTTTGTAATTCTTCTAAAAATGTCATAAATCATCCTTTGAGTAATAATAAAATTGTTTAGTTACTATTTAGTTGCTTAATTCGCTATTCACTTAGTTCTTTTTCGCTATCAGTTCAATTAACCTCTGTCATTTTCTCATCATGCCCCATTAATAACGCTTGCCCCATGTTTACTCTAGTTCCACTAGTAATGCCTTCACACAGCTCATAATTAGCAGTGGCGAACAAAATAATAGTAGAGCCATGTTCGAAATATCCCATCTCATCTCCTTTGTTAAATGATGCGTTACATTCCAATTTATTGGGGCCTTTATATTTAAGGTTTAACGCATCTTTGAGAAAGTTAAATTTCATACAAGCAACTAGCACAGCAGCAACAGGCACCAGTGTAATGCTATGGCTTTTATGTGGCGTTTTAAGTTCAATTACTGCACGTTCATTCCGGCAAAATAATCGTTCAATGCGCTTTAAGGTGATCGGGTTTACATTCCATGTATCACCTGAAATATAAGTGACGCTTTTCACTTCGCATTCAATTGGCGCATGAAAACGATGATACATACTCGATTTCAAACGTAGAGTGATAAACTTACCGTTTTTGTATTTGTTATTAAGATGAAAGTCAGGAATTAATTCACTTATTTCATAAGGAAAGCCTTTAGCTTGAAATACCGTTTTCCCGTCTATTTCACCGCACTCACCAACAATGGCATCACATGGGCTGGTCACTATATCTATATCGTTATCAACCGGACGTAAACCTGGTTTTAATTCACGGGTGAAACAGTCATTCAAACTGCTGAACGACGATTTTTTAGCGTCTTCAAGTTTTAAATCTTCAGCAAAAACTTTCCACAACATAATCGACAGTTTAGTTACCAATGGCTGTTCAATTTTGCTGAACCAGCCCATAAATAAAGTTAAATATCGGCGCGGAATGCGGTTAGTGAGTAAAAAATTTAACTGCTCTGATTTAGTTAGCTTTGATGTTTCTTGCTGCTGATTTTTTATTTCATAACTATTTATAGAGCTACTTATCTCGCTACTTATATTGCTATTAATAGAGCTATTTTCAGGACTAGTTGCGGTGCTACTTTTATCGTTATTAGCTATATCCATATTAAGCAACCGTCCTTTGCTTTATCGGCTCTATTTCTATAGATTGTTGATCTTTTATGTCTGCAATCAAACTGGCTATAGGCGGCGCAAAGTGTAGCTCCGATGTTGCATTTGTCGAGTTACCAACACTGTTGTTTGCTTTGTCTGTAGCTAAGTTATAACCCTCTGGGATATCTAAGCCAACATTAGCCATAAAGGCACTCATAATGGGCTCTGCTTGGTATTCTCCTGCACGAATAAACGCATTGTCGCGCATTGTTTTTTGCAAGTTTTCGGATTGGAAAAACTCAACAACAGCAGCGGCCATATCAGCCTTTGTTTCACATAAAAAGCCATTTTTACCATGCTCGATTATATCTTTCGGCCCTTTACAGTTATATGCCAAGGTTGGCATACCGTGTACAAATGATTCTAAAATCACATTACCAAAAGTGTCGAATTTTGACGGAAAAATAAATAAATCTAAGCTTAAATACAGCGCAGCCATTTGCTCTTTGCTTTGCCAACCTAAAAATGTAGCGTCTGGCATTACTTCACTAAGGGCTATTTTCAACTCATCAGTCGCAGGCCCTGAGCCAGCTATCACTAATTTAAGGTTAGGTATTTTTTCTTTGGCTTTGGCGATTATCACAGGTAGGTCAAACAAACCTTTTTCTTTGCTGATTCGACAAGCAATAAATAAAATTGGCGTATCTTGATTTGCGCCTAGCACTATGTCGCTTTTATTGCGTTTAACTATGCGTTGGTTTCTTGCTTGCGTGTGATGCGCGGTTAAAAATATTTTATCTTCATCAAGTTGCATTTCGTGACTACTAAGCCATTGCTGATGCTCGCTATTTAACACAAATATACCGTCAAAGCGGTTATACAAGGCGCGCATTAAACGGCGTACCCGATCACGTTCATATTGATTTAATTCTGTACCATGCTTAATAAAATCAATCCAATCGGTGTGCATAAAAAAGTAGTTAGGTACGTTAAACATTTGTTGTAAAAACAACGACACTAACGCCATAGGCCCTTCGGTAGAGCAAATAATACGGTCGTAACCTCCTTGGTAGAATATTTGCGCAATGGCCATCAAATCAGGAATACGAATTTCTTGTTCGCCAAACTTTTTCACCATAAAGGTAGTGATGGGTTTAACCACATATAAATGCGGTTCAGGCATTATATGGTTATCACACACCAGAAAGTCGATGGGTAAATTAGCTCTTTGTGCTTCCGCTAATTTTCCTGAAAGTGAATTAGATACACCGTTTTTATCACGCAAAGTGTCAGTTAAATACAAAGCGCGTTTGGGGTGGCTATTTTTACCTATTTGCTTGGAAAAATCGTTAAGCAATACTCGGTTTTGATACAAAACACGAGTTGAAGCTAAAGATGCTGCAGCTAATAGCGTAGTAATTAAAAAAGGGAAAGAGACTTTATCTAACAATTTTTCAATATTGATATTACTGAGGTTGTCTTGCCCCTTGCTGCTCCCTAAAAATAGGGCTGTAAGTTGGCTAGGAATTTCAAATTTACGAGTTATTTCTTCTGTGGTGAAGCTTTCTAGTTTTGGCCCTTTGTTATTGGCAAGCACACCTTCAATACTGTCTGCTATATGTTCGTTCAAACGAGTGAACAAACCATTTATTGATGAATTAACGGTTGTGGCAAAAGCTTCTGGCGAATGTTTTTTGCTTTCGGCTATTTGTTCTAAATATTCAATACAAAAACGAAACTTTTTAGGTACATTCCATTTAATTAATTTACTCGGTTTTTTACCTTGCATCGCATCATGGATAAATCCAAAGAACTTCATCGCATATTTATTTTTTTGCATTTCAAGCAAAATATTACTTACCGCAAAACAGCCTACTTTATCTAACGGAGAGCCGCGGTGTAACATAATACGGAAAAAACCTGGGTCTTCTATTTTAGTGGCAACCTGTGAGAAATAATCAAGCAATGCGATATTTAATTTCTCGTTTTCAGCCACTTGGCCAAATACTGCAACATTACCTTTTTTAATAGCTTCAAGGGCGAGTGATGACGCGCTTTGTGTTTTCAAACGTTGTTGTAGGTTTTCAACATATAACTTTGAACCACATTGACCAGCAAAAATACCGGTATGATCGTCAGAGCCACCGGTTAATATTTTATCTTGGTAGGGATCAACAGCAAAATCATAAGGATTCAAGTCATGTTTAGCGGCATAAGCAATAATTTTTTCACTCGTTAGGCTTTGTGCCCAATTCAAAGTTAATACACTTTGCCATAAATCACGTTGCCCATTTAATACTTCAAAGCGTGAAAAAATAACGGCAAATTTTTCGAATAAGCCAATATCTATTTTTTCATTTCGAGTATAAAAATAAAGCGGATGCGGAAGTATTACTGGAATGTCATTTTTAGCGGCGTATTTTAAAAAACTATAAACATCACTACGTAACTCATTTAATATAGTTTCTTGCTCTTTATTAAAACCATAGGTTAATACGTGTATAAACAAATCATATTCGGGGAAGTAGCAAGTAAATTCTGCAGCAACTAATACATCTTCGCCCTTGGCAATTAAATCCCAACATGAACGAGCATTGTTATGATTGGTTACCGTAAATACATCGCAGTTATTTTTCTTTAGTAATTTAGCTAGCTTTTTGGTTTTCAACCATGTTTCAGGCAAGCGTAAAATACGCCCCCATAATTCGTCAGGTATATCGCTGTTATGATCATGGCAATGTAAATCAAGGGTTAAGCAATTTTCTGGCGAATACTTAGATTTTTGTTCAGTTAAGAATTTTTCAAATTCATTTTTTAATGATAAGCGAAAGTCGCAAGTTATTGGCGTACTAAATTGTTCAGCTGGTATAGATGTCTTTGAATTATTCATTAACTTCCCTTTTTCACTCTCAGTTAGAGTGCTTAGCTTGAATGTTTGGTTAGTGTGCTGTTCATTAATTATATTGTTTAGCTACTTTTTACCGTGTTAACTGACTTAAGCGTTTTAACTGCCTTAGTTGTTTTTAACATTAACGGGCTAGGAAAAAACTTAGCCAGCAACGGTGAATATGCCGATACCATGTCGTATACAAACTGCTGTTTTATGCTTTTATTGGTTAAAGTGCTTGATTGCCACCACCAACCGTCTGCTGCCATTTGTTGCGCCGCAGTGATAAATTGTTCAATAACTTGGTCAAAGTCTGCGTCGGTAAAATCGAAGCTCATAATCATTCTGCCGCTACCAATCCAGCTCAGCTCTAATTGGTTAGCACGTAAATAAAACTGAAACATCCAGTTATAACGGCTAGGTTTGGTATAAATAACCGACAAAATACTTTGCATATTGGTTATTTTTAAAGGTAAATCGGCTTGTTGCAAACATTGGTTAAACTTAGCAACACGTTTATCCCATACCGATTCAATATTTTTATATTGTTGTTGAATGTCAGGCTGTTGAATGCGAGTTAAAAATTCATTCATTGCTGCCATCACATAAGGATGTGAATTAAACGTGCCACGCGCTAATGACACATGCGCGGGTTGTTTATCTTTATAGCGTTTCATTAACGCATGGCTACTAGCAACAACGCCTATGGGCAAACCTCCACCAATAGTTTTACCGTAAGTCACCATGTCTGCTTGTACATCAAAATACTGTTGTGCGCCGCGATAACCCAAGCGAAACCCGGTAAACACTTCGTCAAAAATAAGTACTATGTTTCTTTGTGTACAAATTTCTCGAATACGTTTTAACCAATCGCTATAAGCGGCTTTGTTAAAATTGGTGGCGCGTAAACTACCAATTAAGCCAACATCCGAAGCTGAATCAGCATTAGGATGAAAAGCTTGTAGCGGATTAATTAATACGCAAGCGATGTCATTGCGTGTAGATAAAACATGCAGGGTTTGCTCGCTTTGGTCGTTTAAGGTGTAAACGTCATTTACGTCTCGTTGATTACCAACACCAGGCTGCACTCCGTCCCACCAGCCATGATAAGCACCACAGAAGCGAACTAAATATTTTTTTCCGGTGTTATATCGAGCAAGCCTAACTGCCTGCATTACTGCTTCAGTACCCGACATGTGAAACGACACTTCTTCAAGACCTGATATACGCTTAATAAAATCAACATTTTCAGCAATAATTGGATGATATGGCCCTAATACAGGTCCTAATTCAGCAACACGTTTACTACCTGCTGAAATGCAGCTTTTATAAAAATCATAGCCAAAAACATTCACTCCATATGAGCCTGAAAGGTCATAACGCCAGTTACCGTCTAAGTCTTTAATTTTCGTGCCTTGCGTTTCTTTAACAATATTACTTAAGGTAAAAGGTTGAGGTAACTGATTTCTAAATGGGAAGGGCACCCGATAATTACTAGTGAATTGTAAATCAGACACGCTTTGCTGCAGGCCGTATGAAAACTCAATTGTTTTGGGAGATTGCGCCGCCATTCGATCTTTTAACTGATGAAATGCTTGTTTACGTTGTGTTGCTATATTGATTGGTGCGCCATCTACCGCAAAGTAGCTGTCTTCTTTGTATTCAAAAAATTTAACTTGTTTAGCTAACCGACGAGACCATTTACTGTGGCCTCTAAGTGATGGGTGTTTAGCTTTTGATAATGCTAAACGAATGCGAATTTTATTAAGCAGATATATTATTAACCCAAAAATTGCGATAATTTGTGCGATTTCTATGGTAATTGCTATGCTATTTGTTTCTTCCATTAACATGTCCAATTCACTAATTTATAGCAAAAGTAGCATGCTTATTTGAACTATTTATTTCGATTTGATTGCGGTTTTATAGTACTTTTATTGCACAAATATTTCAGCGATAGATTAACTGAAAATTATACTCTAGTGGCTTAGATGAACTTAAATTCAGGTTTTTCGTTCCATTCCTTAAATCTTAAAGTGATAAAAAATAACATTTTAAAGCATCGAATTAATGCAATAAATTCAATATCTGCTCTACATCACAGTCAACAAGCAATTATGCATACGTATTCAAAAGTATAATTTTTACACACAAAAGTCTCCTTCCTTAATTAAAAGTAATTATAGAAATAATTAAACATCCACTACCTAATACATATTCATCTTACCACTACCCACAGCTCAAAATAAAATACTAACACATTGTTTAATATAGTTTTAACTTCTACACTTAGGAGGTTATTTACAAACTAACGCTTAATTTTTTGTTAATTAAAATGCTAACCTAAAATTATTTTACCTAACGTTCATAGCTATTTTTAGTTTTGGTTTTTAGCAGTAATACTCGTCGCATCGATATTTTGAATACGTATGCATCGTCTATTATTAGCAAGATTAGCGCTTTATATTAAGTTATCCATTCAACATGAATGGTTACAAATAATTACTAACATAAAACAAACAAAAATTATCAGTGCGGATCACTGAAAAAATAGCTGACATGGATGATTTGGGGAGAACATATAATGTTAAAATTCAAACAAAATAAATTAACGCTAGCACTACTTTCAAGTGGCCTAATCGCATTAAGTACGCCTACTTTTGCAGAAGAAACCGAAGAACAAAAAGCTGATGCGGCATCATATCAAGCAGAAAAAGCTGACGTTGAAGTAATTCAGGTTAAAGGCCTTCGTGGCAGTATCGTTGAATCAATCAATACTAAACGCTTTTCATCAAGCGTTGTAGAAGCTATAACCGCAGAAGACATAGGTAAATTACCTGATTCATCAATTGCAGAAACTATTGCTCGTTTACCTGGTTTAACTTCACAACGTTTAGACGGTCGTTCAAGTCGTGTAAGTGTTCGTGGTTTCAGTGAAAACGAAAGTGGTACAACATTTAACGGTCGTGAACAAGTTTCTATCAGCGATAACCGTGGTGTTGAATTTGATTTATACCCGTCTGAAGTAATGTCAGCGGTTACTGTTTATAAAACACCTAACGCCTCAATTGAAGCAGAAGGCATTGCCGGTGTTATTAACTTAGAAACTATCAAGCCTTTAGCCCAAGACGAACGCATTATTCAGTTCAATGCCCAATACGAAAAAACCAGCTTTGATAAATTAAATCCCGATGGCGATGACTCAGGATTTCGTGGCACTTTCTCTTATTTAGATAAATTTTTAGATGATACTTTAGGTGTAGCTATTGCTTACAACACTATGAGTTCACCAAACCAAGAAAAACGTTGGGAATCTTGGGGCTACCCTGATTTTGAAGTTGATGGTGAAAACTTCTCAATGCTAGGTGGCGCAAAACCATTCGTGCGTTCTTCAACGTTAGATCGTGATTCAACCATGTTGGTTATTGAATCAGCACCAACTGATGAATTATTAATGACGTTTGATGCCTTATATGTAAATTATAAAGATCATAAACGTTTACGTGGTATTGAAATTCCATTTGCATGGGGGCAAGGTACTTTATCTGCCGATACAGTAGACCCTGAAACAGGGTTTATTACTAGCGGCGGCACTGACGGACAACGCCTTTTAGTACGTAACGATTTTGAAGATCGTGATGCAATCATGCAGGCATATGGTTTTAATGCTGAATATGAAATGACGATTAACACCACCTTAGAATTTGATGTGAGTTACTCACAAGTAGATCGCGATATTTATTCGGTTGAAAGTTACTCAGGTACTGGCCGTGGCGACGATCAAGGCTTGGCTGATAATTTAACTTATAACTTAGAAAGTGGTAACTCTGGTGCAAAATTTACCCATGAAATAAACTACGCAGATTACGACTTAATTCAATTAGGTGGTCCATTAAGTTGGGGTAATGGTAATAGTGTGCCAAGTGATGGACAAGATGGTTTCATCAACACACCAACAATTGATGACGAGTTATATACCTTAAGACTTGCAGCAACTACGTCACTTGATAATGGCTTTATTGATAGTATTGGTTATGGTTTGTCTTATCGTAACCGCGATAAAACAAAAAAATCTGAAGGTTACTACATGACCTTGGATGTTTATCCAAACACACTCATCGTGCCAGAGCAGTATCGTGAAGGCACAGTGAATTTAGACTTTATTGGTATGGGCAATGCAATCGCCTATAACACTAAAGGTTTAATTGACGATGGTTACTATAATTTAACCAAAGAAAGTTTAACTGATCCTAAGCATGAAAATAAATCTTGGTTGGTATCAGAAAGTATCACTTCTGCTTATTTACAAGCGAATATTGATACTGAATTATTTGGCCTTGCTTTAACGGGTAATATTGGTGGTCGTTACATATATACAGATCAATCATCACAAGGTTCAGCATATACTGTTAATGATGACGGGTTAGTTGTTGGTATACCAACCAATGTTGCTCATGATTATTCAAACTTTTTACCAAGCTTGAACTTGTCATTACAAGTGGCTGAAAACCAAATGGTTCGTTTCGGCGCAGCACAAACTATTTCTCGTGCTCGTATGGATGAAATGAATGCATCGATTGCCGCTGAATACAATGATACCCCAGATGACAATGGTAATTTTTGGGCCGTTTCAGGTGGTAACCCAGAACTTGAACCAAAAGAAGCGACTGGTTACGATTTAACTTATGAAAACTACTTCAGTGATGAAGGTTACTTCTCAACGGCTGTATTTTATAAAGATATAACCCAGTGGATTTTTGATGGTGCTTATGAAATTGATATGACTGGTATTAATGATCCTGCAACTGGAGAATTACCAGCAACAAGTACCGGTACTGCTACAGGTAAAGTAAATGGCGGTAGCGGTGACATGTGGGGTTATGAATTAACACTTGCCCTACCACTTAAAGTGTTCCATGAAAGCTTAGAAGGTTTTGGTGTAAACTCGAGTTACACCAGTATTAGTCAAAATATTACAGACCAAAATGGTAATGAATTTGACCTTCCTGGCTTATCTGAAAGCATTGCTAGCGTAACGTTTTATTATGAGCGTGATGGTCTACAAATACGTGCAAACATGCGTTCACGTGAAGACTTTAAAGGCGATGTTTACGGCTTAGGTTTTGACACCGTACAAGTAGATATCCAAGGCGAAACCATTTGGGATGCACAAATTGCCTATGACTTTGGTGATGCCGGTTTCACCTCTTTAGATGGTTTGTCGGTATCGTTTAGTGGTGCTAACTTAACTAATGAACCATTTGTGTCAACCAGTGGCGATAACAGTTTGCAAGTTCGTGACTACCAAGACTATGGTAAATCATATTTACTTGGCTTTACTTACAGAATGTAAGCTAAGCTTAAGTTAAAGTAATTGAAGATTTAAAGCCCTTGTAATAAACCATTGCGAGGGCTTTTTTATCTATACTGAAAAATGAACAAACGCACATGAACTAACTCACATAAATTAACAAATAAAAAACCGAGGAAAGTTAATGCATAACAAACATATCAAGAATGTTGTCATTGTCGGTGGTGGCACAGCCGGTTGGATCACCGCGTCATTGCTGGCAAAAATTATTGGTAAAGCCATTAATATTACCTTAATTGAGTCTGATAAAATTGGCATTATCGGCGTTGGCGAAGCCACCATACCGCCAATCATAAACTTTAATAATGCCTTGGGTATTGATGAAAATACTTTTATTAAAGAAACCAAAGCGACAATTAAACTCGGCATAGAATTTGAGAATTGGAAGCAAAAAGGCGACAGCTATATGCACGCTTTTGGCTCTATTGGAAAAAGCTTTCCGTTTTGTGACTTTTCGCATTATTGGGTAAAAAGCTTACAAAATGGTGATGATTCTAGCTTATGGGATTACTCGTTAAATTATCAGGCAGCTAAAAAAGGCAAGTTTGCTAAATTACCACATATTGAAGGCACCACTTTACCAGGCCTTGCTTACGCTTATCACTTTGATGCCAGTTTATATGCACAGCTTTTACGCCGCTTTAGTGAAGCCAAAGGCGTCACTCGCATTGAAGGTACCATCAACAAAGTTAATGTCAATCAAGATGATGGCAGCATTGACAGCGTCACCCTTGAAGATCAACAAAAAATTACCGGTGACTTATTTATCGATTGTACCGGTTTACATGCTTTATTAATTGAAAAAACACTAAATACCGGCTTTGAAGATTGGTCGCATTGGTTACCATGTGATCGCGCTATGGCAGTCCCTTGTGAGTCTGTCGATAAAATCACACCTTATACTCGTTCAACAGCGCATGATGCTGGCTGGCAATGGCGCATTCCGCTACAACATCGTATCGGCAATGGTATTGTCTATTCCAGCAAGCATATGACCGACGAACAGGCTAAAGAAACATTATTAGCAAACTTAGACGGTAAACCATTAGCTGAGCCAAGGGCAATTCCGTTTAGAACAGGGCGTCGCCTAAAACAATGGCATAAAAATGTTATAAGTATTGGTTTATCTAGCGGCTTTTTAGAGCCGTTAGAGTCCACCAGTATTCATCTTATTCAAACCGCCGCCATTCGTTTAGTGAAAAATTTTCCACATAACGGCATTAATGACGAAGAAGTGACTGAATTTAATCGACAGTCACGTATCGAAATCGAAAAAATTCGTGATTTTATTATTTTGCATTACAAATTAAATGAACGTAACGACAGCGAGTTTTGGCGAACTTGCCAACGCATGGATATTCCTGACACTTTACGTGAAAAAATAGCCTTGTTTAAGAAAACAGGTAAGGTATTTAGAGAATATGATGATTTGTTTGCTGAAGTCGCGTGGCAACAAGTTATGGTGGGTCAAGGGATCACGCCTGAAGATCACCACCCGCTGGCGGATAACTTAACAGATGAGCAACTACGCGACTTAACGACTCATTTAAAAATG
Organism: Colwellia echini; assembly: GCF_002843355.2. Lineage (GTDB taxonomy): Bacteria > Pseudomonadota > Gammaproteobacteria > Enterobacterales > Alteromonadaceae > Colwellia > Colwellia echini. The sequence goes on from NZ_PJAI02000008.1 coordinate 74,407, forward strand.
ATCATTAATAACACAGTCGATAAATTACCTAGTCATGAGGAGTTCTTGGCTAGTTTATAATGTCGCACATACCGTCTAAGTGATAACTTCTTTATATGAAATGTTATAAACCCAAGTCATAGTGAATGTAGCAACAAAAAAGGCAGTAACTCAGTATATATAAATGAGTTACTGCCTTTTGTTTTCTATAGTTAATCAGTTATTTTTGACTAATCACTAGATGATAAATTGTTTGTAGTTAGTGCGCTTCATCCCAGTTATCACCAATACCAAACTCGGCAATTAATGGCACACTCAGCTCAACAGCGTTATTCATTAAGGTTACTAACTTTTGCGTAGTTTCTTCAACAATGTCTTGGTGAATTTCAAAAATCAATTCATCGTGCACTTGCATGGTCATTTTTATGCGAACATCATTTTGTGCTTCAATCCATTCATGAACTGATAGCATAGCTTTTTTAATGATATCAGCAGCCGTTCCTTGCATTGGCGCATTGATTGCTGCTCGCTCTGCCGCCTTTTTACGCATACCATTCTTAGCATTAATGTCAGGTAAATATAAACGACGACCAAAAATGGTTTCAACATAACCTTGCTCACTCGCTTGTTGACGAGTGTCTTCCATGTAAGTTAATACACCTGGGTAGCGTTGAAAGTATTTGTCTTGATATTCTTGCGCCTGCTGACGACCAATATTTAGCTGTTTAGCTAAACCAAACGCAGACATACCGTAAATTAAACCAAAGTTAATCGCTTTAGCGCTTCGACGTTGATCGGTTGTTACTTCATCAAGATCAACCGCAAAAATTTCTGCTGCGGTAGCCTTATGAATATCTTTACCTTCACTAAAAGCGTTAACTAAGCCTTTGTCGTTTGATAAATGCGCCATAATACGTAATTCAATTTGCGAGTAATCGATGGCGACAATCTTGTGATCTTTAGGGGCAATAAACGCTTGGCGAATTTTACGACCTTGCTCACTACGAATTGGAATGTTTTGTAGGTTTGGATCGGTTGAAGATAAACGCCCCGTTGCAGTAACTGCTTGATGATACGATGTATGCAAACGACCTGTTTTTTCGCTTACCATTAACGGCAATTTATCTGTGTAAGTGGATTTAAGTTTACTTAAGCCACGGTTTTCTAAAATAACTTTAGGTAAAGGATAATCAAGAGCTAACTCTTGCAGCACTTCTTCTGCTGTAGAAGGTGCGCCTTTTGGTGTTTTTTTGATGACCGGGATTTTTAATTCTTCAAATAAAATCTCTTGTAATTGCTTTGGTGAACCTAAATTAAAGCTTTTTCCAGCTAAGTTATGGGCTTCAATTTCTAGCTCATCTAAACGCTGCCCTAAACTAAAGCTTTGATCCGCTAAAACATCACTGTCAATTAATACGCCGGTTTGCTCCATTTTCGCTAGCACTGCTAACAACGGCATTTCAATATCAGTAAATACACTAAGTATTGAAGGCGTTTGCGCTAACGCAGGGAAAATAGCCTGATGTAAACGTAAAGTGATGTCTGCATCTTCGGCGGCGTAGTGACCAGCTTTTTCAATATCAATTTGATTAAAGGTTAATTGTTTAGCACCTTTGCCTGCAACATCTTCAAAATGCACCGTTTTATAATCAAGATACTTAAGTGCTAGAGCGTCCATATTATGACGCGTAGCAACACTGTTATAGCAATATGACTCGATCATGGTATCAAAATCAATACCCTGTAATTCAATATCGTAATGGCTTAATACGTTAGCGTCATACTTAAGATTTTGACCAATTTTTTTAATGATTTTACTTTCTAATAAAGGCTTTAATTGTGCCAGAACCCAGTCTTTATCAAGTTGCTCTGGTGCACCCTCATAATCATGAGTTAATGGTACATAAGCAGCTTTACCTGCCTCAATAGCGAATGATACGCCGACTAACTCGGCTTTCATGTAATCAACACTGGTGGTTTCGGTATCAAAAGCAAAAGTACCACTGCCTTGCAGTTTTACTAACCATTCATTGAATAATGCTTTATCAAAAATAATATCGTATTGACTTTGCGCTACTTCAACAGCTGTTACTTCTGCTGCGCTCTCTGTGCTTACTGTGGCTGATTTAGCAGCGCCTGATTTAGCTTTACTGTCAGTAGCAGCGCTAGCTTTATCGCCATTACCAAGATCGGCAAGTAAGCGTTTTAATTCATATTTAGTGTATAGCTCTGTTAATGCCGCCACATCAGGCTCACCAGCGGCTAATTCGCCTGCTGTTTGCTCTAATTCAACATCACACTTAATGGTTGCTAATTGATAAGATAAAGGTAATTGCTCTAGCGCATCACGTAGGTTCTCACCAATTTTACCTTTCACTTTGTCAGCATTAGCAATAACACCTTCAAGCGTTTCGTATTCTGCTAACCATTTAACCGCGGTTTTAGGGCCACACTTAACAACACCTGGAATGTTATCCACTTTATCGCCCATTAAGGCAAGGTAATCTATAATTTGATCAGGGCGAACGCCAAATTTTTCACTAACGCCGGCAACATCCATGGCCACGTCTGTCATGGTATTAATTAACGTAACATGCGGCGTAACTAGTTGCGCCATATCTTTATCGCCTGTTGAAATTACCGTTTCAATGCCTAACTCATCCGCTTGCTTTGCTAACGTACCAATAACGTCATCAGCCTCAACATCAGGGATCACTAATAAAGGTAAACCCATTGCCGTAATAATGTCGTGTATTGGTGCAATTTGGCTACGTAAATCATCAGGCATTGGCGGACGATTAGCCTTATATTCTGGATACATATCATTGCGGAAGGTTTTTCCCTTGGCATCAAAAATAGCGATAATATTGCCGTTAGGGTAGTCTTTTTTCAAACTCCGAAACATATTTAACACACCGGTAATGGCACCTGTTGGTTGGCCATCAGCGGTTGAAAGTGCTTGTAAATAAGGGACGTGATAAGCACGAAATAAATAAGATGAACCATCAACCAATATTAAGGGAGATGAGACGTTACTAAGGGTATCGAGAGTAGTTTCAAGAGTTGTCATAAAAGTACGCGGAGTGACTAAATAAGCTAAAGATAACTAAGCATGCCACAAAGCGAAGATTGGCTCCACTTTATCAGTGCGTTTTATTATTCACTTTAATGGTGCAGTCTGTGGATAACCTTGTGATCAAGTACGAAAAATAGCCAGTCAATTGCGCAATGCAAAGCTGGCGATTAAAATACAAGGATATGTTTTCATTGAAAAAAGCGGGACTTTCTAGCTTTAAAATACACAATGTTTTTATTTTTATTGTTTGTGGATAATTTTATTATCACGGTTATTTTTTAGTTGTACGAAAAACCAACTACGGAAAATAACGAGGTAAGAGATTATCAGAAATAGGGATGATTACCAGCAAATTATTAAACTTTTTTTACAGATTATTTACACTTTAAAATAACAAAAAAACATAAGCGAGTATTGGCGCTAGTTAGCAACAGATTTACGACAATAATAATTTAAAATTAATAGAAAAATATTTTTTGAACTCTACTTTCTTAACGCTAATGATTAACTTACTTTAACGCTTATTGCTTATTTCGAAACTTATTATTTGATGATACAACCAATAGCGCTAAGCCAAGTTGAATCACATTACCAAATAACAACAACCCATATTACCAATTATTTTAATAAACTAGGTAATAGAATAAAATGTAACTTCATAATAACCTTATATCTAAGCTGTTGTTATTAATAATTATAAAATTCTCTCGATAAAAACGAAGAACTTCGTAAACAAATAGACAAGCTAAATTAGGTATTTAATTATGTAATTAAAATGTAATCATCCGTTTTATTTTCATATTAATTGCTTTCATACTCAGGTAATATCTAGGTATAACGCAGTAATTAGTAGAGTAAATATAATGATAATAAAAAATTTAGTAGCTTTTTCATTAGTGGCTTTTCTAGCCGCTTGTAGCGAAGATTCTATAAAAGAAATAGTAAATGACCTAGAAGATAATGATACCGTGATTGTTGATGATGGTAATACCAATGATGAGGGTGATGGTAATACCGATAATAATGATGATAGCACTGGCGGCTCTGACAACAGTGGTACTGATACAGGCGGCTCCGACAACAGCGGTACTGATACAGGCGGCTCCGACAACAGCGGCACTGATACAGATGACTCAGGTACTACGCAATGTATAGATGAGCAATACACTATTGCTTCAGCAACTGATGACGGAAGTCATAATAAGGCTGGCACCGACGCAAGTGAAGGCCCTGAAAATACTATTGATAATAATACCGCTGATGAATCTCGTTGGGCATCTGCTGGTATTGGTAAAGAGATAGTTTTCGATTTAGGTGAAGCTAAAGACTTATCTGCATTACAAATAAAGTGGTTAAAAGGCGATAGCCGTAATAGCTATTTTGATATTCAAACATCAACAGATAATAGCGTGTGGGACTCTGCATTAACGGCACAAAGCTCAAGTGGCTCTGACACTAGTTTTGAAGTGGTTAATTTACCAGAAAGTGTCAATGCACAGTATTTCAAAATTATTGGTAATGGCAACTCTGAAGGCGGATCAAACTGGAACAGCATTATTGAAGTAACCGCACATAAATGTGAACTAGATTCTCCTGTTGAAGCTGATAAACCAGAAGATGTTACAGATGGTACCTCACCGGGTGATGAATTTCCAACACCGGCAGAAACGCCATCAGCTGTTTTGACTTATGACTCGCTCGATAACACAAAGGCTCCATCAGATAATTTTGACTTATCGTACTGGTACCTAAGTGTTCCGACAGATACCAATAATGATGGTAAGTCAGATAGTATTTATGAACAAGCGTTAAATGCTGGTTACGAAGATGAAAACAAAGAGTTTTTCTATACTGCTGCAGATGGTGGCATGGTATTTAATTGTCCTATAACTGGCTATAAAACATCAACAAATACAACCTATACACGTGTTGAATTACGTGAAATGATCCGCGCTGGCAACACATCTATTGATACTCAAGGTGTAAATGGCAATAACTGGGTATTTAGCTCTGCGCCTATTGATGCACAAAACAATGCCGGTGGCGTTGATGGCACCATGAAAGCAACACTCGCTGTTAATCATGTCACAAGTATTGTTGAAAATTATGTAGAAGACGGTAAAAACAAAACCAGCGACTATCGTGTAGGTCGTGTTGTCATTGGTCAAATTCATGCTGGCGATGACGAGCCTATTCGACTTTATTATCAAAAACTTCCAGGTAACGATAAAGGATCAATTTATTTTGCTCACGAACCAGCTAACGATGCTATCGATGAAATATGGGTTGAAATGATCGGTACTCGTTCAGGTTCAAGCAATCCTTCTGACGGTATTGCACTTGATGAGAAGTTTAGTTATGAAATTAACGTTAAAGGAAATATTCTAAGCGTTAGTATTTTACGCACTGGTAAACCGACCATTACTAAAACTATTAGTATGAATGGAAGTGGTTTTGATGTGGCTGATGATTATATGTATTTTAAAGCCGGTATTTATATGGCTGATAAGTTAGCAGAAGATGTAAGTGCCTATTCATCATCAAGTAATAGACCTGATGAATATGCTCAAGCAACTTTTTATGCTTTAGAAGTAACCCACGATTAAATTTTTGATTCGTTAATCTTTTAATAAAAGTACAGCACATTAACAATAGATAAAATGGCTAACCTAAGTAATTAGATTAGCCATTTTTATTTTCCCAACGTATAAATGATTACATATTTAATGGGATTGTTATTTTACCAAGTTGATTAAAGAAAAATTTTATTCGATGCGGACTGCCTATAACACATTATCGAGGGGATCATCGCAACCAGTAATGATGCGGTAATAATAATTCCAAGTAAATATAAGCTACTTGTAGAGAATATATTAATACTGATATGTAGCCCCAGATAAGACACTAAGTAACTTTGTGCGAAGAACAAACTTAAGCTCAATAAACCTGCCCCGAATATAATACTTATCACAGCAATTAACAGCGCTTCCAACTCAACCAATAAAAACAAAAACATGGGCGAAGCACCAATCACCCGAAGTAATTGAATTTCTCGGGTACGCTCTCTAATTGACGATAACAACATAGCACTCACGCCTAAACACGCAGACACAAACACTAATGCCGACACTAAAAGTAAGGTATTCTCTAAAATAGACATCATTTGCCAAAGCTCAGACAAAGCAATACCTGGCAGTATTGCTAGCATAGCCTCACCAGTAAAGTTATTAATCTGCCGCTGTAACTGAAAGGTTGTTATTTTAGACTTTAAGCCAACCATAATCGCGGTAATACTTTGGGGCTGCAACTTCGCAAATACGGCATCTTGATGTACTTTTTCATCGACATGAATAGATTCATCGTGATGATGATCTTTATCTGCAGAATGCTGGTGCAAGTGAGGTTTATGCTGATGACCTAGGTGTGAAGAATTGCCATCAAGGTGAATGGCTTCAATACCTTGCAAGCTAACATGTAAACTATTATCTACTGGTGTTCCGGTTGGCGATAAAATACCCACCACAGTAAACGGATTATCTTTGTGTAAACTGAAGCTGTTTTTTGCCACACCGTGACTCAGTACTAACGTATCACCCAATTTATAACCCAACTTTTTCGCAACCTGAGCGCCCAAAACCACATCAAATACGTTATTAAACGCAGCACCTTTGGCAAAATGTAAACGTTGTTTTTTGCCGTAACTAAAATGCTGGAAATAATCAACCGTAGTACCGAGCACCCTAAAACCTTTATGAGAATCACCAATAGATAACGGTACCGCCCATTTTACTTTCGGGTTATCGGCAATAGTCTGATAAGACTGCCAACTTATATTATTGGTAGGGTTACCAATCTTAAAAACAGAATAGAGTAATAAATTCAAACTACCTGTTCGCGCGCCAACAATTAGATCAACCCCCGACACGGTATTTGAGAAACTTTCTTTGGTTTGATGGCGAATATGTTCAACACCCAATAGGATAAAAATACTGACCGTCATTGCCATTAATGACAATGCAATTGAGCCTTTACGATCACGTAAGCTTTTCAGAGCAAGGTTCATCAACATTAGGCTATTTTCCTTGGCTGTCTTTTAATGCATCAATTGCGGCAATGTTAATAGAACTTAACGCTTCAACGCGATCAAAATAAGGAGCTAATGACATATCATGGCTAACAAACAATAAACTAATACTGTGCGCCTCAACCATCGACATTAACAATGTCATAAATGCATCACGGTTTTCTTGATCAAGTGAGGAAGTAGGCTCATCCACAATCAATAATTTAGGTTTATTAATTAATGCACGGGCAATAGCTATGCGCTGCTGCTGACCAATACTTAAATCACGTACTGGTTTGCTGCAATTTTTTTCAGCCATATTTAACTTTGTTAATAAATTCTCTATGGCTTGCTGCAATATTGGCTTAGGTAACGATTTAGAAAAATAATTAGCTAGTTTAATATTATCGATAGCATCAAGGAAAGGAATTAAGTTAAACGATTGAAATACATAACCAATATTATCAGCGCGAAACTTATCACGTTGACGATTACTCATCTTGTCTAAACGTTCGCCCAATACCGTAATTTCACCTGTATTACTTGTTAACATGCCACTTAACAAACCTAATAAGGTCGATTTACCGCCACCAGAAGCGCCATGTATAAAACATTTTTCTCCCTCAGCTAACGACCAAGAGGGAATATTTACCACCGGACTAGATGATTGCTTAGCATAACTAAAACAGACGTTATTAAGAGAAATTACCATAATTAATTCATTACTCTGATTGTCATAAACAGTTTAATTAACAGATGATACTGTGTATCATCTGTTAATTAAACCCCGTTTTCTATCCCTTTAACTCGATACTATTAATATGCTGAAACTGTTAACCACAACCTTAGTGACCTGCTTATTCACCTTAATGATTTCTGGTTGTGAACAACCAACAGAAGACGTTACCGCTAAAGAGCCAAGCATGGCAACGAAATCTGTCGACGTAACACCTAGCACCAAAGTATCTGGCGAAAAAACACCATCAGCAACAGTCTCTTCAAATGATACATCGGCAGAAAATATACAACCGGCATTAGTCCCTACAGACTTTATATCTGCTGATTGGGTTGATTTAATGCCCAAGGATGACTTAGAGGCGCTATTAAACCCGCCAAGTTACCTCGATGAAATAGCCGATGGCTCTACTGAAGACGAACTAGCTGACAAATTTAATAATACCAATGACGCAAAAAATAATAATGAAACAAGTACTGAAGCTAGCGATGAGAGTTATCAGCAAGCATTATCATCTACCCGGGTTATCACTGCACTGAATAATGTACCTATTCGACTTCCTGCGTTTATTGTGCCACTTGAGTTTGATGAAGAGCAGAAAGTAACTCAGTTTTTTATGGTGCCATATTTTGGCGCTTGTATTCACTTACCGCCACCACCACCGAATCAAACAATTTTTGTTAATTACCCAAAAGGCATAAAACTGAATTCGATAAGTGATCCTTATTGGTTTTCGGGAATATTAAAAACATCGCTGATTGAAAATGAAATGGCTACTGCAGCTTATACCTTAGACGTTCATGCTTTTGAACCTTACACAGAAGCAGCTGGTTATGATGACGACTCTTATTAATTTAGAGCTCGTTAATCACTTAAAGTAATACTGCAATCTTATTAGCTATTTACCGCTAAGGTTTGCAGTTAATGCTTACACTTAACGTCTTGTTGACAGCGTTTAAAATTCTGCCAATGCGCGATAGAAACAAACATAGCACCAAATAGTGTTAATAGTTTTTCTCCTGACTCACCAGCAATTTCATGACCAAACAATACCGCTAATATCATCAAAACCAAACCTAAAACGCCCCATGCAAGTAGGTAATAATTTTTATGCTTTTTACAGCCTAATGTTAAGGCATAGGTACTGATAGGAATAACCGCTATTAACATCCACAAATGAAAAGCTTCGTTTTGCAATTGTAAAGCACCTAAACTCGGTAATAACACCAATATAAGTGGTAGTAGTAAGCAGTGTATTGCGCATAACATTGATATGCCTATGGCGATTTTATCAGTAACTACTTGTGTTGATTTCATATTTATCTCTTAATTTATCTAAATGCGTTGCTTATTTACGAGACTAGGCTTGGTTTATTTGTATCGTGATCAAATTATGTAATGCCTCGTTGGCATTAGGTTTATTGCTAGGTTAATCACCAACAAAATCAAGCGTTACAATTAATCGACGCTCACCAGCTGCTATAGCTGGCGAGCGGTGCACTAAACCTGCGCCTTCATGCTCATTCCATCCCTCACCTTTAAGTAGTGCAACATCACCCTGGCTAAGTTGTTTAATGTCATCAAGATTATTAAAAAGCCCTGATTCTTCATCCGACTTACCTTGATTCCCTGCACCTAACTTACTGCGATCAACAACATCATGCGGTAACCATTGTGTGCCAACGCCTCGATATGTTGTGATTAATCGACAAGGAATACGATCAAAATGAAAACGCGGACACATAGCGTGCTCAAGTATAGTTAATCTTAAGCCGGCCTCTTTAAGCTCAAATAAGCAACAAAACATATCAACTAACACAGCAACATCTTTACTTAAGGTTTTTACCGCTGTGCTATCACCAAACTTTTCACACAAAAGATCGTAAGTATTTTCTGGTGTCGCCATAAACGTGGTTGTTTTGGTTTGATTGGTATGCAAAAACTCATCAACCGCTAGCGTTAACTCAGTCGTTATATCACGTTGCCAAACAGCTATATTAGTATCTTCTCGATAGATATCGGTTAACACCTCAACATGCTTACTTGCTTTAACTTGTGGTGAGATAACACCAATATCTTCGAATATCGCTCTATTTTCAGTAACTGCTATCATCTAATTTCCTGTTACGCTTTAATTGCTCTTAATTGTAGGTAATGCTGAAATATCGGCTAAATACTACGACCACAACCACTAATGATATGTTGTATCATATCACAATTAACAATGGCAACTGTAAATTAATATTTCATGAGAATTTAAAAGTGAAATTGATAAGTTCGCTGGTTGAAGGGTACAACCGAAACAAGAAGCTGACCAAAACCAGGTAAATAGCCAGAGTCTTAATGCAGAGGAGAAAATGAGATCAGAATTAAATTTTCTCTGTCCCTGAGGGATCCCATTTATTAATTTAGAAACGTTTTATGAAAAAAAATAGCCACCAACTTACATTGATAGCTATTTGTTTGATATTTTTAGGTGTTGATACTTCAGCTTAACTAGCCAATCATTCGATTTACAGGCACCGATTACATAGTGACAAACTCTTCAGCAGATGTTGGGTGAATAGCAATAGTATTATCAAAATCAGCCTTAGTTGCGCCCATTTTCATCGCTACCGCAAAGCCTTGTAATAACTCATCACTACCAAAACCGATACTGTGTAAGCCTACAACTTTTTGTTCGCTGCCTGAACAAATTAACTTCATACGTGTGGGATCACGATAATCTTCAGTAATAGCTTGATAAAGCGCGGTAAACTGTGAGTTGTAGACGGTAACATTGTCTTCGCCGTATTCTTCAATGGCTTCTTTTTCAGTTAAGCCAACAGTGCCAATAACCGGGTGACTAAACACTACCGTGGCAATACCAGAATAATCCAAATGCTCATCAGGTTTATTATTAAATAAACGTTCACACAAACGACGACCAGCAGCAACCGCAACTGGGGTTAATTGAGCTCGCCCTGTGTTGTCACCAACCGCATAAATACCTTCTACGTTAGTATTTTGATATTTATCTGTTTCAATAAAACCGCGATCATTTACTTTAACGCCTGCAGCTTCTAAATTAATATTGTCTGTTGCTGGCTCACGACCAATTGCCCACACTAGGCTTTCAACAGGACCAATACTTTCACCATTAGTTAAATGCACAACCAAAGTACCATCACTTAGTTTTTCAACACGCTCTGGCGTACTGTTAGTGTGAAGCGTTGGACCATGTTTTGCCATTTGCTCAACAAGAGTATCGCTTAACATGTCATCAAAGCCGCGTAATGGCTTTTCTTTACGCACTAATAAGTGGGTTTCGCTGCCTAAACCATAAAATACGCCAGCTAGCTCTACTGCTATATAACCTGCACCAACCACAGCAACACTTTTAGGCTGCTCTGTTAACGCGAAGAATCCATCAGAATCAATACCATGTTCTGCACCTTCAATTTTAGGCGCGGCAGGTCGACCGCCAGTGGCAATAGTAATATGATCAGCTGTAATTAATTCACCATTTACTTCAACAGTGTTTTTATCAACAAACTTAGCGAAGCCATTAATAACAGTTACATCATTTGCATCAAAGCCACGTTGATATGCAGCATGAATGCGCTCAATGTATGCTTCGCGATTAGCAACTAATTTAGCCCAATCAAATTTAGGCTTTGAAGCGTCTTGAGAAAGATAATTATTAAAGCCGTAATCATTAGCGTATTTTAATGCGTCTGCTATTTGTCCAGCGTACCACATGGCTTTTTTAGGAACACAACCTACGTTGACACAAGTGCCACCAATGTACTTGGCTTCAATAACTGCGGCTTTTTTACCTAATTTTGCTGCGCGATTTGCTGATGCTATTCCGCCACTACCACCGCCAATAGAAATGTAATCAAAATGTTGTGTCATGGATTCACTCAAAGTATTTGTCAATTTGTATTCAATATATATGCGCAATGAGCGCGTATTTCAAGTTTCAATATGTAAAGACCTATTTCCATTGCAAAATATTTCATACTATCGGAATTGAAAACAACGATGTTATTGGATATTTAGACTATTTGAAAATGAACACTTAATTAGTGCAATTGGTATTAACATTAATATAAGCTAACACCTTGAAATTGGTGTGAGTAAACATTACATCTACAGTAATCTAACAAGCTAAAAAAGTGACCTTATGACTAACCCATTATTAGTACCAAGCGAATTACCTGCCTTTTCAAAAATCAAACCTGAACACGTAAAGCCTGCGGTTGAGCAAGCTATTACAAATTGCAAAAAAGTCATTGAACAAGTACTGGTAAACAATACAGAGTTTACCTGGGATAATTTGGTACTTCCTATTGATGAAGTTGATGATGTGTTATCTAAACTTTGGTCACCAGTTTCACATTTAAACTCTGTACAGAGCAGTAATGAATTGCGTGAAGCTTATGAGTCTTGCTTGCCGCTGCTATCTGAATACGGCACTTTTGTTGGCCAAAATGAGGAGTTATATCAAGCGTATTCAAGCCTTAAAAATAGCAGCCACTTTGCAACCCTTGATACCGCACAACAAAAAGTGATTACCAATGCGCTACGTGATTTTAAATTATCTGGCATTGCCTTAAACGATGATGACAAAAAACGTTACGGCGAAATTGTGTCGCGGTTATCAGAGCTTAGTTCAAACTTTAGTAATAACGTGTTAGATGCAACACATGCTTTTAGTGTAACTATTGCCGATAAAGCAGAGTTAACGGGCTTGCCAGAAAGCACACTGGCCGCGGCAAAAGAATTAGCTGATTCAAAAGAAAAACAAGGTTATACCTTCACCCTTGATATGCCAAGTTACTTACCAGTAATGATGTATTGCGACAATGCTGAATTACGTCAAAAAATGCATCACGCGTTTGTTACTCGCGCATCAGATCAAGGCCCGAATGCTAATGAGTTTGATAACAGTGCGATAATGGATGAACTGTTAAGTTTGCGTCACGAATTGGCAAACTTACTTGATTTTGACAACTACGCTCAACATTCACTTGCCACCAAAATGGCTAACGATACCAGCGAAGTTATGGCCTTTTTAGAAAACTTAGCCATTAAATCACAAGATCAAGGTAAACAAGATTTTAAAGAATTAAATGATTTTGCTGTCAAAGAATTTGGTAAAAATGATTTACAAGCATGGGACTTAGCCTATTACAGCGAGAAATTAAAACAAAGTCGTTACGCTATTTCAGACGAACAATTACGCCCTTATTTTCCAAAAGACAAAGTAGTGTCGGGCTTATTCACCGTAGTAAATAAACTGTTTGGTTTAACTATCAAACAACGTGAAAATGTTGACGTTTGGCATAAAGACGTTAATTTTTACGATATTTTTGATAAAGCTGGTGAAAAACGCGGTAGTTTCTATTTCGACTTATATGCTCGTGAGAAAAAACGTGGTGGCGCTTGGATGGATGTTTGTGTTGGCAGAACTCAAAAAGCCGATGGTTCAATTCAATTTCCTGTGGCTTACTTAACTTGTAACTTCAATGGGCCTGTTGGCTCTCAACCAGCATTATTTACTCATGATGAAGTGGTGACTTTATTCCATGAGTTTGGTCACGGTATTCATCACATGTTAAGCCAAATTAACGCAGGCAGTGTTGCTTGTATTAATGGCGTACCTTGGGATGCTGTAGAATTACCAAGCCAATTTTTAGAAAACTGGTGCTGGCAACCTGAAGCGTTAGCATTTATTTCAGGCCATTTCGAAACAGATGAACCATTACCGCAAGAAATGTTAGACAAAATGCTAGCAGCTAAAAACTTTCAATCTGCTATGCAAATGCTACGTCAGTTAGAGTTCAGTATTTTCGATTTCACCATGCATGAAAGTTACGATCCTAAAGCATCAAACAATGAACAACATATTCAACAAACTATAGATAAAGTGCGTGAACAATATGCGGTAATTAAAACGCCAGAATTTAACCGTTTTCAACACGGTTTTAGCCATATATTTGGAGGCGGTTATTCAGCAGGTTATTACAGCTATAAATGGGCTGAAGTATTATCTGCCGATGCGTTTGGTTTATTTGAAGAGCAAGGTATTTTCAATGAAGAAACAGGCCAATCTTTCTTAACCAATATTTTAGAAAAAGGCGGCAGTGAAGAGCCAAGCGTGTTATTTGAACGCTTTAGAGGCCGAGCGCCTGAAATTGACGCATTATTACGTCATAGTGGTATTAATGCTTAAAACTAGCTGAACTTAAAAAATAATTTCATCATCTTTTTTTAATTGTCTACTTTATTTTAAATCAATGACATAATGATTACGTACTTCAATTTAGATAAGGTAATCATTATGTTTCATTTAAAGGCGACTCAATTAAGGAAAATTATGCGTTATTTAATACCTCTATCATTGGCATTATTAAGTTCTTTTGCCACGGCAGAAACTGAACAACAAAAAATAAAGGCTGAAGACGAAAAAAACAATAATGATCCAACTAAAGTTATTACCCGTGTTGGACTTGGATACAGTGATGACTTAACTATTTCAGGCTCTTTGGCTTTTGGTCCAGTCAGCAAATTAAACGCAAAAACAAATTCTGACTTTAGCGAATGGCGTTTTGGTGGATCATGGTTATTTGATTTTGGTATCGTCAATGTATCATTTAACCGTGCTGAATATGATGAAGGCGGGTCTAAAAACACATACTCCATTGGTACTTATTTACCGTTAAACGTACTTGGCGTTGATACTGGTAAATGGATGGTTTTCCCTATGGCTGGTTATAGCCATACCGATGGTGAAACACTCACCCCAACTGATAGTGAAGTAGCAAACGACAGCTCTATAGCAAGTGATGGTATCATGACACAAAACACCAGTAACGGTGGCTATATCGGTGCATTCTTATTACGCCCAATCACAAAAGAGTGGACTGTATTAGCTTTTGGTGGCGGTGGAATGGGCTCTAACGATTATAGTAACGTATGGGGTGGTGGCGGTGTTAGCTATAAACTCAACGAAAATAACTCTTTTAATTTCTATGGTTATATCTCTGACGATGACTATGGAAAAATTAATAAACTAGGTGTTTCATACACGTATGAATTCCAATAAACCTGAAACGTTTAAAACCCTATTTTCACGCGCCGCGCAACGCAAAGGCGGCGTAAAAGCTCTCGAGTTATTACTTGGTGCTGGTGAGTTTGATGATAGAGAGTTTGAACATAATACCCACCTTTATACTGATGACCGGGTATTAGCAGCCTTTACCAAACAAATATTTAAATCAGGTTTTGTATGGCGCGTTGTCGAAAACAAGTGGCCCGATTTTGAAGATACTTTTTTTAATTTCAACATTGAAAAAATATTAATGATGCCCGAAGAAATGTTGGAAAGAAAAGCAGCAGATCCAAAGATTATTCGCAATTTCAATAAAGTAAAAACCATTAAAGCTAATGCCCAAATGATATTTGAGCAACAAACTAATGGCAGCAGCTTCGCGCAGTTTATTCATAACTGGCCAAGTGAAGACATTATTGGTTTGTGGGCATACTTAAAGAAACACGGACAACGCTTAGGCGGCAATACAGGCCCATACGCGTTAAGACTATTAGGTAAAGATACTTTTATACTGAGTAGTGATGTAGAAGCGCACTTAAGAGCGCAGAAAGTCATTGATGGCGGTTTACAAAGTAAAAAAAGCTTAACAGCAATACAAAACTACTTTAACGATTTACAACAACAAAGTGGCTACACATTAACTCAACTTAGCCGTTTAATCGCCTTTTCAGTTGGCGATAATAATGTGCAAGTTGGTTAGTCTTATTACTCCAAGTATTTAAATTCAGTTATCACAACTATAGGTTGGAATAGAAATAATCCACCCTATAGGTGAGTACGAGTTGTAAATATTGCCAAAAACTTCATTTTAAAGTGCTTCAATAAACATTCGAGCTTTAATAAAAAAGTATTTCGATAAAAACAGATCATCTCTAATTGATACTTGTTATTCGATAATGATTGTTTATAACGCGCTTCTCCACCAAGAAAATCATACGATTTCAGTCCTTGTTCTGCATAATATTGGATCACTTCATTGTGCAACGTCATGCCTATTTTAATTTTA
The DNA here is from genome assembly GCF_002843355.2 of Colwellia echini. Classification (GTDB taxonomy): domain Bacteria; phylum Pseudomonadota; class Gammaproteobacteria; order Enterobacterales; family Alteromonadaceae; genus Colwellia; species Colwellia echini. Next base: position 90,366 of record NZ_PJAI02000008.1, read on the forward strand.
TTATCTTGGCTTTCTTGTAAAGCAGATAAGTAAAAATACACTTTGTTGTTATAAACAAAATTGATTAAATACCCTAGTTCATCTCCATTCAAACTGAGTACAGCTATTTGCACCATTTTATTATGCTTGTCTGAATTATTAATGGCGAGTGACTTATGAAAATGTTCAAATATAGGATTGGAAAAACCGCTACCCTCATTAGTAGCCTGCCAGCGGTCAATATGAATACTGGCTATTTTGGGATATAACGCGATAACTTTTTTAGGATCTGAAATAACTTCAAAGCTTAACTCACCTTGACTTTGCAGTAATTTTTTACTGCGGGTGATTTGATTACGTGTGTTTTTAGAAAGTGTTTGATTAAAATACTCATATTTAGCTGATGATAGCGAAGTAAAGTAACCACACGTTTTAACAACACTTGTAGCTAAAAAGTTTAGCTTTTCAAAAGACTGGGCAAAGTATCCAATATTATTAGAGGTCGACAAGCCGATAATAACTTCTTTAACTAATGCGTCAAAGTTACTAATAGCGTTTATCATTTTTTCTCTAACAGGTTCAGCACAAGATTCATCTAACAAGAAATCATTGTACTCAATCCACATTTGATCTTGTTGCTGAATGCCCGTTCGATGCAACCACCATTGTTTTATTGGAAAACAGCCAAACACTTTACGTGTTGTTTCAACAAAAAAACCTAAACCTACAACTTTGTCATCCTTAATAGCTTCAATAACAAATAATTTATCGGTAACAACATCAAGCCAATTGCCTATCCAAGCCCATGATAAAAACACATTAGAATTAGCTACTAGCTCTAAACACTGCCATTTATTAGCTAGATGATTTTTATCAGCAGGATTAAATCGTTCTATTGTTATTTTAATATGCATTACTTCAAATTATATAATCTGTTTATATTCGCCATAATTCAGCAAAAATTGCTGAAAGTTACGTCTACATTTAAACCAAGAGTTAACGTATTAAACAAGTTATAATACGTAGGATAATTAAAAAATTTATATTTTTACATCTGCTTATCCTTAGTGCAAAATAATATGCTTAACGAACAATTAGTGCAAACTAATAACCTACTACCAATAAAGATAGTTATCTAATGGAAGAGAAAATAGTCGTATCATTCATAATTCCCGCTTTTAATGAAGCAAATATGATAGTTGATACACTTACACAGCTGCATAAATTTGCTCCAAAGGTCGGCTACGAGATTATTATTGTTGATAATGGTTCAACAGATAATACTATTGAATTAGCACAACATTTTGGTGACACGGTAATTAGTTGTGCACAAGGCACTATTGCCGCGGTCAGAAATTTTGGTGTGCAAGTCTCTACCGGTAGAATATTAGTGTTTATTGATGCAGACGTGAAGCTTACCCAACAGTGGCAAGACAATATAAATAACACAATAGAAAATATTGATAAAAACCCGTTGTTAATCACAGGCTCTCGATGCTCGCCCCCAGAAAACAATAATACGTTAAATACTCACTGGTTCAATTTACTCGTTGAAAGTAACTCTTCGACTTATATCAATTCTGGACACTTGATCACCTCAAAAGTATTATTTGATAAAATATCAGGTTTTAATGAAGAATTAAGAACCGCAGAAGATCATGACTTCTGCATTCGAGCAACACAAGCTGAAGCCTTAATCAGCCCAAATGCCAGTTTAAAAGTATTTCATGATGGCTACCCTACAACTTACGCGCAATTTATAAAAAGAGAGCGGTGGCATGGTAGAGAAGACTTCAAAAGCTTTACATCATTGTTTAACTCAAAAATCGCACTGATTATTTGCTTCCACGTTATGCTGTTTATGTTGAGTTTAGCGATAGTGTATCTGCATGGAATAATTGCAGGTGTTAGCTTTTATGCACTTTCAATGTTCATACTTACACTAGCGTTAACCCGTTATAAATTTAACGGCTCACCAATGCAGTCACTAATGAAAACATCACTCATTCACTATGCATATATAATAGGTAGAACCTTATCATTAGTGGATCGGTTAACATTCAGATACTCAAGTAAATTTAGGTAACCATGACAACTTTTATTCTAATAACAACACTCATCTCATTACTACTTATTGTACATGTATATATTGGTTACCCAGTAGTGTTGAAAATATTAACTTTAATAACACCTAAACGAAAGGTACTAATTGATGAGGATTTTATACCTGAAGTATCATTACTTATTTCTTGTTATAACGAAGTAGATGTTTTAGAAGAAAAAATTCAAAACAGCTTAGCTATTGATTATCCGAAAGAAAAATTAACAATAATTATTATCTCTGATGGCTCTGACGATGGCACTGATGATATAGCTAAAAATCATGAGTCTGATGGCATAAAATTAATACGTCAAGAAGGTAGATTAGGTAAAACCTCCGCCATTAATCTGGCTATGGAAACTGTTACTTCCGAAATTGTTGTTTTTTCAGACGCCAATGCAATGTATGAACCTGATGCCATAAAAAAATTAGTACGTAATTTTGTCGATGAAAGGGTTGGTTACGTTGTGGGTGCCGCTTTATACACAGATGGTAAAACAAGCTCAGCTGCTGCAAGCGAAGATATTTATTGGAAATACGAGTTAGCCTTAAAAACAATGGAAAGTAATTTGCATTCTGTTGTTGGCGGTGATGGTGCTATTTATGCTATTCGAAAAAATTTATTTATTACATTGGATGCCAAAGACATTAATGACTTTGTAAACCCCTTACAAATTATAGAACAAGGCTATCGCGGTGTTTTTGAACCCCAAGCAATCTGTTTAGAAGAAACCGCGGGAGATTTTTCTAAAGAAGCTAAAAGAAAACAGCGTATAGTAAACCGTAGTTTCCGTGGTTTAATGAAAGTAAAAGCGGTATTAAACCCATTTAAATTTGGCTTTTTTAGTTTTGAAGTAATTTCACATAAATTGCTCCGTTGGTTAATGCCTGTATTTATTGTGTTATTTGCGGTAGGTTCTATTTATTTGGGTTATCAACAATTCGAATTATTTAAAACTACCTCTGTGCTAGGCATTTTATTTTTATGGTTGGCTCAAATTGGATTTCTTAAAGCCGAGCAAACCTCAATATCTAAAATATTTTTTATTCCTTATTACTTTTTGATGGTAAATTATTATTCACTGATGGGCGTTATTACCGCTTTAGCAGGTAATATTCAAGTAACCTGGAGTTCACCAAGAACAGACGTTGAAAGCGCCTCTAAATTAACTACAAACCTTGTATTGGGGTTAATTGCTATTAATGCCGTGTTATTTAAAATATTTACCGACTTATTACTTTAATTCAAGAAGAGACAACTAATTTAGTGTTAAATATAAAACGAGTTATTAAATTTATTTTTAGAAGCGTATTTATTCTCTGCGCTTTACCGTTTGCCTTATTATTTTTTATTAGCCCTACTAGCCAAAAAAAACCATTGTTTACTGGGTTATCACAACTTTTCAGCCTTATACCTGGGCGATTAGGAAGTTATTTTCGTAATTCACTCTATTCATTAATTATGAAGCATTGTAGTAATAATGGCGTGATTTACTTTGGCACCCTTTTTTCAGACCCTGACACTGAAATTCATGACGATGTTTATATTGGCCCACAATGTAATATAGGTAAGTCGGTTATTGGAAAGAACACATTAATCGCCAGCGGCGTGCATATTCTAAGTGGTAAAAATCAGCATAATTTTGATGATTTAGACACCCCAATTCAACAACAAGGTGGTCAATATCAAAAGATAGTCATTGGTGAAGACTGCTGGATTGGAAATACTGCCGTGATAATGGCAAATGTAGGTAATAAAGCAATAGTTGCCGCAGGTGCTGTTGTTATAAACGATGTACCTGATTATGCCATTGTGGCGGGGAACCCAGCAAAAATAATTAAACAAAGAAACCAAAGCTTAATTCAAATAACGTAGTAAAATAAATTTTTCTTATAAAAAAATAGCTTAGATCATTTCCTATTACCTATTCGCTATTAGAGTAATAAAGTGAAAAATACAAAGTTAATTTATATCACCAAAATGAATGTTCTCTTTTGGAAATAACCTAAAATATAGACTAAACTTGTTATACAAAAAACAGCGGCTGAATTAATTTTATTTCTCCTAGTTGTTAAGGGCTTTAATTGGATATTTATCCTTAAGGGAACATCATGAAAAACTTAATTAAATTTTTTTCTATCATTATAACCTCCACACTACTAACAGCTTGTTTAGAAGAGGTTGCACCCTCGGAGGAATCCAAACAAGAGCCTGGCACAACCAAAACAACCACTACGACAATAGTCACAACGACAACAATAACAGCTGATGGTGAAACAGTATCTAAGTCAGAAGAGGTTGTATCTGAAGTAGATGATATTACCGATGTGGATGATATTACCGATGAAATACCATCATTCCCGGTAGAGTCTATTACAAGCTTTGAAGTGCAATTCGATCAAAGTATCTTCATTCCGTTTAGTGCAGCTAAAACAACAAATAGCAACTCGATTAAAAATATCTTTGTAACGCCAAGTATAGGAGACGTTACTATTTATGATAATTATATTGAATACATACCAAAAGGCTCTTTAGGTGAAGACACTTTTACAATCTCTATCACCGAAAACGGGAAAACCATTAATCAAGTTTTTGATGTTTTAGTTTCAGACCGAGCACCATATTTAGTTTTATCCAACCCAGAAGATGGACTGCCTACCGAACTAGTTGATGGTATTACTATTTGGGGTTACAACCTAGGAGAGAAACAAAATGATACTAGGCTCCAGCTTTGTGATTTATCTGAACAATGTACAGATATTACAAATATAAATCATTGGAAAAATACAGATGAAAACTTACCAAATGCAATTCAAAGCTTAGCAACTACTTATAATATTCAAGAAATAACATTCTCTCTTCCAGAGACCACAAGTGGCGAAAAATTAATTCGTATCACAAATCAGTATGGAATGACAACATTACCATTTACTGTTAAGTATGAGACTTTTGAGGTCAGTTTTGATAAAACTAAATTCGATGTTCAATTTGATAAAGAATTCGTAATTCCATTAAATATTACCTTTGATGAAACTCACCCTCCTGTGATATTTCTTTCAGACTTACCTACGTTAGGTACAGCCACTCTTATTGGTAATAATATTAGTTATGTTCCTTCAGGAGAGTTTGGCTCTGACACCCTAACTGTTTACATCTCCGAAGGAGATAAAACCGTTGAGCAAGAATTTGAATTATCTGTCGCTGACAGAGCGCCAAAATTAGCTTTTTCTGATTTAATATCAGGTCCATCTACAGGGTTGGGCGATGGAAAAGGTTCAGGAGTAATAGTAACTGTTTGGGGATTTAAACTTGGCGATTCTCAAAGTAGTTCAAAAGTAGAATTATGTAACCTTGATAATATTTGTACTGAAGCTGCTCATGTTTATTACTGGAAAAATGCTGATGGTCAATTACCTAGTGGACCAGCTAATTTGTATGAATCACATGGCATGCAAGAGATTGCTTTTTCAGTACCCCAAATTACTAATGGTGAAAAGCAAATTAGAGTGAGTAATAATTTTGGAGCTTCAACTCTCCCGTTTACAATTCGTGATGGAAATATTTATCATGTTATGTCAACCGGCAATGATGACTTTGGCGATGGTTCTTTTGCTAAGCCTTGGCTTACCGTTTCGAAGGGTGATTCCGGTTCAGGGGCAAATGCTGGTGACACACTTTATATCCATGACATTGATACTACAGCGACTGGTACTAGCAGCACTAGCTCATACGCTTATTACATAAACCAAGGATTTTCTGCTACTGAAGCGAACCAATTCGCCTATGTTTCGTACCCTAACACTAGGGCTAATTTATACGGTATGGTGGGCGTAGGAATGTACAATACTACTGGCATTGTTACCTCAAAACTTTCTGTGTATGCATCTAATTGTGTTGATGAGACACTTGAGGGTTGTAGCGAGAGAGGTACGAGTGGTATTACACCTAGTGCTTGGGGCCGTGTTGTTGGTAATACTGTAACCGATATACCTGGTATGTGTGCCAGTGGTCAAGGTGGTGCGATAAGCGGCGGTGTTGATACCGTTGAAGGTTCAAAAATCTTTGGAAATCATATTTACGAGTACGGTTGCCCGAATTCGAGCAAATTACATCATACAACATACTTCACTATACGTGACTTAAAAAATGATGCAACACTTGCACCACCAGATTTGGGTTGGAATTACTTAAAGGATAACCACACTAAAAACGGCTTACATTTTTACGATGAAAATGTTGGAGCAGGTACTGAGTGTGGGCAGTGGTCAAGTGATGTTTTAATACATGACAATGTAATTGTAAATCAAGGTGGTAACGGAATTTCTTATGAATCTGCTTGTGGCTGGGACAATGATGCAAGAATTTACAATAATGTATTGGTTAATGTTGGCCTCCCTGTTGATATAGATTGCACATTTAGTTGTGGTTCAACGGCAAGCGGTATACAGATTTTGGACGGTGATAATGGCGGTATAGGGGGCGATGTTTACATTTACAATAATACAATCCATACATGGGACTCTCAAGATCAAAGCACTGCCTTACAGTCTTGTATGGTTTTACGCGGTTCTGGTGATACTGCTCAGGTTTATATCAATGATAACGTGTGTTATTCAACTTTGGATAGACCATTTTTAACCACTTTCAGCTTTGACTCCGTAAACCATGACGACAATTTGCATGTATCCAATAACTCTTGGTTTACTACTTTCGTAAACCCAACAAAAGCAATAGTTCCAAATTCTGACAGTACTCCAATCATAACAGACCCCTTGTTGATCCTTACAGGTTCACAAGTATCTCTAGCTGAGAGCTCCCCCCTAAAAGGTAAAAGCACCGCAATTATAAAGTATGATATTTACGGTGCTGTAAACTCTAATACATCTAATGTAGGAGCAAATAAATAAGTTCATTCAGATAACAAAATAGACGCGATGGATTATAATTGTTCTATAAATCCTAATTTATTATGAATTATCCATCGCATCTTCATAAATAGATAACATTTTTTTATTTCTTTCTGTAAATGAGAACTTAGTCCGTGCTATTTTTAAGCCTTTATTACCCATTAATTCTATCTTTGAGGGGCTTTCAATAAAATACTTCATATGATTATAAATATTATCTGCCATAAAATTCATAAAATCTTTAGGGATTGTATCCAGCACACATACTTTTCCATTTTTAATAAAATCAAAGTGATTATTATCAATTAAAAAGCCACTTTCACGATCCTCAATTATTTCGGGAATAGCAAAGTGTTTAGTTGATATAACTGGCAAGCCATAAGCAGAAGCTTCTAAAATAGCAAAACCAAATGCTTCTTGATATGTTGGTGATACAAAAACATCCGTTTCTGGTAAGACTTCATTAAGCATAACGTCCCGTTCAACTGCACCAAAAGTAATTCTGGGGTGATTATCTATTTTTTCTCTGTATTCTTTTTTTAGCTGTTCATCATGTATTCGCATATCATTTGAAGCACATATCCTTAAGTGAATATGGTCGTATACTTCTGCTAGCCGAATAAACGCATCAACAACATTTGCACTCCCTTTAAGAAAAAAGTCACCTGAGCACATGAAGTTTATTTTTCCTTGGTTATACCTAATTAACTTGTCGTCTACTTGCCTCATACATGGGTACACAACATCAACTTTATCTAATATTCTCTTATCAGTGATCCCTGCAAAAGATCTTAATGTCTCCCTTCCTGCATGGCTTTTAAAAATAAGCTTAATGAAATTTTTTCGAAGCATTAACTGTTTAATTAGAAAGACTCGGATAAACCTAGGCAAAGGAATATTTAAAATTTCAAATGCAGTGGCTCCTGAGAACCTAGCGGGTGTGTATATCCACTTTTGATTAGTTATGATTGGGAATAAAGGTGCTTCAAGTATGTCACAATCTTTTCCTTTAAAATATCGCAAAACGCCGACAGCTGGGCTCGTAAAAAACCAATCAGCGACTGAACGTGTATCTTTAGCTTCGATATAAGTTACATTTTCAGGAGGGTTGGCTGCAACCTCTTTAGCAATGCCATGCATTTCTGTTAATCCAATTTTTATCATTTTATCTCCAAAAAAATGAAATCATTATTCATTCTCCATCAAATTATCAGGAGCCATATTACTAAAAAGTTTATTAAATTGGCCATCAAAAAAACTAATATACCGTTTAGAGCCATCCAAACTCAAATGATCATCATCAAAATACATTGATTTTCCATCAATAACAGATAAGCAATGCCTATCGTCGCAAAACGGTTCATTCGAATTTAAATATGTCACCATGGGAATGCTACTTGAAAGGGTAATTAGCCATTTATTTATATACCCGCTTCTGTTGTTCTGAAATACCCAATCAGTTTCAAAAAAAACACCTGAAACAGGATTATTAAAAATAGAGAAAGGAGTAATAATTTTTTTAATGTTACTTTTGAGTTCGGGAATTGGGCCTATAATCACCACTTTTTTTTGATTACTTATCAACTCATTAACAAGCGCTTCAAATGAAGAATAATATATATTTTTAAGTTCCTTTACCGAAAGCCCTTCGCTATTTTCAATATGGTGTGACGGTCCAACATCAAAAGCTTGCTGATTGCTAGCTTCAATATTATCACCACTCAAATATGCGGTATGTCTAAAGGTTAAAATGACGGTGTCTATTTCGTCAGACTCAATAATATATATAATGGACTCGCGCAACCACTGTTTACACCCTGACGTTGTTGTATCAAAATCAATAGCGGGTGGGCAGCCTGAGAACGTCAACTGCAGTAATGACCTTTCATATTTTTTAAGATAATGACCAAACATATAACTTAATTCCACACCATGTGAGTCACCAAGAACTGCTACGCTTGGCTTTTCATCAAAAAGATTGCAAGCTTGATCGGGGTGTAAATAGTTTATACCTGACGTATGGCACTGGTATCTTTTAGGACTAATGCTGATAGAGTCAAAATCAATACTATCGTCAAATCTTGCTTTAACACCTTCAGTGAAATGCCCTCCTAAGCCTAACAGACTAAATATAACTATGCAGGAAATTGATAATTTATAAATAGATCGAGAGTCTAGAAACTGACGATTTCTAAAAGGTGTTTCTACATATTTAAGGGTGAGATGAGACAAGATAATAGTTAAAAAGACTAAAGATGTAGCCAATAAAAGAGAAAATTCTTCGGTATCTTTTATTCGAACAAAAGCAAAAATAGGTTGGTGCCATAAATATAGTGAATAAGATATTGCACCAAAATAAACCAATATATTGGTGCTAAGTAGTTTTCCTACAAGGGTATTTCTACTGTAAGCTAAGATACAAAAAGTAGCTAACACTGGAAATAATGTTGGCCAGGACGGATGAGGCAATTTATTGGAAAAAAGTGCATAACATAACAGTAATAAAATCAAACCTATAGCGGCCATAACTTCTTTTACTTTTTGGCCACTCTTATCAAAATACTTATAATTTAACGCTAAGAGTGCGCCAGCTAATAACTCCCAAGCCCTACTCGTTAATAGGTAGAAGTTAGCAGACGTATCAAGGGCAGCAATAAAGTAAGACGCTACAAATGAAGTAATTGCAATAGCACTTACCGTATATATTATGACTCTTATCGACACCCCCTTTTTCCAAAAGAACATTAAGAGTAACGGAAATATAATATAATATTGCTCTTCAACAGCTAGACTCCATGTATGTAATAAAGGCAATTCATCCGCCGCAGGTGAAAAATATCCGCTAGTCATATAAAAGTATATATTCGATGCGAAAAATATTGTTGCGAATACACTCTGAGATAGATCTTTTAAATCTGTTGGTGATAATAAAACAAAACCAGAAACAATAACCGCAACCATCATAACCAATAGCGCAGGAAGGATTCTTCGAGCCCGCCTTTCATAAAATATTGCAATAGAAAAACGTTGTTTATTTAAGTCATGAACAATAATACTCGTTATTAAATAACCACTTATTACAAAAAAAACATCTACTCCTAAAAAACCTCCAGAGATGAATTTAGCACCTGCATGATAAAGTACAACAGGTAGAACCGCTAATGCTCTTAATCCATCAATCTCTGATCTATACTTCAAGAGTTGCTCCTTTCACCTTTTATCATTAGCCTATTTATCACTTTATTTCTCAAATAATTCCATGAAGATGAAGGGATGAGTAGAAATAAAGCCACATAAGTCACAACTCCGCATGAAATTGCTGTAATAAAATTCATCAACCTCAACTCAAACCAAGTACTGTCAGCGATAGTACTAACAACAAAGTACATTACACCCGCTGACACTAAAGGAGCCCACAATAAATTTAGTAGCTTTACCCAGCCCCAATTAAACTTATAACTCAATAGATAATAGGAAGCTAACAACTGAACTGAATAAAATAAAATTAGAACAAAAGCAGCAGCCTCAATGCCTTCTTCAACTAACATCACAAGAGAAACAGTAAGCACAATTAAACAAAAGAAACGAATCAGGGTTTGCTGTTTAATAGAGCCAATAGCCATATTCATTGAAACAATAGGAGCGGTAATCGACGCTAGTAAAAATGCTATGGAGAGTAAAGATAACGAGCTAATCATCGGCGCCCATTTGTCACCAAGTAAAATTAACGTAAAATCTCGAGATACTGCTGAAAGCCCCAAAAAAACAGGAAAACAGATGAATGCATTCAGAGCCATTATCTTAGTAAAATAGTTACTAGTAGCGGCTTTATCATCTTGTACTCTTGAGAAAGCTGAAAAAGAAACTTGAGACAAGCGTCGTGATATTTGTATATTAGGCATTTGAGCAAAACCTAGCGCTTTATCATAAAAACCTAACTGTGTAGTTCCCAAAAATTTACCTATAATTAACTTGTCAACATTTTCTCCTAACAATACAGCTTGCCCCCAAAAAAAGTCCCAAACACCAAAATTTAGTAATTGCTTAAATGCTTGACCATTAAACTTAAATTCGAGTCTTTCTCTTGATGTGATTAACGTCAAAATGAGAACGACAAACTGTGCAAGAATCATAGAATATATCATTGACCAAAACCCAAAACCGTTAAGCGCCAATAAAATAGAGCTAACAATTGAAATAGCCATACTAGTCCCTTCAATAATGGCCATTATTTTGAAATTAAGGTTCCGTTTTAAATTTGCTTGAGGAGCGGCTATACACGCACTTAATAAGAACATTATTGAAAAAACTTTCAGTGCGTCGTCTAATAGAGGTTCAGAAAAATATTTTGCTATTGAAGGGGAAAACAATTGAAAGCTAATAAATAAACCAGAAGATATAATTATATTAAAAACGAAATAACTAGAATAATGTATCGAATTAACAGTTTTCCGTTGGATAATAGCGTTCGAAAAACCAAAAGAGGTAAACAAATCACAATAAAAAAAAAGTACTGTAACCAAGCCCATAATTCCAAAGTCACTTGGAGATAAAATCCTCGCAAGCCATATAGCTGAAGCAATACGAACAAAGTGCATTAAAAAAGGTAAGACTGTATACCAAATTAAACCCTGTTTTGTTCTGTTATCGATATCTTTTACAGAGTCCGTCACTATTCTCTACCTGTTAAATCGCAGTATATTTTCATGTAATTGTTAACCATATAATTTTCTTTAAAGGTGCTATTGAACCTTGCCATTGCTGCAGCGGAGAGTTTTACTCGTTTATCTTTATTATTGAATAATTTTAACATCGCAGACTCTAAGGCGATTTGATCATCATTTTCAACAATTAAACCACTCACATCATTTTCAACTATTTCAGGGTTTCCTCCTACTCTGGTAACAACTGGTGGAATACCGCACGCCATTGCTTCCAATAATGTCATTGAAGTACCTTCACTAAATGAAGGCAATAAAAATACATCCATGGCCAATAAATATTTCTGAGGTTCTACAATAAATCCTGTCAATACAATATTCCTCTCCATATTGAGCTCAGAAACTAACATGCGAAGATCTATCATCATTGGCCCATCTCCAATAATCACAAGATATAAGTCTTTATGCTTTTGACATAGCGTTTCAAATGCTTTGATTAACATTATATGATTTTTTATGGGGTCTAATCGTGCAATTGTTCCAAACAAAAAAGCAGCTTGGGGAACTTTCAAAAAGTCTCGCAAGTCTCCAGTTGAATGTGTTTTGTGTAATTGGTCAACATCAAGCTTAAGACCATTATAGATTACTTGAACCTTACGTTCAGGCATGTATTCAAAATCAACAATGGCTTTAGCTGTTGCCTTAGAAATGGCTGTAATTTTATTTGTAAAAAGAGATAATACTGGATTGATTAACTTCCTTTTCGGCTTTACAACTTCGGGATAAAATCGCCCGTGTTCCGTAAAAATCACCTTTGAACGTTTAAATACGCTTGCCATTACACCATATACAAAAGGAGTGTATTGGTGGCAATGTAAAACATCATAGCCCTCTTTATTTATTAATCGTCTTAAAAGCCAAACTAAGGAGAAATCAAAACCTTTTTTACGTTGGTAGCTATGTATTACAAACCCTTTCGAAATAAGTCGTTGCCCTAGCTCTTTAACTTCACCATCCAAACAAAATATATGGTGCTCAATTTTATCCGATGGCATATTTTCAACTAGTTGCCTTATCACCTGCTCAGTTCCACCGAGAGCCATATCAAAGGTAATATGTAGAATTTTTATTTTTTTGTTCACAATTTGTCCCACTAAATTAACCTAATTATATAATGGTTAAGCCAACTTAAAATATTGATATATGATTAAGGTATTTAAACACTGAATGCCTAATAATATACTCCCTTTCAATTACATAAAATATATTACGTAAATTAGAAGAACCTAAAATTAAAGTCTAACTTTATTCAGTAAGGTAAAATACTCAGTTATCTAAGAAGTACCATCACTTAATTCAGGGTGCTTATTCAGAGCTATAGTGCTAGCACAAATACAAAATAAAATGAGCCAATAAAAAATTTCAGCCCTAAAAGCATTAATAAAAGATCCTGCAACCATAAAAGATATTAAAGCAGATTCAACTGTAATTAACCGGTAGTACATAATGTAATCCTTATAATAAACAGCCTGTTTTTTAGCTCTTCTTAGATGTTTATAAATTGATAGCATTAAGCATAATATAACACCCGCACCTAACCAACCAATCTCTGACAAAGCCTGAAACCACATAGAATGGACTGCTCGACCGGAATACCCTTCCTTCTTTGCTTTATCAATTTGCTCTTCAGTTAGATACATTGGACTAACTATCTGATACCCATAAATACCAAGCCCAAAAGGGGAGTCATCAAGCATATCAAAAGTTTTCAGCCAATATTGCACTCTTGATGCTCCACTCTCCTTATCTGATATAGAGCTTTTTTGAATTGAGCCCATTCGCTCCCAAAACATATCATCAGTAAACCTTAACACACCAGCAATACCAACCAACAATATCAACATCAGCATAATCTTTTGTTTAGGTAGTTTATATTTAGAAAATACCATATAAAAAATAAAATAAATTGAACCTGCTGCTGCACCTAAAAACGCGCCGCGACTATTAATCAAGATTAAACCATTTACAATCAAAGCCCCCCCAAAAGCTACAAGAATTTTAATTTTTAACGACCCTCTCCAGCCATAATATAATAAAATTGAAATAGCTGGCGCTATAGCAGTAGCAGTCCCATTAGCCTCAGGAGCATCTACTGTGCCAATACCTTCTACCCGACCAAACTCATTTCTACCAACAACAAAAGCCTCATAACCTATATATGCGCAACCAAGTAAGTAGAAAAGCAAAGCAAGTTCTATTTTTTTCTCAGTATCAATTAAACGGTACCCAACATACACAACCAACAAAAGTTTAAATAAATCAAAAACATAGCGCAAGTGTGTTTCTTGTGAAACAGCGACAAGTGTAACCATTAGATAAGTAAAGAAGAGTAAGATAAACCATTTAAACTCAGGGATTTTACATACCGTATTTAAATTATGTTTTTTTTGTGTAAATAAAAAAACACTTAGCGTTAATAAAAAAGTTACAAATGAATAGCTAATACTAGGGATCCCTGAAGACCACCAACGAGAGCTAGGATTTAAAAAATATATTACTTGATAAAGATAAAATCCCCACACAGGGGCAACGAATAGAATTGCGTATAACCCCGATGCAAAAAGCAGCAGAAACAATAAAGCAAATTTAGACATTTTCTAGCTTTTCCATTTCACTACCCTTTATTCTTCATGTATTTATCCCACCACATTTGAAACATCAACATGCTCCATAACGGGGCTGAGTAATCAGTTGTTTTATCTTGGTGTTGTTGCCACATTTTTTTAATCTCTTCAGGCTTAAAGTAGTTCACAAGTCCTGTTTTTCGATTAAATAAACAATCTTCAGTGATATCTTTTATTTCACCGCGAAGCCAATCAGCTAAAGGAACAGAAAAACCCATTTTCTTTCTGTATAAAATATCGTCGGTTAGAAACGGTTTGAATATTTCTTTTAATATGTATTTCTTTTCACCATCATTAAATTTATATTTTGATGGTATGGTTGCAGCAAATTCCACTAATTTATAATCTAAAATGGGTGCACGTACTTCTAATGAGTTTGCCATACTCATGCGATCTACTTTAACCAAAATCCCACCTGGCAAGTAGGTTTTCATATCGGTATAAAGTATTTTTGATAAATGATCTGGACCGTCGGCTTTATGGTATTTATCTATGGTGATTTTTGATGGGTGATAACCGTTAAGGCTATTATTCATTTTATCATTTACTAAGTTATTCCAAATATCATCAGTTATAAATGAATTGGTAATATAAAAACCCATGGCGGGTTCAACACTTAAACTGGTTAATAATGATTTAGCCCGCCTGAAAGGCGTTGCATTAATACAGCCAGCTAGTTTAGCTAACGGCGGAAAAATGTATTCCCTAATAACGGATGGAAATTTTTGACGCAGTTTGTTCTCTACATTATCAACAGAGTACTTTTCATAGCCGGCAAAAACTTCATCGCCGCCGTCACCAGCAATAGCTACAGTTACTTTCTGTCTTGCTAATTCAGAGACAAAATAGGTTGGTACCAGTGATGGATCAGCAAAAGGCTCATCGAAATAACTTACTATATTAGCTAGTTCATCTTTTACATTTTGATGTACGGTAAATTCATGGTGATTGGTTTTATACTGCTCAGCTACAGCCCGTGCGAAATCAACTTCATTATATTTTTCATCGTCAAAGCCTATAGAGCATGTAGTGATTGGTGATTCACTATTTTTAGCCATTAACGCAACCACGCCGCTAGAGTCAACCCCCCCGCTTAGAAAAGCCCCTAACGGAACATCACTAATCATTCGGTTTTTTGTACAATCATCGGTTAATTGAGTTAATTTAGCTTTTAACTGTTCTTCTGAATCATTACTCGTTTGAGCAAATGAAACATCCCAGTATTCTTTTTTATTAAGGCCTTTAGAGTTAAAGGTAATAAAGTGGCCTGGCTCTAATTTGTAGACATTTTCAAAAATTGTTTTTGGATCTGGAATATATTGATAGGCAAAAAAGTCATAAACAGCATCGTCTCGTATTTTTTTAGGGATATTAGGTAATACAAGTAATGCTTTTAACTCAGAAGCAAAGAATATATTTTCATTGTCAAAATAGTAATATAACGGCTTTTTACCCATTCTATCTCGAGCAATAAATAGCTCTTGTTTTGCTTTATCCCATAAGGCAAAAGCAAACTGACCATTTAAATGCTCTAAACATTGTTCACCATACTTAGCATAAAGGGCAAGTATAACTTCAGTATCTGTATGCGTATTAAATTGATAACCTTCAGCTATCAAGGTTTCTCTTAGCCCTAAATAATTATAGATTTCACCATTAAAAACAATTACAAGTTTATCATCTGAAGAATGCATAGGTTGAGTGCCCGCAGCCGATAAATCAATAATGCTCAATCTACGGTGGCATAATGCAATACCCTCATCAAGATATTCTCCGCCAGCATCTGGGCCTCGGTGATAAATGGCATCCCCCATTTTCACTAATGTTTGTTGCTCCGCCTTAACTTGATTAAACTGGCTAAACCCTGCAATCCCACACATATCAATATTTCCGTTTTAATTCAATTAGTTTCAATGATTAAGTTTTATAAGCTAATATACTTGCGTACTTTAGGACCTATATATTCACTAATATTTACAGGCAATTTCCGCCAAACCCGCTCGACTAAAGCACGTAGATTACTAATATCTCCTGTGCTCTCTAATATTAACTGCCCAGTATTATTATATTTTTGCCAATTTAATAATTCAGGGCTTGCACCCCATTGGCTTTTAAATTTGAAAGTACCCTCTCCAACTGTTGAACGTCCAAAATCAAATTCCTCACAGCCTCTATCATTAACGTATTTTAATAATGTCCAATAAAGCAACATATTAGGTGCTAAACGGTTAAAGTCAGCATTAGTTGATGCCCAAGGAATACAAGCTTTACGACCATTAAAAAGAACAATTCCCGCACCAACAACCTGATTTTCAGAATAAACCGTTGCTATAATCGCATCCTCACCATAAGAAGTTGCTATTTCTTCGAACCACTTTTTACTATGTACAGGAGAGCCTAAGTCACGCATATTTCGAGTGAAAACTTGATAAAACTCACTCACAAACTGAGAGCTATTACCTGTATTTGCGATTAAACCATTTTTTTCCGACTTTCGAATTTGACTACGCAATTTAGATTTAAACCCAGAAAACAATGCATCAGAGTCTTCAGGTAAATCCATAAGCATTCTTACCTTTGTTGTAGCTGAATTTTCTACATCAAATAAAGTCTCACTTTTAATACTACTGCGGTTATCAAATGCTAGAATATTCTTCACTTTACAAAACTGAAGGGCTTGATTTAACAAGGCATCACTTACCTCTTCGTTATTGGCTAATATCCCGCCAACGTCACAAAAAGGTAAAGCACACAAACTCCCTTTTGAAAATGGTGGGGCAATCAATACTGCAGGTAACACACCAACAACAGTGCCATCGGACTGTTTCGCTATCCAATAAAAACATTGATGTTTATAAGCATTACTTATTGCTTTCATCCATGCTATTCGATGATATGGACTGGCGCTAGGATGTTGCTTTACATACGCATCCCAAGCAGAAAAATCGTCACTTTGTATTAAATTAATTTGAGTCATTTTACTTTTTCTTTGTTTTAATCTGAGCATCTATAACGTACAAGTTATGCGCATTACTAAAAGTGTGCGTTGCCGTTATATCATCAGCCCAGTTAGGCTCAACTTTCGAGATTATTTCTTCACGGTAATTACGTTCATCTAATTGAATTATTCTATTAAAATTAAATCCGTAACCATATTTGTGTGATGAATTTTGTGATGGTCTATATAAACTACCATTTCTTTCAAATATTTTTCCTGCAGGCCTTGCTTGTTTGCAATCTGAAATAATGGGGTTCATAGGGTGTGAGGCCCAATCTTGAGAAAGTAAATTATCTGAAGAAAAAAGAAATAATTCATCCCAAGTAGACACACCTTTGTGTTCGGCTCCGTTAGCGAACATCCACCATTTATTATTATGGAATAATAAAGTAGCATCCAATAATGAGACATTCTCCATCAAGTTCATCACAAACTCCCATTTATCTGGGAATTGAGTGCATCGGTATAATTCAACAGTATTATTCTCGACACTTTCAGGGATCATATAAAGTTCGTCATCATGATCAAAAATGAACGGATACGATAAATGATAATTCTTATCTAAAACAATTTTAGGTTCCGAATATTTACCTTTTTCGTCCATTTCAATAAGTGAGATATGACCCTTACCAGTCTTGTATAAATATTCTTCAATAAAAATATAGTAAGTATTATTTTTAAAAATAACATGAGGGTCTGCCCAAAACTTATCCTTAGGTGGAACTATTCTTTTGTAGCGCCAAAGTGAACTTGAGAACTCTTTTTTAAGATCAAAAAGCAAAATCCATTGCTCAAAATAAAATTTATTTTGAGCAATGTGAGATGCTTTTTGGATAAGTTTATTAAAGGTTAACTTGGTTAACTCTTTATTTGTTGGGCTCTTATACAGTTTTTCAGAATATATAATCGGATTTTCATTTTGTTTAGCTACTTTTGCAAAAAACTCTTCCTCTCCTTCAAGATATAATGACTCTAAAGTTCTGGTCATAAAATAAAGGGATTTCCAAAAATAGTTATTAACATTTTCATTATAAGAAAATTCATTAGTACAAGAATATGAGCGATACAATACTTGCCCATTATCTAAATCTTCATTAAGGATTTGTAAAATTGCGCCCGTTTCAGGCCAGCTTTCTAAACTTTCCCAATAACCTGCGGGACCACCTCTATTCAAGTTATTATCACCATGATGAAATGACCAGACACCATATTTACTCGATGATAATATATCTCCTCTGAGTATTCTAAAGCCCAATCGAATGATCACATCTAGTTGGCTTTCTTTAATCGTTTGTATATCCGTGTCCAAGAAATAATCTGAATGAAGCTTTTGAATAGGTTTAACTTTAATTAGTGGGGTATTTTGATAAAGCTGTTCACAACTTTTTGACTCTGTTGCATCAGGTAAGGTTTGTACTCTATCTATTAATTTATCGTATATAACTTCTAATACCTTGCGAACACAAAGGTAGCCTAATCTGTTTTTATTATTTCTGATCTTATCCCAAATACTTACGTTTGGTATGACTTTAGGTACATCATTTTCAATAATTAACGAAATTTCTGCATAATTACTTGCTTTAATTTGGCTTATCATTTCAAAAGCCCAAGCAGGAAGATGTTTATCTTCTACCAGCAAACCAATTTTTAATTTATTTTTTGGCATTATTTCCATCCATTAAACGATTAAAAATTTCTGTATACTCATCAGACATTCGTTTCCCTGAATAGTTAGCGTTTACAAACTCATAAGCTGCGTTAGATAGTTCTGTTGCTTTTTCTTCATTAAAAAGTAATGTTTCCCAATAAGTCGCTAGAAGCTCTTTTTCACCATAAGGGGCGAGTAATCCAGTTTTTTCATGTTCTATTAACTGATCAATGCCTGCAATGTTATATGCCGCAACAGGAACACCCATTGCCGTTGCTTCCATTAGGCATCGAGGTATTCCTTCTAAACTAGAAGTCATAACAAATAAATCAAAGCTTTGTAGTAACTCTAAACGGTCATCTCTAAATCCTAAAAATTCAATGCGATCTTTATGAGTAAGTGACTTAGTATATTCTTCAAGCTCAACTCTAGATTCGCCATCGCCAAGTAAACTTAAGGTGATATTGGGATGTTTACCTGCTAATGATTCAAATATATCAAGAATATCTTTAATGTTTTTGCGGCTAATCATTTGGCCAACAAAACCGATTCTTTTATTATCGCCAACAGATTTTAAAGGGTTTTCTTTTATTTTTTGCTCTTCAACTTCAGATAAATCTACACCATTTTGTACATAGACTAAACGTTCTTCTTTCACACCAAAACCACGAACATCATCACAAAGCGCTTTTGAAAGTGGAGCAACAATATCTGCAAACCTAAAAGTCTGACAGCCTAACCAAATAAAGCATCTTAATTTAAAATCAATTCCATTTGAGAAACCGTGTGGAGTAATAACAATTTTTATCCCCGCTTTTTTTGCTGCAAGTAATCCGAGAATATCTGACTTATAACCATGCGTATGAATGATATCAATATCATTGTTTTTTATTACATCAACAAGCTTATCGACCACTTTAAGATCGAATCTATTACCCATAGATAATTGAAAGATATTTCCTTCAAGTTTATTAAATTCATCGATTATTTTTAATTCATCGTTACCTGATTCAATGGTAACGGCAAGATGACAATTAACTTCTTGTGGATTTAAATATTTTGCTAGCGCTAACACCCAGCGCTCCGCACCATAAAAGCCTGAAGAACATATAAACTGTAATACATTAAGCTTTTTCATTTAGCTTTTATTCCCTAATAATTTTGCAACTTTGGCCGAGCGTAAACTCAACCATGTTAATTCTTTTTTTATTGATAGCCGCGATAATTCTTTTAGTAATAAAGCAGCTATTTTAATCCATTTATTCGGCTTAATTGGCGATGCATATTCTCTAATATCTGCAAATTTATTCTGGCTAGTAGAATGTTGGTAATAGTTGGCAAAACCAATGTTCTGCATCAACAATACTAAAATTCTCGTATAGTCACTATCAATATCATCTTTCAATGTAGTAATTATATGTTGATGGATATAAACAGCTTTCTCTTTAAAACTATCATTCTGAATTGGTGAGTAATAATGAGCCATATATAAAACACCAACTTTGCGTAAGTCTTGCCCTGCCCATGTTGTATTGGGGAATTCTAATTTATCTTTTTGTTCTAAATAAGGTCGTTCGTTGTCAGCCATCCAGTTTGCATAATGCAGCATGGCATCACGAGTAAAATAAAAATCATCATCTAACTGGTTCATGCGTTCTTTAATGAATAAAAACCGCCCTACTGCTTGTAAAAACACCGTGTAAAACCATGTAGCTTCTATGTTCTCAAAATTTCGTAAACTCATGTCATCGTTAGGATGAAAAGTTCTAGAGATTACTTTAAATGCTCGGGTTAAATAGTCATTATCTTGAGTAAGATCATACGCATCTAATAGCGCAATAATATAGTGACCTGTGCCTCGATCTAATGGATATGTATCTAATATATGATCTCTAGCGCCATGATTTCCACTTTGCTTTATTGCAAAAAGTTTAGCTAGAAAAGTATTTGAACCTTCAAAGCTGTATGTGATCCAATCTGCTAATTGTAATGCGGCTTTTTTAGCGCTTTCATTACCTGTTAATAAGTAATTACTCTTCAATCCTGTTGTATAGCAATGCTGGCCACCTGGGCCGCCTCCTGAAGTATATCCTTCATAAGCGGCTTGATGATTTTTGGAAAAAGTACGATGTGTAGAGGTTGATGCATCTAAATAGTGATCGGTATGCCAAAAAAGCCCGCCATTATATTCATCTTTATCATCTAGCGTATGATAAATATCAATATCCGTAACATGTTGAGTAAGGTCATTTGCCAATTCAAAATATTTGGCGTTACCCGTAGTTAAATATTGATAGATAAAACCATAAATAGGATCGTATTGGTTATTGTAATGAGAAACAAAAATGTCGGTTCCGGTGTAACCTTGGGTTTCATGATCTGCATATAAATCACCAAAATTTCGCCAACCAAACTCATCAACAACCTCACGCTTTGCAAAAAAATTATTTTCGCCATGAACGCCCTTTTCAATTATTGTTGATAATTCGTCTGCTTTTAAATCGACGACAAATAAGTCAAAGGCTGCTGTTTGTTCAATATATTTGGGAGCTATTGTGATGTTTAATGGCTTATCAACCCAATTAAAATTTTGAGTTACAGATTTAAAATCAACCCAAAGCGAGTGAGTCTTTTTTTCACCGCCTTGTAGCTCAAAGCCTCCATCAGGAACATTACTTCCAGGAAACAAGCCTATATCTAACGAGCCATTTTGCTTTGATATAGATTTAGGAAAGTTCTGCCAAAAATTTTCGACATAGGCACTAATAGTATTTTCTGAATTGCTAACACTAATTGATGGAGAAATTCGCATGCCTTCGTGTTCTTCATTGTCTGAAGTGAGTACAAAGCCATTTTTTTCAATATCTACCTTGCCCGCTGCATTTTTATGAACAGGGCTTTGCCAATTAACGCCACCACTTGAAAATTGCTGAATTGTAGTATCTTTGCCACAGGTAATAGATTCATGGCTAATGTGATCAAAAATACTAACCATTGCGTTTTTTTCTACTGGAATATTTACGATAAGTGATTTAAATAATATAGAGCCTTCATCACCTAAGTCCCATAAACCACCAGGATGTTTTGCCGCCTGTGGGTTATGTATGGTGACTTCTGCTTTGATATAACTAGTGTTTGCAAAAAAGGTTAGTGTTGATTCAAATAAAACACCTAACTTATTGTTATTTGTATCATTGAAACTACCGGCAATTTTGACTGTTTTACGATGTGTTTCTTTTTCTGCAAGCTCGGTATTAACATTATTTAAAGCAAGACTATTAACGGTAATGTTATCGGCGGTAATAGTATCAACAGTCGCTAAATACTTTTTATTATCTAAATCTGTAAGTTCGATAGAAATTATGACTTTTTCAGGCGCAGGTTTACTAACATCTGTGTTAGCTATACCTTCGTTAGCTATACTTTTAGCTAAAGATAATGGCTCACCTTGTTGTGTATTGATGATGAATGTTTCTACACCCGTACTAACTTCTAGTTGGTTATTATTTTCGATAACCTGTATTGAGTTTTGATTTTCGCTTACCTCAGTCTCAACAACGCCGTCTATCAGAGTAAACTGTAGGGTTTCATTACTATTTATATCAACAACAAAGTCGATCGTTGCCCACTTCACACTGCCATCATGCCAATAAGTTAATGGTGATATTTGACATGAAATAAGCTGCCCGTCTTGCTGACGAATAACTAGTGGTGTAGTTACAAAGAAGTCACCTGCCGCAAATGGACACCCCATACTGATAGGTTGAGCGCTACGAGATAGACTATTACTTTCAACAATAGAAAACGGAACAGAAATCACTGTCATTAATCCTTAATGCTATTTTGAATAATACTAGCTTTAGCTGAGAGCGAATTAATAACCGCTTCTATGTTTTGCTCACTTTCAAATGATAAGGCAATAATAGCTGACTGCTCCGTTTGGCCAAACATTGCCATCCAAGTTTGATAAAGCTTTAATTTAACTTTATTAGTAAAGGCTTTATCAGGTAACTGATACCAATATAAAATATATCTATATTGGCCTATTGGCGATACTATTTTTATTAACCGGGCTTCACTACCTTCATCTATATTGACGCTTCTATTTTGAATTAGTGTCCAGCGCTGTTCGTTATATAACTTGTTAGCGGCAGAAATAAGTTCACCTTCTCCGCCTTGATAACTGGCAATAAAAAAGTCGATATTTTCTACCTGTTGAGAAGCTGAATATTCAGAGCCTACAGCGTAAGGCCCTATAATTATTCCTTGCTGAATATTTGAAGCTGTTGAAAATTCAGGCTGCCATCTTTGTAAGTTCTGCTCTTTTACCACCAAAGGTAAGGTTTTAATATCAACAATTAATTCATTGTTAGTTAATGATGATTGTTCATTAACTATTGCTGAATACCAAAATATTTGCGTAACAAACAAGAAAATAGAAAACATCACCAGTTTATTACTCACAACAAGCGCTTTTTCGTCTACAGCTACTGTTGCATTACTCGTTTCTTTTCCTGATTTATCCGCATCAAATTTATCCCGCATTTTTTCACCAATCATGATTAATGAGAACAATACGATAGCGAAAAATACCCCACCATAAATCAGGTGATCGGCACCAGCTGCATGCTCCATATCGGTTAAATGCGCAATTAAAACAATACCGTACACTCTTAACGCATTGGCAAGAATAGGAAAGATTAACGAGATTAATATAAACAGTAACTTTTTAGGTAAGGTTTTAAATGAGATATAAGCGTATAAATGACCAAACACAATTGAAGTGATTAAAAAACTAATGCCAGAACAGGCTTCTGCTACTAAAAATCGCCCTTCTGGTATCTCTAAATAAAGACCATTTCGATAAACAGGAATACCGGTTAACTCTAATAACGGTACTGCCATGTCGGTTGTTATTTCTTGTAGAAAAGGTATTAACTGTTCACCAACAGGAATAGAGAACAATATAAAAAATAAAGGGAATGCGATAACTTGCGCAGCTTTATTACCAATAACAAACCAAATAAGTAAAGGTAATGAAACAAATGTAGCCACATGCATAAATAAGCGAATATCACCTACCGAGCCAAAGGTATATAGCACTAAGGTGCCAATGATCGGTAATAACAACCAGTAGTTAGCTACAAAAGGTTGTCGGGAAAGTTCATGCCTTTTTTGGTAAATAAGATAAAAAGCGATAGGAATAACAAAAAAGCAGTGATTGAATATTTCGGAGTTTCCCCAAATATTTACCGCCGTAAGTATTCCTTGGTAGTAAGTATAAAACCAAGCGATAAAAAGGGCCGCAATAGGCCCAAATTTTATGATTAGATTATTCATACTTATTTAATATCTCCCTTTAAATATACGCTTTTCATGGTGTCCCATTGATAATCATCTAACAACCGCATTATCTTTCCTTCCATCCGAGATAGGTTTATATAATGACGAAGTTTTGATTTAAGTGGAGCACCAGCAACACGAGGTTGATCAGGGTCTATTTCCCAAGGATGAAAATAAAAGCTATACGGTTGCTGTTCGGCTGCTAAATATTCATCAATACGCCTTTTTGATAACCAATAAGGATATAAGCGAAAATAACCACCACCACCAATGCCAGTATTAACTTCATCTTTCCGTATAGTAGGAATCGGAATTTCAATAATCCCTTCTTCTCTTTGATACTTAAAACGTGGCCAATGCGGCACGCCGTACAAATCATGTTCAATAGGATAAGTACTTGAGCTATATTCAAAGCCTAATTCTGTTAGTGTTTCATACACCCAAGTATTACTGTCATTAATTGAAAAGCTTGGCGCTCTATAACCAATAACAGCTTCTCCAGACGCATCTTCAAGTATTTGTTTGCTTTTACTGACATCAGCAGTAAATTGCGCTTGGCTCATCCCCGTTGTTCGTTGATGCGCATAGCCATGACTCGCTAGCTCGTGCCCTTGATCAACAATGGCTTTAATTAGATTAGGACAACGTTCTGCCACCCAACCTAAAGTAAAAAAGGTACATTTAGCTTGTTTTTTCTCGAATAACTCTAAAAGTCGATAAGTGTTTTTTTCAACGCGCAATTCTAAACTTTGCCAATCGTTTTTATCTATCGAATTTTCAAATGCAGAAACATGAAAATAATCTTCAACGTCAACGGTAAGCGCCTGCTTTTCAGGTAAGATGATGGCTTTACTTGTTGTTTTCATGCTAATTAACGCCCTTTACCAAACAATACGATTTCCACTGTTCGAATTAATATTAATAAATCCAATAAAAAACTACGATGCTTAATGTAATACAAATCAAATTTAAGCTTTTCTAAAGAATCGTTTTCTGTTGCACCATAAGGATATTTTAATTGTGCCCAACCAGTTAAACCTGGCTTGACGTTATGGCGTTCATTGTAATACGGAAGATTTTCAATAAGCTGTGTTACAAATTCAGGTCGCTCTGGACGCGGACCTACAAACCCCATATCACCATGTAATACATTCCAAATCTGCGGTAATTCATCAATACGGTATTTACGTAAATAATGGCCTATTTTAGTGATTCGATTATCATTTTCACTGGCCATTTGCGCACCATCTTTTTCTGCATCTAAACGCATACTACGAAACTTGATAATTTTGAAAGGTTCACCGTCTAAGCCAACACGGATTTGCTTATAAAAAACAGGCGCCGACCAACCTTCGGTCATTTTCATAAACAATGCAGTTAACAACATAATTGGCCAAGTTAGCATTAACAAAAACAAAGCCATTGCTGCATTAAAAATCCAATCTAAGGTGTTACGTAAATAGTTATTAGAAGTAAAACCATTTGAGAAAATTATCCAGCTCGGATAAATAAGATTTACTGCTATCTGCCCTGTTTCACGTTCAATAAAGTCTAATATGTCAGTAATTTCGATACCACGGATTTTACACGCGAATAGCTCATCAACTGGCAGCGCATTACGACGTTCATCATTAGCGACAACAATTTCATCAATTTCATGAGTTAAAGCATAATCAGTTAATGATTCATTCAAATTGATACGCGGCTCTCTTTTTATGCCGTCTGGCAAGTCACCCGGCATGACCACAAAACCATGCACGGTAAAGTCTTGTCTGTCTACATCACGTCGCATACGGTTTTCTATAATTGCGGCTCGTTGACCTGCCCCTAAAACCAAAACATTACGTTTACCAAATCCAAAAAAGTTAACTTTAAAGGTAAAATAACGAAAGCTTGTTACAAGTAATACACTGAGTAACGAAGCCATAGCCAGTAGTTCAACAGGTAAAAAACCTTGGCCAAATAATGGGTTAATTATCGTTATTGCAAAAAAACCTACTGATACACACATCAGCATTCGTCTAAATATGCCGCGGAAGCTTTCTCTTAACTTAGAATTATATAAACCTAAAGCTAAAGCACTTAATTGATTAAGCAAAGCAAAAATAACAGCGTATATGATAAAGTAACTATTAGGTTCTGCTTTAAAATCAACTATTTGATATAGTCCATTTAGATGAACAGCTAATAGCAAAGAACCAGAAAATAAAAATTGCTCTATGATAATAAGAGATTTACTACCTGCGGATAAATCTCGAAATTTTGAACTAGACATAATTTTTTGAACTAGACTTGCTATCTATGAGCGGCCCAGATTCCCTTTAATTTATACCAACAGATTTGCTAGTAGCTACCTACAAAAAAACTGCGGTATTCTAACAAAAAACATACTAAAGTTAACGTTTAATTTACAGGTGTAAATTAAGATTATTATTTACGTTGTTAAATAGTGGTAAAATACCATACAATTAAACCTTGTTTTTTTGAATCAAAATATATATTTAAAAAGGTGTAAATTATGGATAATCGCTTAGCCAACAATATCAAAGTTGGGCTGCTATTGTTAGCAACACTCCTTTCAGGCTGTAGCTCAAATAATTCGCTGCCAGTAGCAACTTTACATCCTTCAGATACTGCTGACATTAACTCATACCGATATTTAATCGGACCAAGTGATGTCCTTTCTATTTTTGTTTGGCGTAACCCCGAAGTATCGGGCACTTTTGTTGTTCGCCCAGACGGCATGATCACTACCTCTTTAGTAGAAGATATCAGTGTTAGTGGTAAAACACCTACTGAATTAGCACGTTCTATTGAAGAAATTTTATCTACTTATTTAAGAGATCCTATTGTTACAGTAACAGTAGACACCTTTGTTGGCCCTTTTAGTCAACAAATACGCGTAATAGGTGAAGCAGCTCAACCACGCGCAATAAATTACATTCAACATATGACATTACTCGATGTAATGATTCAAGTTGGTGGTTTAACCGAGTTTGCCGATGGTAATGATGCGGTATTAATTCGTATTGAGGATGGGCAACAAAAAGAATACCAAGTATTGATAAACGAATTACTTAAAGATGGTGAAATAAGCGCCAATGTAGATATGCTGCCTGGCGATATAATTATCATTCCAGAAGCTTGGTTTTAAGCCTCGTTATTAAGAATTCATATGTGTTTACTGAAACACTGATTTTGATTTAAGAAAATCATTTATAAGTCATTTATAAGTAAAGCCTTATGCGTAATCACTAAGGTAAATTTCAAAGGTTAACAATGCAAGATATATTTGAAGAGATAATTGATTATCTAAAAGGGATTTGGTTAAAGCGTCGTTATATCATCATAGCAACTTGGCTAATTTGCCCTATTGGTTGGTATTTTGTTGCCTCTATGCCCAATGTGTATGAATCTGAAGCAAAAGTGTATGTTGATACTCAATCTCTATTACGTCCTCTTTTGAAAGGTTTAACTGTTGAAACAGATCCTAATACACAAATTCGTTTAATGGTGAGAACGTTATTAAGTCGTCCAAATTTAGAACGCATATCGCGAATGACTGATTTGGATGTACAAGCTAATAACAGTGAAGAATACGAAGAAATTATTGAAGAGTTGAAAGACAAAATAAAAATATCGAGCGTTGGTCGCGAAAATATTTATACCTTAAGCATTGAAGATAAAGACCCTGAAATGGCAAAAAACATTGTCCGTTCTGCACTAACTGTTTTTATCGAAAATACCTTAGGCGAAACACGAAACAATTCAGACAGCGCGCAAAAGTTTTTAAATACTCAATTAAAAGAATATGAGAACAGACTTGCAAACTCAGAAGCAAGGTTAACTACTTTCAAACAAAAATATAGTGGTGTTTTACCAAATCAGTCTGGTGGCTACTACGCAAAACTGAATGGTATTAAAGATCAGTTAAAATCTATAGAACTTGAAATTTTAGAAAATGAAACCCGTTTAGATTCTGCTAAAAAACAACTAGCGCAATCAATTGTTGCTGATACGGGTAGTGATAATAAAATAAAAAGTGACAGTTCAATTCAAACAACTTACGACGACAGAATTACTGAATTAGAACTTCAATTAGATAACCTAAAACTTCGTTATACCGATAAGCATCCTGATGTTATTGAAGTATCAAGAAATCTAAGCCATTTAGAAAAGCTACGTAGCACTGAAATTGAAAGCTATCTGGAGCAAAATAACGAAAGCGCTGGCAGCTTAAAAAGACTCAGTGCTAATCCTGTAGTACAGGAAGTTCAAATTGAAGTTAATCAATTAGAGAATTTGATAGCTTCACTTAACGTGCGTGCAAATAATTATCGTGAGC
Source organism: Colwellia echini (assembly GCF_002843355.2). Lineage (GTDB taxonomy): Bacteria > Pseudomonadota > Gammaproteobacteria > Enterobacterales > Alteromonadaceae > Colwellia > Colwellia echini. Next base: position 119,033 of record NZ_PJAI02000008.1, read on the forward strand.
GTATCGTAGAGCTTGAGAACATGGTTCATACCTTACCTGAAATTGAAGCCGAGTTAGTTGCTTTAAATCGTGGTTATGAAATAACTAAATCTAAGTATGAAGAGTTATTATCACGTAAAGAAACAGCACAATTAGCGCAACAAGCTGATGAAACAACAGATAAAATTCAATTTCGAGTGCTTAATCCGCCACGTAAAGCTACTAAGCCTTCAGGGCCTAAACGCTTCATATTATTTGGCGTAGTTACAGTATTTGGCTTTGGTGTTGGTATTGGTTTATCGTTCTTAATGAGCCAATTAAATCCGGTGGCAACGTCAACAACGCAATTATCTAAAATTACCGGCGTGCCTATCTTTGGGGTTATTTCAGCAAATGAAAACCTAGGTCTTCATAAATGGCATCAAAAGAAGACACTCATTTTTATTGCGTCTAATTTGTTATTATTATGCTTATTAGCATTATTTATAAGTTACTTTTTATTTACTGATATCATCCCTGAACCTTTAAGGATTTTTTAGCCATGAGTACTATCGAAAAAGCCTTGGCTAAACAAAAATTAGCTCAACAACAATTAACCGAACAGCAATTGACAGAGCAGCACAGTACTGAACAACAAAGTACCGAGCAAAGTAGTACCGAACACAAAAGTACCGAAGCTACTGCTGAGCCTGAAATTATACAAGAAGTGGCGGAGAAAACGACTGCTTCAGTCACAACCAAAAAGCAGACCAGTAACAGCAACAAAGAAACAATAATATTAAATGGTGAAAGGCTTAATGAACGTGGCTTTATTTATAGTCCTGATAGCACCCATTATATTCAAGAAGAGTTTAGACACATTAAACGTAAGTTACTCAATAATGCTTTTGGTTTAGCGTCAAAAACATTAAATAATAGTAATTTAATCATGGTAAGTAGTTCTCATCCAAATGAGGGGAAAACCTATGTTGCTATTAACTTAGCGTTAAGTATCGCCCTAGAGCAGGATAAAACTGTGTTATTGGTTGATGCCGACGTGCTAAGACCAAGTTTACACAGAGAATTAGAGTTTGAGAGCAAAAAAGGCTTGCTTGAATACTTACTCGGTGAGGTTTCATCGCTATCTGATATTATTTACAGCACCAATATAGATAACTTAAAGTTAGTCCCTGCGGGTAAACCACATCATTTAACCAATGAATTATTAGCTAGTGAGCGCATGGCAAATTTAGCTAAAGAGCTAGCTGAACGCTATCCAGACAGAATTGTTATTTTCGATTGCCCGCCAATATTAGGGGTAACAGAAACACCGGTATTATCTGATCTAGTTGGTCAGGCTATTGTTGTAGTTGAAGAGTCTAAAACCAAAACTGATGATGTTAAAATAGCTGTGAGTCAACTCAATAGTGATATAGCGATAGGTTTAGTGATGAATAAAACCATTAGATCTAAAAAAGATATTTACGGCTATTATGGATATGGCTATGGCCAAAAAACCCAGTAACGTGCTAGCAAATCAAACAGCCTATATAACAATAATAGTATTGTTATATAGTGTTTTTTCGACTTCAACATTATCAGCAAGTGAATGGTATTTTGAGCCTAGCTTAGGGCTTACAGAGACTTATACCAATAATATTAACCTAACTGGAACTGATAAAGTGTCTAGTTTAGTTAGCCAATTTATTGTTGGTGCCGACGCTAACTTCACCTCAAAAAAATTACAATTCTCTTTTAACGCCACAGAAACTTTTGTTGGTTATAGCCACGACACAGAAACCAATAACGCTTACTTAACGCTACAAGCTAACGCGACATATGACCTGTGGCAAGAAAACCTCAAAGCTATTGCTAGCTCTTCAGTAACCAATATAGACAGAAATGCGACAGAAAACAGTTTAGCTGATTTAGTAACCGGCGATACTATTCAGCAAATTGATAATTCTGCTGGTTTACAGTTCAATAGTGGCAATAGTAATTATGTTTTTGGTACGTCTTTAATTTATAACAACACTCAAACTGAAGATGGTATAGGGGAAAGTCATGGCTTATCTGCAACTATCAACAGTACCAACGGTAGTGCTACTCGCAATGTATTTTGGGACCTAAATGGTAATTTCATTAATCAAAAAAATGCTGGCTTTACCAGTGAAAATTACCAATTTGAAACTAAAGTAGGCGCAATAACTGATTATAAAGTTAATCCTTTCATTCGTATTTATAATGAAAGGGTGACAGGAACATTACAGGGTAGTAACCCTGATGCAATTCCATCTTGGGGCCCAGGTTTGCGTTTTCAGGCTGCTAAGCACTTCATTATCGATTTATCTTATAACTATATTATCGGCGATAATACCACTAGTGAAAACTATGCGGCAGCCGATATAGATTGGCAACCTTCAGAGCGAACATCTCTTAAAGCCGGTTACTCTACGCGTTTTTTTGGTAAATCTTATAATTTTGATTTTTCACACCGAATGAGAAGATTGACAACCACTATTTCTTATAATGAATCTATTGGCGCTTTCGAACGTAGTAATTATCAAGAGGTTGATAGTGACTTATGGTGTCCGACCAGTTCAACCAACATTAATGACTGTTTACCTCCAGGACAAGTGCCTGATGACACTAATGGTTTCGAAAACATTCCAATCACCACAACAGAATTAGTACAAAGTAATCAATTTTCTTTAAATAAAATATTTTTATGGCAAACCGAGTTAGCGCTATCTCGCACTACATTCACTATTAATGTATCTAATAACAATACTGAAAACTTAAGTACAAATGAAGTTGATGTATATTTTGATGCCCGTTTCACCATGGCTCGCCGTTTAAGTTCTAGAAGTAATCTGATTATGTTTGTTGATTACACTAATAATGTTTTTGATGAAGCGAATCCTGGTGGCCCCTATCAAAAAGATATATATAAAACAGTTTCAGCTACTTACGATAAAAGCTTAGCGTCATCACTCAATTCATTTTTTACCCTGCAATACCTCGATCGAGAATCAAATATTGCACAGTATAATTATACTGAAGCGCGCGCTTCTATTAACTTAACAAAAGATTTTTAATATGTACGAAAGTTACTACGGTTTTAGCGAACGACCTTTTCAATTAAGCCCTGATCCTCGCTTTTTCTTTGCAACCAGCCACCATCAACGCGCTTTATCCTATTTACAATATGGGCTAGATCAAGGCGAAGGCTTTATCGTAATAACAGGTCCTATAGGTACAGGAAAAACAACCATTGCCCGTAATTTATTAGCCAACATTGCTGATGAAAAAATTGTCGCGGCACAATTAGTTACTACTAAGTTGTCACCTGATGAATTACTTGAACTTATTGCTGCAGAATTTAAAATTACAGTAAATGGTAACAGTAAAGCAGACTTATTACGCAGCATTGAGCAATTTTTAATTGGTTTAAACCAACAAGGTAAACGCGCTTTATTATTAGTAGATGAAGCACAAAACTTACCATCGGAAACCATAGAAGAGCTACGTATGCTTTCTAACTTCCAACTTGACAATAAACCACTTATTCAAAGCTTTTTATTAGGTCAAGAAGAATTACAAGACATTATAGCTGCTCCTAATATGGAGCAATTTAGGCAACGAATTATAGCCTCTGCGCATTTAAGACCATTAAAGGTTGAAGAGGTTAAAGACTATGTAAATCATAGATTAGCGCAGGCAAACTGTAACAAAGAAGGCTTATTTCCTGATGACGGCTTTCAGGTTATCTTCGAAAAAACACTAGGTGTACCTAGAAAAATAAACATCTTTGTAGATCGTTTACTTTTGTTTGGTTTTCTTGAAGAGCTAACAATTATTGATAGTGACGTTATTAATGAAGTAGCCAGCGAAATGTCGGTTGAATTAACAGGATCACTAAACGGTTCCGCCTTAAAAAATTCCGAATTTTCACAGCAACTTGTTATTAATTCAACAGAAAATGTTGAAAACATTAAAAATGTATTGCGTGAAGTAGAAGAAATACTAGAAGCGTCAATTCAACAAAAAGTTAAAATGACGCGCTATATTGATAAGCTGTTAAAACAAAAAAGCCGAGAGTTTGCCAAAGCGCAAAGTGCTAATGCTAATGACATAAAACAAAGCAAATAGAGCAAGTAGAGTAAGAAATCAGTACATCTATTGATAACAATATAGCTCCCCGACTAATACATCTGCATACGGGGAGGGTATCACCAATATTAATTCCTAATTTATTTAGTATCTAGTTAATATCTAATCCCTAATAATTATTCATTAATCGCAATATGATACTTTTCAATTAAAGAGTAGAGCGTTGGTCTAGTGATACCTAATAACTCTGCTGCTTTAGACATATTACCTTCAGTTAACGCGTACGCCTTTTGAATAGCGATCGTTTCCGCATGTTCACGTACTACACGTAAGTTTAGCGACAATTCATATTGTGCATTTTCTTTATCATAAAAACCAAGATCAAAGGCTGTAACTTGATTTGTGGTACTCATAATAACCGAAGATTTAACTTTGTTTTGTAACTCGCGAATATTACCCGGCCACTTATGATGACGCAAACCGCACAATGCATCATCCGAAAAAGATTTAGCATTACGCTTATATTCCGCTGCGTATTGTTGTAAAAAGAAGTTAGCTAAAATCAATATATCTTCATCACGATCGCGTAATGGTGGAATATTTAAAGTGATTTCAGTAATACGATAAAATAGATCTTCACGAAATTGTTTTTCCGTAACCATAGTTTCAAGGTTTTGATTGGTTGCACAAATTACTCGAACATCAACCGGAATTTCTTTTCGCCCACCTAAACGCTCGATGACTTTCTCTTGTAAAAAGCGCAATAATTTAGCTTGCAAAGGGAAGGGCATATCGCCAATTTCATCTAAGAATAATGTGCCGCCTTGCGCACACTCAATTTTACCTAATGTGGTTTTATGAGCACCAGTAAAAGCACCTTTTTCAAACCCAAATAATTCACTTTCTAATAAATTTTCAGGAATAGAAGCACAGTTAATAGCAATAAAAGGTTTGTCGCTTCTATCACTTACTTTATGAATAGCTTTAGCGGTAACTTCTTTACCTGTACCACTTTCACCTAATAAAAGCGCTGTGATCTCTGTAGGCGCAATTCGTTGCACCATAAGGCGTAATCTATCAATACTCTCGCTGCTACCAATAATACCGCAATCAGAGCCAATTACTGACTTCATACTACGGTTGTCGTTTTCTATATTAGCTAAACTAAAAGCGCGCGATACGATAACGTTAATAACATCAGCGTCAACGGGCTTTTGATAAAAATCATAAGCGCCCATTTCAATAGCTTTTAGCGCATTGGTGCGGTCATCATTACCGGTAATCACAATAACCTTGGTATGCGGAGCAATTTCTAAAATAGTTTTTAAAGCTGCTAAGCCTTCACTCGCATTAGCTTCATCGGGCGGTAAACCTAAATCAAGGGTAACTACTTTAGGTTCATGGCGTCGTACAGCAGCAATAGCACTCTCACGGTTATCAGCTAACACTACTTCATAGTCAGCCAAACTCCACTTCAATTGTTTTTGTACACCAATATCATCATCAACAATCAGTAACTTTTCCATAACTATGTTGCTTCCTTCGTTTTATTGTAATTATTATTTTTATCGACTTTAACTCAATTTACTGCACGGAATAGTCATTGTAAACACACTACCTTCATTTTCGCGGCTAGATACTTGCATTAAACCACCAAGTCCTTCAAAGAACTGTTTAGCCTCATAAACACCAATGCCCATACCAGCATTACCTTTTGTTGTATCAAAAGGTTTAAATAAGCGATTAGCAATGAAGTCTTCAGACATACCACAGCCATTATCACTGATTTTAATAGATAAATTATCAGCACAAGTCTGGGCATTAATAGTAACCCAGCCATTATCATTTGTCGCTTCTTGCGCATTTTGTAATAAATGATTTAACACTGACGAAAAAGTATCTTCATCTATGGCAATATTAACCTCAGGTAGTACATCCATTTTAATCATAGGTAGTTGAATATTACGCTGGTTAACTATTTCAGTAATTAACTCCGCAACATTAACTTCTTTACGGCTCGATTCTGCCACTTGTTTGTTACGTAATTGCGTTAATACTTTTTCAAGCCTGCTTGTCGCTGATTCAATGGTTTCAAATACATCATCAATAAATTCTGGATTATCTCGATGCCGTTTGGCGTTACTGTTAATTAACGCCAGCTGGGCTTGAATATTTTTCAAATCATGCACTAAAAAAGCAGACATACGGTTAAACGCATCAAACTGTTTAGACTCTGCTAAACGCTCATTGGCTTCATTTAACGATAAATAGTTACTTAATTGTTTTGAAATTGAAAAGAGTAAGTCTCTATCTTCCCAATTCAATAATTCTTGCTTGGCGGGCATAGCTAATAAAAAGAAGCCATAAACGGTTTTATTCATAAATATAGGGATAATAATATCTATATTTTTTTTGCCACATTGTTGAACATCAACCGACAACTCAGGGTAACTTCCCTCAACTAGCGCCAACTCTCTAATATCAATAATCCAGCCGTGTTTCATACAAAAATCATCAACCGCACTTAGAAAGCTTAAATCTTCTTGCGCTAGGTTAAAGTTTTCTTGGTAGAGTAATTGAAATTGGCCCGATGGCATTTTCTTAATTAAAGCGCCTTGATGAATATTCAACGACGAGCAAATAATATCTGTGGCTTTATGGTAGCAATTGTCGCTTTCATTAATTTCTAACTGCTCAATTGATTTAAGCCACTCAACGCGATAGTCATATTTGTTAGCAAAAAAATGTTTGGTAATGAATACTTTGACTTCTTTACGTAGCTTCTCTGTTGCTAATAACGCCGCTAAAACACCACCACCTAAAATAAGAAAAGCAATACTAACAACATCACCCCACGTACCACCGAAGTAATTGATTACATACCCAGCAAAGGCTAGTAATAATAGGTATAGTCCAGAGATAAGTAACATTGAACTGTAAAAAACCACCTCGCGAGAAACAAAAACATCGACCGACCAGTTTTTAATTCGTCTTGTGCTAATCAATATGAAGGGCATACCAATTGCTATAATATAGCCACGAGCATACCAGTAAGAAAAGTCTAACTGATTAACCATCGCCGCTTGAGAAAACACTATAAAGTCAAAAACCGTAGACATACCCAGTGCTATAATTAAGGTCCAAATAGCCCATTTCACTTTTACTTCTGCGTTACGGTATAATTGTTCAAGTAATACTAACAACCATAAGTTAAACAATAAAAATAAAGAAAATAGGTATTTAACACCGTCTGGAACAAAGAATACCGCGCCCCAGCAAAGTAAAGATAAGCCAGCCCAAACTTTTAAATATTGTTTAATTTTGGGATGGTTCACAAATTCGTTAATCGTTTTAATATTTGCTTGAGTACAAATAATAAGTAATGACCAAACTGCCAGTTTGAATGTTTCTATTGCCATAATAATAAGCAATGAAAATCCCTGTTTTGGCTGTAATGCGGCAGTAAGTGAAGAAGCAAAAACCAATAATGCCGCCAGTAAAATTAAACCACCAGATAATGTTTTATTGCGGGCAGCTAATAATAAGAGAATGAATACCAAATAAGATAATGAAGCTAAAAAATAACCTGACGTTCCAATGACTTCCATTTGCATTTATCCTAAATAATTACGCTATTATTGCGTTAGGTTTTTGAGTATTCCACAATCACTGACAATATCACTAGAGCAAGACTTTGCTAACGTGTTTAACGTTTTTTCTAGCAATACTAATTCGTTTATTGTTTTACGCACATTTTCTAACTGCTGCTCAATTAACAGATCTACTTCACAGCAAGACGAGTTTTTATCTTTTTGTACTTGTATCAATACCTTAATTTGTTCAAGCGGTATTTGTAATTCTCGGCAACGCCTGATAAACACTAAATTATCAACATCTGTTGAGTTGTATTCCCTATAGCCGCTGCTGTTACGAGTGGCTTTGGGTATTAATTCAACTTGCTCATAATAGCGAATAGTTTTACTAGGCACCTTGGTTAAGGTCGCTAGTTGATTAATCTTCATAATGTTTGACCTTACACCTACTGTAAGGTTTATGATGTCGCAAAAATATGCCTTATACAATCATTGTTTGATCAAAGCGGGTATTTTTAATCTTTGTATTTCTGTTTGCTTTTATTTGTACTGCTTTATAAAAATGAGTCATTTTATGAAAATAACCCCGTTAGCTTTAAATCTACTTCGAAGCTTGATTACTTATTTCTGTGTGGGGTCACTTTTATTAACTAATTTTGTTGCCTTTAACGGCTTTGCTCAAACGAAAAATGATGATTCAATTACATTAACCACTGCAATTAAAAAAACCTTAAAAGTTAACCCATCATTAAACGTCTTTAAATACCGTAAAAATGCTATTGATGGTGAGCTACAAAGTGAGCAATTAACGCCAGGTTATTCTGTTTATTTTGAAATAGAAGACTTTGCCGGCACTAGTGATATTGGCGTATTTGATGGCACTGAATACACGTTATCGCTTTCTTCAGTTTTTGAAATGGGTGATAAAGCTAACGCCCGCGTTGATGTCGTGAATAGTCGCAGCGCACAACTTACCGCGCAACGTAAAATAGCCGCACTAAGTTTATCAGGTGAAGTTACCCGCAGGTACATTGATATTCTAGCCGCGCAAGAGCGTACCTCACTTGCTAAAGAAGCTGTTGTATTAGCTGAGCACACCTTAACAGAAGTTGAAAGCCGCGCTAAAGCAGGTGCTGCACCTGAAGCAGAAGTAAAACGCGCTCTCGCAGCCTTAGGCAATATCAAGTTAATAGCCTCTTCAGAGCAACAACAATTTGAATATGCAAAAGTGCTTTTAGCCATGATGTGGAAAGAAACCACGCCAAGCTTTACCAGGGTTGAAGGCGATTTATTTAACTTTGCAAATGATATTCCATTTGATCTGTTATACGCCAAAGTAGAGCAAAATCCTGAAATACTAAGTTATGCCGCCGAAACTAGGGTAAAAGAAGCACAACTTCGTTTAGCACAAACAGAATCAAGCGAAGACATACAATGGTCTGTTGGGCTTAAACAATACCAAGCGGTAAATGACACCGCACTAATTGCAAGTATTAGCGTTCCTTTGTTTTCCTCTCAACGAAACAAAGGGGCAATAATATCAGCGCAAGCGCAGCGTGATGAAATAGCAGTAAAAAGAGAAATCTCCTTACTTGCCCTACATAGCCAGTTATACCGCGCTTACAGCAATAGAAAACAAGCAATATTTACCGTGAAAAATTTAAAAGACGCCATAGTGCCAATTTTAACTGACGCATTAAATGAAACTCAAATTGCTTATCAACGCGGACTTTACAGCTACTTAGAGTATTTAACCGCCCGACAAGAATTGCTGTTTGCACGTAGGGCGATGATTGAATCTGCCGCCGCGGCACTGCGCTATGGTACTGAAATAGAACAGTTAATTGCTGAGCCTTTGCCTGCCACTCAACATGGCATAACCATACCCATGACAAAACAATGACAATGCCAACAGCAGTAACAAATTCAGTAAACAAAGCGCTTTAGCAGATTATTATGAAGGTTCCCATGAAAAACAAACCAAGTCGTTTAGTTGTATTTATCGCCGCAGCATTTAGTTATGCCGTTACCAGTAATAACCTTATGGCAAATGCGCAACATGATGATCACCAAGAGACTCATAATGCTGCCCATACGAATGAGTCATCAGACGATCATCACAAAGAACATGATGATCATTCTGACCAGCATAATGACCATCACGGCGAGAAAGATGAACATGGGCACAGTGACAAGCACGGAGACGATCACGGCGATGAGCATGGTGACGAACATGAAGAAGGCCACGTTGAAATTAGCCACGACAATGCAAAAAAGGCGGGAATCATCAATGCAACGGCAGGTGTCGCACATATCAAACAAACCATTACGCTTTACGGAAGAGTCGTAGTAAAGCCAGAGAGTATAAGCCACGTTAGTGCGCGCTTTCCGGGCTTAATCACCCAATTAACCGTTAATGTTGGTGACACAGTAAAAGCTGGCGAAGTGATCGCCGCAGTAGAGTCTAATAATAGTTTTAAGCATTATAACGTTGTCGCACCTATTTCAGGGGTGATCACCGCAAGATATGCAAACCCTGGCGAACTTACCGGGCAAAAAGCATTAGTAATTATCGAAAACTACGAGGAACTGTGGGTTAACTTCAATGTATTTCCAAGTAACACCTTAACTAATTCCTTAAACAATGCCTCAAGTACTTCAAGTACTTCAAGTAATGCTAAAAGCGTAAAAAAAGGCATGAAAGTCACTGTGTCATCATCGCCAATTTCAGATCAAACAAGCTTAGAAAGTTCACTGACAAATACGCCTCAAACGGCTTTTCAATCAAGTATTACAGAAACTAACATCATTCATTTACTCAATAATAAATCCCAACCTTTTACCACAGCCATTACCCCGTTAGATAACAAGCAAGGTACATGGACAGCAGGGCAGTTATTAACGGGCAGTGTAGTGCTCAGTGAAAATAAGGTGGAGCTAGCCATTGATAACCGTGCTTTTCAAGAAGTAGAAGGTAAACAAGTTATTTTTGTGGTGAACGAGCATGGCTATGAAAGCCGAGAGGTAAGTCACAAACTTGGCAGTGATATTATTTTAGGGCAAAGCGATGGCCATTTTACTGAAATACTTTCAGGATTAAATGCCGGTGAACAATACGCAGTGCAAAACAGTTACTTGCTTAAAGCTGATTTAGGCAAAGCTGGCGCAGCGCACGTTCATTAGGAGTTCACCATGATCGAATCTATATTGCGATTTTCTATCGCCCGTCGCTGGTTAATGATGAGTATGATTTTAGTACTTATCGGCTTAGGTTATTTCAGTTATCAAAAGTTGCCTATTGATGCTGTACCCGACATTACCAATGTTCAAGTACAAATTAATACCCGAGCGCCAGGCTATTCTCCCCTTGAAACAGAACAACGCATTACCGTACCCATTGAAACCACTATTCGTGGTATTCCTGCGTTGTCATACACACGTTCTATTTCGCGCTATGGCTTGTCACAGGTTACTGTAGTGTTTAACGAAGGCACTGATTTATATTTTGCTCGCAGCTTAATTAATGAAAAGCTCAGCGCCCTTAAAAATGTATTACCGAATGAACTAAGCCCTGAAATGGGACCTATCTCCACAGGGCTTGGCGAAATATTTATGTACAGTATTGAAGCATCGCCAACAGCTAAACAAGCTGATGGTTCGCCCTTTGACGCAACGGCACTGCGTGAAATACAAGACTGGATCATCAAACCACAGTTATCCTTAGTTAAAGGTGTTACAGAAATTAATACCATTGGCGGTTACGACAAGCAATATCACATAACCCCATGGCCAAGTAAAATGTTGGAATTTTCGATCACTTTTGATGATATTCACAAGGCTTTAAATAATAACAACAGCAATCGTGGTGCAGGCTATATTGAACAAAATGGCCAACAGCTGATGGTGCGCTCGCCAGGGCAACTTGCAACTATTACCGATATAGAACAAGTAGTAATTAAACTTGTTGATGACACGCCAGTAAAAATTAAAGACATTGCCGAGGTTGCTATTGGTAAGTCATTACGTACTGGTGCAGCAACACGTAGCGGCACAGAAACTGTTATTGGTAGCGCTATGATGTTGATGGGTGAAAACTCACGAGTTGTCGCCTTAGCAGTAGCAGAAAAGCTTGAGCAGATAAAATTATCATTGCCTGATGGGGTAATAGTTGAAGCCGTTTACGACCGTACTACCTTGGTTGATAAAGCCATGTACACAGTACAAAAAAATCTAGCGGAAGGCGCTTTATTAGTAATCGTCATATTATTTTTATTACTCGGTAATATTCGCGCCGCCTTAATTACTGCAGCCGTTATTCCACTTGCTATGTTAGCCACTATTACAGGTATGGTTAAAGCGGGCGTGTCGGCTAACTTAATGAGCCTTGGCGCTCTTGATTTTGGCTTAATTGTTGATGGCGCAGTGATCATTGTTGAAAATTCAATTCGACGCTTAAGTGACGCGCAACGTGTTAACGGCAGTGTACTTAGTAAAAAAGAACGCTTAGCTGTGGTTTACTCCGCTACCAATGAAGTGATTAGACCCAGCTTATTTGGCATATTTATCATCACCATTGTCTATATTCCATTATTTAGCTTAAGCGGTGTAGAAGGCAAAATGTTCCACCCGATGGCCGCAACCGTAATGATGGCGTTAATTGCCGCCTTAGTGTTATCACTTACCTTAGTACCTGCCGCCGTTGCTTTATTTATGACCGGCAAAATTAAAGAACAAGAAAGCCGTATTATCACCGTGGCAAAGTCAGCCTATAAACCGTTATTACTTGCAGCAATGAAGTTACGCTGGTTGATATTAACAGTCTGTGCTTTGTTTGTTGCTTTTTCGTTATGGCTAGCGACAACCTTGGGTTCAGAGTTTATTCCCCAACTCAATGAAGAAGATTTATTACTGCAAGCTATCCGCATAACAGGTACTAGCCTTAATCAATCAATTGATATGCAACAAAATTTAGAGCGTGAAATTCAAAAGTTTCCGCAGGTTAAAAATGTATTTTCACGTATTGGTACACCTGAAATAGCTAATGATCCTATGCCGCCGAATATTGCCGACACTTATGTAATGTACATACCGCGAGAGCAATGGCCTGATCCGTCATTAAGTTATCAAGACCTTGCTGAACAAATAGTTGAAGCAGTATCAGGACAACCGGGCAATAACTTTGAATTAACGCAACCCATTGAAATGCGCTTTAATGAACTTATTTCAGGGGTTAGAGCTGATTTAGGTATTAAAGTTATTGGTGATGATTTAAACCAACTTTTACGTAGCGCAAATGAAATAAGAGAAGTGCTTGAAACCATTAATGGTGCCAGCGATATTCAAGTAGAACAGGTAACTGGCTTACCTATGCTGTCAATTATCCCAAAACGTATTGAACTTGCCCGTTACGGCTTAACTGTTGCGCAGTTACAACATGCTTTAGCTACCGCTATTGGTGGTGAAAACGCTGGCGCGATTTATGAAGGTGATCGCCGATTTAATATGGTGATCAGGCTACCTGAGCAAATACGCAACGATATTCATCGTTTAGGCGAGTTACCTATTGCAGTACCCACTTCCCAATCAAGCTCTGGCTATGTACCATTATCGGAAGTGGCCAACCTTGAAATAGCGCCAGCGCCTAATCAAATTAGCCGAGAAAATGGTAAACGTCGTATTGTAGTTACCGCCAATGTTCGCGGTACTGATTTAGGAACCTTTGTAAACAATGCAAAACAAGAAATTCAGCAACAAGTTGATATTCCAGCAGGTTATTGGCTTGAATACGGCGGGACCTTTGAGCAACTAGCCTCAGCCAATAAGCGATTAACTTTAGTTATTCCTATCACCTTAGGGGTTATTTTAGGCTTACTGGTAATGGTATTTGGTAGCGTAAAAGATGCCTTAATTATTTATACCGGCATCCCATTAGCACTAACCGGTGGCGTAATCACCTTATGGCTACGTGATATGCCACTATCTACCTCCGCAGGCGTAGGCTTTATCGCCTTATCGGGTATAGCGACACTAAACGGCTTAGTAATGCTCTCATTCATTCGTGATTTAGTGAAAGAGCGGGGCGAAGTAAACTCCGCAACTATTTCTAGTCATGTACTTCAAAAAGCAATAATTGACGGCGCAATGCTAAGATTAAGACCAGTATTAATGACCGCTTTAGTCGCAGGATTGGGTTTTGTGCCTATGGCATTAAACGTTGGTACTGGCGCAGAAGTTCAACAACCGTTAGCAACCGTAGTTATTGGCGGCATTATTTCGTCAACCTTACTCACGTTATTAGTATTGCCAGTACTGTATCGCCTAGTGCATCAAGGCGAGCGTAGAGCAAGATCATAATAGATAGATAGATAAATTAATAATATAAGCGTAATTTGGGGATGCTAACCGAAAGTAGCCGGTAGCCTTTTAATAAATTTATCGATAACGTTAAAAGGAATTAAAAAAGCGCTCTGAGATATGGTCCACCCGGCGCGATTCGAACGCGCGACCTTTGGCTCCGGAGGCCAACGCTCTATCCAGCTGAGCTACGGGTGGTAATTGAGGGTGCATTCTATAAAAAGCCATTTACGAATACTAGTACTTAATTATATTTTAGTGGTTATGTTTTAGTTTACGAATATAAAGGGGTCATAAATCTAGGTGCCAAAAACAATAAAGGGTGGGTTATGAGTTATATAAATGGATTTAAAGGGTCTTTTAAAAAACGAATGTTATTTTTTATACTATTGTGCATTTCTTTCTTTGTACAAGGTAAAGAAATAGATAGTTGTTCTAAAGAAAACTTCAACTTAAAGTTTTACGAACGGAGCAGTTTCAAAAATCAATCCGTAAAACCAATAACTACTTCTATTGAAGATGCAGGATTACGCCATAGGCCCTACCCTTACAAGGCGTTTGTAGTATCCATAATTCAGGCTGTTGAGGATAATTTGAAAAAAGAAGAGGCTTGTCATAATGGTGACGGTAAGCCCGTAAATATAACACTTGAGTTTATTGAGGAAAATTTAGTAGCTTGGATGAATTCTACAGAATTAATTTCATTAAAAACAGATGACATGTCCTCTCAGTTATCTAGTCCATGGCTCAAAATCGTAATTAAACGAGAACCTGAATTTAACCTTCACGCTGTGATCACATGGAGCGCTCGTCAAATGATAACAGATCAAGTGTTCCTTTCAGGAGAGGTTATTCCTGAAACGTTTAATCCAGTGCCATTAACTACAGAAGCTGTAAACAAATACCGCAGTGTTTATGTTAATGCTGTTTTAAGCTCTAGCGATTATATCGAAGATCCCAAAATACTTAATGAACTTCCCGTTGATCTTTTATGGTTATACAGGCATTCATATCAATCTACTCGGGGACCTTTTTATGACAATATCTCGCGTTTATTCAATACAGCTTCATCAAGGTATATCGAACTGAATAGAGCATTAGTAAATCAGTGTTTTGATGTTCCAAATGGTGACTTTAAAAGATATAACACTGTCCTAGATCTAAAAAACATAGTCGATACAAAATTTTTTGATAATTATAAAATTGAAAAACTTACCAGATAAAAAAATAAAACGGCTAAGACCACTTTTATTTACGTATATGCCATTGAAAATTATCCCTTTCTTATTTAATTCTCTTATGTGATTGTATTTTGTAGTCATTAAGCGCTTTAGCGTCATAAAAACGTTCAAGTTCATAAATAGTCTTGAAACTCTGTAATTCATATTGATCTGAAGCAAAACAATGACTAACCAAGGCTTTAGCTATTTCTGCATAGCCCTGGTAACGCGTCATAACTAACTTTGATATTTCATAAATACCTGCACTCCCTGACGGGGTATGATCAAAGAGCCATAACATATCTAACGGTAAATCTTTTACCGTTGTAGGACTTGGCATTTTGGTTGCGTAAGATCTACGACTGCTATGTTTCATTGCATACTCTTTCTCATAACGCTCATATAAATTATCGGTCAGAGACTGGCGCTCAAAAGTCGCCGCTATATCAGGATAAGTTAGCAAGGTTTGATCAATTAAAAACTGTCTAGCTTCAAAATTGAAGACAGCTGAAACCTTTAGCGTAGGATTTCGTTGAATAGTCATATCTAGCCATGGACTTGATAACTGACATGAAAAATTATTCATTGAACTAGGATCAATTTTAAGCTTTAGCTCACTTTCATCTTTATATATATTGCGTTCAATTTCGTATACAGGGAAGTGGCGCTCAACAAAGGTTAATGATATGTCGGCAGGATCGGGGACACTTACCTCACAGGCAGGTTCATTGTTTAACTTGGTTTTGACATGATTAAATAATTCAGTCACAAATTTTTCATACGGATCCTTACTGTTCACAAATGCTTCCGATTCTAGAGCTGGTCTCGCGCTTCCTTGAAAATATGTTTTAAATTTTATGTTGTCATCATCACAGGGAGTCAACTTATCAGCATAAGAATTTTGACAAGTCCCAAAAAAGCTTAATAGCAAAGTGAGTACCTTCACTCCATATAAAGTTATTTGTTTTAACTTGATAATCATTTTTGTTTCCTAACTTTAGAATAAAAGTGGTCGCAATGAATGGAATCATATATTTTATGTTCTTCCACTACTTGGTGTACCTAACCCTCATATTAGAAAGTTATTCGAATTATTACCTGTAGTTTGTTATCTAGTAATTCTTTTGTATTTTAATAATATTTGCTTGGTAGTACGATGATATCCACCTACATTGGCATATTAAATGCCACTAAACGTGATTTTAAGAGAAGAATGTTTTGGTATCCCCATTTTAAATCAATAACTTTAGGTGTAAAACAAAGTACAACATACACTATCAAGTAAGGAAACAGTTATGAATCAGGTTGAATTTTATAAAGCAAAGTTAGATTTTGAAATAGACTCTTGGGATTTAAGTGAAGCACTTAACAACAATAAAAATATTATTGTTGTAGATGCTCGTTCAAGTGAAGTATTCCAAAGTGAACATATTCCTACAGCGATCAATATTCCGCATCGCATTATGAATGTTGAAACAACATCGGCTTTAGATAAATCTAAGCTCTATGTTACATACTGCGATGGCATAGGCTGCAATGCTTCAACTAAAGGGGCGATGAAGTTGGCAGAATTAGGCTTTAATGTGAAAGAATTACTTGGCGGTTTAGATTGGTGGCTTAGGGATGGTTATCAAACTGAAGGCGATAATGGCCGCGAGGGTACCGCTGTTACTTGTGGATGCTAGATATACGTTGTACCAATCCAACTAATTAAGCGATCTTTTAAAAGGGCTTAAATATCCAATTACATCGTTGATTTCTACTCCCACACATTTATCGATTGCTAATGGGCATATGTGTGAGGTAGAAAACAACTTAATGCTGTAAACCGTAACGTTTTATTTTGGCACTTGTAAAATCAAGTCAACTGCAGTTTTTGGCTGTAAATCTCTATCCCATAATAACGGATAATTTGTTCTATTATTAATCGGATAAGTGTTTTTCCAAGACATACTATCGTCTACGCCCCATAAAGTTACTCGATCAATCTTATCTCTGTGTTTATAAAATATTTCGAACAGTTCTTGATAGCGTTTAGCAAGCTGTAATTCAATTTCAGGAGGAAGTCCGTTTTTATATGGGTCTAAAAACACTTCAAATTCTTCTAATTCAAATTGTGAGTCTAGTAAGCCTTTACCGATAACTTGGCCTTCTTTAGTAATAGGCAATACATCAACGTCTAGTTCACTTATCATGACTTTTAAGCCTAATGCCGCGTAAGCATTAATGGCTTCTTCAATGTGTTCTGTTGTTGGAAAATTTAATCCCCAATGTGCTTGAATACCAATACCATCAATACGAATACCGTTTTTTTGTAGCATTTTTACCATGCGAATAATGCCGTCTCTTTTTTCAGGACGCCACGCATTAAAATCGTTGTAGTAAAGCTCTGTGTTAGGGGAGTATTTTTCAGCATATTTAAACGCTGCTTTAACCACTTCATCACCATCGCCTACGCGCTGAACCCAAATAGTGTCACGGTATTCGCCGTCTTCACCAATTATTTCATTAACTACGTCCCATGCATCAACTTTATCCGCGTATCGGCTAGCAACTACTTTAATGTAGCTTTCCATTTGTGCTAACTGTTGCGCTGGGGTGTTTGGTTCACCCTTGTCATTAACAAAAAACCAATCAGGTGTTTGGTTATGCCAAACGAGTGTGTGACCAAGCACATACATATTGTTTTTATTACCGAATTCGACAAACTGATCTGCGGCATCAAAATTAAACTGTCCCTTGATTGGATTAACCACTTCAGCTTTCATGGAGTTTTCTAAGGTAATAGAATTTGCTTGCTGTTTAACAATTTTTTGTAGTTCAGCAGACTTTCCAGAAGTAATATCGTCGTTAATTGCTAAACCTATTTTGAAAGAGTCAGAGAATTCTGATTTTAAAGTCGAAGTTGCTTCAGTATCTGTTGTATTAACTGCAGAAGGTACGGCAGCAGTAACTATATTACTGATAAATAAGCTATTCATAGCTATTACTAATGCTAAAATTTTCATGTGTGTTAAGTACTCTGTAAGATATGTTTGAATACACCTTATAGTCACATCGACAAATACTTAATAGGGGATATGATATATTTTAATTTGAAGATGACACAGAATTGGATTCGTTAATGAATTTTAAAAAATTATCTACCGCCGTATCTCCCACAGTATTCTCCACCGTACTTTCTACAACGCTTTGTACCAGTGCGCTTACTTTCTCTATGGCTACGCTTGCTGATGAAGCCCAACAGCAATGCCAAGCTGAATATGTGCCTATTAATAGTCAGCAGCCGTTAACACTGGTAAAAGACAATTTTATGTTTCTCGAAGGGCCTACTTGGTCTGTTCAAAATAATGCATTCTATTTTTCAGAAATGAACTTTAATGGCTCACAAGCGTTCGGGCCTAAATCAACGATTTATCAACTGGTTTTACCCAATAATATCAGTGTTTATAAACAAGATAGTGGCACAAATGGCTTACTTGCTATTGGCGAATATCTTTACACGACGAACCATGCAACTCGCTCATTATCTCGGCTAGCGTTATCGTCTAAACAAAGTGAAACCCTTGTTGATAATTATCAGGGATTAAAATTTAATTCTCCTAACGATTTAGTACAAGCAGATAACGGCACTATATATTTTACCGATCCAGACTGGCAACTTAGCGGGCGAAAGCAAGAAACGCTGTACACTGGCTTATACTCTTTTAGTGTTGATGGGGTAATAACATTGCTCGATAAATCATTAAAAAAACCTAATGGTGTTGCCTTATCGCCAGATCAAAAAACACTTTATGTGGGCAGTTTAAGTCATGAGATTGTTAAATACCAAATAGACCAGCAAGGTAATATTGGTGATAAAGAAGCTTTTGTTAACATAACTTCACCTGATGGTATGAAGGTAGATTGTGCGGGTAATATTTACGCAGCTAGTCATGTTGAAGGGGTTATATATGTTTACTCAAGTAAAGGTGAGTTACTAGACAAAATATCTGTCGGTCCTAAAGCGACAAATATTGTTTTTGGTGGAGAGCATTTAAAAACTCATTTAATTACAACCGATCATGGTTTATATACCATAGATGTGAATATTCCAGGACTTAAAACACCATAGCAATTGGAGCGCAAGTGACTTTGATATAAATATGTTTAGCTCGTTTAATCGCTATTGTTTTTCCAGATAAAACATTTAATTCAATGATATCGCTACCAAACTTTGGTAAAGTAAAGGCAGATCAAATAAGATCACCAATAGGAAATTTAAAGCAGTGAATAAATCTAAACGAGCACGAATAAAAGACGTTGCACAAAGAGCAGGCGTTTCAAGTATGGCT
The DNA here is from genome assembly GCF_002843355.2 of Colwellia echini. Lineage (GTDB taxonomy): Bacteria > Pseudomonadota > Gammaproteobacteria > Enterobacterales > Alteromonadaceae > Colwellia > Colwellia echini. The sequence goes on from NZ_PJAI02000008.1 coordinate 138,605, forward strand.
GTTTCTAGAGTACTGAACCAAGATACCAAGGTCAGTACCGCTAAAAAGAACTGGTGATGGAGGCGGTTAAAGCGCTTAATTATCGTCCCAATGTTTCTGCTCGTCGATTAGCCAGTAATAAATCTTTCTTTATTGGTTTACTGTACTTTGATTTAGATACCTCTTACGTAAGCAAGTTTTTGTTACGCGGCTTAAAAGTTTGTCGAACAACCGGTCATCATTTAGTGGTTGATGAAATCGACGACGATATTGAAAAGTCTTTAGCTTCAGTTGCTGAGTTAATTGATGAAACCCGGGTTGATGGCTTAATTTTATTACCTCATGTGTGTGATGACGTTAAGTTACTTGAAGCCCTGAAAGAAGCTAATATCACCTTTGTTCGCATTGCGCCGGATACACAACTTAGTTTATCGCCTTATATTTGTATGGACGATTATCAGGCTAGTTTCGAGATGACCGAGTTATTAATTAACAAGGGTCATACTAAAATTGGCCATATTATTGGTAACCCAAATCAAGGTGTTAGTCGCCTACGCTACCAAGGTTATTTAGACGCACTTCGGTCTCATTCAATTAATACTTCGCCTGAATACATAGAGCAGGGCTTATTTACTTATGATTCTGGTTTGCTTGCCGCGAAGAAATTATTGGCGTTAGATGATAGACCAACAGCCATTGTTGCGGCTAACGATGAAATGGCAGCGGCTGTTTTAGCGGCGGCTCACCTTACGAGAATTTCAGTGCCTGACGAGTTATCAATATCTGGATTTGATGATGGTAATGTCGCTATAACGGTTTCACCTAACTTAACAACAGTTAGACAACCAATTCATCAAATGGCTGAATTAGCGATTGATATTATTGCTTCGGGTAAATTTTCAGATTTATCGACAGCCAATAACCGTGAATTTAGAAATGTGTTGGATTTTGAAATTATAGAAAGAAATTCAACCGCCCAAGCGCCAAGTAAGTAATCAGAATTCAGCTTATTTCGTTAACCGATATTGAACTGTCAATAATTTCTACATCGTCAGATTTTTCAGTCATTTCAGTAGGGGAATTAGAGTTTTTAAAAAAACTAATACCGGCAAGTACCGCAATTATAATCAAATATATGATTGTTATTTTTTCATATTGGGTGACATAGTATAAATCTCATTCACTAGTAATTTTAATTGTGACAATTACTATGATGCTTTCAGCTTGTAACATTCAATCACTTTTATCAAAAACTTTAAAAATCACTATTACTATTTGAAATAAAAGAGTTATTTTATTAAGTGATTATTAGTTAAGTTGTTCATTTATAATGAAACATTGCTTTAATTTATGGGAAAATGTATTCTATAGAACTAACATATAGTCTTAATAACTATATGCATTAAATGGATTAAACAACAATAATTGAGATAGCCGATTTACTTATCTTGCTAGGCTCAGTTAAGAGTATAACTATGCCCTACAGTTCATCTAACACCCCAAGTACTACAGCAATTAATGCCCCAACAAGAAAACTTGATGAAGAGAGTATCCCTGAAGATTGTATAAGCAACCTGACAGTAGATAACCTGATTTTCACCCTACATGAAAGTAAATTAAAAGTACTTTTAATTAAGTACAATAGAGGCTTATCCATTAATCAATGGGGTTTAATAGGTCATTGGGTAAAAAAAGACGAAAATTTAGAAGATGCAGCATTACGTGTTGTTAAAAAAACAACCAATGTTGATAATATTTATCTTGATCAGCTTGGCGTCTTTGGCGATGTGAATCGTTATCCTGGCGGGCGAATTATAACGGTTGTGTATTACTCTTTGATACGTTACGAAGAGACAAACGTAATTCTCGGCGAAAATGCCATCACGAGTGAATGGTTTGATGTTTATGATTTACCTGAACTTATGTTTGATCACGCAGACATTTTATCGGCAGGTTTAGATTTCCTAAAATATAAAGTACGACATGAGCCGATTGGTTTTAACTTATTACCTGAGAAGTTTACCTTATTAGAGTTACAAGAAATCTATGAAGCCATTCTTAATAAAACACTCGATAAGCCTAATTTTAGACGTAAATTTCAAAAAATGAATTTATTGATTAATTGTGAAGAGAAACAAAAAAAAGTGGCGCATCGAGCTGCAACACTTTATCGATTTGATATTAATGTTTATGAAAAACTTAGAGAATTCGGTTTTACGTTTGACTTTTAAATATCAAGTGTAAATAAAATAATTTTTTTTGATGTGTTTTCTTCACTATTTAATCATTTAATTTTGCATCTTAAATGATGCTCTTCCAGTCGCACTTATACTTTGTAGGTGCGATTTTTAACTCTGCTTGACCCTAGTGTTCCTCTTCAAAATATATTTATATTTAAAATAAAACACCTCCGATAAGTTAAAGCTATTAAAATCAAATAATTAGTTTAATATTTTGTTAACAAATGATCTGGTAAGTATAAATTACCTCCAATAAAGATATTGTCAAAATGACCAATAAATGTATAGTGCCTTTTCAATGTTTAAAAAATGTACTTAATTTTTATAATAATATTTTAAAAATTAATATTGAAACAATAATTTATAAGGGGCTGAAAGTCCTTTATAAATTATTAAACCAGTATTACGATACAACCTGCAACTGGTAATCATCATTCTCTTCTACGTAGAGATGAGCTTGTTGAATAGACCCGAAGTAATAAGTCAGTAACTTACTACGTTTTTCACGAATAGTGATAGGAATGTCACACTGTTGCACAACTTCAAGCCAAGTTTTAACAAGTGTTAATGGTGGTAGTTCTTGCATAACGTCATCCTTGAAAATAACCATTTTATTTACTTTACGTCAATTTTATAAGCAAATCAAAGTTAATAATATTAAATTTTAATGTCATTAATTCTGAATTAATCAATTATAAATATTTTAGACTATACTATTTTAACCTATTAATTTTAATACCTTATTTAATCAATGAATATAAATCCTTGGCGAAGCACTTCCGTTAGAACAGCCTTAGAAGGTCGCTCTTTTATCGATACAAAACGTATTCATATACACTCAATGTTAGAAGCGAGTAGGTTTTTAGCATGCTACGGTTTTGATATGGAAGATGCTGCAGATAAAGAAGAATTAGAACAAATACGCCTTGAAGCGATTGAATTAATTGAACAAGAGTTATTGCGTCAGGGAGAAAGTATTCCTGAGTCGTTAAAAAATGAAAATGATGTCCGGGAATATTTATTAAATGCGTCAGGCCACGGCGATTTTAAATTAGCGCCATGGAGCGGGGCATTGTTACGAGTAATTCACACACTTACCCATAGTCATTCTTATTTGAATGATATTTATCATGATGCTATTAGAGAGCAGATATTTAAGCGATTTGAGGGCCATATTCACACTAAACAAGGGGAAGAGTACCTTGGTAATATAAAACTGGTTGATGTTGAGTTTAGAACAGCTAAATCGCGTCGCTCTGTAGCGATGAAATTAATGCATAAAGCTGAAAATGTTGCCGCTGATATTTTTGATTGGATTGGTATTCGTTTTATTACTGAATATCGCGCTGATGTTATTGATGTTTTAGCTTATTTACGACAACAACATATTGTAACTTACGCTAATATTAAACCCTCACGATCGCGTAACACGTTAATTGATATGAATTGGTTAAATACTTGTTTAGACAAAGGGATGTCAGTTGACCAGATAAAATCAGAAATGCAATCTAAAGATTTTCCTACTGCGTTAAATAATAATACTGAACCTACCGAGTATAATCAGTTTACTGAAATATCTTATCATTCTGTGCAAATAACTTGTCGGCAACGAATAAAGATTCCTCAGTCTGATGGTAAAAGTCTCAGTTTTTATTTTCCGTTTGAAATTCAAATGATGGATCAAAATAGTTACCAGCAAACACGCGATGGTTTAGCTTCACACAAAGAATATAAAAAGCGTCAACGTAGTGCTGTTCGTAAAAGGATATTTCCATTTTTAGATAAATAAAAACCAGCATAATTGCTGGTTTTATATAATATTTACTTGATGATCATTACTTAACTTTTGAATTTAAGTTATTTAATTTTAGCTAATATTTGCTCAAGCTTTTCTAAGTTATCGTAAGAAATAACCAATTTACCTTTACCTTTTTTATTGTGGCTAATTGCGACTTTAGCACCAATTTTTTCGGTAAGCTCTTGTTCCATATCGATGGTTTCCATTTCTTTTTCAATTTTTTCTTTTTCAGCGATAGGATTTTGAATTTTCTTTATTAAACTTTCTGTTTCACGAACCGTTAGCTCTTTTGCTGCTACTGTTTGCGCTGCAGAAGTTTGAATTTCACCTTCTAAGGCTAATAAAGCACGGGCATGGCCCATTTCAATATCACCATTTTCTAAAAAGGTTTTTACTTCATCATTTAATTTATTTAAACGTAATAAGTTACTTACCGCGGTACGTGATTTTCCAACCGCAATTGCAACTTCTTGATGAGTTAGATCAAACTCGTTTAAAAGACGCTCTAACGCAATAGCTTCTTCCATGGCATTAAGGTCTTCACGTTGAATATTCTCAATTAATGCAATAGCAACGGCAGATTCATCTGGTACGTCTTTAACGATACAAGGTACAACATCAAGTTGTGCTAATTTAGCTGCACGCCAACGACGCTCACCAGCAATAATTTCATATTTTTTACTGCTATTTTCATTATCATCGTTTTCAACTAAACGAACCACAATTGGCTGAATAATACCTTGTGATTGAATAGATAAAGACAACTCTTCAAGCCCCGCATCAGACATACCACGACGCGGTTGGTATTTACCTGGCATTAATTGCCCAATAGGTAATTTTATCAATTCATTTTCAGTCACTTTTACAACATGACTTTCATCGTTAGACTTTTTATTCGATTGCTCCTCTGCGCTTGATATTGCAGGAGATAATAAAGCATCAAGCCCGCGACCTAAGCGACTAGCGCCTTTACGTTTTGCGTTGTTCATAATTTTCCTTTACGCTAGTTGGTAACACTGCTCGTCGGCTGTTGAGCTTTTTTCGTTAAATCATTTTTACGTAATACTTCACCAGCTAAGGCTAAGTAGGCTTTTGCGCCCGTTGACGATTTATCGTAATACATAACAGGTGAGCCGAAACTAGGTGCTTCAGCTAACCTGACATTTCGAGGAATTACACTGCGATAAACTTTGTCACCAAAGTGTCGTTTTAATTGCTCAGATACATCATTGGCTAAACGATTACGAGGATCGTACATAGTACGTAAAATACCTTCAATATGTAAATCATCGTTTACCACTGAGGTTAGTTTGGTAATGGTGTCCATTAATGCTGTTAAACCTTCTAATGCATAGTATTCACATTGCATCGGTACTAATACAGAGTCTGCTGCTGTCATGGCGTTAACGGTTAGCATGTTTAATGACGGCGGGCAGTCAATTATTATAAAATCATAATAATTTTTAACCGGTGCTAACGCTTTCTTTAAACGTTGCTCACGGGCGTATACTTCCATTAACTTTATTTCTGCGGCGGTAACATCGGTATTAGCTGAAATTAAGTGATAAAGCCCTGAGGTTTCTTTAATAACGACTTCTTCAACACTTTGTTCTTCAATTAACAACTCATAACAAGTGGCATGAACTTTATATTTATCAACGCCACTTGCCATGGTGGCATTACCTTGCGGATCTAAATCAATTAATAAAACTTTCCGTTTAGTTGCCGCTAACGAGGCTGCCAAATTTACCGCTGTTGTCGTTTTACCAACACCACCTTTTTGGTTTGCAATTGCTATTATTTTTCCCACAAGCGCCTCTAATTATTTTGTTTTTATGTAGTGCTGTTTTTACTCGGTTATTTTTTTTAACACAAGTACATGACGTTCGCCAACAAGTTCTGGCACTATTATTTTATGGCTGTCTACTAAAGTAATATTTTCAGGAAGTTGATTGATCTCGTCCTGAGGATATTGTCCTTTTAGCGCAAAAAACCGACCATTGTCAGTAGTAATTAAGTGCTGACACCAACTTACCATATCATTTAGTGATGAAAAGGCACGACTTAATACACCGTCAAAAGGTTGTTCGCCTTGATAGTCTTCTACACGGGCTTTTACTGGCGTGACATTAGTCAGCTTTAATTGAAATACCACTTGTCGTAGAAATGTTATGCGCTTTCCTAAACTGTCTAATAATACAAAATTTCGTTCAGGATACAAGATAGCCAATGGAATACCTGGTAAACCAGGTCCTGTGCCAACATCTATAAAGTTTTCACCAATTAACACTTCACCTACCATTAAACTGTCCATAATATGCTTTACCAGCATTTCACTCGGATCACGAACAGAGGTTAGGTTGTAGGCTTTATTCCATTTGTTGAGTAATTCAACATATTGGATTAGTAAATCGATTTGTTCTGAGGTGACAACAAGATCAGTTTTACTGATCAAGGCCGTTAATTGCTGTGTTAACATCATTTTTATTTTAACGAGCCTTATTAATTAAACCTTGAGTAAAGTTAATTAAGCGGCTCGTACCTACCTATTGCTACTACGCTAGTTTGCGAAGCAGTCCGTGTTTTTTTAAGTAGACTAATAATAACGAAATTGCAGCCGGAGTAATACCAGAAATTCGCGATGCTTTACCAATAGTTTCAGGACGAGCATCTTTTAGCTTAGCAACTACTTCGTTTGATAACCCTGAAATTTCTTGATAATCAAAATCTGTTGGGATTAAAGTATCTTCATTACGCTGTTTTTTAGCTATTTCATCAAGCTGTCTGTCAATATAACCCGCATATTTAGTTTGAATTTCAATTTGTTCTGAAGCTTGTTTATCTTTTATAGCTGGACCTAAACCTTCAATTTTCATTAAGTCTGTATAATTAACTTCAGGGCGACGAATTAAGTCTTCTAAACTGGCTTCTTTACTCATTGGGGTTTTAAGCAAGGCGTTGATTTGTTCTATTTTGCTATGATCTTTTTGTACCCAAGTAGATCGTAAACGTTGACGTTCAAGTTCAACTGTTTCCATTTTTTCATTGAATCGTTTCCAGCGTGCATCATCAACTAAGCCAACACTGCGACCTTTCTCAGTTAAACGAATATCAGCATTGTCTTCACGAAGCAATAATCGATACTCAGCACGTGAAGTAAACATACGGTAAGGTTCTTTAGTACCTAAGGTAGCTAAATCATCAATTAGCACGCCCATGTAGGCTTGATCGCGTCCTAAGGTAAATTCACCTAGCTCTTTTACTCTACAAGCAGCGTTAGTACCTGCAATAAGACCTTGCGCACCAGCTTCTTCGTAACCGGTAGTACCATTAATTTGTCCGGCAAAATAAAGATTATTAACAAATTTACTTTCTAAACTTTGTTTTAAATCACGAGGATCGAAGTAATCATATTCAATGGCATAACCTGGACGAGTAATAAAAGCGTTTTCAAAGCCTTTAATTGAACGAACTAAGTTAAGTTGTACGTCATATGGCAAACTAGTAGAAATACCATTTGGATAAACTTCATGGGTAGTTAAACCTTCAGGCTCAACAAATATTTGATGTGAAGTTTTATCAGCAAAACGAGTTATCTTGTCTTCAATTGAAGGGCAGTATCTTGGACCAATACCTTCGATAACACCTGTGTACATTGGTGAACGGTCTAATCCTTCACGAATATGTTGATGAGTTTTTTCGTTGGTATGAGTGATATAACACGAAATTTGCGCAGGATGATCAGATTGTGATCCCATGAATGAAAATACTGGGCTTGGTGTATCACCTGCTTGCTCTTCCATCACTGAAAAATCTAATGATCTTGCATCAAGTCTTGGTGGCGTACCTGTTTTCAAACGATCCATTCTAAATGGCATATCACGCATTTTAGCGGCTAAGTTTACGCTTGCAGGATCTCCTGCTCGACCGCCTTGATAGTTGTTTAAACCAATATGTATTTGCCCTGCAAGGAAAGTACCTACGGTTAGTACCACGGTTTTAGCTTTGAATTTCAGACCCATTTGTGTAGAAACACCAACCACTTGATCGTTTTCCATGATCAAGTCATCACAAGGTTGTTGAAAAATAGTTAAATTTTCTTGGTTTTCTAGGAAGTTACGTACGTAATTTCTATATAAAATTCTATCTGCTTGGGCACGTGTTGCTCGTACTGCTGGGCCTTTGCTTGAATTTAAAGTTCTAAATTGAATTGCACTGTGATCAATGGCTGTAGCCATTAAACCACCTAAGGCATCAATTTCTTTAACCAAGTGACCTTTGCCAATACCACCAATCGCTGGATTACAAGACATTTGGCCTAAGGTATCGATGTTATGGGTTAACAACAATGTTTTACAGCCCATACGTGCTGAAGCCAGCGCAGCTTCGGTTCCCGCATGTCCGCCACCAACTACAATTACGTCATAAGACTCTTGATACCACATAAAATCACAATCCTGCTTGGTTAAATTTACTTTTGATTAATTTAATATTTTTAAAGTGATTCAAAAAGTCTTTACAAAAAAGTACTCAAAGTTTTATCACTCAAATTTAGGGAACGTATTTTAACGCTTTTTTCTCTTCAGGGATACGATCAAATGTGTAAAAAAGATCGGACATGATCCTTAATATATAAAAAGAGATCTTTAAATAGATCTTGTAGTTATTACTTATTAAGATCCTTTTTTTCTGTGAGTAAGTACTTTTTTACTTTATTTATTAATGACTAACAGTAATGATAACTGTGTGATCAAACATTGATCAATCAGCAAATAAGCTTTGATCAAAACCTTTAGTTATCCACATGCACTTTAATTATTTATTTCATACACTGAATAATAATAGAAAAATAACGGGTTATTAAGGTTTTTATCCACATAACAATAAAAAAGTACTGAAAACTGTTAATAAGTTATGTGTAACTGATCACCTTAGATCTAAAGTAGATCTTTATTTGTTCTGATCCACTGTTGAGCAAGATCTTCTGGATCGATATCTTGAGACATATCAAAGGTTTTTAATGGTGCTAATTCATTGCAACCCTTTGATATTAATAGGTTTGAAATATCCTTCGCTGCTTTACAGAAAGTATCGTAGTTAGAATCGCCGATCCCAATGGTTAAAAAACTAACCGTGGATAGATCTTGATCACAATTTGTAAGATCACTAACAAATTGCTTTATGTTGTCAGGGTACTCGCCTGCGCCATGCGTAGAGGTACAAATGATCCAAAGTGATTTATTACTGGAATTATTGTTGTTTTGTTGGCCACTTTTTAGATCCTCAGCAGCTAAAAAAGTGTTTTCTAGTATGCTATTTAGATCTGGTTTTAAGTGAATATCAACATTATGATCAAGTTCATTTAGGGTTTCTTCACAGGCTTCGCCAACATATTCTGTGCCACCAAGCATGCTACCGACAATGATTTGTATTGCGCTCATAGAGGTTCTCTTTGATTATTATGTAACCATAAATAGGGTTAAATAGGGAATAATATGTATGTAAATACATGGTATTTTAGCTATTTTATTGCTTAAAAGCTGTTATACCAATTGAAATAATAAATTTATTATCTTCAAAGAGGATTAGTTTTAAGGATAATTCCGAGAGAATAATGAGTTTTCTTGAGTAAGGAAGAGGTATGTATACAGAACAGAGGTTATTTAGTATTAAATTATCGAGATATATAACAGAGGTAAATATATACCTCTGTTTAAAATAGTACTTAATTAGATGATTGCTATAGCGACTATTTTCCAATACAAAAAGAGCTGAATATTTTACCTAAAAGATCATCACTGGTGAATTCGCCAGTAATTTGATCTAATTCTTGCTGACAAATTCGTAATTCTTCAGCCAGTATCTCACCTGCTACGTATGATTCAAGTTGATCAAGGCCTGTTAATAAATGCTGATGAGTATTCTCTAATGCTACTAAATGACGTCTTCTAGCCATAAAACCACCTTCGGTACTACCCTGGTATCCCATGATCGTTTTTAAGTGTTCTTTTAAGCTGTTTACCCCGTCACCTGTTTTCGCTGAAAGTGTAACAACTGCATGTTGAGTGCCGTCAGTATCAGTAAATTCGGAAAGGCCTGTGGTAGCATTATTTACATCGGCTTTGTTTCTGATCAGGGTTAAGCCCATATCTTTCGGTAACTTAGCAAAAAATTCAGGGTAATAGTTTTTAATGTATTGTTCATCTTCTATTACTGTGTGTTCTTCACTTGCATCAACCATTAATAATACGCGATCTGCTTGATTAATTTCTTGCCAAGCGCGTTCAATACCTATTTTTTCTACAACATCATCACTGTCACGTAAACCAGCCGTATCTATAATATGTAATGGCATACCATCAATGTGTATTTGTTCGGCTAATACGTCTCGTGTTGTACCTGCAATATCGGTAACTATGGCGCTTTGTTTGCCGCTTAAAGCATTTAATAAGCTTGATTTACCAGCGTTTGGTCGACCTGCAATAACTACGCGCATACCTTCACGTATTATGCTGCCTTGTTGTGCTTGTTTACGAACATCTTCTACTTTAGTGATTATCGCTTTTAAATCGTTAACTACTTTTACATCGGCAAGAAAGTCTATTTCTTCTTCGGGAAAATCTATTGCTGCTTCAACATACATTCTTAAATGAATAATACTCTCGACCATTTCATTAACAAGTTTTGAAAAGTCACCTTGTAAAGAGTGTAGGGCAGAGCGTGCTGCTTGCTCTGAACTTGAGTTAATTAAATCCGCAATAGCTTCCGCTTGGGTTAAATCTAGTTTGTCATTTAAAAAAGCTTGTTCACTAAATTCACCAGGTTTAGCCATAATAACTTTCGGCAATTTTAAAATAGACTTTAATAACATGTCTAAAATTATTGGTCCGCCGTGACCTTGAAATTCAATAACATCTTCACCGGTAAATGAATTAGGCGCTTTAAAATATATAGCAATACCCTGATCTAAAATTTGTGCTTTACTGGCTGTTTCACCGTCAGTAAAAGGTAGGTATTCAGCTTTTCTTATCTCAGGAACTTTACCTAAAATAGCTTGCGCAACATTTTTAGCTTCTGGGCCTGATACTCTAATAATACCAACGCCTCCACGTCCTGGTGCTGTGGCTTGTGCGGCAATTGTTGTTTTTTGATTCATTGATGTCATGGCGAGGTAAATATTGTTAACTATTGAATAAGGCTATTTTACTTTATTTATCTATTAAATGCCTAAAAGTTAACGGAGTAAGCATTATATTTATCGAAAAAGTAAACAAGTTGAATTATGGATAAATATAAAAAAGGCGATTACTGGTAAACAGTAATCGCCTTTTGCTAATTTTTTAATACAACCGCTTTAAATGTAATTAAGCAGTTTTAGCCGCTTTAGCTTCTTTATCTTTGGCAATACCGGCAAAAATAATTTTCATTTGCACAATAGAAACAATGTTACTTACTAACCAATAAAGTACTAAACCAGCAGGGAACCAAGCCATGAATATTGAGAATACAACAGGCATGTATTGCATGATTTTTTGTTGCATTGGATCTTGAATAGTCATTGGTTGCATTTTTTGCATAACGAACATACTAATACCCATTAAAATAGGTAATACAAAGTATGGGTCCATTGCTGATAAATCTTGTATCCAGAATATAAATGGTGCGTGACGTAACTCAACGCTTTCTAAAAATACCCAGTAAAGTGCTAAGAATATTGGCATTTGTAATAAAAGAGGTAAACAACCGCCTGCTGGGTTTACTTTTTCTTTACGGTACATTTCCATGGTAGCTTGTGACATTTTTTGTCTGTCATCGCCAAAACGCTCTTTTAATTGAGCCATTTTAGGTGCTAAATCACGCATTTTAGCCATTGAAGTGTATTGCGCTTTAGTTAATGGGTACATCACACCTTTAATAATTAAGGTGATGATTATAATTGCAAATCCCCAGTTACCAACAAAGCTTTGAATTAAATTAAGTAAAGCGTAAAGCGGTTGGCTTATCATAAACAAAAAGCCGTAATCTATGGTCAAATCTAAGCTTGGTGCAATAGTTTCTAATACTTTTTGGTCTTTAGGGCCTACATAGAATATTGCAGAAGTTGAACCTTGTTGACCTGCATCAATTGTAATTGCAGGTTCTTTAAAGCCAATTACAGCGTTAGCATCTTTATAACTTGTATATAATTGATTAGTTGTTTCTGCGTTTGGTACCCAAGCTGAAACAAAGTAATGTTGAAGCATGGCAACCCAACCACCGACAGTTACTTTGTTTAAGTTTTCTTCTTTAATATCGTCAAAATCGTATTTTTCGTAACGATCTTCAGTTGTTGAGAATGCAGTACCTCGGTACGTTGGTAACATAGCACTGCCAGATTCAACTACTGTTGTGTGTTTAATTTGTCCGTACATTTGTACAGAAACACTATTAGCGGTGTTGTTGTTAATTAAATATTCAACATCAATACGGTAGCTATTTTTATTGAAGGTAAAACGTTTAATTACCGACATGCCGTTGGCATCATTAAATAATAAATCAACAGTTTGGTTGTCAGCACTTATTGTATAGCTATCTTGTGCACTGCTATAAATTGGTCGGCCTTTAATTACACGGTCAATACCATTAGCACCAGTTAAACCACTTTGTGCAATATATTGTTGAGGGCCACTTTGTAGCAAAGTAAATGGTATATTATTGCCTTGTTCAGTATTAAATTTAATTAATTTAACTTGAACAATATCACCACCTTGACTATTGATTTTTAAAGTAAAATCATCATTAGCTACGCTTATTAATTTTGCAGAAGCCTTAGTTGATTTTATTGTACTTATTGTTTCTTCTGATGATGAAGGCACGAAGTCTCCGTCAGAACTTTCACCAGATTGAGTTTGGTTAATACTAGTTTGTATTGGTGCAGGTGCATTTTCTGCTTGCCATTGACTAAACAGTAAATAAGTAACAACCATAAGCGCAATAAAAAGTAGACTGCGTTGGGATTCCATAAAATTAACTTCTCTTCTTTGTTGGCAGGGGAGTATTCCTGCACATTATTTAAATTTGATAAGTGCGTGGCATTTTAATATACGTTAGCTTGATAACCAACCATCTTTTAGATTATGAGGGGGATTTAAGCAAGTTAAGCTTATTTATCTCAAGTTTATAAAAATAATAGCTTAATGAGTGAGAAAAATTATCAAGTTTGTTGCTGTTTTTAATCTTATTACAGTAATTATCCTAATTTAGGAAATCACATTTATTTTTAATCGTTGGGCTTGTTAGCTTTTTTTACTGGTAAGGGAGGAACCGGATCTTCACCACCCTCATTAAGTGGATGACATTTTAAGATTCGTTTACTTGCTAACCAACTGCCTTTTATCACCCCAAATCGGTCAACTGCTTCAATGGCATAACTTGAACAAGTAGGAGTAAATCGACAATTAGAACCTAATAAAGGACTTAAAAAACGTTGATAGCTTTTTAAAGACATTATTACTAGTTTTTGTGGCGCTGAATTATTTTTCGCCATATTTTTTCTAATTCCTGGTTTATCGACTTATTATCAAGTTGATCTATGCCAGACTTTACCATAACGACCATATCGATAGCTGGTAAATTATGTTGATTTAAGCGGAAGCTTTCTCGGATTTGTCTTTTGATACGATTACGTTGCACAGCAAGCTTTACGCGTTTTTTAGCAATAGCTAAACCTAAACGGTTTTTGGCAACTGTATTATGTTGATCAGAAACAAGGGTATGAGGTTTTGGAGTAATTAATAGAGTAAAGTGGCTAGAGCCAAATCTAATAGGTTTAGAAAAAACCTTTTGAAAATGACCGGGAGTCAACAAACGTGACTCCCGATTAAATTTGTAAGTAGTCATAGTTTGACTACCTTATATCAAATATTGTAAACAAGATTTAATATTATGCGCTAAGACGTGCACGGCCTTTGGCACGGCGACGAGCTATTACAGCACGACCGTTTTTAGTTGCCATACGAGCACGGAATCCGTGGTTACGCTTACGCTTTAGTACGCTAGGTTGAAATGTTCTTTTCATTACGCTAATCCGTCGGTTGTTGTTGCCCTGGCAAAACAGCCTTTTGAGCACACTGGTCTAAAAAATGAGGCCGAATATTAAAGCTTACTAGGGGATTTGTCAATCTTTAATCTAAGCTATTTAACAAAGATCGTTGCTTTTTTATCTAAGGATCATTGTGATCTTTAGTGAATTAAAGTGATAAAGTGCAATGATATTCACAGTTTTATCACATTAGTGTTTTCATATATTAATAACTAAGCTAGTCAAATGTTCTATTTAAGTAAAATAATTTATAAATAGGATACTTTTTACAGCTTTAATAATTATAGATTTACATTAATTTACATGTACTTAACGATAAATGTTATAAAAAATATTATATTAGTGAAAAGTCAATATTGCACTTGTGGATAACTCAATAGATAATAGGCTTCAGAAAAATAATACCCTTGTTACTTTTGGAGTTTTGGTTGGATCATTCACCTTGGCAAAGATGCCTATCTGTTCTACAAGAAGAATTGCCTGCTCAGCAATTTAGTATGTGGATCCGACCTTTGCAATGCGTTATAGATGAAAATGTTATGACGTTATATGCTCCTAATCGTTTTGTTTTAGATTGGGTAAGAGATAAATACGTTAACCGGATTAATGAACTACTTACTCTTAACGAACCAAGTAATCCTTTATTACTTAGGTTTGATGTGGGCAGCAAACCTATAGTTGATAATTCAGCAGGCAGTAATTCAAGTAATAGTAATCCATCTTCAGTCAATGGCGGAAGTAATGAAGCTCTTTTTTCAAAATCTTCTGCTACATCTAAAGTAACAGAGCCAGAAAGTAATATCCCCAAAAAAACCAATGTGCGACTTAATTACACGTTTGATAATTTTGTTGAAGGTAAATCTAATCAATTAGCACGAGCTGCAGCTTCACAAGTTGCCGATAATCCAGGTACTGCTTATAATCCGTTATTTATTTATGGTGGTACCGGTTTAGGTAAAACGCATTTATTACATGCTGTTGGTAATGGTATTTTATTAAATAAACCCAATGCTAAAATAGCTTATATGCACTCAGAGCGTTTTGTGCAAGATATGGTAAGAGCATTACAAAATAATGCGATGGAAAAATTTAAACAATATTATCGTAGTGTTGATGCACTTCTTATAGATGATATTCAATTCTTTGCAGGTAAAGAGCGTACACAAGAAGAGTTTTTCCATACTTTTAACGCATTACTTGAAGGGAATCAACAAGTTATATTAACTAGTGATAGATACCCGAAAGAAATAAATGGCGTTGATGATAGATTAAAATCTCGCTTTGGTTGGGGATTAACTTTAGCAATAGAACCACCAGAGCTTGAAACGCGTGTTGCTATTTTAAAACGCAAAGCGCAAGAAAGTCAGATTAACCTTGCTGATGAAGTTGCTTTTTTTATTGCTAAACGACTTCGTTCTAATGTTCGTGAATTAGAAGGGGCGTTAAACCGAGTTATGGCTAATGCCAATTTTACAGGTCGAGCTATTACTATTGATTTTGTCAGAGAAGCATTGCGTGATTTACTCGCCTTGCAGGATAAATTAGTTACTATAGATAATATCCAAAAAACGGTAGCTGAATATTATAAAATTAAAATTGCTGACTTATTATCTAAACGTCGTAATCGCTCAGTTGCTCGACCTAGACAAATAGCCATGGCATTATCTAAAGAATTAACTAACCATAGTTTACCTGAAATTGGTGATGCTTTTGGTGGCCGTGATCACACAACTGTTTTACATGCGTGTCGTAAAGTTAAATCATTACGCGAAGAAACGCATGATATTAAAGAAGATTATTCAAATTTAATTAGAACACTTTCGTCTTAACTTTTAGTTTTAACCTAATAAAAACATTAGCACTTAAGCAGGTATCAAAATGAAGTTTTCATTAAACAGGGAATTATTACTTAAACCATTATTGTTGGTTTCAGGGGCAGTAGAACGTAAAAGTACTTTGCCTATATTAAGTAATATACTTTTTGAAGTTAGCGGTCACTCACTTACCTTAACGGCTACTGATTTAGAACTTGAAATGGTTGCCTATGCTGAAATAGACAATCAAGGTGAAGACGATAAAATTACTATTCCAGCGCGTAAGCTGCTAGATATTTGTAAAAGTTTACCTGAAAACTCGGTAATTAAATTTGAAGCTATTGATGAAACTATTAAGTTATCTTCAGGCCGAAGCCGTTATTCACTTTCAACATTACCTGCTGTTGATTTTCCAAATATTGAACAGTGGAAGGGTGATGTTGAATTTCAATTAATGAAATCAGAGTTTTTACGCTTAATTGAAAGTACTCACTTTTCTATGGCGAACCAAGATGTTCGTTATTACCTCAATGGTATGTCTATCGAAAGTGAAGGCAAAGAGATTCGTTCGGTGGCAACCGACGGTCACAGACTTGCTATTTGCAAAATAGCGAATGAAAATTTAACTTTACCAGCAAGACAAGTAATTGTTCCTCGTAAAGGTATTTTAGAAATCATTCGTTTATTAGCTCCAGTTGATGAACAAGTTCAAATATTTTTAGGTTCTAATCATATTCGTATTATTGATACTGAGTTTTCTTTTACTAGTAAATTAGTAGATGGACGTTTTCCTGATTACCGTCGTGTACTTCCACGTAATGGTGATAAGGTTTTTGAAACTAATAAAGATGCATTACGTCAGGTTTTATCGCGTGCTTCAATTTTGTCGAATGAAAAATTTAAAGGTGTACGTCTTAATTTCTCTGATACCAACTTGAAAATTACGGCCAATAACCCTGAACAAGAACAAGCAGAAGAAGAAATTGAAATTAATTTTCCTTACGGTGAATTAGAGATAGGTTTTAACGTAAGTTATGTACTTGATGTATTAAGTGCTATTAAAGACGAGAACGTTAAATTCACTTTAGCCGATGCGAATAGTAGTGTTGTTATTGAAGGTAGTAATAGCGGCGAAGCACTATACGTTGTTATGCCAATGCGCCTATAATTAGTCTTTTATATTACTTAAATAATATAACTCAAAACGTATAACTAAGAGTAAAATTTTTACTGATGAGTGTAGCTAAACTTACTACGTACAATTTTAGAAATTTGTCATCAGTTGCAATTGATTTACATCCTAGTTTAAATTTTATTATTGGTGATAATGGTAGTGGTAAAAGTAGTTTACTTGAAGCTATATTTTTTTTAGGGCATGGTAAATCTTTTCGAACTAGTAAAGTAGAGAATCTTGCTACTTATGAAATGGACAACTTTGTTGTCAGTATAAAAGATATTAATGATTTACAACTGGGTTTAAGTAAAAATTTAAAATCAGGTGTCACCCTTATAAAAATTAATGGTGAACGACATGCAAGGTTATCTGAATTAGCAAAGAATATAGCCGTGCAAATTGTGACACCTGAGAGTTTTAAACTCTTTTTTGGAGGCCCTAAAGAGAGAAGACGTTTTGTTGAACTAGGAATGTTTCACGTGAAACATGACTTTTCTAATCAAGGCAGAGAATTTAATAGAGTATTAAAACAAAGAAATGCATGTATTCGTAATCATTTAGACAGGTCTACTTTTGATTATTGGACAGAACTTTTTTGCTTATTGTCGGAAGAAGTTGCGCAAGTAAGAGCTCAATATATTGAAGATCTTATTAGTGAACTACCTTTTTGGTTAGCAATATTATTACCTAATATTGCTGATAAAGTTACCGTACAATATTTACAAGGTTGGCCACAAAAGAAAACATTAAAAGCCGCCTTGTTAGATAGTTATGAAAGAGAGCAGGCTTTCGGTTATAGCATTTATGGTGCACATAGATTTGATGTAAAGTTTCTTATCGCAAAACATGATCTTGAAAGTCAACTTTCAAGAGGGCAACAAAAGTTGTTTTTACTGGCGTTAACTTTTGCTCAAGCTAAATTAATTGGCAGAGTTAATCGAGTAAAACCAATTTTACTTATTGATGATATAGGAGCCGAATTAGATATTAATTCAAGAACTTCTTTATCTGACGCAATAACTAAATTAGATTGCCAAGTTATTATAACGGCAATTGAAAAAGGTGTATTACAACCTTTCCTTAATAACGATAATTTTATTAAAGAAAAGTGTGATGAGAATATAAAATATCATATGTTTCACGTGAAACATGGTGGTATATTACCTGTGAATAATTCAGTAATGATTGAGTAGGCTAAAACTATGACAGTAGAAAATGAATATGGATCGTCCAGTATAAAAGTTCTTAAAGGACTTGATGCAGTACGAAAAAGACCTGGAATGTATATAGGTGACACGGATGATGGCACTGGTTTACATCATATGGTTTTTGAGGTTTTAGATAACTCAATCGATGAAGCATTAGCAGGGCATTGTTCTGAAATTATTGTAACTATCCATTTAGATGGTTCAGTTTCAGTAAGAGATGATGGCCGTGGTATCCCGACAGAAATTCATGAAGAAGAAGGTATTTCTGCAGCTGAAGTTATCATGACGGTATTACATGCCGGTGGTAAGTTTGGTGGTGAGGACTCTGGTTATAAAGTTTCTGGTGGTCTTCATGGGGTTGGTATTTCGG
The DNA here is from genome assembly GCF_002843355.2 of Colwellia echini. Taxonomy (GTDB): domain Bacteria; phylum Pseudomonadota; class Gammaproteobacteria; order Enterobacterales; family Alteromonadaceae; genus Colwellia; species Colwellia echini. The sequence continues at coordinate 157,269 of NZ_PJAI02000008.1, forward strand.
TAGTAAATGCCTTAAGTGAAAAACTTAAATTAAATATTCGTCGTGACGGAAAACTGTATGAACAGTTTTACAAAATTGGTGAAGCACAAGCGCCACTTGCTGAAGTAGGGCTTAGTGATAAAACTGGTACTGAAGTACGTTTTTGGCCTAGTTCTGATACCTTTAGCGATGTTTTATTTCATTATGAAATATTAGTTAAACGTATTCGTGAATTATCATTCTTAAACTCTGGCGTATCAATTCGATTAATTGATGAACGCGAGGAAGGTAAAGAAGATCACTTTAAATACGATGGTGGTATCCAAGCGTTTGTTGATTATTTAAATACTAACAAAACGGCTGTAAACGAAGAAATATTTTATTTCGATTTAGAACGTGAAGATGGAATTATTGTTGAAGTTGCTATGCAATGGAATGATGGTTTCCAAGAAAATATTTTCTGTTTTACTAATAATATTCCACAGCGCGATGGTGGTACTCACCTTAGTGGTTTTAGAACAGCACTAACAAGAACGTTAAACTCTTATATGACTAAAGAGGGTTTAAACAAATCTAAGAAAGGTGGTACTACAGAAACAAGTGCCACTGGTGATGATGCACGTGAAGGCTTAACAGCGGTAATATCTGTTAAAGTTCCTGATCCTAAGTTCTCTTCACAAACTAAAGATAAGTTAGTTTCCTCAGAAGTTAAGACTGCTGTTGAACAAGCAATGGGCGAAAAATTAGGTGAATACCTATTAGAAAACCCAGCGATTGCACGTACTATTATTATGAAGATAGTTGATGCAGCGAGAGCGCGTGAAGCTGCACGTAAAGCACGTGAAATGACACGTCGTAAAGGTGTATTAGATATTGCCGGTTTACCGGGTAAGTTAGCAGATTGTCAGGAAAAAGATCCTGCACTATCTGAAATATATATTGTGGAAGGGGACTCTGCTGGTGGTTCAGCCAAGCAGGGTCGTAACCGTAAGAACCAAGCGATCTTACCGTTAAAAGGTAAAATTCTAAACGTAGAAAAAGCACGTTTTGACAAAATGATATCTTCACAAGAAGTAGGTACACTAATCACAGCGTTAGGTTGTGGTATTGGCCGTGATGAATATAACCCTGAGAAGCTTCGTTATCACAGCATCATCATCATGACCGATGCCGATGTCGATGGTTCTCACATCCGTACTTTATTATTAACTTTCTTCTATCGTCAAATGCCAGAGATCATGGAACGTGGTCATATTTTTATTGCGCAACCGCCGCTTTATAAAGTTAAAAAAGGTAAGCAAGAACGATACATAAAAGATGATGAAGGTTTAACTGAATACTTAACTACATTAGCACTTGATAGCGCAGCTATACATGTTAATGAACAAGCTCCACCTATTTCAGGTGCTGGTTTAGAAAAATTAGTAAACCAATATCGTAGTACTATGGATATCATCAAACGTTTAGCCAGACAGATACCTGTGGATATTGTTGAAAAGATGGTTTACAGCGACACAATTGCTGTTGATGATTTTTCTGATGAAGCAAAAGTAAATGAGTGGGCGAAGAATTTAATTACCCAACTTGAAAACCAAGATGGTAATGGTTCAATTTATAAAATTGAAGTGAAGTATAACCAAGAACGTAATATTTACTTTCCTAACTTTATCGTAAGAAAACACGGTATTGATAAAGAATATCATTGTAGCTATGAGTTTATTCAATCAAAAGAGTTCGCCGCTATCATGGCATTGAACACAGCTATTAATGGTTTGATGGAAGAAGGTGCTTACGTTAAACGTGGTGAAAAAGTTAACCCAGTATCAAGTTTTGAAGATGCATTAGAGTGGTTAATGGCAGAATCTAAACGTGGTCAATATATTCAACGTTATAAAGGGTTAGGTGAAATGAACCCTGAACAGCTTTGGGAAACTACCATGGACCCAGAAACTCGTCGTATGCTACAAGTAACTATTGAAGATGCAATTGCAGCAGATCAATTGTTTACGACATTGATGGGTGATCACGTAGAACCAAGACGAAACTTTATCGAAGAGAATGCCTTAAAAGTTTCAAACCTTGATGTATAAGATTTACTAAATACGAATTAATATGCCCGGTCTTCATAGTCGGGCATTTTTGTAGGATAAATACTCTAATAAAGTTATAATCTACATCAGTTAAAAACATTGAAAAACGGCATATAATATTCAGCAAATTGTTACAGTAATTAGATAGATTAATCGTTACCGTGACAGCTTGTTCAGTTAAACAATACAAAAGTGAATTTGAACACCATGACAACTTACAACAGTAAAACTTTTCAAGGCCTAATTTTGCAACTGCAAGATTATTGGTCACGTCAAGGTTGTGTAATCGTACAGCCTCTAGATCTAGAAGTTGGGGCAGGTACATTCCACCCAATGACTTTCTTACGTTCAATTGGCCCTGAGCCAATTAGCAGCGCGTACGTTCAACCATGTCGTCGTCCTACCGACGGTCGTTATGGTGAAAACCCAAATCGCTTACAGCATTACTATCAATTTCAAGTGATGTTGAAACCATCACCAAAGAACATACAAGAGCTATACCTTAATTCGTTAAAAGAGTTAGGTATTGATCCACTTGTACATGATATTCGTTTTGTAGAAGACAATTGGGAATCGCCAACATTAGGCGCTTGGGGGTTAGGTTGGGAAATTTGGCTTAACGGCATGGAAATTACCCAGTTTACTTATTTCCAACAAGTTGGTGGTTTAGAGTGTACACCAGTAACGGGTGAGATAACTTACGGTCTTGAGCGTCTTGCTATGTATATTCAAAATGTTGATAGTATTTACGACCTTGTTTGGACTGATGGCCCGTTAGGCACAGTTTATTACCGTGATATTTTCCATCAAAATGAAGTTGAGCAATCTACTTATAACTTTGAACATGCAGATGTTGACGCGTTATTTAAACAGTTTGATCAATGTGAAATTGATAGCCAAAAATTAATTGAAGCGAACTTACCATTACCAGCTTATGAACAAGTTATGAAAGCGTCTCATGCTTTTAACTTACTTGATGCTCGTCATGCAATTTCAGTAACAGAGCGTCAACGTTATATTTTACGTGTACGCACTTTATCTAAAGCAGTTGCTGAGGCATATTACGCTAAACGAGAAGAGCTTGGATTCCCAATGTGTAACAATAATACTTCTTCAACTAATACCGAAACTAAAGGAGATAAATAATGACTACTGAAACGCTCCTAATTGAACTAGGTACTGAAGAGTTACCACCAAAATCATTAAAAACATTAGCAACTGCTTTCTTCGACAACATCAAAACTCAGCTTGATAGCAATGACTTAACCTATAGCGATATTAAATGGTTTGCTACACCGCGTAGGTTAGCTGTTCAAGTTATTGATTTAGTTGGTAAACAACAAGATAAAACAGTAGAGAAACGTGGTCCGGCAGTAAATGTTGCTTTCGACGCTGAAGGTAACGCAAGTAAAGCTGCTCAAGGTTGGGCACGTTCAAACGGTATTACCGTTGAGCAAGCGGAACGTTTAACAACAGACAAAGGTGAGTGGTTATTACACCGTGCTACTGTGACCGGTAAAGCAATTGCTGAACTTATACCTGATATGGTTACTACGGCATTAAGTAAATTGCCGATTGCCAAACCTATGCGTTGGGGCGCAGAGCGTACTCAATTTATTCGCCCTGTACATACGCTAACTATGATGTTTGGTAGCGAGGTAATTGCAGGTGAAGCATTGGGTGTTACCTCAGCTAATCAACTACAAGGTCACCGTTTTCATCATGAAGGTTTAGTGACTCTTAATCACGCTAACGAATATCAAGCAGAATTGTTAAAAGCATACGTTGAAGTAGACTTTGCTGAGCGACAAAAGAAAATTGTGGCTCAAATTGAGCAAGTAGCAAAAGATATTAATGCTGTTGCATTAATTGATGAAGATCTATTAGATGAAGTTACAGCGCTTGTTGAATGGCCTGTAACCTTAGTAGGTACGTTTGACGAAGATTTCTTAAACGTACCAGCTGAACCATTAATTTACTCAATGAAAGATCATCAAAAGTATTTCCCAGTAAATGATAAAAATGGTCAATTACTTAATAAGTTTATTTTTGTTTCTAATATTGAATCTAAAGATCCAAGTGCGGTAATTTTTGGTAATGAAAAAGTTATTCGTCCACGTTTAGCTGATGCAGAGTTCTTTTTCAAAACAGATAAAAAACAGAGCTTAGAGTCACGCTTAACAAGTCTTGAATCTGTATTGTTTCAAAAACAATTAGGCACATTAAAAGCTAAATCTGAACGTATTGCTGAGCTAAGCCAATTCATTGCTGAACAGTTAAATGAAAATGCAGATGATGCTTACCGTGCAGGTTTACTAAGTAAAACCGATTTGATGTCTGAAATGGTATTAGAATTCCCACAAGTGCAGGGCACTATGGGTAAATATTATGCCTTACATGATGGTGAAAATGTAAATATCGCGCAAGCGTTAGAGGATCAATATCGTCCTCGTTTTGCAGGTGACTCTTTACCAGAAGCAAACATTGGCTGTGCCGTTGCTATTAGTGACAAAATTGATACGCTAGTAGGTATCTTTGGTATTAATCAAGCGCCTAAAGGCGATAAAGACCCGTTTGCGCTTCGAAGAGCAGCCATTGGTAGCATTCGTATTATCATTGAAAAACAGCTTGATTTAGACCTGTCTGAATTGATTAACAAAAGCATCGAGCTTTTTGGTGACAAGTTAGTTAACGAAAACACCGCAAATGATGTTTTAGACTTCATCATGGGGCGCTTCCGTGCTTTCTATCAAGAGCAAGGTATCAGTGTTGATGTTATCCAAGCAGTATTAGCTAAAAAGCCAAGTGCACCACTTGATTTTGAAAAACGCATTAAAGCGGTAACTTTCTTTGGTGAATTACCTGAAGCTGCAACGTTAGCCGCAGCCAATAAACGTGTAGGTAATATATTAGCTAAATTTGATGGCCAGTTAACAGCATTCAATAGCGATTTAGCGACTGAACAAGCTGAAAAAGACTTAGCTAATGTATACCAAGCAATTAAATTGGAAGTGGCACCACTTATGGCAGTTAAAGATTATCAAGCTGCATTGAGTGAATTAGCCCAACTTAAAGCACCAATCGATACTTTCTTCGATAACGTAATGGTTATGAGTGATGATGAAGCCATTAAAATTAACCGCTTAACCTTACTTAATGAAATTAGAAATAGCTTCTTTGCTATTGCCGATATTTCAGTGTTGCAATAACACAGAGATATTATTAAAAAAGAATACTAAAAAGGTCATGACAACATGACCTTTTTTTATGCTTGAGTTTTATTTTACATAAAGTTTAGCCAGCAAAATAAAAAACAAATTAGCTTTTCTTAATCACATACATGTAGGGCATTGTTTCTGTTTGTTGTGCTACAAGCTCATGTTCCATAAAGCGGCAAAAGCTTGGAATGTCGCGTGCGGTTGATGGATCATCACAAGTAATTAATAGCGTTTCACCAGAGGCGATTTTGCGAATATTCATGCGAACCATCATTACAGGTTCAGGACAGCGAAGCCCTAAAGCATCGAGAATATGGTCGGTATTGTCAAAAGAAGTCATCGGCGTAAGTAAGAAATATGTGAGATTAAAAGGTTATTTTTGATAATTATACATTATTTCAATACAAGATTAATGGAAATGTAACATGGAATAAAATTGAATCAACTATAATTAAAATAACGGGAAATAAATGATGAAACATAGTGAATAAAAGCGTTAAGCTGTTACTAGAGTTAAGTCGGTATGATGGATTATTGAGGTGGTTGTGAATATTATTTTTAAAGCGTTTCTGGTTTCAGCTCTTTCACTATATTCTGTGGTAAGTGCTCAAGCAGAGCTTACTATAATAGATGATGACGTAATAGATCATGGCTTAACTGTTCACACTAATCTTGAACAGCAACAAAAATTTATTGAAGCAGAAAGCCTGTTATCAAAAAACATCTCTTCAGCAGAAGCAACTGAGTATGAAAATCTATATTCAGACCTAATGGACTATCCGTTAAAACCTTATTTAGATCAGCAACGTTTACTAGAAAATATGCAGTTATCTTCAGCCGAAGAAATAGCTGTATTTTTGGCTAAATATAAAAACTCCCCTTTAGATTGGCCGTTACGTAAAGCGTGGTTAACCTATTTAGCAAAGCAAGACAAAGGCGAGCTGTTTCTTACATTTTATAAAAAAACAAGCAATAAACTACTTACCTGTCAGCAGCTAAGTTTCTCATTAAAAGCAGGTGTCTCTGAAGAAGTTGTATTACCGCAAATAAAAAAATTATGGTTAGTTGGCAAATCACTCGATAAAGAATGTGATCCCTTGTTAAATAAGTGGGCTGATGCAGGTTACAGAACTGATGAGTTAGTAATTCAACGTATTGCTTTAGCAGCCGATGGCGGTAAACATACACTCATTCCTTACTTAACTAGGTTATTACCAGAAAATAAACAATATATTGGTAAGCTATGGCACCAAGTTAGGCGTGATCCTGCAAATGTGGCAAAGCTGAAAAAGTTTCCCCATAAATCGGCACAAGAAAGTGAAATTTATAGTTACGGCATTAAAAGGCTTATTTGGCGTAATCCTGATTTAGCGATAAAAAGTTATAAAAAAGCACAACAAGTTTTTAATTTTTCTGTAGAGCAAGAAGAGCAAATAGCTGAAAAATTTGCGGTAGCATTAGCCAGTAAAAGTCACCCCGAAGCAAAAACTTGGCTAGCAAAGTTAGCACCGACTAATGTTGATCGTAATATTTTACAGTGGCAACTAACAGAAGTACTAAAAGATCAAGATTGGACAGCTGTGATTGATGAACTAACGCTAATGCCGGCAGGTTACAAAACAGAACTGCAGTGGAAGTATTGGTACGCAAGAGCATTAATTGAAACTGATGACTTAGAACTTGGCATTAATGTTATGAATGAAATAGCTAGCAAGCGTCATTATTATGGTTTTCTTGCTGCTAGTTACCTTGATACATCGGTCAGTTTACAAAATAATCCGCTAGCGATAACGCTAGAAGAAAAAAGCGCAATATTACTTTACCCATCAGCCAAACGTGCTTTTGAATTTTATTATTTAGGGCGTTACATAGAAGCACGTAGAGAATGGCGTTACTGGTTAACTCAGTTAGATAGCAGAGGTAAACTTGCAGCAGCGAAACTCGCTAATGAAAATGGTTGGTTTGACCGCGCAATTTTTACTTTATCGCAAGAAGGCTATTTTGACGATGTTGAACTACGTTTTCCGAAAGCATTTGATGATAAAATTAATCAATATGCTAAAAAACAAACTATAAATCCAGCGTGGGCATTTGCGATTGCAAGGCGTGAAAGCTCATTTATGACAGATGCAAGCTCACCAGTCGGCGCTAGTGGTTTAATGCAATTAATGCCAAATACCGCTAAACAATTAAATAAAGGTAGTGTTACTACTAAGTACCTTTATAACGCGGATAACAATATACAGCTTGGCACACAATATTTGCGAGATTTACTTGATGAAAATAAAGGCAATCAGGTATTAGCAACAGCATCGTATAATGCTGGTCCTCACCGTGTTAGAAGTTGGTTGAAAAAAACTAAAGCGATGCCTGCGGATATATGGATAGAAACTATCCCGTTTAAAGAAACGCGTAATTACGTTAAAAGTGTTTTAGCCTATCAAGAAATTTATCAGCATAAACCAGGACAGGTTAGTCAGATATTTGATCAGGTGATTAAGATGAATATTGGCGAGTAAATTACACGGCTGATTATTATTTGGTATTTAGGCAAAGAAGTGATCATTTTATTAGCTGAATTGCTATGATAAGACTATGTTCTTGAATGCGTATTTTGGAGAAAGATAATGACCACGCTTAATGAAAATCTTACTAAGCTGTTTCCCGCACACATAGCCCAATTACAGCAGATGACAAAAACAGCGCTTTCACGTGAAAATCTTGAAGGAATTGTCATTCATTCAGGACAAGAAATTAAAGCCTTTCTTGATGATAATAGTTATCCATTTAAAGTTAACCCACATTTTAAATATTGGTTGCCGCTTATTGATATTCCTAACTCTTGGTTAGTGGTTAATGGCGAAGATAAACCCACCTTAATTTATTATCAACCTATTGATTTTTGGCATAAAGTAACACCTTTACAAGAAAGCTATTGGAATGACTTTTTTACTATTAAAATACTCACTAAAGCGAGCGATGTAGATAAACTATTACCTTATGACAAAAAAGGTTTTGCTTATATAGGTAGCCATATTGAAGTAGCATTAGCGCTTGGCTTTGAAGCGATTAATCCTGAGCCTCTACTGAATTACATTCATTACCACCGTGGTTATAAATCAAAATATGAGCACGAGTGTATACGACAATCATCTATGTTGGCGGTTAAAGCACACCAAGCTGCGCGTCATGCCTTTTTACAAGGTGATAGTGAGTATGATATTCAGCAGGCTTACCTTAAATCTATAGGTTATGGTAATAATGATACGCCTTATGTCAATATTGTCGCTTTAAACAAAAATTGTTCAATTTTACATTACACTGCTTTAGACAAATTAGTGCCGCAAGTGCATCAATCATTTCTTATTGATGCTGGGGCAAATTTTAATGGTTATGCCGCAGATATTACCCGTACTTATTCCTATAAAAATGATAAGTTCGCCGAGTTAATTGCACGTATGGATCAACTTATGCTGAATGCTGTTTCAGGATTAAAACCTGGGATTAGCTATGTTGATTTACATATTGAAACCTATAAAGCTATTGGTGAGGTTTTACGCGAATTTAATTTTATTACAGTTGATGCGGATACTGCGACGGAATCTGGCATTATTTCTAGCTTTTTTCCACACGGGTTAGGGCATCATTTAGGCTTGCAAGTACATGATGTGGGCGGCTTTATGGCTGATGAACGTGGTACGCATGTAAACGCGCCAGCAGAGCACCCGTTTTTACGTACTTCACGTACTGTAGAAGCAAACCAAGTGTTTACCATTGAACCTGGTTTATATTTTATTGATTCATTATTAGCTGATTTAAAAGCCTCTGCTAATTCGGATCAAGTTAATTGGAAAAATGTTAATGCAATGCGCGGTTTTGGTGGAATACGTATAGAAGATAATATTATTGTACATAAATCACACAATGAGAATATTACTAGAGATCTAGGCTTAATCTAATGTGTTTAGATTAAGCTCGTTTAAGTAAAATGAGCTTAAATAAATTGAATAAAACTTTTAAAGAAATAAAAATATACTGTGTCTAAATCATTTCTCATTGCAGTTAATGAAGTAGAAGACGAATTAATTGTTAACCGCAGCCGTTTCATCTGCTATTTACGGCCTTGTGAAAGTATTGCTGATGCGAAGTTAATGCTAAAAGAATTACAGCAACTTCACCCGCAAGCAAGTCATCATTGTCAGGCTTTTTTAACAAAAGCGGCCGATGATAGTCAAGGTTATGGTTTTTCTGATGATGGCGAGCCTAGCGGCACGGCAGGTAAGCCAATGTTGTTAGCATTGCAAGGCGGAGGAATAGGGCAAGTGTGTGCAATTGTCGTCCGCTATTTTGGTGGTAAAAAACTGGGTACAGGTGGTTTACAAAGAGCATATGGTGGCAGTGTACGCCAAGCTTTAACGCTTTTGCAGTCAAAAATAAAAATAGCTATGGTGCACAAAACCTTAGCGTGTCAATATAGCCAGGTAGACGACGTATTGCATTTGCTTCGGCTAATTGACGGTGAAGTTGTTTCGCAACAATATCAACAAAACGTTGTTTTGCAGTTAGCGATTCCTGTAGCTAAACTATCGTTGATTCAAGAGCAATTACACACATTGTCTGCAGGGCAATTACAGTTAACCGCTAGCGGGCAAGAAAATAAAACGTGCAATATAAAAACATAATTCGAATTATAGGTTTGCTAGTCGCGCTTCTAAGTGTGACCATGCTGCCACCAGCATTAATTTCACTAGTTTATCGCGATGGTGGTGGTTTACCATTTTTACTTGGTTTTTTGTGGTGTATTTGTACTGGCTTTATAGCTTGGTACCCTTATCGTAATGAAAAAACTGATCTTAAATCACGAGAAGGTTTTTTAATTGTTGTACTGTTTTGGCTGGTATTAGCCAGTTTCTCTGCCATACCCTTTCTTCTACTAGAACAACCCAATTTATCTACTGCTGATGCGTTTTTTGAGTCATTCTCTGGTTTAACAACTACTGGAGCAACCATATTAACGCATATAGATGACTTACCTCATGCCGTATTATGGTATCGCCAACAATTACAATGGTTAGGTGGTATGGGTATCATTGTACTTGCGGTAGCCGTATTACCAATGCTTGGTATTGGTGGAATGCAGTTATATCGCGCTGAAACACCAGGGCCGGTGAAAGACTCTAAAATGACCCCTAGAATTGCAGATACAGCAAAACATTTGTGGTACATCTACTTAGGTTTAACTGTAGCTTGTGCACTTGCCTATTGGTTTGCAGGTATGTCTGGCTTTGATGCAATTTGCCATGCTTTTTCAACTATTGCTATTGGTGGTTTTTCAACGCATGACGCCAGTATGGGATACTTTAATAGCCCTGCAATTAATTTAGTTTGTGTCACATTTTTAATTATTGCAGGTGTTAACTTTGCACTACATTATGCAGCTGTACAAAGTAGATCACTAAAAAGCTATATATTTGATCCTGAATTTAAAGTGTTTATTGGTATTCAAATAGTACTTACTTTAATTTGTTTTACTGTGTTAATAACCTCAGGTACGTATCAAGATGCCGATCATGCTCTTGACCAAGCCTTATTCCAATCTGTTTCTATTAGTACTACCGCTGGTTTTGCAACCACGTCTTTTTCAGAATGGCCAACGTTATTACCTATGTTATTAATTTTTTCTAGCTTTATTGGTGGTTGTGCGGGTAGTACCGGTGGCGGAATGAAGGTTGTAAGGGTTGTATTACTTTATTTGCAAGGGTTGAGAGAGCTAAATAAGCTGGTGCATCCGCGAGCTATTTTTAGTATTAAGTTAGGTAGAAAAGTTTTACCTGATAAAGTAGTGGAAGCAGTTTGGGGATTTTTCTCTGCCTATGCAGCGGTATTTGTTATTTGTATGTTATTGCTGCTCGCTACAGGTATGGATAATATTACTGCTTTTACTGCTGTTGCAGCCTGTATAAATAACTTAGGACCAGGTTTGGGTGAGGTTGCTGCTAATTTTTCCTCAATTAATGACACGAGTAAGTGGGTATTAATTATGGCTATGTTGTTTGGTCGATTAGAAATATTTACTTTATTAGTCTTATTCACGCCAGCGTTCTGGCGCTCATAATTAAGCAATTTCTAAGCTGTATGTTGAAATTAGAAGTAAATAGCGCTTACTTGGAATAGTTTTTCTATATCACTGATATATTTTTTACTGACTAAAAATAGAATCACGTGATCTTCTTCATGTATTAATGTATTTGAATGTGCAATTAATACTTCACTTCCTCTAACTACTGCACCAATTGTTGCTCCTGGTGGTAGTTTAATGTTTTTGATAGTACGACCAACCACTTTAGATGATTTCTCATCACCTTTTGCTACAATCTCTATCGCTTCAGCCGCGCCGCCACGTAAGCTGTAAACATTATCAATAGAACCACGTCTAACATGGGTTAATAAAGCTGAAATAGTAGCTTGTTGAGGTGATATAGCAATATCTATAGTACTGCCATGTACTAAATCAATATAAGCATCACGTTGAATTAGTACCATGGTTTTACGTACGCCAAGTCTTTTGGCAAGTAATGACGACATAATGTTTGCTTCGTCATCATTAGTAACAGCAATGAAAATATCAAACTGGTCAATATTCTCTTCAGTGAGTAATTCTTGATCAGAAGAATCACCTGCAAATACCAAGGTATTATTCAATTCAGAGGTTAGCTGTTCGGCACGTTCTTGTGAGCGCTCAATTAGCTTTACTTGGTGATTCTTTTCTAAAATACGAGCTAACCCGGCACCAATATTACCACCACCAGCAATCATAATACGTTTGTAAGCTGTTTCTAGTTTTTGTAATTCATTCATCACTGCGCGTATATGAATACTTGCAGCAATAAAAAACACTTCATCATCTGCTTCAATTACAGTGGTGCCAAGAGGGCGTATTGGTCTACCATTTCGGTAAATAGCAGCAACACGGGTATCGACATTAGGGATGTGATCTCGCAAAGTTGAAAGCGCATGACCTACTAGCAAACCACCGTAATAGGCTTTTACTGCAACTAAGCTGACTTTACCTTCTGCAAACTCCAATACTTGTAATGCACCTGGGTAATCAATTAGTCGAGCTATATCTCTAGTAACTAATTCTTCAGGAGCAATAATATGATCGATAGGGATATGTTGTTTGTGAAACAGCTCGGCAGAGTATTTTAAAATTTGATTAGAACGAATACGGGCAATTTTTTTCGGAGTCTTAAATAACGATGAACATATCTGGCAAGTGATCATATTGGTTGCATCGTCATTTGTTACGGCGATAACCATATCTGCATCTTCAGCGCCAGCAGCTTTCAATACATCAGGGTAGCAACCTTGACCATTTATAACCTGTAAATCCATTTTATCTTGCAGTTCACGAAGTTTTTCATTGTCGGTATCAACAACAGATATTTCATTGTTTTCACCAACAAGGTTTTCAGCTAGCGTGCCGCCAACTTGTCCTGCACCTACTATGATTATCTTCATGTGTTATTTATTCTACTTTTTGAAATTAAAATTCATTAAAGTTTTATTTAGCCTTTAATAATTTGGCGTAATAAAAACCATCCATGTTTCTCGCATCAGGTAATAATTGCCAGCCAACATTATTTTCATCAGTATCAGGGTTATTGCTATTAATGGCAATTAATTGTGCATCTTGATTTTGTTCAAGAAAGCGAGATACTTGCTGACAGTTTTCTTCTGGTAAAATACTGCAGGTTACATACAGCAATGTGCCGCCTGGTTTAAGTAATGACCAAATGTTGTCAAGTATCTGTTGCTGTAAGATAACTAATTTATCAATGTCGTCAGCTTTACGCAGCCACTTTATATCGGGATGACGGCGAATTACGCCGGTGCCAGAGCAGGGGGCATCAAGTAAAATACGATCGAATAATTCACCTGACCACCAATCTTTAGTAGCAGCGTCTGCGGCTATAACTGTTGCGTTGAGGTTTAAGCGCTCTAAGTTTTCATGAACTCGAGTTAAACGACCTTCTTCAATATCGATAGCGGTCATTGAAGCAATAGTAGGTGTTTGCTCAATAATATGACACGTTTTACCGCCAGGCGCCGCACAACAATCTAGTACTATGTCGTTTGGTTGACAATCAAGTAACAATGCCGCTTGTTGGGCTGCACCATCTTGCACTGAAACCCAACCTTGGTCGAAGCCAGGTAATTTAGCAACGTCAAGCGGCTTCGTTAAGGCAATAGCTTTTGAGTAGGCATCAACATGGTCAATTTCAATATCAGCTTCATTGAGTAATACTTGGTATTGCTCACTACTATGATGTTGTTGGTTAGCACGCAACCACATAGGCGGTCTATTTTGATTAGCTTCAAGAATAGATTGCCATTGCTCAGGGTAACTCTGTTGTACTTTTTTTATAAACCAGCTCGGGTGATTATATTTAATTGGATCAGGTAGATTTTTATCCGCGCCAGATACTTTACTTTCGGCTTCAAGGGTTCGTAAAAAGCTTCTAAGTACGGCATTTACAAGCCCTTTCATATGACTATTTTTTAGCGGTTTGGTTGCCGCAACGGTTTCACTTACTGCGGCGTGATCGGGAATACGCATATACCTTATTTGATATACACCAACTAGTAATAAAAAGTGAAATACGCGTTGTTTACCTTTAATAGGCTTTGGCACTAAATGACGTACATCATTTTCTAGCTCTGGTAAGTAGCGCAGCACGCCATAGCAGATTTCTTGTAATAGGCCTTTATCTTTGCCTATTAACTTATCTTGTTGTTTTGGTAGCTCATCACTTAAGCTTCTGCCTTGATCTATTACGGCGTAACAACATTTTGCTGCAAGTGCTCTAATATTAATGGTCATTGGTTATCTTAATTTCACTTATCTGTTAGTTGTTTTTAGCTGAGTGCTTTTAGCTCAACTCAATTTATTAATTGGGCTGCCAACAACGAACCAATCGCTGCGACCATTGATAATATCTTTTACCGGTAACGCTTTCTTGCCAGGAAGTTGAATAACTTCTAAACGGATAACTCCATCAGCTGTTTGTACCTCAACACCTTCTTTGTCTGCTTTTAGTATTGTTCCAGGAGTTGCAGCCGCGTTATGTGAGTTTGCTTGAACAGATGCTTGCCAAACGCGTAGTCTATGTAGTTTGTTTTCAGCTTCTTCAAAAGTAAACTGAGATACAGGCCAAGGAATGTAAGCTCTGATTTTTCTGTGTAATTCATTGGCACTAAGTTGCCAATTTAGCTCTGCTTCTGCTTTATCAAGCTTATGAGCGTAAGTTGCAAGGTTATTGTCTTGAGCAATATTGTGTTCGCTGGCTTGATAATTGGCTTGTGCCATTAAAGCCAGTGTATCTATTAATGCAACAGGGCCTAAGTTGGCAAGTTTTTCATAAAGGCTAGCACTGGTGTCGGTAATTTCAATATTACACTCTGCAGTTAATATCATGTCGCCAGTATCTAAACCTTTATCCATTTGCATGATAGTTACGCCAGTTTTTGCATCGCCAGCTTCTAGAGAGCGCTGAATTGGTGCTGCGCCGCGCCATTGAGGTAAAATTGAACCGTGAACATTGATACAACCTAAGCGCGGAGCCTTTAGGATAACTTCTGGTAATAATAGGCCGTAAGCAACTACCACCATAATGTCGGCATTATATTGTGCTAATTGTTGCTGGGCTTCTTCGTCTTTGAAGTTAATAGGCTGTTCTACTGTTATACCGTGCTCTAGCGCAAGTAATTTGGTGGCACAAGCGGTTAATTTTTTCCCTCGACCTGCAGGCTTATCTGGCGGGCAATATACCGCGATAACGTTATGTTCAGAGTTAATTAACGCCGCTAAATGTTGAGCTGCAAAATCAGGCGTTCCGGCGAAAATAATATTTAATGGCGTATTCAAGATAAATCCTATTATAGTAAGTTGGTACTTACTATTTGGGTTGTATTAATATTTATGAGAGGTTTTCAAACTTAGCTTCTTTTTCTAACTTTTTTTGGATACGTTGACGTTTTAAAGGAGAAAGATAATCGACAAATAAAATACCATTTAAGTGATCTAGTTCATGTTGAATACAAACGCTCTGTAATTCAGATGCATTTAAAGTAAATGATTTACCTTCACGATCAAGTGCTTCAACAGTACAGGTGTTATGTCTGTCAACTTTGGCATAAGTGCCAGGTACTGATAAACAACCTTCTTCATTAATAGAAGTTTCATTACTGCTTTCAGTAATTTTAGGATTAATTAATACAATAGGTTGGTTTCTATCTTCTGAAGTATCCATAACAACAATTTGTTGGTGAATATCAACTTGAGTAGCCGCTAAGCCGACACCGTTCTCGTCATACATGGTTGCTAACATATCATCTATAATAGTTGCTGTAGCATTAGTTATATCAACAACTGGTTGGGCTTTTGTTCTTAAGCGCGGATCAGGAAAACGTAAAACATTTAAAATAGTCATATTTATTTAAAAGAGTTAGCGATAATTCATCGAGAATGTTATCTTTTAATTATATACTCAAGTAACTGTAACTGAAACCCGCATTTTTAAGTCACTTGATATAACTAATAATTATAGTGCGTTAAAACAGTAAGCACTGAAAAGGAAAGAGCTCCATGCTTAAAAAAATAATACTATCATTGTCTCTGATCTCTTATCCGTTAATTGTATTAGCGGATCAAATAAAGCTTAATGATAATGCGCCTAAAACACACGTAGTAGAGAAGGGCGATACCCTCTGGGATATATCAGCGGTGTTTCTTGAGCAACCTTGGTTATGGCCTAAGTTGTGGCGTTTAAACCCAGAAGTAAACAACCCTCATTTAATTTATCCTGGTGATGTTTTAAAACTGGTTTATGATGAAAATGGAGAGCCTATGTTAGTGGTAGATCAGAAGGGCTCTGCTACACAAGGAAAAGCGAGTTATAAATGGTCACCGAAAATTCGCCAAGAAAATAAAAATGATTCAGCAATAAAGTTATTACCACTTGAGGTCATCGCGCCTTATATGACATATGCGCACTTATTTTCAGAAGATGAGCTAGAAGAATTACCTTACGTGTTAGGTAGTGATGAAGGCTATCGCATGACGACAAAAGATTTTAAAGTCTATGTTAATGCTGATTTGGTGGTGTCGCAAAGTTACGCTATGTACGATAAGGGCGAAGAGCTTTTTGATCCTGAAACTGATGAATCACTTGGTTTTTATGTTGATTTAGTGGGTACTGGGCAAGCGATAAGAAGCGGCGATATGGAAAATGATGTTCCCGCTACTATACATGTTAGTTCAGTTAAAAGAGAAATTAACTCAGGTAGCTATGTAGTCCCCATTAATGAAGGCCAATTATTACCGTCTGTTTTTACAATGAAAGCAGCAGATAAATCACTTCGTGGTTCTATTGTAAAAGCAACAAGCGATGCTCGTGGTTTTGGTAAACTAGAAATTATTATGATAAACCGTGGTGTTGAACATGGTGTAACTTCTGGTGATGTAATGGGAATTAAACGTACAAGCCCAGGAGTTGTTGATACTGGAGATGGTCCTGCTTACCTTGTTGAAGCATCTAGCTGGGATAAGCTGACGGGTAGTGATTATAAAATGCCAGAAGAGTATCTTGGCGAATTGATGATCTTCAAAGTATTTGAAAAAACTAGTATGGGTATTATTCTACAAACAGATAAACCGGCTAGAATTAACGATATTATTACTGCACCAGAGTAAAACTCATTTAAATAAACTGTACCAGAAAAACACTGTTAAATATTTTATCTCTCTTTTTCTACTTATCTGATTATATAGAAAGTAGAAAAAGAAAATAAAACGTAAACTTGCTCTTAAGGAGAAGACAAGTATGAGTAATAACAGTCATCCTATTGATCACCAATCAAGTCTTCAGCCAAATCAGTATTCAAGTTCTCAACGAAGCGATACGGAATACTGGTTAGCGTTAAAACTTGTCCCTCGCTTAGCAATACACAAAAAAATAGCCCTTGTTGAGACTTTTGGTTTAACCTCTCTTTTTTCTGTAGACGGTGCTGTCTCAGTACTTAGTTCAGCGAATAACTTAAGCGTAAAACAACTACTTGCGTTTCAACAGCCAGACTGGCAAAAAATCACTCAAATTATTGAAGCGAGTATTGCCTGCGATAGTATTGTTATTTGTTATGGGGATTTTGATTATCCACAATTGCTTAAAGAAATTTATGATCCGCCATTAATACTTTTTGCCCAAGGAAATCATTCAATACTTAATGCTGATCAAATCGCAGTTGTTGGTAGTCGTTCAGCTAGTGTAAGTGGTAGAGACGCGGCATTTACATTAAGCCAACAGTTGGCTTTACAACAATTTGTTATAACTAGTGGTTTAGCGCTTGGCATTGATGCTGCAGCTCATCGAGGTGCAATTACTCACCCTAACAGTACTATTGCTGTTGTTGCTACGGGATTAGATCAAGTTTACCCAGCAAGACATCGCACATTGGCGCAAGACATAATTGCAGCAGGAGGCGCTATTATAAGTGAATTTTTACCCGGCACTCTACCTAAAGCGGGGCACTTTCCCAAAAGAAACCGACTTATCAGTGGTTTAAGTTTAGGTGTTTTAGTGGTTGAGGCTGAACTAAAAAGTGGCTCATTAATTACCGCTCGTTGTGCGTTAGAACAAAATAGGGAAGTATTTGCTATTCCTAGTTCTATTGAAAATCAACAAGCTAAAGGTTGTCACTGGTTAATTAAACAAGGTGCTAAACTTGTTGAACAAGCTGCCGATATAATAGATGAGTTCGCTTTTGTTGATAAAGCTAGTCTACACTTTAGTAAGACTAATTCAGTGAATGGCGCTCAACCGTTTAAATTGGCTGTACAAGGTACATTAGACGGTGTCGTTGAAATTGAGCAAAAAGGCTTGTGTAACGATGAATTGTTGGATAATGTGGGATTTGAGATTACTCCTGTAGATAAAGTTGTTTCGCGTAGCGAACTTCCCGTAGATGAGGTGTTAACACGATTAACATTGCTTGAACTAAGTGGCTTGGTATCTGCGGTACCTGGTGGCTACATTAGAACTAAATAGAGTGTAAAGGAGCTAATTATGTTTGATATCTTAATGTATCTTTTTGAAACGTATATCCAAAATGAAGCTGAAGCCATGGTAGACCATGATTTGTTAACAGATGAGTTAACACGTGCTGGCTTTCATCAGGATGAAATATACAAAGCGTTAAATTGGTTAGAAAAGCTATCTGCTTTACAGGATACTGATGCATATCCTTACTTAACTCGTGTAGGTAGTAAATCGGTTCGCATTTATACTAACGATGAAATGCAACTGCTTGATACCAAAAGCCGTGGTTTTATCTTGTTTTTAGAGCAAGTGAATGTGCTTGATTTTACTACGCGTGAAATGGTTATTGATAGAGTAATGGAGCTTGATACTCAGTACTTCTCTATGGATGATCTTAAATGGGTTATTTTAATGGTATTATTTAATGTTCCAGGTAAAGAGTCTGCTTATTCTCAATTAGAAGATTTAATTTTTGAAGAGCAAGAAGGCCCACTGCATTAAAGGTTAATATATCACTGGTAATACTATCTTAACTATAGATAGTTTTACCATTGGATATCCTTAGTTGTAACTTAGCTTCTACTGAGTAGATGTAAATATCTGAACATATTGTTCAGGCTAATTTTATGGCATAATAGTCCCACATACGTTTTAAATGTAATTTCAATAATGTCTGCTTCAGATAAATCACTCTTTACTCATCACGAACATGCTTTAGATAAAGTAGATCAATTGTGCCCAGATT
Organism: Colwellia echini; assembly: GCF_002843355.2. Lineage (GTDB taxonomy): Bacteria > Pseudomonadota > Gammaproteobacteria > Enterobacterales > Alteromonadaceae > Colwellia > Colwellia echini. The sequence goes on from NZ_PJAI02000008.1 coordinate 176,398, forward strand.
GCGGTGCAAAGCTCGCTATTAAACATGGTAAGTCGGGTGCTTTTTTAGGTTGTACTCAATACCCTAGTTGCCAATTTACTCGAGCTGTCGTTGAGCATGAGCGTGTAGAGGCTAAAATATTACCGGGAAGTGAATGTCCATTATGTGGTCATGAGTTAGCAGTTAAGCAAGGCCGTTATGGCATGTTTATTGGCTGTAGTAATTACCCAGAGTGTCATCATATAGAACACGAAACACAAGAAGTAATACAAAATGTAGTGTGCCCGAGTTGTAAATCTGGATCGCTTCAAGAAAAAACTAGTCGTTTTGGCAAGAAGTTTTATTCTTGTGACGCTTATCCCAAGTGCAAGTTTGTGGTTAATCACGAGCCGAGTGAAGGAGTCTGTGAAAAATGCCAATTTCCATTGTTACTTAAAAGAAATATGGCGGCGGGTGTAAAATATCAATGCGCAGACAAAAAATGCTCCCATATGCAGAAGAGTAATTAATCCACTTGGCATAACACAATAAAAACGCTGATTACTTTGTAGGTAATCAGCGTTTTTGTTTAAACAAATAAAATGTATTATTTAGTTTTAAGGTTATTTATATAAGCGTAAGCAAAATCAGTTAGATCAGGAAATGCATGTTTACAAAGAATACCGGCTAATTGTTGTAGGCGCTCAGCAAGTTGTTGTTCATTCTCACCACTTACATTGATATGACCCATTTTACGACCCGCGCGTTTTCCTTTGTTATACCAATGCATAGTTACACTTGGTACAGCAAGTACTTCATTAGGAACCGCGTCTTCACCGATGATATTTATCATGGCAGTAGGGCGAACCAGTTCAGTGCTACCTAAAGGTAAATCACATATGGCGCGTAAATGATTTTCAAACTGACAGGTATCAGCCCCTTGTTGAGTCCAATGACCAGAGTTATGAACGCGAGGAGCAATCTCGTTAACTAAAAGCTGCTCTCCAACCTGAAAGAATTCGATAGCTAAAACACCGACATAACCTAACTTATCTGATAATGCTTTAAAAACTGTGCCTGCCTGATTCTGTAGATTATTATCAACAGGGGCGGCTAAGGAAACGCTTAAAATTCCATTGGTATGATGATTTTCAGTTAATGGATAAACAGCAACATCACCATTAACACGACGAACACCCACTAAAGAAAGTTCGCGATCAAATGGTACCATTTGCTCAGCAACAATACCTTGTGTCTCTTTAGCAGAAGCTAAAAAATCAGCCATTTCTTGCCAAGTACTTTCGGCATCTGCAGCGGTTTTTAAACGCCATTGTCCTTTACCGTCATAACCTTCAAGCGCCGTTTTAAAAATAATAGGCAAACTTAATACTTCAAGTGCTTTATTAAAATCATTTTTATTTTTTATAAAGTGATGTTTGGCGTTTGCTGCACAACAAGACTCTAGTAATGCTTTTTCTAAACGTCTATCACCACCAATTTTAATGGCTTCACTTGTCGGAAATAATTTACCTGATTGCTCACACTCGGCAAGTACATCATGTGCAACATGCTCAAATTCAGCAGTAATTACATCAGCATTAGCAATACCTTGTTGTAAATCACCGTAAATCCGATCTGGATAAATAGGGCTAACAACTTTATCACTTCTTACATCAAATGCTTTAACATCCAAGTTTAAAGGTGTGCCCGCTAATTCCATCATTCGAGCTAATTGACCTGCGCCAAGTACGAGAACTTTATTCATGAGTTATCTTTAATCTGCTGGATTTGGGTTGGCAAGTATTGTTTCGGTTTGGTTTTTACGAAACGCTTCAATATTTTTTTGGATTTCAGGATCGAAAGTACCAATGATTTGCGCAGCAAGTAAACCTGCGTTAGCAGCACCAGCAGTCCCAATGGCTAATGTACCTACAGCAATACCTTTTGGCATTTGTACAATAGACAATAAGGAATCTTGACCACTAAGCGCTTTAGACTGGACAGGAACACCAAGCACAGGTAAGCATGTATAAGCGGCAGTCATACCTGGTAAGTGAGCAGCGCCACCAGCACCGCCAATAATAACTTTGATACCTCGGTCTTTCGCACTTTCAGCATATTCAGCTAACAAATGAGGAGTACGGTGCGCAGAAACAACTTTGGTTTCATACTTAACGCCTAATAAATCAAGCATTTCTGCTGCATGTTGCATTGTTGGCCAATCAGATTTTGACCCCATGATGATGCCCACTGTCATGAATTTATGCCCTTTAAATAGAATTGAATATTCTTCTATTACGAAGAAATTAAAAAATAAGCCTGTAATTATAACCTTGTTTGAGCAAATACGGAATGGTGAACTTTTCTCTTGATAAATTTAGGCATTTATTAGGCATTTATTAAATGAGTTTGATAATATTAACAGGTCTGTAATTATTAACTAAATGAGTTGCCCGTGACCGAGAAAAATGTAGTTGATGTATTTATCCAAGGTGGGATCATTGCTTATCCTACTGAAGCTGTTTTTGGTTTAGGCTGCGATCCAGATAATGAAGCAGCACTGAGCCGTTTATTAGAACTTAAACAAAGACCTGCTGAAAAAGGACTTATTTTACTAGCGGGTAACTACGCACAATTACTGCCTTATATTGATGTAAGTAAAATTCCACCAGAAAAATTAAGTTTAATATTATCACGGTGGCCAGATGGTATTACGCAGCTAGTACCTAAAAATAAAAACTTATCGCCATTGTTATCTGGGCAATTTGATTCTATTGCGGTGAGAATTACTAGTCAGCCTGATGTAGTGTTACTTTGTGAACAAGCGAATAAACCTATTGTATCTACTAGTGCCAATTTATCTGGTCAAGAGCCAGCTAAAACCTGGGAAAGCTTGGATAAAACCTTAATTGAGCAGGTTGACTTTATTATTAAAGGTAATACATTAGGGCATACATCACCGTCAAAAATAATTGATGCATTAACGGATGCACTAATAAGAGCGTAAATAGTGACTCATACCAATTTAAAAAATTAAACGTACTGTTCTTGAATATTTTCCCTAATTAAAAATTGATCGGTTAATTAATTCGATTGATATCAATATAAATTAAGGATAATAACTCAGCAAAGATGTTTTATTTCGGGTAAATGAAAATTCAGTGAACCTGTCACTATTACATCTCCTTTTAGCTAAAACGACGACCCAAACCATGACCCAACAAAATATAGAACAATACCTTGTTTACGGTAATCCAATAAAACAGTCTCGCTCACCAGACATACATAAAATATTTGCCGATGAAAATAATATCGCGATTGATTACCAAAAGCAGTTAGTAGCACTTGGAGACTTTAAAACCGCAGTAAAAATTTTTATTGCCCAAGGTGGCAAAGGCGCAAATGTTACCGCACCTTTTAAGGAAGATGCATTGAAATTAGCAGACACCTTAACAGAGAGAGCATCATTAGCTGGTGCAGTAAATACTCTTACTTTTAAAGAAGGTAAAATATATGGCGATAACACTGACGGTGAAGGGTTAGTTCAAGACTTACTGCACAATAATGTTACGCTCAAACAGAGTCGAATATTGATACTTGGTGCCGGTGGTGCGGTTAGAGGTGTACTTTTACCGTTGTTAGCGCAAGATCCTAAAAGCATAACCATTGCAAATAGAACCGTAAGTAAAGCTGAAGCACTTTGTGAAAACTTTAATGATGAACGGTTAACTGCTTGTGGTTTTGATGAACTTGCAGATCAAACCTTTGATGTTATTATTAATGCAACATCTGCTAGTTTATCTGGAGACTTACCGCCAATACCAACATCAGTCATTACTAATGATATTGCCTGTTACGATATGGTTTACGGTAAAGATGACACGCCATTTATTAAATGGGCAAAAGCGCAAGGCGCAAGAAAAACGATTGATGGTTTAGGTATGTTAGTTGGGCAGGCAGCGGTAAGCTTTTCAGTTTGGCATAAGATTATGCCTGATATACACTCTGTTATTGAGCAATTAAGAAAAGCTATTCAACAAGGCTAGGCTGATTATGAACCAAGCAATTTTGTTTAATGACGATTTAACTTTTGACAATGAGCAAGATGCTTGGTGCTTTACAGCATTAGTTTCAGGTCAATCTATAATTGTTTATTTTCATTCAATGCAATTAAAACAATTATCTGAAATTAGTAGTTGTACTAAATTTGATTTAGAAGAAGTTGTTGAACTCTGGCTCGAAAAAAATGAGCCAGAGGGAAATGAAATTCATATAGAAATGCGCTAAATAATATGATTACAACTAATTATTAACTAATTCTGCAAGGTAGTCGTCTTTAAGTTCAGTATAGTTAATTGCTGATTGTTTTAAAAAAGCACTTTCACTTTCTTTTAACGGACGTGCTTTTTTCATAGGGTTTCCAACATATAAAAAACCACTCTCCAATATTTTATTGGGTGGTACTAAAGTACCGGCGCCAATAAATACATCATCTTGAACTATCGCTCCATCCATAATAATTGCTCCCATACCAACAAGTATTCTATTGCCTAGAGTACAACCATGTAGCATACATAAATGACCAATGGTCACATCCTCACCAATAATGAGTGGATATCCGTCAGGGTTATTCTTACTTTTACGGGTTACATGTAAAATGCTGCCATCTTGTACATTAGTGCGCGCACCGATATTAATCGTATTTACATCACCTCGAGCGGCAACAAGTGGCCAAATACTTACATCTTCAGATAAAGTAATATCGCCAATGAGAATTGCTGAATCATCTACATAACTATTCTCACCGATCTTAGGAGTAACACCCTTATATGAGCGAAGTTTGGGAATTAACATAATGGTACCTATTGATATTTAGCATTTACAAAGATTGTTATTAACACTAAAAATAACATAGGCAGCCAATAAAAGCAGCAATCCGGACAATCAAAGCAATGAAGAATAATCTAGTGATATTATCAAGGTAACTAAAGGTAGGATTAATAATGACCATTTAGAGTTAAACGCGTACAGCGGTTGAGTAAAAATAAAGCAAGGTAAAAAAAACAACCTTTTTTTAAAGAAAAGTGTTGACCAATAAATTAAAGTCTCTAAAATGCGCATCCAGTTCCGAGGGGTTCACGCAAAATGAATCATCAAGAGCTTGTTTTACTAAGTTATCTACTCG
>NZ_PJAI02000080.1 GCF_002843355.2 Colwellia echini
CATCATTGCTACCCGTGATGGTGATGGTTTGTGTCTCAGTGGTGCCATCGTCACTGGTGAAAGTGATGGTATCAACTAAGGTTTGGCCTGCCGGTAGTGCTTGCACTGCAGCATTGCTGTCATCTAAGCTGTATTCCCATACACCCGTGCCATCAACCACAACCGTGCCGTAGCTCGCAGTACTGCTCACTAAAGTCCCTTCACCGGTATCAATATCACTAACAGACACTGTGCCTGTTGCGGTGTTGTTGCTCGCATCATCTTCAGTCACGCTTGTGTCACTTGCAGTAACTGTGATATCCGCCGCATCATTGCTACCCGTGATGGTGATGGTTTGTGTCTCAGTGGTGCCATCATCACTAGTAAAGGTGATCTTATCGGTTAAGGTTTCACCGTCTGGTAACGCTTGTACCGCAGCATTGCTGTCATCTAAGCTGTATTCCCATACACCTGTGCCATCAACCACAACCGTGCCGTAGCTCGCAGTACTGCTCACTAAAGTCCCTTCGCCGGTATCAATATCACTAACAGACACGGTGCCTGTTGCGGTGTTGTTGCTCGCATCATCTTCAGTCACTAATGTGTCACTTGCAGTAACTGTGATATCCGCCGCATCATTGCTACCCGTGATGGTGATGGTTTGTGTCTCAGTGGTGCCATCGTCACTAGTAAAGGTGATCGTGTCGGTTAAGGTTTCACCGTCTGGTAACGCTTGTACCGCAGCATTGCTGTCATCTA
>NZ_PJAI02000081.1 GCF_002843355.2 Colwellia echini
TTCGGAGACTAATCCGAACTAATTGTAAAGTCTGACATTTTCACGTACTCAATATACTTCCAATAAATTGGTCATATAAGATGAGTTACTTGATAAGACACATACTCTTTCGAGTAGTATGAATTTGATAACACATCCTTGGGGGATGCATTATCACCATCATCACAACACACGATAAGAGTGTGTGATAACAGCTTGGTATTTATAGTTACGTCAAACAACAGCGCGACACCGTGTTCAACATATAAATACCGATATTTATATCAGCTTTCCAGATTGTTAAAGAACTTCAAAGTAGCTCACATTCGGCTATTTTGTGGTTTAAAAAACCAAATTTAAATTATCGATTAGATAGCTTAAATTTGGCTTCTTTCTTTAGTTGAAGAAAATTTCCTGTTGGTATTTTGACTTTCTTTACAAGGCGCTTTGTGGTTACGTGTAGTCTTTTCTACACGAACTACGAAGCAACGTAGTAAAAAATCAAAATGGTGGAGCTAAGCAGGATCGAACTGCTGACCTCCTGCGTGCAAGGCAGGCGCTCTCCCAGCTGAGCTATAGCCCCATCAGGGTTTCTTTCAATTTCATTACCATACAATTTGTGTGAACACTCGTAGCACTTCATCGAAATGAGGCACTCATTAAGCAGTCTTACTTCAAGATAAGGAGGTGATCCAACCCCAGGTTCCCCTAG
>NZ_PJAI02000082.1 GCF_002843355.2 Colwellia echini
GTAAAGGTATCTGCATCAACACCACCCGTGATAGCACCCGCAGTGCCATTAATCGCGTACGTGTTTGCGCCATTGCCACCACTGATATCGCCAATAGAAACACCCGTATTTACGGTGAAACTGTCAATGCCATTACCGCCGACTAACTTCACAAAGTCTGTAAAACTAATACCGTTTAAGGTACCTGCATTATTACCATTAACTAACCAGGTGTTCGCGCTGTCGCCTGTTAAAGTGGCATTACCCACACCATCAATTAATTCAAATCCTGAGATGTCTGTGATTAATAAACTGCCGTCGGTTGCCGTAAGGTTAAACGTGTCTTTTGCATCTAAAGCAACACCTTGAGCGCCGCCCGCAATCGTGCCAGTAACTACGCCCGTATTATCCAAACTAACCGTGTCATCACCATCACCACCAGAAATGCTAGCAATTCGACCTGTTGTATCACCATTGATAGTGAAAATATCATCACCAAGGCCGCCAACTAACGCACCAGTGATACCCGCTGTACCAATCGTAAATGTATCTACATCAACACCACCCGTGATAGCACCCGCAGTGCCATTAATAGCGTATGTGTTTGCGCCATTTTTACCGTCGATATCGCCAATAGAAACACCCGCATTTACCGTGAAACTGTCAACGCCATTACCGCCGATTAA
>NZ_PJAI02000083.1 GCF_002843355.2 Colwellia echini
CCCACCTGAATCCATTCCGAACTCAGAAGTGAAACGCAGTTGCGCCGATGGTAGTGTGGGAGTTCCCATGTGAGAGTAGGACATTGCTAGACTTCTAATTTGAGCGAAAGCTCTGAAAAGCCCGCAACATTGTTGCGGGCTTTTTGCTTTTTAGCATTTAAAAAATACCACGTAGGAAGCTGCCCTGCAGGTGACACAAAAAACGTAGTTTTTTGTTGTTACTTAACTCAACTTATTGATAGATAAATATACGAGACATAAACATTCAGGTGCTCTAATCTTTTCGCCTGCAGGGCAGCCTCCTACGTCGTGCTGTAGGTTGCAAATATTCAAACTTTTTGCTTTAAAGCATTTAAAAAATACCACGTAGGAAGCTGCCCTGCAGGTGACCAAAAACGTATTTTTTTCTGTTATACCAATTTGATTAAGTTTCTTCTCAACTCAGAGCTATATTCGATACTCATTAACAAGGCAAATTTGTTTCGGTTTAGTCATTCTAAATCAAATAAATTTAACGATGTTAGTGGGTATCGAGATAGCTCCCAGAGGGCGATTTTAAAAGGTTTACAAGCTGCGTTATTGATTTTGACAAGGGAATAACCATTCTCTTCAATCAATGCCTTGCTTTTAAACCTTTTAATTCTCGCTG
>NZ_PJAI02000084.1 GCF_002843355.2 Colwellia echini
TAACGCCTTGCTAAGAGGCAAAAAATTGTTGGCTAAAATAAGCGACGAAGGAGCAAAAGCCAACTGTTTTTTGTCCTTTTAAGCAACTTGTTATACGTACTTTACTTACGAGCCATTTTTACTAATTTTATTAGCCCTGATGCACTAAACATACAATATAAACCGATACCGATTTCAACTACTGTGGTAATTAATGAATTCCAAATATAAGCGATATTAGCTTTATCATGTGGAGCATACTCTTTAGCCTGAGATAGACCAATAAGATTATTAACCAAGTCAGGTATAGCCCAAGATAAAATATAAATACCTAGAAGAGTTATACCTGTCACTTTAGCAATATCCAAATCACTAGAAATAATAGGTGACTTTGTAATAGTTTTTGCTATTAATTTTTTCGAAATAAAAACTGGAAATTTGATCATTGCTAAAGAGAAAGCAATCGAGATAACAGATACAGCAGTATAAAAATTCATTGTAAAGCTTGTATTTAAACTAGGATCGAAGCTTTTATATTGAGAGATTGTTTCAATTGTCAAAGGCATATCTCTGAGTAAAGTTACAAAAAGAAATATACCAAGTAATCTAACACCTAAAGCTAATGATTCAATTGATTGCATGACTATCCTTGTACGTATAACGC
>NZ_PJAI02000085.1 GCF_002843355.2 Colwellia echini
GTGATAGCACCCGCAGTGCCATTAATCGCGTACGTGTTTACGCCATTGCCACCACCAATACTGCCAATAGTTACACCGCTATTTACCGTAAAACCATCAGTGCCACTGCCGCCGACTAAATTCACAAAGTCTGTAAAGTTAATACCATTCAAGGTACCTGCGTTATTAGCATTAACTAACCAGGTGTTCGCGCTGTCACCTGTTAAGATGGCATTACCCACACCATCAATTAATTCAAATCCTGAGATATCTGTGATTAATAAACTGCCGTCGGTTGCCGTAAGGTTAAACGTATCTTTTGCATCTAAAGCAACACCTTGAGCGCCGCCCGCAATCGTGCCAGTAACTACGCCCGTATTATCCAAACTAACCGTGTCATCACCATCACCACCAGAAATGCTAGCAATTCGACCTGTTGTATCGCCATTGATAGTGAAAATATCATCACCAGCACCGCCAACAAGAGCTCCCGTTATACCCGCTGTACCAATGGTAAAGGTATCTGCATCAACACCACCCGTGATAGCACCTGCAGTGCCATTAATCGCGTACGTGTTTGCGCCGTTGCCGCCATCAATAGTTCCGATAGACACACCGCTATTGACCGTAAAGCTATCTGTGCCAACACC
>NZ_PJAI02000086.1 GCF_002843355.2 Colwellia echini
CAGTTTGCTGTTTCGTGCCTCAACATTTTAGCAAACAATTTTTTGCCTCTTAATGAGGCGTTATATTTAAGGAGCACAATGTGAGGTTATTGTTTTTATCAATTTTTTTATTATTCTTTGCTGGGTGTAAAACTATCGAAAAAGAAACTAATACAACTACATTAATAAATCTGCCAGCTAAATCAACCATTATTAAGCTTCTTCCAATAAGAACAAAAGGAATAAATTATAACGAAGAGGTTTGGGTTGATTTTTCTGCTGAACTTGGATACGAAGGAATGCTAATAAAAGTAAAAAATGTAAAGCTTGTAGATTCAAGCCACCCAGAATCAAAAGAACTAATAAAGAAATCTTTAAAGGCTCTTAATCAATGGAGTTTTAATAATTCTAAATTCAAAGGGGATACTGATAAAAGGTACCTTATTAGAGTCTCAGGAAACCGACTATAACCCCTCGCGTTTAAGTACATAGAGAATTAAATATAACAAGTTGCTTAAACGGACACAAAACAGTTGGCTGTGCTCGTTCCTCGCAAATTTTAGCCAACGTTTTTTAGCCGCTTAGCAAAGCGTTATACGTACAAGGATAGTCATGCAATCAATTGAATCATTAGCTTTAGGTGT
>NZ_PJAI02000087.1 GCF_002843355.2 Colwellia echini
AACAAGGTAACCCTAGGGGAACCTGGGGTTGGATCACCTCCTTATCTTGAAGTAAAGCTGCTTAATGAGTACTTCGGTACTACGAGTGTTCACACAAATTGTATGATAATGAAATTAGAAGAAACACCTTTGAGTTGTAGTTAACTGCAGCTTAGACGAAGGTAATTGCGCTTAGTACAAGGCGCTTGAGTTTTTTATGAGTGAGTGTAGTTCGCTACATGATTGAATAACAAACGAAAGCAACGAAGTAATTAGCACAATTAACAAGTCAAAGAGGGGCTATAGCTCAGCTGGGAGAGCGCCTGCCTTGCACGCAGGAGGTCAGCAGTTCGATCCTGCTTAGCTCCACCATTACGATTTTTTCGTTGTTATTTCGATACTCGCATAAGAGATACTATGCGTCGCATCAAAATGCCTAGAAAAACTTCGCAATGGCCATTTATTGTTTCTTCATTAAAGAAAGAAGCCAAATTTAAGCTATCTAACCGATAATTTAAATTTGGTTTTTTAAACCACAAAATAGCCGAATGTGAGCTGCTTTGAAGTTCTTTAACAATCTGGAAAGCTGATATAAATATCGGTATTTATATGTT
>NZ_PJAI02000088.1 GCF_002843355.2 Colwellia echini
GTCCCAGTAAATTCAAAAATATCTTTATTCGTACCACCTGAACCAGCATCAATTGAAGCAGTAACCACCTCTACATCAGAAATTGCAACCGTGTCATCACCATCACCACCGGAAATACTTGCAACTCTATTAGCTTCACCATTACTAATATTGAAAACATCATCACCAAGGCCGCCAACAAGGGCTCCAGTGTTACCCGCTGTACCAATGGCAAAGGTATCTACATTGTCACCACCAGTGATAGCACCCGCCGTACCATTGATGGTGTAGGTGTTTGCGCCATTTTTACCGTCGATATCGCCAATAGAAACACCCGCATTTACCGTGAAACTGTCAATGCCACTGCCGCCGACTAAATTCACAAAGTCTGTAAAACTAATACCGTTTAAGGTACCTGCGTTATTCGCATTAACTAACCAGGTGTTCGTCGTATCACCTGTTAAGGTGGCATTACCCACACCATCAATTAATTCAAATCCTGAGATATCTGTGATTAATAAACTGCCGTCGGTTGCCGTAAGGTTAAACGTATCTTTTAACG
>NZ_PJAI02000089.1 GCF_002843355.2 Colwellia echini
TTAATTCGTCAGAAGGAGTTGGTTTAAACCCCCGTCTTTAGACGGGATAGCTTTCAGCTAGCAGTTGCGTTTATTATATAAGTATGAAATATCGTAATGGTTCACATACCAAATATAAAATTGAATATCATTTTGTTTGGGTAACGAAGTATCGTTATCGAGTCTTAACAGGTGATATAGGATTAAGAGTTAGAGAGCTAGCAAGGCAAACTTGTGAGCACTTAGAAATTGAAATACTACGTGGGGTAGTCAGTCAAGATCATGTTCACTTGTTGGTTTCAGCACCACCTAGTTTATCACCATCAGAGATAATGCGACGAATAAAAGGACGAACATCAACGAAGTTGTTTCAAGAGTTTCCTCAATTGAAAAAACGGTATTGGGGGCAACATTTTTGGGCTAGAGGTTACTTTTGTGTCACAGCAGGAGAGCTAACAAAAGAGATGATCAAAGAATACTTGGAACATCACTTTGAGCGCAAATCAAATGACAACTTTGAAGTGGAGTAATCGGCTTTAGCCGAAATGCTGGACTTT
>NZ_PJAI02000009.1 GCF_002843355.2 Colwellia echini
TTAATGAGTATCGAATATAGCTCTGAGTTGAGAAGAAACTTAATCAAATTGGTATAACTTAAGTTTTTTCAAGGGAATTGTCAGTTTGGTTAACTCGGTTAAATTGACGAAATAGTAATATAGCTAGTATGGTTAATATTCCTAATAATGAATTACTTCCTGCTTGAATATATGCATCACTGTAGTATCCGTCACTAACATAAACTTCAGTATAGCTCTCAGTGTACTCAATAAATTCAGGATCATAATCGCTACTTTCTAGCGGCAGTGCATATAAACTATTGGTATCATCACTGCTATAAGTCGCCATAATATTTGGGTTACCTTCCTCATATAAGTCAATTAATACGTCATAATGATTACTATTAAAGCCTTGCTCTAAAGTACTAACAACTTCAAATGCATCATCAGTACTTTCTCCGTGAATAATAAAACTGTCGGTACTGTAATAATGTAACCAAGGCCCACCGTTTTCACTTAAATATAATTCAGCGTAAACAACGGCTACATCATGAGGATTTACATAAATTAAATCTGCATCAAAGGTAACGCTAAAAGACTGGTAATAACTGTCCTCATCAATATCTTCAATAAGTTGCGCGTAGCCATCATAAATAATAAAGTTTTCTTCATAATACCTTGTTCTTAAGGTTTTAAGGGATTTTTTACCTGATGATATTACAGGGGATAAGTTATTATATTGTTCTATTTTTTGCTTAACTTTATACTCAATGATTTCATCGCGAGTGTGGTGTAAATTACTGATGGTCCTGATTTTACTCGTGCTACTTTCATTATTCAGCGTGTTTGCTACTTGAGTATTATCATAGCTCTTTATCACAACAGTATTTGTTTGCTCGGCAAAGCTAGAATAAGAAAATAATAAAAAAGTAAGTACAACAATGGCTGTGATTGTTAGCTTTAACGAAAACATTGCTGCTGGACTGAAAGCATTTTTTGTTTGGTGTTTAATTGAATTTTTTTTGGGGGCTGTTTTATGATCTGTTTGTTTGATTAGTTTATTCATCACTAAATCCTTCATGCATTGATTTAATGTTATTAAAGCGTAACGTAAATGAACCCAAGCTGAACAAATAAAATAAGTAGTTGTAGATTATTTTGACTAGGTTAAAAATGAGTTAACTTCTTTTGCTACTTAACCTGAATTCGAGATAATAAAAATGCTACAACAGCGCTAATTATGCGTAGTCATTTATATTAGCGGCGTTGTGAAAACTCCCAATAATCAGTTATTGGCTTCGTTTTCTCGCCTTGAAGGACAATAATTAAAACTATTGTAGAAGTGTAACGGTAACTAATTTATATTATTTGGTTATACATATTCATTATCCCTAGTTCAGGTCAATTATTTAAATTTTAAAGGTGTTGTTCAGCAAATGTTCAGCTTGATAGTGCTAGCATATAGCGAAAGAAGGTTTATTTGCTTGTTACATTCTTTTACACTGAGTGCTCTAGCAGTTTGCCCTGTATTCTTATTTTATCCGCAGTGAAGTTAGGTAATTAAATGATATTACGCGCTATTTTATTAACACTATTATTAAGTGTATGTGCCCTGAATGCGCCTAATGTGATGGCAGCACAGTCTCCTGTAAACATTAGCTCGCAACAAGCCGCAAAAATAGTACAAAGCCATTTCGGTGGTAAAATATTGAAAGTTCAAAGAATTAATAATATTTATAAGGTTAAAATCGTTAAACCTAATGGCCAAGTAACCTCAAAGAAAGTTAATGCAAGTACCGGACAAATAGTTGCTAATTAGCCAAATAAAAAGGAACGGTAATGCGTTTACTCTTAGTTGAAGATGATCAAGCGTTACAAGCAGAACTTCAGCAACAACTGCTTTCAAAAAATTATTCGGTAGACGTTGCTAGTGATGGTGAAATAGCTTTATTCCAAGGGCTTGAATATGATTATGATATTGCCGTTATTGACTTAGGTTTACCGAAAATAGACGGCGTAAGTGTGGTTAAAGCTTTAAGAGAAAAAGGTCGTGATTATCCTATTTTAATCTTAACTGCTCGTGATAGTTGGCAAGACAAAGTTTCAGGCCTAGATGCGGGAGCTGATGATTACCTAACTAAACCCTTTCATGTAGAGGAGCTTACTTCTCGGCTAAATGCCTTGATCCGGCGAAGTGTAGGTAAAGCTAGCACACTTATTAATAATGGCCCTTATTGCCTAGATATTGCCACGTCACAAGTTTTATTTGAACAAGAAGTCATAAGCTTAAGTGCTCATGAATTTAAAGTTTTTAAATACTTAATGTTGCATGTTGGTGAAGTGGTGTCTAAATCGACTTTAACCGAACACATTTATGATCAAGACTTTGACCTAGACTCAAATGTTATTGAAGTATTTATCCGCCGTTTACGGAAGAAGCTTGATTCTGAAAGTAAATATAATTTTATTGAAACCAAGCGTGGTCAAGGATACCGCTTAGTTAACTTTTCAACACAGAGTTAGTCTTGAATTTAACCATTAAACCCTTGCTAAAATTCAACGCCCACGAATTTTTAAACTCTTTAAAAGTTCGTTTGGCGCTTAGTTTATTAGTGATGGTACTTGTCATACTCCCCACTATTGCTTTCATTATTATGAACTCATTTGAAAAGCATATGGTGACGAGTATTGAAAATGAATTAAGTGCTTATAGTTATTCTATATTGGCAGTCGCAGAAGTTGAGCAAGCAAGTTTAGTTATGCCAGAAGTATTGATTGAAAACCAATTCAACGTAACGGATTCAGGTTTATACGCCTTTATTTCAAAGCCTACTTCACAGCAAGAAATAAATAACGGCGCTTTTAATCTCGAAGATAAAATTCTTTGGCAATCTCAGTCGTCATTTATTCTTAACTTACCAGATATACTTACTGATTTACTGCTTGATGAATTTGCCAGTGAGCATACTCCGTTGGCAACGGGTGATAAATCCTTTTCGACTGTAAATATCAAGAATACACCGTATTTTATCTATAGTTTTGCAGTAAGTTTTAGTGATGAAGAGCAGGATTTCCCAATTATTGTACATATTGTTCGCGACAAGCAAACATTTATAGAATTGATAAACGACTTTGAACAGCAACTGTGGTTTGGTTTAGCAATATTAATGCTGATTATACTACTGCTACAACTTGCTTGGTTAATGTGGACTTTAAAGCCACTATCTACTTTGCAAAAAGAAATACATGCAGTTGAGCAAGGTAAAGCTGAAAAGCTCACCAGTACATACCCAAAAGAATTATCGAAATTAACTAATCAAGTCAATCAGTTATTAGTGACTGAACAAAAACAAAGACAACGCTACCGTAATGCTTTGTCTGATCTCGCCCATAGCTTAAAAACGCCATTAGCGGTATTGCAAGCGCAAAGTGATATATCAGCGGTGAATCAAGAACAAATTAATCGTATTAACTCAACCATTGATCACCAATTAAAAAGGGCGCAAAGCGCAGGACAATCGTCATGGTTGTTAGGTATTGGCGTTACCCCTATTGTTGATAAATTACTTAATACTTTAGCAAAAATATATCAACACCAAGATACAACCCTCAAGTTAAGTTCACATAAAAACTTAAGGTTCAAAGGTGATGAAGCAGATTTACTTGAGCTTTTGGGTAACTTACTTGATAACGCCTACAAAGCTGCTAAAAGCACAATTAAATTAACTATTGAGCAGCAAGGTGAGTTATTAATTATTTGCGTGGAAGACGACGGTGTAGGTATTAAAAGTGAACAAATAGAAAGAATACTCGAACGGGGAACACGGGCTGATACCTATGAATCAGGTCATGGTGTGGGTTTAGCCATTGTTCGAGATTTAGTAAAAAGTTACCAAGGCGAATTAAACATTGGTAACTCATTAGAGTTAGGAGGAGCCAGCTTCACCTTACGTTTTAGCACTAGCTGAGCATGTTGCCATTTTTAGAGACGATTATGAACAGGTGACTATGTTGATACCATAATGTTAAGTGTTCAGACTATGTTCAGTTTCACACTTGTAAGATAAGCCATAACAGTAAATATGACTTAACATACAAGATGAGCTTATGTATTTTAAAAAACTAACATCACACTATCGTACCATCATAAAAATAAGCTTAATCGCTACAACAATGGCGACGGTTGCTTTTACTACAACGGCTTTTTCAGCCTCGCATTCAACTTTAACAGCAGATACTTATCAAGAGTCACAATTATCTGACGCAGAACTTGCACAAGCTTTAGCACCTATTGCCTTATATCCAGACACCTTACTCACCCATATTTTAATTTCTTCAACTTACCCAATTGAAGTGATTGAAGCAGAAAGATGGCTTAACCAGCAACTACAAGAAAACTCACAGATAACAACACAACAACTTGAAGTTTTGGCTGAAAATAAAGGTTGGGATGCTAGTGTTCAGGCCTTACTCGCTTTTCCTAAAGTGCTTAATAAGTTAAGTGACGATTTAAGTTGGATGCAAGATATTGGTGATACTTTTTTACAAGATGAAAGTAGGGTACTTTCCAGCATTCAAACTCTTAGACAACAAGCTGAGCAAGCGGGTAGTTTAGACAACATAAATAATGTGAAGATAGTTAAAGAGCAGCAAACTATTATTATTGAACCGGCACAAGCTGAAATTATTTATGTGCCATATTATGATACACGTGTGGTATACGGCCCTTGGTCTTGGTCAAACTATCCTCCGATTTATTGGCACAACTCTCATCATTATGCCGCCCATTACGGTCACTTTTATTGGGGATCTGCTGTAAGAATAAGCCCTAATTTCTATTTCACCGCATTTCATTGGCAAAAACGTCACGTGGTGGTAACTCCACATATTAGCTACCGCCATGTTAACCGTCATGTAAACCGTCACGTGAGTAGTTATGGTGCTAGCAATAAGTATTATTCAAATAGAAGAATAGTAACCAGTAATCAAGCAAAGCGTTGGAGCCACAAACCAACTCATAGAAGAGGTGTTGCGTACAATCATAAAAAAGTACAACAGAGATATCATACCTCACGCCCAACTATACACAGTACCAATACTCATAAGAAAACTTTAACTAGTAACACCAGCCGCAAAAGGGTCAATAAAAGCACTAATCATAAAGCAAATACGCGTAATAATAGTACTCATCGTGATACGGCTGTTAAAAACAACAACTATAAAAAGAGCCATCAACAGAGCAAGAGTAACCAGAGACAAAGCGTACAGTCTAATAAATCACGTGATAAAACGGCTAGTGTTAACAGGCAAGTTCAAAGTAGCCATAGAACAAAAGAGCGTTAATACTATTATTGAAAAGTTGCCACGTTCATTACTAATCAGTAATCAGTAATTACTCATTGTCAGCTAACTCTTAGTAAGAAAGCCTAAATTACAGGTGATGTGACAAACATTAGGAGCAATATTGTTTAACCGTATTGCTTGTTTTTTTGGCAGAAATCCCCAGAGACAACGATATCACCGACTTGAATAGTCTTACTATTTGAATACGTATTCATCGTTTAATATATTTATTTTTGTATGAATTTAAAGCAACCTTGGTTTTGTTAAAAACATAAAAATAACATTAAATTAACACTGCTATAGGATTACAATAAAATGAAAAATAACGTAATAAAGTCATTGTTAGCAACAAGTTTAGCATTAGGTATAACGTGTCAGGCACAGGCTGCGTCACAACCAACTACCTTCGTACACTTATTTGAATGGAACTGGCAAGATATTGCAAAAGAATGTGAAACATTTCTAGGACCTAAAGGATATGCTGCGGTACAAGTATCTCCGCCAAATGAACATATTCAAGGTGGGGCGTGGTGGACACGATACCAACCAGTAAGTTACCAGCTAGAAAGTCGCGGTGGTAACCGAGCGCAATTTATTAACATGGTTGAACGCTGTAAAGCGGTTGGTGTAGATATTTATGTGGATGCGGTCTTAAATCATATGGCGGCAGGTAGCGGTACTGGCACTGCAGGAAGTAACTTTGGCAACAAAAGCTACCCTAACTTCGGACCACAAGACTTTCATAATACTTGTGCTATCAACGATTATAATAATCGCTGGGAAGTACAAAACTGTGAATTAGTTGGTTTAACCGATCTAAATACTGGCTCAGCGTATGTGCAAGAAACATTAGCCGGTTACCTTAATGATTTACAAAATATTGGTGTAACAGGCTTTAGGTTAGATGCGTCTAAGCATATGTCATTGGGAGATATTCAAGGTGTGTTATCAAAAGTTAATGGCTCACCGTTAATTTTTCAAGAAGTGATTGACCAAGGTGGAGAGCCAATTACATCTAACGAATATCAAAGTACAGGTTTAGTAACTGAATTTAAATATACCACGCAATTAGGTAATACTTTTAAGCAAGGTCAGTTAGCTTCACTTAGTCAATTTGGTGAAGCTTGGGGGTTTTTACCAAGTAGCTCTGCGGTTGTTTTTGTTGATAATCATGATAATCAACGCGGTCACGGCGGAGGTGGAAATGTCATTAATTTTGAAGATGGCCGCTTATATGACTTAGCTAACGTATTTATGCTTGCCTATCCATATGGTTACCCAAAAGTTATGTCTAGTTATGATTTCCATGGTGATACTGATGCAGGAGCACCAGGTGTACCTGTTCATAACAATGGTAACCTAGAATGTTTTGCTAGTAATTGGAAGTGTGAACATCGATGGGGTTATATTGCTGGTGGTGTAGACTTTAGAAATAATACAGCAGATAACTGGGCGACAACCAATTGGTGGGATAACGGTAATAACCAAATCGCCTTTGGTCGCGGTAGTTCGGGTTTTGTAGCAATCAACAAAGAAGATTACACTTTAAATACCACACTTAATACCGATATGGCACAAGGTACGTACTGTAATGTATTAAAAGGCGAATTATCTGCTGATGAAAAAAGTTGTAGTGGTGAAACAGTTATCGTAAATGCTAATGGCAGTATTAATGCTAGTGTAGGTGCTTGGGATGCGTTTGCTATTCATCAAGGTGCTAAAGTTAATGTTGCTCCTGATGACAATAATAACGGCAGTGAAAACTGGCAACGTACTGTGATCTTTATCCAAGCACAAACACAAAGTGGTCAAGATATGTTTGTTCGTGGCGGTATTGATCATGATTATGCCAATAATAATCTGAACAGAAATTGTCAAACGTCTAACTTTGCCTGTGCAATGCCAATTAGGCATAACAACTTAAAAAGCAGCACTACAGCACCATGGAAAAATAATGAAAATTATTTAGATTGGTATGGTAGTGAAGCCGCTCAAAGTAGCGAAGCCGAAGGCACACCACTTGATTGGACAACTAATGCTTGGCCATCAAGTTGGGGAACCAAACGCACAGTGGCTAATGACGGCTATGGTGAAGAACCATTAAATATTTGGGGTCAACATTACTGGATGTTAGACGTTGATATGGATTGCAGTAAAGCCGTTGATAACAAGTTTGAATTGAAAGCGTTTGTTAAAAATGGTCAAGGCTGGGAAGGGGATATAAGCCAAGCAAATACGCCTTATAGTAGCAACAACCATATTGCTGAATGTGGTAAAATTAATACCTTCAACTTTAATGCTAATAGTGTTGAAAGTAGAAGCTTTTAATTGTTATTTTCTCTAAGGATAGCTAGAACTTAACTTTAAGTTAACTAGTAACTAAATAGAATATATAAACAAATTAAGTGACCCCGTATAATATCTTTAATGATTTATGCGGGGTTACTATTTTTAGATAAAAGTTTAACGCTAAATAATTTAATAATTACTGAATTCAAGGATTGGTTATTTAAACTAACATAGATTAACAGACGGATTACAAAAGCTTACTTGCAACATACCGAGCGGTCGGATATTATTTAGCTACTTACTACGAAGTTCATAATACTAAGTTCATAGTAAAGTAATAAGTTAAGACCATTAAGATACGCCACCGAGATAAAGTTATGAGTGTTGCCGAGCAAACCCGCCAAAATATTTTGAATGTTGCTGCCGATGAAATACATCATCATGGCTTTAAAGCGACTAGCTTGTCAGTTATCCTCAATCGTTGCGGCATTTCAAAAGGTGCGTTATATCACCATTTCACCAACAAACTTGAATTAGGTTACGCTGTTTTTGAAGAAGTGTACCAACCTATGTTTTTGGAAGCCTGGCGACCTGCTTTAACAACTGATGATCCAATCGAAGGGTTATGTGACTTTCTAATATCAATTACAGATAATATGGCTTGTAATGAAAGCGTTTGTGGTTGTCCGTTGAATAATTTATGTGAAGAAATGGCTAATGTTGACGAAGGTTTTCGTTTACGTATATTAGCGATGCAAGAGCAATTAAACCAATTAATTGTTGATGCACTTGAGCGCGTTCGTGACGATTTACGAAGCAACATTAAATTTAGTCAAGTAGGCTACTTTATTGCTGCTACTTTAAATGGTGCTAACAGCTTAGGAAAAAGCTCACGTAATAAAGTAGTATTTACTCAAATTATTGATGAATTGTGCTGCTATATTCGCGCCTTGAAAAAATAACTCACTTATTAATCAAGTCCCTTTCCACAGATTCTATTTATTCTTAACGCGATTAATTTACCGCGTTATTCCTATTTACACTTTCATAAACATTTTTGTTCTTTATAATTCAGTTAACAAACCGACCGGTCGGTGATAGTATTCCCCCATCAACCATACCGCTCGGTCGGTATGGGTTAATTTGTTTACTATTTATTATTTTAAGGGCATTTATCATGCGAGCATTTATCGCAAAAAGCATCCTAGTTTTAGGCGTCTCTTCACTTGTATCACCAGTGTTAGCTCTATCGTTCGCTGGCAATACCACTGCATTAGTTTCAGCTACTTCAGGGTCATCAGTAGGTAGCAGTTATGGAAATACCCCAATAATTGAAACCGAGATTATTTCACCTTACGAGGTGTTAAAAACTGCAGGAACTAACTTGTTTTCTCGTATATCAGCTAACCAAGGAGCCATCGAAAAATTTCCTCATTTAATGCGTGATATTGTTGAAGAAGAGTTAATGCCATCGATAGATTACCGCTATGCTTCTTATAGAATTTTAGGTAAACATTTGAAAAAAATATCAGTCGAGCAACGCGCAGATTTTGTGCAAGCTATGCGTCATTATTTAGTAAGAACATATTCAATAGCACTGTCTAAATACAAAGGACAAGAAGTTATCTTTGAGGCTGAGCAACCTACAGATGGAAAAAGAATAATTGCTGTTAAAACAGAAATAATAGAGCAGGGGTCACCAACTATTAATGTTGTTTTTCAAATGCGTCAAAGCAATAAAACAAAACAATGGAAAGCCTTTGATATGACAGTAGAAGGTATTTCATTGTTAAGCAGTAAACAAGCTGAGTTAGGAGATAAAATATCTAAACAAGGCATAGATCACGTTACCATGGAACTAGCAGCTTTATCGAAGTAAAACTTCTGCTTTTTACTGTTAAAATAGCTAGTTATAGCAATGTAGGTATTAATATTTACATTGCTATAAATTAATAACAACCTTATCTCCCCATCTTTATCTACCTTTACCCTCAGTGATTATAATTAGACGTTGTCTCCATTTGGTATGCTTCAATGTTAAATAACTTATAATGCACGAGATTTGCTCGCTTCTCCCAAAAAAATAGTCGTAACAAAAAGCTCGAATCAATTCCTTTGAACTAATTCCCTAGAACCAACATCTGACCAGGTCAATCCTAAAACTAACGCCCTGAGCTCTTTAAAAAAGATAGCGAGCTAGCCTTTATTCAAAACAATAAATTGTAAATTTAATGTAAAACCTTTAGTATTTTGTTCAGCTAAAGCAAAGTGGTCGAATTAATGAAATATTGGATTGAAATAATCAGCGGATTAAGTTTTATTATTCTGTTAGGTTGCTCTAATGAGGATGGCTCACAAGATAAAGCAGCCGAAGGTCGTTTTTCGAGTGACATATCACAAGCTAAATCAAACAAGGAGTCAACAATGTTGGGATTATTTGGAAAAAAAGAGGGGGAGGTGTATGTTATTTCGTCGCCATTAGAAGGGACGCTAGTAAAAAACGGACAGCCGCTGGCTAATACCAAGATTATTCGCCGTTTACGTTGGAATGGCAATGATGATGGTGTTGTTGATGAGTTTCAAACGGATGAAAATGGCAACTTTAATATTCCTGCCCATGAAGAAATATTATCAATAGGAAAATTAACTCAATTTGTGAGTAACATTGAATTATTTTCTGAGTCTGAAACAGACGATAATTTTTTTTGGTACAGTAATAAGTTTAGTGGTGAATTATTTTCAGATTTTGAAACCCCAGTAAAATCATTAGTATGTGATATTGATGATAACGAGAGCCGTGTTGAGCTTAAGCACGGAGCTGTATATTCAAAATGTCGATGGGAAAAAGCTCAGTAAATAGACTATTAAATATTAAGGAATTACAATGGCAAACGAATTGCAACCATCTCAAGCTGCTCGCATAGCAGAAGACGTATATGATGTTAACTCTGGAAATCAGCGAGCTTTTAAAGCTTTTCTCGCTAATTCAACTTTTTCTCAAAAAAATAGCGCTCAACTAAAACTAAATGCAGCTGTAGGTGGAAACCTTTTACTTGCCGCTATGGATGGTTTTGGTGTTTGTGCTATGGGCGGTAAGGGTTATGAAGGTGATTTGTTTATTATCTTTCGTGGTACTACTACCGCTAACAATAAAGCTGATTTTGTTACTGACGGTAATATCGGGTTAACTCGTTCTACTACTGGGCATATGGTGCACGTTGGGTTTAATCATACTTTCACCAGCATGTTACCGCAAATTCAATCTTTCATCGCCCAAAATAAAGTTACCGGTACCGTACATTGTATTGGCCATAGCCTCGGTGGCGCAGTTGCTTCATTAGCCGCAGATTGGCTTAAGCAAAAAGCGGGTAAAAATGTCAAACTTTATACTTTTGGTGCGCCAAGAGTTGGCACTTATTTTTTTGCTAAAAGTACAACCGATAACCTTAAAGTTGAAAACATACATCGTGTATACCATCAAACTGATCCAGTACCTATGGTGGCTTTGTTCCCGTTTATGCAAGCGCCTTATAATACCAGTGGCCATTTTCTTCCGTCTTCAGAGTTAGTATTTAGTGGCGCGGCCCATAAAATGGGCAAGTATCTTGAATCAGTTGGAAGTAATAGCTGGAATGCATTAAATAGCGTTCCAGATGAACCTTATGATGTAGAGTGGGCTATTGAGCAATGGTTGAACTCTAAAAGATATACTAGTGCAGACTCACATACTTTCTTACGATGGGCTGAGTCTGCTTTAATTTATGTACTTAAGAAAATAGGAATTTGTGTAGTTTCAGCTCTTCAAGGCGCTGTTATGGGAGTTGCTACATTAGCAGATAAGTTAGCCTATATTCTGTCTAAAGGTATCGATTTAGCTGATAATATTAGCTATTGGGTTATAAGATTCATGCGACGCATCATGCAAGCTTTGGGAATGAAAGTTGCTGAGAGCAAAGAAGAGTTAACCCGAGGTGTTATTAGAACCGCTTTATTACGCTTAACAAGAAAAAATTATGATAACGCTCAACGAGCAATTAGAAAGCTATAGGGTTAGCGAGAGGATTTGCTATTCCTCTCTAATAACTGCTTGTACTCTACAAAGAAATTCTAAAAGGAAATAGAGTGATAATTATTAAATTATCGGCTAGTTTTTTGTTACTGATCTTCATACTTGTTGGGGGAAGAAAAGCAGATAAAAAGTCTCATAATTCTCAATATCACCCGTTAGCTGAATATATGACGGGTTTTATTTTTGTATTTGGCGCTTTCTGGGGGCTTTATGAACTTTGGTGGTAAACGCTAAAGTTATCAGATAAATTTCTCTTCTGTATTACATTTACTTTATAAAAAAGATATTAACTTCAGTAATTATATGAATATTTTACATATGTTTATGTATTATACCATTTGAAGATTATTGATTTATTATTTCAATTGTTATTATCACAATTCCGGCATTATTATTATAAAGTAACCTTATCAACCTATATGACTAATAAAATATTATTAACTGAATCAGTAAATATACTTCTAACTAAAAGTGACGTTCCTGCAAGGTTAACTATCGAACAATGTGCTTCAGCGTTAGCGATGAGTATGACCTCTTTTCGGCGAAAACTTACTTTAGAAGAAACTACTTTTAAGCTTATTCAACAAAAATATTTAAATGAGCTTTGCGTAAAGGCCTTGTTAACGCAACACGAAAGTATAGATATTTTAGTAGCTAAATTAGGCTATTCTGAACGTTCTACTTTTGAAAGAGCTTTTCGCAATAAGTTTGGTATAACACCGTCGCAGTTTCGAGAATTATCACTCGTTGATGATACAGGTAATACAGATAAACAAAAACTAAGTGATATAGCGCAAAACATGCCGCCTTTATCGGATAGTTGCCAACAACTGTTGATAGATAAAGATCATGCTAGTTTTGATCTTCAAAGAGTACTCGAAATAGTTGCTCAAGATCCTATATTTACAGGGCGCTTGATGGGACTTGCCAGTAAAGCTATTTATGGAAAAACACCGCTTAATATTCAAGAAGCTATTAGTCGCAGCTTAGGTATCAATACTGTTGTAAATTTAGCTGTCGTTTTTTCAGTGAAAGATGCGTTAAGTGCTCATGTTGACGACAAGGTAATCAGCCAATGCACACAAGCTTTTCTAACCGCGCCAAAATTGTTTCAATTAATTCGAAAGTCAGTAGCAGCTAAATTAAAATTTGATAATGCATTAACAGAGCAAGTACTAGTATTTGGCTTATTAGGTATTTTATTGTTGTGTCACAAAGACTTTAGTAAACACCAATTTATGTTGCATTCAATGCAAGGAGTGGATGAAGTAGACTCTTTAAATACTCATGTTTACGCTGCTATGCACATTAGTATTTATGCGGCTTCAAGTTTGATGCTATCGATATGGCATATTGACGCGAAAGTGATTAAGCAATTACATCATATAGATAAAGTGAGTAAACGAGAGGTTACAGGAACTAAACAAGATGAATTAACGTTATTCATGTTGTCCTGCTTATATAGCTTAATAAGTGAATGCAACGACTATAGTCATTTAGAGCAAAAAGCTGAATTGCTTGAAATAGAAAATTTTGCTGAGATTAAAGCTATATTTTTTAATCATCATTAAGTTATATTAAGTTCACAGAGGAAATTCGCAGGAGTTAAATATTAAAGAAAATATTTTACTAAGAGAAATTTTTCATAAAGGAAACTCTCTCATAAAGGGAACTTTCTCAACCATTCTTCATTGTAAGTAATACATAATAATACGTTACAAGAAAGAGGGGGATGATTGAGAAAGTATAAAAGCTACACATCTTAAAGTTACAGGAGTAAATTATACGTTTGCTCTAGTTATTTTTTTTGCGGCGAATTAATAAAGCAAAACCTAATAATGATAAAGCAAATACTGGCGGCTCAGGCACATCAACAAGAGCCAAATTGTTTACTTGAACTAATGACACATTATCGATTAACCCACCCAAAGAATTGGCTTTCCCAAAAGCACCAAAACTTAAGTTCATAGTTGTTGCCTGTGCGGTAAGTACTATTGATTGCACAGTCCAGTTTGAGATGAGTGAATGAGTACCATCTACAGCAAAGTTAGCATCCATAGCTAAGTTAAAATCTGTTGCGGCATCATACCAAAAAACATTTATACCATTATCGTTTAATTGATTAGTACGTGCTTTGTATGCAAATTCTAGTAAATACTCGGCACCAATCACAAGCGAGTCTATAGACTGTGTCATCACAGTATTTGATGAGCCCCGAATATGAGAGTCAAGCTCCACATAATTACTGCCATCAACAGCTTTGCTTACAATGTTTTTTTGTAATTCTATACCGTTACCTGCAGTTGTTACCCAACCAGGTAGTGTGTAAAAAACATCCCAAGCACTATTTGTATTTTCAAAAGCTTGTAAATCAGTATGATGAATAACACCTTGGGCAGTAGAGTTGTTAGAAAACTTTAACTCTTCAAAACTACCATTAGTAATTAAAGATGCGTCAGCTATTGAACTAGTGATTAAAATAGAAAATGCTAAAAAGGTTTTATTTAATGAGTGTAAGATGGGAAGATCCTTTTTAAATGGTAAATAAGTAACAACAGTATAAATAAGTGAATTCTTTTGAATATGGCTAAACTGTCCAATTTTAAGAGTTATTTGAGTACCTCAACAAATATGAGTAGGGAAATTATTATGGATATCACCTTATATTACATTCACGATCCTATGTGTAGCTGGTGTTGGGGCTATAGTCCAACCTGGCATATGTTAAAAGAAAAACTGCCGTCAAAAATTACCGTAGAATATGTTGCTGGCGGTTTAGCGCCTGATTCTGATGAACCTATGCCAATTGCGCAACAACAAGCTATAGAAGGTTATTGGCGAACAATCGAAACTAAGCTAGGTACACAATTTAACTATGACTTTTGGCGTAAAAATATACCAAGGCGTTCAACTTATAATGCTTGTCGAGCTGTAATTGCCGCAAATAAGCAAGGTGCTCAACAAGAAATGATTGATGCAATTCAACAGGGCTATTATCTTGATGCATTAAACCCTTCGGATGTTGATATGTTAATTGGTGTCGCTCAAAGGTTAACAGTGCAAACCTCGGCTAAATTTAATACCGCTCAGTTTATTCAAGATCTCAGTGCTAAAGAGACTGAAGTTGAATTACAACGACAGCTGAACTTAGCTCGGTCGTTAACACAACAAGGCTTTCCATCGCTAGTACTTGAAGTAAATGGTAGATATCACCAAATTTCAATCGATTATCTAAATTACAAAACGAGCTTGGCAGAGATTTTAACTAAGCTAGTACCGTAATTGATACTATAACAAGACCAGCGAGACTAACTTCGTTATAATTAGTTAATTCCATTAATGAGAAGCGATAACATTATGAGTAATACAAATACTACCTTAAAAAACTTTTTAGCCGATATTAAACCAAGCCAAGTTATTTGGGCCTTACAAGATAAAGAAAGTGAGGACTGGGTGGTTCTTGATTCACCTAGTTTTGAAAACACTGATGTTATGCCATTATGGTCAAGTGCAGCATTAGCCCAACAACATTGTATTGATGAATGGAGTGATTATGTACCTTGCGCAATATCATTATCTGATTGGTTTGAGTTTTGGCTTGAAGACTTAAATGAAGATAACGTTATTGTCGGTGTTAATTGGCAGGGTGATGATGAGTATGTAGAGTTAGAGTTAAGTGAGTTTACTCAAGCTCTGGCTGAGATAGAGTCGTTAAAATAGTCTCGCTTTTTTTAAGTGGGTAAGCTATGAAATAACCTTTAGTCTCCAGACTAAGGGTTATTTAAAACGGGAATTTTCAGAGTTTCTCTTTGCAATAATTTAGCCGCAATTTCAGTAGATACTTGGTAAAACTCGCTAACGTATTTTTTGGCGTTTAAATAGTCTTTTATTTGACGCTTTATTTTACATGGGTTTTTACATTGTAATGAGTAGGCTAAGCGGTATTCGCCAATGGTTTTAGACGAGAGAAGCTTAGTATAATGCTCTGGATTTTCAGGGGTACAACCAATTCTAACCACATCACTAAACAACGAATGAGTCATTACATAAACATAGCCAATTGAAACGTCATTATTGACAGACATAGTGGCATCATTAAACGTTTTAGCGTTATTTTTTATAGCGACGACAGTGTTATCCATAAACTCTACCCAATCCTATTAACTGAACACTCTTATTTATTGTTCTACTATATATTATTCTCATCAATAAAGTCAGCCGCCTAACTTTCAGCCCCCTAATTTTCTGCCATTTAATTTTCATACACCTAATTTTCAGCCATTTAATTTTCAGGCACCTAACTATTATTCATTTAACCATCAATTCTTAACTAAAGTGAAACTACAATTAATAGCAAATGAATTAAAGAGCTGTTAAAAAATAGCTAAGTTCGGGAGCATATTTGAGTAATAGCTATTGAAATTGAGAGTAACGCAGAAATTGATTATTAATACCATTTGATATTTGATTCATTGTTTCAATTGAACTTATAGGAGAATATATCTTTTCGGTCTATCGCTTCTTTCTTCAAGCAAATCTATATAACTGCTATACTCTCGCCATTATGCTTTTCATTTTAGCTGTTAATAGCGCTTCAACACAGCTTACTAAACTTACCTAAGCATTTATATCAATTCTACTTTTAATATACCTGAGACAAGACTATGTCCTTCGCAACCCTTAAATTATCACCCCTTATCCTCAATGCGATTGATGATTTAGGTTATAGCAAACCAACGGCTATTCAAAGCAAAGCGATCCCTGTTGTTTTATCAGGAAAGGATATTATTGCTGCAGCACAAACAGGCACAGGTAAAACTGCCAGTTTTGTGTTGCCATTATTACAGCAAATTAATACTCGCTATAAAGAAACAAATCAGAAACTTCGTGGTAAACGAGTTCGAGCGTTAATATTAGTACCAACGCGTGAATTAGCGGTACAAGTTGAAACAAGTATTGCTGATTATGGTAAATATTTATCTATCAGATCTATGGCAATGTACGGCGGTGTTGATATTGACGCGCAAAAACAACGCTTAATTTGGGGCGTAGATATTGTTGTTGCCACGCCAGGACGCTTGTTAGATATGATTCATCAACGGGCGTTACACTTTGATGAGCTTGATATGTTAGTACTTGATGAAGCTGACAGAATGCTTGATATGGGCTTTATTGATGATATTAATAAAATTATTGAGCGCTTGCCTGAACAGCGTCAAAACTTACTGTTCTCAGCCACCATGTCAGAAGCTGTTCGTGGCTTAGCGAAAAGAACTATTCATAAACCCGTTGAAATAACCACAGATGCAGACAAAGCTAATAAGCCTAAAATTCAGCAGTGGTTAGTAACGGTTGATAAAACAGATAAATCTGCATTGTTGAGCCATCTTATTAAAGAATTAACCTGGCAGCAGGCGCTTATATTTATTGAAACCAAACATGGAGCAGCTAAGTTAGTTAGTCAGTTAGAAAAACGTGGTATTGCCGCAGAAAGTATTCACAGCGGTAGAACACAAGATATTAGAGAAAGAATACTGAGCGATTTTAAGTCAGGTGATATTAAGTTTTTAGTGGCAACAGGTATTGCTGCTCGCGGGCTAGATATTGGTGATCTTAGCCGGGTGGTTAATTATGATTTACCGAGCAAGGTTGATGACTATATTCACCGAATTGGTCGTACCGGCAGAGCTGGTGCAGAGGGCGAAGCTGTATCTTTAGTGTCTAAAGACAATTTTAGAGAGCTTTGCGCGATTGAAAGCCGGTTAGGACATATTATTGAGCGTAAAGAGGTTACTGAATTTCCTGTTAAAAAGGCTGTGCCTATTTCTGTGTTAAACTTTCAACCTAAAAATGCGCCGAGTAAAGGCAATACAGGTAAAGGAAGTGAGTCTAAACGAGAACAAGCAAAGTATAGCAAACCGAATAATAGAGGGGCTAATCAAGGTAGAAAAAGTCATGTTCGCCAAACAGATGAGCCAAAGTACAAAAGTCCATGGCCAGTTAAACTTTAATTGAAAAAATAATGCTTAATAAAAAACCGCGCTAATGAGCTTCATTAGCGCGGTTTTTTATTTTTACGATGTTTTAACTTATATTAGCTTTGCTCGTTTAATACGATTTTAATGAGCTTAGCTTTAATAAGTTAATCACTGTTTGTCATCAATACGGTTTGTAAAAATGGCTCAATATTAAGCTTGAATTAAATGCACATCGCGTTGTGGGAACGGAATAGAGATAGAATTCTTGTCCAATGCTTTCTTCATTGCTTCATTTACACCAAAGTAAACATCCCAGTAATGCTCAGGTAAGCAATGAGGACGTACTACAAAGTTCACAGAGCTGTCAGCCATTTCTACTAAGCCAACAAACGGAGCAGGAGTTTGCATTACTTTATCGTTACTGGTTAATACTTCCATTAATACAGCTTTAGTTTGATCAATATCGGCACTGTAAGAAACACCAATAGTTAAATCAACACGAATTTTACCTTCTACAGTATAATTTATTACTGAGCCATTAGACGTAGCACCATTTGGAATAATAATACGTTTTGATTGTGGCGAAACTAAAATAGTATTGAAAATTTGTACTTCTTTAACCACACCTAAGTGACCTTGAGTTTCAATTAAATCGCCTACTTTGTAAGGCTTAAAAATCATCACTAATACGCCACCGGCAAAATTAGCTAAACTACCTTGTAACGCTAAACCGATAGCTAAACCTGCTGCACCTAGTACGGCAACAAATGATGTTGTGGCAACACCTATCATTGACGCAACAGAGATAAATAATAGAACTTTAAGTAACCAAGAAACGAGGCTGCTCATAAAGGGGATTAAAGTAGGATCTACTTTAGAGCGTTGCATCGACGCTTTTACTACCTTCGTAATACCGCTAATAATCCATAAACCCAGTAATAGGGTAATTATTGCTAGTGCTAACATTGGTGCATACTCAAGTCCAAGCTCATAGGCTTTCATCGTGAGTGCTTCAACATGGGTAACAGTATCTTGTACTTGTGTGATTGTATCTTGTGCGGGCATTGAATTTCCTTAATTAACAATGAGTAGAATCGATAATATATTATACAAATCAGTAAAAATTACAATTTATGGTTTTAATTAATTATAACTTATTTAAAAATGATTCATTTTAATTGCCATTATTAGCTTGCGAGTAACAATTAGCTGTAATTAGCGCTTCATTTGTAAATCAAAACACGCCAAGCAATCAAGAGTCAGTTATAATAGAAAAATATTTAAAATACAGTTATAGCAATTAATTGCTTAATGCTTCACCAATACTTCTAGGCACTTTCATGATTAACAATGACCTTTTACGTCGTCTCAGTACAATTTTTAATTTAAACGACGAACAAATTATTGCAACGTTTTCATTAACTCAATGCGATATAACCGCTGAGCAATTAAATTCTTTCTTCAAAGCAAAAGATGATGCAAGTTATCAAGAAATAACTGATGAACAATTTGCCCATTTTTTAAATGGTTTGATCATAGCAAAACGTGGTCCTAGCGATGGGCCAGAGCGTGAAGTTGAGCAAGTATTAACAAACAATATGATTTTTAATAAAGTAAAAATAGCCTTATCTTTAAAAGCAGAGGATGTTATTGCTATTTTAGAACTAGCCGATTTAAGTTTAGGTAAATACGAATTAAGTGCGTTTTTTAGAAAGGTAGATAATAAACATTATAAAAATTGCTCTGATGAAGTATTGTCAGCATTTTTAAAAGGTTTGAAAATTAAACATACATAACTTGGTTTTGAATAATATCTGTACTTTATTAACACCTTACTCTAAAAGTATCTAAAATAAGTTATCTAATAAATACCGCTACATAGCGGTATTTTATTATTTACTCGTTAGGGGCTGTTGATCTTTCGGTATTACTTTTATAGCAATTTATTTACTATTTAAACAAGTTAGAGCATGTGACTTGTGGCTGGTTACATGAACAGGCAAAATGCAGTATAAATTTGCCTTTAGGTTCATTTAATACTTGAATTCAAGAACGAATTTACTCTTTGTTGCTCGCTTTTTAAATAGAATGATCATGATTCAAAGCTCGCGCCGCGATTAATCCGTTTTAAATTGAATTAATTTTAACCTTTAAAGATCAACAGCCTCTAATATTTCCGGTTTTTCAATTCAAAAATATTGCTTTATAAATATTGATCCTAAAAATATAGTTTAAATTTACATGTCAACGTGTTCATTAAAATGTCATCCTTTCTTCACATTATTTTAATCTTTCTCAATTAGATTGCCCTTTATCATTAGTAAACAAAACTAATGCACTAAAAGTCGGAAAGACGCTAATAGAATTAATATAACTGGAGAATATTATGAGTAATGCATTTTGGAACGACGATTACATTATTGATGAAGAAGAAGTACTTGAGTTGGTTGAAAAAAAAGGTAAGCCTAAAGGACTAGAAAAAAAACGTAAATGGCGTGAAATTGAAACGATAAAAGAGCAACGCCGTCTTCGTAGAGATATTGAAGCTTACGATCAGTATTCTTATTAGCCACAGATTTATACCAATTGAATAATAAATTAATTATCTTCAAATGGTATAAATAAAAAATTTCTTCGTGCGCTCAATTATAATAGCTAACTATTGCTTAATAACGAGCCTGAAATTGCATTTTTGACAAGTTAAATTCACGCACTTATAAAATAACCTGTACTATTTGAAAGCACATTTAAGTATGTTTTTCAAATGGTTACAGGTTAGTCTTTTTAATAATTTTGTAAACTGTTCAGCCTGTAACATTGATATTCTAGGTAACTTCCGCTACCCCTTGTTGTCGTTTTATTTTGATCTTATGAGTTTCGGTTAATATGGGTTAATTCACCAAATTTTAGACAAAAAAAAGCCACATAAAAATGTGGCTAAAAAATCAGTGTAAGGGGATTACAAATGATTAGGAATCTGTTTTTTCTGGTAGTAACTTGTTAAACTAGTCTCCCTCAGAAAGTAGAGCTATTATACTAATTTAAATTGAGGTGTAAAGCTTTTTTTGTAATAAAACTACATTTTTGTTATTTTATTTAATGATTGTGTTGTTTTTTGTACAAAAATACAGTTTTTTATTAGTTTTATTTGATTGTGTAGGCGTTTTTTGTTCTTTTTTCTAATTTAATAACAATGCCATTAATTGTCATTTGGCTGTCATTTTATTGTCATCTACCTTTGTTAGGTGATTCATCGAGTAGATTTGGCGAGAAAAATTTAACTCTGTCTAACTTAACTCAGCCTAAAATATAACATAGCCCAGCATAACAATACTTTAACCGCTAGCATCGCGACTAGCGGATAATTAAGGTTGTTGTAGCATTTTGCTTATGCCGACCTCAGGTTAATTGACTAGTTGCTACTCGAGGTATCAACTTGAATCGAAGTTGTAGAATCATTAAAGGCTTCTGTACCCCATAAAGGAACTGTAGATAAACTGTGTTTAAAACTTCCGGATGTTTCTGTTGTTGAATAAGATAAGTACATTAAGGTTTGGTTTTCAATATCAAAAATACGTCTTACTTTCATAGTTTTTAAAAATATACTTTTTGATTTCTTAAAAACAACTTCACCAGATTTACTTTTATCTATCTGAGCAATCATAGCGTTGGTAATTTCACCCGTTTGACGACAAGAGATTGAACTGTCACTAGGATCAGATAAACTTAGATTAGCTTCCACACTGGCAATATGGCAAGTAACCCCTGGCACTAATGGGTCAACCAAGGTATTAAGTTTAATATCTTTTAAGGTGAAAAAACCTAAAGAAACATCGCCCACTTCTTCATTGGTTAAGCTGCTATATATAAAATAAGTGATCACTAATAAGATGATTATTGCGCCGTAAATTTTTATCTTTTTTAACATGTTAATTTCCATTTGAATTGTTATTTTATTATCGACATTGATTATTAATAGTATCCCACATTATATAGTGATCATGCAGGCGAAAATTAACTCATAAATTCAGTTTTGCATTTTACCGTTATGCTAGGTATAAATGTAATCATATCCTTAAATGTATACTCGCTTGAAATTAGATGAAATACAAAAGACAATTTCGTTAAGTTGTTTTAGTTAAACTTATATAATTTAACTAAAACAACTTATGCATAATAATTTAAGCAAAATAAATATTTGAATAAGCCAGAGAAAATAATGAGTCACCGATGAGTAATAAAGCTTCAATAGAAACCCAAGAGCAAGCACTTAAAGTCGCTAAAGGGACACAGAAACAAGGACAAACCAAAGCGCAAACCAAGCTGATTGCCCAAGGGATAGAAAAAGGTATTGCAGAATACAAAAAACAGCAAAGTAAAAAGTCTCGTGAGCGAGATAAAGAGCGTAAACAACAAATAAAACATAAGCAGCGTCAAGTTGAAGAGCCTGTAAATTCAGTTTCAGAATATAGAGCTCAAAAATTACCTTGGATATTACTGGCGGTAAGTTGGTTAGGTTTTATTAGTTTTTCGGTATATACGTTAAATTTATAGCGTAATAATCAATAAGGAAAGAAAGGTAATTTCATGGGACAAAAATTTTCAGCGTTAGAAGCGAAGCATATCGAGTTTATTGGTAAGCAAAAAATTTATTTTGTTAGCACTGCTGCAGATACAGGCACAGTTAACTTATCACCAAAAGGCGGCGACAGTTTACGAGTGATTAACGCAAATACTATCGCTTGGTTAAATCATACCGGAAGTGGTAACGAATCAGCCGCGCATGTATTAATTAATCCTAGAATGACAATAATGTTTTGTGCTTTTGAAGGAGAGCCGTTGATTCTTCGTACTTATGGAAACGCAAAAGTTTTACACACGGGGGATGCTTTGTGGGATGAATATATCAACTTGTTTCCAAAAAGCATTGCCTCTCGACAAATATTTTTACTCGACATTAATAAAGTTCAATCTTCATGTGGTATGTCAGTACCTTATTTTAATTTCGATTCAGATCGTGATGATTTAGCTCAATGGTCTAATAAACGTGGTAAAGAGGGAATTGAAAAATATTGGGAGAAAGCCAACCAGCAAAGTATTGATGGTTTTGATACTGAAATAATGAAACGAGCTGATTTATAAAGAGATACTTAAATATCTTAATAGCCAAAGACATATAAATTAAGTTTCGTTTGGTAAGTTACTTTTTGGATTATGTTTTTTGTTTTTATATTATTATGAGGGTTTGGCTTTAACTGGTTGATTTTAATTATTTAATATTGTGTGTCTTGTTTTGTTTTTTAATTTTTATTAAAAAACAAGTGTATTTCGGTTCAAAAGAAGGCATTTTTTGAGGCTTGTGTAATAATAAAAGAGAGCTTACATATTTTTTGGAGGTTAACATGAGCCATGAAGAAAGACGCAATATGTCAATCAACACTGACGCTGATGCCAATGCGGATAAAACTGAAAGTAAATCAATGATGGAACAGTTAAATGATGCAAACCACGAAATAGAAGACCTTAAACTACAACTTGCGTGGTTTGAACGTTCCAGCGATGATTTATAACTTTTAGCTACATATTATTTAACCTGAGTTTAGGTTAAGTCATAACAGTAATTACTTCATCGCGAAATTAATATCAAGATGAAATTTAAAAGACAAATATAGTGATATATTTGTCTTTTTTGTTTTTAAAGTAATTTATAACAGTTTGATTAAGTTTCTTCTCTAGTCAGAGCGCTGCTCGATGTTCAATAACAAGGCAAATTTGTTTCGGTTTAGTCACTCTAAATCAAATGAATTTAACGATGTTAGTAGATATCGAGCAAGATCCCAAAGGGCGAGTTTAAAAGGCTTACATGCTGCGTTATTGATTTTAACAAGAACGCCACAATGATGTGGCTTATTAGAGAATGGTTATTCAGAAGCATATTAATTCACGCTGAGTGGGAAAGAACTGAATCAAATTGGTGTTATACCATTTCATATAAAGAAGTGATCACTTAGAATGGCATGTACGACATTAGAACAATCAAGATTTGTGTTGGTATAGTTATTCTACATCAAACAAATATTGTGCCGTTATCATGGTGTACATGCGTTCCCGAAGGGCGAGTTTTAAAGGCTTATATGCTACGTTATTGATTTTGAGAAGGGAATAACCATTCACTACAATCAATGCCTTGCCTCTAAGCCTTTAAATTCTCGCTAAGCGATCACTTTCTTATATGAATTGGTATTAATTCTGCGGCATTTTTATTTGCATTTTTATAGGCGTTTAAAAATAATATATTTTTCAGTCGATTAATTATGTGAAAATTATTGGGATCATGCTATTTTCCCCGCATTATGATTAAAATTTTTAAATTATTTCAAAGGAAACCAACTTATGCCTAAAGCCAGTGATGTAAAAAAGAATACCGCAATAGAATACAACGACAGTGTTTACATTGTTAGAGGAATAGAGCGCTCAGTACCACAAGGTAGAGCAGGCGGTAGCTTATATAGAATGCGTATGTACGATGTAGTTACGGGCGCAAAAGTTGATGAAACTTTTAAAGACAGTGACATGTTAACTCTAGCCGATTTAAGTCGTCGCCCAGCAATGTTCTCTTATGTTGATGGCGATGAATATGTTTTTATGGATAATGAAGATTACACGCCGTATAACTTAAATAAAGAGTCGATTGCTGACGAAGTACTATTTATTGATGAAGAAACTCAAGGTTTAGCTGTGATCATTGTTGATGATGCACCAGTAGGTCTTGCATTACCATCTAGTGTTGAATTAACTATTACTGAAACAGATCCTTCTATAAAAGGCGCTTCTGCCAGTGCTCGTACTAAACCAGCAATTCTTTCTACAGGTTTAACTATTCAAGTGCCTGAGCATATATCTACTGGTGATAAAGTTAAGGTAAATACTGAAGAGCGTAAGTTTATGGGTCGTGCTGACTCTAAATAATAGCTTTCTTAGTTTTTTCTTAGGTGGTTAAGTAATTATTACCACTAATAAAAGTGCCCGAATATTCGGGCATTTTTATAGGTGCTTATTTACTATTTACTATTTACTATTTAGTATTTATTAGTTTTCATAACGTATCGCAATATCTTCCACTTGAATATTACCAAATAATTGACCGTCGGGGGTTATAGCCGTTGCAGTATCGCCAGATAATTTAATAACTTTAACTTTGTATGGGCTAACGCTAAAGCCAGTGTATGCTTTACCTGTATTCGCGGTAAAA
This sequence comes from Colwellia echini, assembly GCF_002843355.2. Classification (GTDB taxonomy): domain Bacteria; phylum Pseudomonadota; class Gammaproteobacteria; order Enterobacterales; family Alteromonadaceae; genus Colwellia; species Colwellia echini. The sequence goes on from NZ_PJAI02000009.1 coordinate 24,893, forward strand.
TGAGTCAAATGTAATAAACTAAATTCATCGCCAATCTTCAATCCATTATCTCTACCTAAATCAATGATTACTTCATTGCCAGCTACTTTGAGTATTTTACCTTTACTTGGCTCACACATTATATTTTCGTCTATATCTTTAATTACTTTGCCAAGAATGCCCGACACCATAACACCATATTCACTTTGCCAAAAAGCATTACCTGATGGATCAACGTTAACGCGCTTTAAAAATGTCCAAGGGGCAGTGTCGTTATAACTATTTTGCCACAACAGTTGGCCATTTAAACCACTGTAAAGGTAGATGTTAATACCAAAATCTCGAGGGTAAATGCCTTGTTGCCAAAACATCCAACCGTTAGTAGATTGCTGGTCAAATGAAAGGTTAGTAATTTCACTAAACATAACATATTGGCTATTAGTAGTATCACTAAGTGATTGGGTTAATATTGATATTTTATCGCTGGCTAAGCTGTTATTAAGTCGAGCAAAGTCAGTTTTGTTATTAATAATAGTACTAGTTTTAGTGAAGGTACTTTGTAGATTAAGTTGTTCGCCGAGTTTAGCCATCACGGATTTATCAATGTCATAAATCTCACCTATATTAGCTTGTTCTCTGTGAACTAAGTGACTGCGAGTAATTAACAAAGATTTCTTAAAGTTGACGGCAAAACACTTCTTCTCTTGCGGAAAAATATCAGCGCGTATCGTTACGGTAATAAGACTACCACTGTGAACCTCATCTACTAACTCAATCGAGTTGACGCTACCACTTGCCCTGATACTTATTTGATCTTGAGTAAGTAATCCATTGACCACTTGTTGCACACTTGAAACAGTAGCGCCTGATACTAACAGTGCTTTTTTTAAGGCATTTTCAACGGCTTTTGAACGGGCAATTTCTACACTGCTGCCTTTAGTACTAGCGTGACCTTGAGTTTCATACCACTGAGCTTGAACAGTTAAACTGAAGAACAGGCAAATGAATAATAATAGTTTGGTAAGTATACGCATAGATTTTCAGCTTCCAATGTAGCGTTAACAAATGTGAATAAAATATCTTAAAACAATATTTTAAAGGATAGTCTTTATACACAGTCTTAAAGCTATTAAAACACAGTCTTAAAACACAGCCTTAAAGCAATATATTATAGATTATGCATATTTCATGCCTGCCGCTTTATTGTCGTTTATTGTTTATTTATTCGCTTAAAAATGACTTTAAATAGTATGAATAAACTATTGGCTTAAAATGTGCATTATTCTAAATCATAAATCCAGAAGGTAATTATCAGAAGGTAAATATAAACCTGAAGGTAAATTGTCAGATATAAAAATACTGTATTGCTACTCATCTACTCGTAGCACTTATTCTTGAAGGAGAATATTATGAAAAAATGGCTGATACCATTGCTTCTGCCAGCTTTACTCTCGTGTGGCACAACACAAAAAGATGATTTTTATCAATCTAGCCAAATTGAAAAGGGTGAGATTGATAGTTATGACCTACCTCGTCATGCCATAAATGACGTCGTTAAAGGTTTGGCTTATCAAATGCTTACTAGTAGTAGTTTTGTAAACGCTAAAACTCCTGTTGCCGTTGCTTCCTTCGTTAACCTTAAAGATCTTGAATCAACTAATTGGTTAGGTAATCAATTAGCTGAAAGCTTTGTTCATGAGTTACAGCGCCATGGTTTAGTGGTTATAGACTTTAAAACAACAGGTCATATTAGAGTAACTAAAGATGGTGATTATGTATTTAGTCGAGATTGGCAGGAATTACCAGAACGTCAGATAATTGACTACGTAGTTGCTGGTACTATGGTTGAGCAAGAAGGCGGTGTGCTGGTTAATGCGCGAATGATTGGTATACAGTCGAAAGTTGTTGTAGCCACCGCGCAATCATTTATTCCTTCTTGGGTCTTGGGCGATGAGATCGATAGCCATGAGAAAGTAAAAATGAAAGACGGGATGATTATTCGTGATAATGCGATGTTATTTGGCGATGAACGTGCTGTTAGTATACAAAACTAAAATATTATTAAACATTTAGATTTTATTATGAATTATCTGTTTTATAGATAACTACATTTATATTTATAACTAACCGTATTTATTGGTAATTTCTATGAGTAATGTTTAACACAGAGAGTGATGTCAACATGCAACTGAATCAACAATCACCATCTAAGGAGTATTTATGAAAAACACCGCTGTTAGAATGCTCTTAATATTGAGCGTACTATTTATGATAAGCGCATGTTCGCTTATTTATGATAAGCATGTTGAGTGGGAGACTGTAAAACCAAAAACATTTCCAGTACTTAATGCAACAGGTTTTGCGCCAATCAGCTTACAAAAATCAACACATGAAACACAACGGATGCTAATGGCCATTCAAGCGTCAAAAATTGCCGCTTATGCAGAATTAGCCGAGCAAGTATATGGTCAGCAAATTGAAGGCAATGTTACTATGGCTGATTTACTGATTGAAAATCAGCAGTTATCGACTTCTGTACAAGGTATTATACGCGGCGCTAAGGTGGTAAAAAGTTATCCTCTCGGTGATGTTTATACCACAGAGCTGCAACTGAACTTTGAAGATGTTTATAACATATATCAAGCTAATCAAAGTAGGCAAGAAGTGAAAGAAGTAAGTTACTTTTAGTAAAATTGTCTATTACTTTAAAATTATTGTCTGAGCTATTGTCTGAACTATTATTTGAATTATTGCCCGAGATATTATCCGAGATATTACTCAAATTATAAAAATGATTAAAGCTGCGAATAATTCACAAAAAAGCCGTATTCTAGTTTCTAGAATACGGCTTTTTTGTGGTAATTATTTAGTTTGTTATCTCGAACTCGGGTTTGTTATTCTTTTGTCATTAGCATTTAGCTATTTAATTACTAAGCTTTAAAACCTAAACTAGATAAACCCGCGCTTTTTTTACCTTTATTATCATAAGTAATAGCATTTTTATTATGATTTTCTAACAGACTCGTTTTCATACGCTCTACCGCAAGTTGTGACTGTTGAATAATTTGGCCATTGATTAAGTTCTGTTTTTGGCAATGCTCTAATAACTGCGCTATTTCGGCTAATTCTGGACTGAGTTTACCTGCTGCTTTATCTTGCGCAAAAACTTGGTTTAAACCAATGTCATGATCTAATTGCTGAATAGCTAATAAAAGAGTGTTTTTTTCTTGGCTTACCTTGAGTAAGGCTTGGGGGTCATGTTGTTGTAATATTTGCTTTTCGTTAGCAATGATCTGTGCAAGCAAAGTTAATTGCTCATGTTGTTTTGCTAACAAGTCTGTAGATGTTAACCCTTGAGAGTCTGAGCCTGATAACATTAATATGCCTTGATTAAGCTATAAATAGAGATTAAAAAATATAGTCTACCTCTAAATGCTATTGATAAACAAGAAATAGCAATACTAGATCAAGTCAAACTCAAAACTTGCGATACTTGCCGCGAGTTTTTCAGGGTTAACTTTATATTCGCCAGAGCTAATTGCGGCTTTCAATTCATCAATTTTCTTTTGATTCATCACGGGAGCATCAGCGGCTTTTTTTTGTAATTCATTAAGCTGCTTTGCTTGTGGTGTTAATGATACTGAATCTTGGCCTGATTTTTTTACTTGGGATTGCTCAGATACTACATGCTCAGCTTGTTGTTTTGCTTGCTTTTGTTGGGTCTGTGTAACTTGAGTGTTTGTATTCAAGTTGTTGATATTAATAGTCATAATCTCATCCTTTAACAATGAAATGATATTTTAAAAGAGTTCTAGTATCTTGTTATCGGCCTAATATAGTATAACTTTAACTAAAATTTTAAATTTATATCAATTATATTTTATACCTTGGAACCCATTAACTTTCATTTTCCGATGGTTACTTAGGTTGAAGATGATTATAGATTAATTATGACTTGGTTAACACCGTTGACGTTAGCGGTAATAACTTTATTTGAACGTGAATTACGTACTCTTATTTGTTCGTTCATATTGGCAGAGCTTAATGCCTCGCCTTGGGTTTTGATATTAAAACTACTTGATGCGGCAATAATTGTCACAAAATCGCCTTTACATATTAAGCAAATACTTCTTTTACTAATGGTCTTTCCTTGAGCAATTCGTCTTTTGGCTTTAGCACCAAAAACAACTGAGGTATCAGTGAGCTTTTTACCTCGTATTCTATTAATTGGCATGTAAGCTAACTCCACATTACTATCATCAAGCATGTCTCCTTTATTAATTGTATTTTTAGCAATTAAAAAAGCTTTAGTTATTTCAACTTTTGCCGATAAATATATTTTCCATGGTGTTGATTCATCACAACTAATTTTAACACTTACATTTCTTGAGCTATTTTCGTCAGGTAATTCAGCGGTTATTGGAACAGAACAAGGCTGTATAATGATTCTAGGGTCTATTTCAGCTACAGTAATGCGTACTTTTTCTTCACCAGTTGAAGGAAATTGTTCAATTAAATAATCTGTAGCAAATTGCTCTATAAAGTCACTATCAAGCTCTGTTGCAGTAACCGCTGTGTGCTTAATGAGCAATAACAAGATAAAAAAAGAAAAAAATGATGTTAAGCGCATATATTTTATTATCAACCTTTAAGTAAATGTAAATAATCGTCTATGCTTAGATTAAATTAGCAAAATGAGATTATATTAAATCATCCGTCAAATTTCAGACGTTTAGTGTAAAAATAAGTTTTAAAAGTCTTTATAATTAACGTTATATTTAAATTAATTCAAGAACTGTGCCTTATGTGTTTAACTAGAGAGCATAATAAATAGCACAGTCTTACATGAGGTTCATATGGCAGGTATTCTCGATTCAGTAAACCAACGTACGCAACTTGTTGGTGAAAACAGATTAGAATTATTACTTTTTAAACTGATTGGCAGACAACGGTTTGGCATTAACGTTTTTAAAGTACGTGAAGTGATGCCATGCCCTAAATTGACCATGCTACCAAAACAAGACGGTTTTATAAAAGGTGTAGCTCATATTCGGGGGCAAACTATTTCTGTTATCGACCTTAGTAAATCAACAGGTGGGCCAGCGATTGAGCAAACTGCAGACAGTTTTATTATTATTGCTGAGTACAATCGTAGCGTACAAGGTTTTCTCGTGGCGGGCGTTGAGCGAATAGTTACCTTAACCTGGGCAGATGTAATGCCGCCGCCAGAGGGAGCAGGTAAGTCTAGTTACCTAACTGCGGTTACTGAAATTGATAATGAGATGGTGTCCATTTTAGATGTTGAAAAAATTCTTAACGAGATAAGTCCTGTGTCAACCGATGTAAGTGAAGATATTGTTGATGCAAACGTAGGTATTGAGTTAGGTGATAAACTAGTAATGATTGCTGATGACTCAACGGTTGCGCGTAATCAAGTTAAAAGAGCATTAGAGCCATTAGGTATTAATATGATTTTAGCTAAAAATGGTCGAGATGCGCTAGATCAGTTGTTGGAAATAACCGCTACTTGTGAACATAGTATTACCGAAAAAGTTGCACTAATGATTTCAGATATTGAAATGCCTGAAATGGATGGTTATACCCTAACTGCTGAGGTGAAAGGTAACGATAGAATGTCGAAGATGCCTATCATTTTACATACTTCACTTAGTGGGGTATTTAATAATGCCATGGTTGAAAAAGTAGGCGCTGAAGACTTTATTCCTAAATTCCATCCAGATGAACTAGCTACTTCAGTAAAAAAATGGTTAAAATTAGATAAATAGCTCGGTTGAAATAGGTTGAATTAATTAAAGCACTATTTAGCAAGTTAATGACAACTTCCATTGTATGGATTATTTAGTAAAATTTTTGAATAAACAGGAAGGTAATGTGTCAGAAAGAGAACTTGATGAAAAAAGTTATAATTTATTTAGAGCTTTTTTAGAACAGCAATGTGGTATTGTACTCGGTGAAAGTAAGCAATATTTAGTAAAAAGCCGATTAGTTCCTTTAATGGCCAAATTTAAGCTAACATCACTTACTGAACTCGTGAATAAAACACTATCACCTGTTGAGCGGCAATTACGTGCCGCGGTTATTGATGCTATGACCACTAATGAAACCCTGTGGTTTCGTGATGACTACCCCTTTAAATTACTGCAAAGTAAAATATTACCTGATTTATCAGATAGTAAAACGCCAATTAAAATTTGGTCTGCAGCTAGCTCCTCCGGGCAAGAGCCTTATTCTATTGCTATGTCGGTACTTGAATATCAACAAAAGAACCCAAGAGCCTTTCCGCGTGGTGTGCAAGTTGTTGGTACTGATATTTCAACCACAATGTTAGAGCACTGTAAATACGGACATTATGACAACCTAGCATTAGCGCGTGGTTTATCAGCAGAACGTAAACAACGTTTTTTTGAAGCTGGCGATAATGGTATGTTAAAAGTAAAAGATGAAGTAAAAAAGATGGTAACATTTAGACCATTAAATTTATTGAATAGCTATAGTCTGATGGGCCGTTTTGATATTGTTTTTTGTCGAAATGTATTGATATATTTTTCACCTGAAATCAAAGCGCAAATTATTAGTCAAATTCATGGCGTATTGAATAAAAATGGCTATTTATACCTTGGAGCTTCAGAGTCTCTGTCTGGTATCAATCAGGATTTTTCAATGTTACGTTGTAATCCTGGCATTGTTTATCAAAAAAAATAGTCATACACCTCTTATCTCTTATATAGTATAACTATAGCGATAACACAGATCAGTATTAAATTAAAAAACCTTAAATAACAGCTAGCTCAGTAGCTGTTATCACCGTCCACTCCTTAATTATTCTTCTCAGGCTTCTCGCCAAAATTATAATCTAATAATAAATCTAAAAATGTTACTTCTAACATCTGGCATATTTATTGAATATAGATTAATCATATCGTAAACATTTATAACATAGTTGCTACAACCGAGCTGTTATAACTGTGAAAACGTATTTATTTTAAACGTAACTAGGTGAGGCTATTATGGCTATCGGATTTGATGAAGGTTTTCAACTCTATTCACAGGGGATGCTACTTCGCTCGAAACGAGCTGAAGTTATTGCCAGTAATATTGCCAATGCTGATACTCCCGGTTACAAAGCGAAAGGGCTAGACTTTAAGCAAGCTCTTGCGAATGCGACAAATAGTCAGCAATCAGGTATGACTCGTACCAATGAAAAACACTTTGATATACGTACCGAGTTAAATAATACCGTTGATTATCGCATACCAAATCAAGCTGATACTGGCGATGGTAATACTGTAGATGTACAAGTGGAACGAAACTTGTATTTAAAAAACTCTATGGAATATCAAGCAAGCGTGCAGTTTCTTACTGGTAAAATTCAAGCAATGAAAAAAGTCATTAGCGGAGGTCAATAAAAATGAGTCTATTTAACGTATTTGATATCACAGGTAGTGGTATGAGCGCTCAATCCGTCCGCTTAAATACTACCGCAAGTAACATTGCTAATGCTGATAGTGTTAGCAGTAGCGCAGATCAAACTTACCGAGCCAGACATCCAGTTTTTGCCGCTGCCATGCAACAAGCTGCCGCAGGACAAAAAGCAGATGATGGTAGTGGTGTTGGTGTAGAAGTATTAGGAGTTGTCGAAAGCGACGCGCCATTAAATGTGGAATATGCGCCAAATCATCCAATGGCAAATCATGAAGGTTTTATATATAAGCCTAATGTTAATGTTATTGAAGAAATGACTAATATGATTTCTGCTTCTCGCTCTTATCAAACCAATGTGCAATTAGCTGAATCAGCTAAAAACATGTTGAATAAAACATTGCAGCTAGGGCAACGCTAATGAAAACATTTAATACTTTAATTAGTTTATTGCAAAGCCAAGGAGTAGATCATGACAACTGTTAGTGACACCAGTGTATTAGACGGTATTCGTTGGCAAAAAGAAGAGTATAAAGTTGCCGAGCAAGATAATGGCATGCTTACCCAGGCCGATTTCTTTGCGTTATTAACGCAAGAGCTAGCTAATCAAGATCCAACTAAACCCGTTGATAACAACGAAATGATCTCGCAAATGACAGCCTTTTCAACTACCGATGGCGTGCAAAAGCTGAATGATTCTTTTGACGGCTTTGCTTCATCAATGACCTCAAGCCAAGCATTACAAGCATCATCATTAGTAGGCCGTAGTGTTTTAGTGGAAGACAATGTGTTTGGCATGGCAGAAGGTGAAGCGGTAAAAGGTAAATTAGTATCAGATCAAGCCGCAAGTAACGTAAACATTTATGTTGAAAATATTGCCGGTGAAGTTATTCAAACCGTACCAGTTGGTAACACACAAGCAGGTGGACATAGCTTTACTTGGAATGGTTTAAAATCAGATGGTGAACCGGCCGATGCTGGAGCCTACCGATTCCGTATTGTTGGTTTAGTTGAAGGTAAAGCCTCTGAGCTTGAAGCCCAAACCTATCGTAAAGTTGACAGTGTTACCTTAGCCGGGACTGGTGGCAATATTATGCTTAACCTTAATGGCGGCAGTGCAATGGCACTTACCGATATTGTTGAAGTATCAGAAGGTGGTAGTTAGATTTACAGGTTTAGTCAGGCTATCACTCCTTGCTGTAAAGGCTTGAGTACCTAGCAAATTATTAATCATTCAGTTTACTTTTATTTCTAGTTTTAACTTTAATTTTAGCATTAGTCGTAAAAGTAAAGAATAAGCTTAATCTACCTTCGCAAACTTTAATAAAAGTAGAGTAGGTATTAAGCAATAAAGCAAATTTAAAGAGGGTTAAATTATGTCATTTAATATTGCACTAAGCGGTTTAAACGCGGCACAAAAAGACTTAGATGTTACATCAAATAATATTGCAAACGTTGGTACAGTCGGCTTTAAAGAGTCTCGTGCTGAATTTGTTGATGTTTATGCAGCATCTTTATTGGCTTCAGGAAAAACTAAAGTTGGTGATGGTGTATTAACCGCCGATGTTGCCCAACAGTTTTCTCAAGGCAGTATTCAATTTACTAATAACGCCCTTGATTTAGCAATTACTGGTAATGGCTTTTTTGCTACCGTACCTGAGCTTGACTCACTAGAGACATCTTATACACGTGCGGGACAATTTAAACTTAACGCAGATAACTTTGTGGTTAACTCACAAGGTGGTCATTTATTAGGTTTTCCTGTTAACCCTGATGGCTCATCAGCCTCGGTAAGTTTAAGTACTGCAGAGCCTATTCGAATTCCTACTGCATCAGGTGCGCCAACGCAAACTAGCGAAGTTGATGTAAGAATGAACCTACCTGCGGGCGATAGTTATATTGCTGGTGCGCCGGGTAACTTTGACCCAGATGATCCACTAACTTTTAATAATTCAACATCAATTACCATTTTTGATTCATTAGGTGATAGTCATGTTATGACTTACTTCTATATTAAAGATGATCCAACGAGCTCTCCCAACGAATGGATGATGTTTGCTGCGGTTGACGGTAAAGTTATTGATTTAGAAGAAGGCAACGCGGCTAACGCAGTTGCCGCAACTACGGCAAGAAATGCCGCTGATGCTGCGCAAGTGACTTATGATGCTATTGCTTCTCCGACTGCTGCTGATTTAGCTACCCTTAATACCGCATTAGATGCAGCTACGGCCGCTGAAAACAATACTAACCCTGTTGGTGGTAATGTTTCAGGTCCATTAAGTGCTTCTGGTGGTGTAGTTGGTGCTAGATTAAGATTTGATGCATCAGGTGATTTTGTTAGTCAAGTACCAAGTCTTGCTGATGGTGGCATTAGAACGGTTAGTTTTGCTGATCATTTACCTAATGGTGCAGACACAACACAAATTGTAGAGATTGATTTTAACCTTGATCCTTTATCCCCTAATCCAAATGAGCCAACACAATTTGCTTCTAATTTTGAAGTAACCGCATTGAATCAAGATGGTTTAGCTGTAGGTCGATTAACCGGTATTGATATTGGCGTTGATGGTTTAGTTCGTGCTACATACAGTAATGGTACTTCACAACCGCTAGCACGTATTGCCATGGTCAACTTTGCAAACGAGCAAGGTTTATCGCAAGTAGGTAATACTGGATGGAAAGAAAGTATTGTCTCTGGTGAGGCCCTTGCTGGTGAAGCAGGATCTGGCACCTTTGGTACTATTAACTCTTCAGCGCTAGAGCAATCAAACGTGAATTTAACCACTGAGTTGATTGATTTAATCTCAGCGCAACGTAACTTCCAAGCTAACTCTCGTGCACTTGAAGTTGATAACCAATTGAACCAAACTATTTTACAAATTAGATAATCACTAGCAAATTAGAGTGATATATCGGTGCAAATAAATAAAGCCGCTAATGTTAAGTACCAGTACTTAGTTAGCGGTTTTTTTATGTATAGCGTTTGCGTTTTTACGTTTTTTTATGTCTAGCTAAATGAACAATGGCAATCCATCACTTCTCTAATTTTTATTTTTTTAATTCTCTAATTATAAATGCAGTAAGTACTTTATGACATCACAAGGTTTACGGTGAAAACTTTATTACTTCACAATATTTACGATGAAAAATAAGTACATCAAATAACCTGAACTATTTTGTCAATAAGTAAACAATTCTATTCATGGCACTCTATTTGCAACTACCTTAAATATACTTTTATTTTTGGAAAAATCATTATGGATAAGTTGCTTTATATCGCAATGAGCGGTGCTAAACAAAACATGCATGCCTTATCAATTAATGCCAATAATCTGGCAAATGCCAAAACCACTGGCTTTAAAGCTGATTTGGCACAAGCCCGAAGTATGCAAGCTTTTGGTGAAGGCATGCCAACACGTGTTTTCTCAATGACAGAGCGAGCAAGCCAAAATTTTGACTCAGGCTCATTACTTCATACTGGCCGCTCGTTAGATATTGCCATAGAAGGTGAAGGTTTTTTTGCTGTACAAGCTGAAGATGGTCAAGAAGCTTATACCCGTGGTGGTCATTTACGCTTAACCGAAACAGGAGCATTAGAAACTAATGATGGAGAATTAGTTATTGGCGAAGACGGGCCAATTACTTTGCCTTTACCTGTGACTAATATTCAAATATCTCGTGACGGTACCATTATGGTACAGCCAGAAGGTGCACCGAGTACGGTTCAAGAAGAAGTAGGCCGTATAAAAATGGTTAACCCTGACACGCGCTTAATTGAAAAAGGCAATGATGGTTTATTTCGCGCTAAAAGCGGAGGGCAATTATTTGCCGATGTGAACGTTTCTGTATTAGGTGGCTCACTCGAATCAAGTAATGTAAATCCAATAAATGAAATGACCGAAATGATTGCTTTACAACGTCAGTTTGAAATGCAGTTAAAAATGATGAAAACGGCAGAAGAAAATGATTCAAGCGCAGCTTCATTATTACGCGCTTTCTAATTTGCTTTTGAAAAACAATTTGAAAGCATAATTAGCATAAGTATTAAAAAATTCAGCGGTTATTTGGCTCTATCAAGCAAGTAACCACTAAACAATCAGAGGTGATGTATGAACCCAGCATTATGGATTAGTAAAACCGGTTTAGATGCGCAAAATAAAGACATTGCGGTAATTTCTAATAACTTAGCCAATGCCAGTACTGTTGGTTTTAAAAAGAGTCGAGCGGTATTTGAAGATTTACTTTATCAAAATATTAATCAACCTGGTGGTCGTACAGCGCAAGATACTGAAGCGCCGTCAGGGTTAATGCTTGGTGCAGGTACTAAAGTTGTTGCTACCCAAAAAATTCATACCCAAGGTGACATGATCACTACCGATAACGCCCTTGATTTAATGATTCAAGGTGAAGGCTTTTTCGAGATTCAAATGCCTGATGGTAGTTCAGCTTATAGCCGAAATGGTCAATTTACTATGGACGAAGAAGGTAACTTGGTAACCCCTGGTGCTGGTTATTTAATTGAACCACAAGTAACTATTCCTGAAGACGCATTAAGTATTATTGTTTCACAAGATGGTGAAGTGTCGGTAACACTACAAGCTCAAGCCGAGCCTGCTGTGGTAGGACAAATTAACTTAATTAACTTTGTTAACCCAACAGGATTACAGCCAATTGGTCAGAATTTATATACCGAAACAGCAGTAAGTGGTGCGCCTCAAGAAGGCATTCCGGGATTAGAAGGCTACGGCATGATAGTGCAGGGCGCGTTAGAAACGTCAAACGTAAACACCACTGAAGAGTTGGTTAACTTAATTGAAAGCCAACGCGTTTATGAAATGAACTCAAAAGTGATTTCTGCCGTTGATGAAATGCTTAGTTATATTAACCAACAGCTTTAACACATTAACAAGTATTTAATTAATCCATTAAAATTGCAGGGGGCCATGATGAAAAATCAAATGATAGTAACTACAGTGAAGTTTTTTACAATGAGCTTATTCATTGCCATAACTACCGCGTGTAGTAATACAGTTGATTTAGCTAAAGCATTGCCTAACGATCCTGATTTTGCGCCGATAATGCCAGAAGAAGAAGAACAGCGCATTGTGCCATCGGGGTCATTATTCAAACCCAATTATGTCAACAATATTTATTCTGACTCTAAAGCGCATCGGGTTGGCGATATTATTTCGGTCATATTGAGTGAGAAAACTCAAGCGAAGAAAAATGCTAAAACAGAATTGTCAAAAGAGAGTGATACTAATTTAAATCCGGTGACTGGCTTAGGCGGCGTACCGGTAACGATAAACGGTGAATCTTTACAGTTTGGTATTAATCAAAATTCAGAGTTCACAGGCGATTCAAAAGCTGACCAAGGTAATAGCTTAAGCGGTAATATTTCGGTACACGTACTTAAAGTACTCGCTAATGGTAATTTAATGATTCGCGGTGAAAAATGGTTAACGTTAAACAATGGTGATGAATATATCCGCTTAACCGGTGTGATTCGTTCAAAAGATATTAATTCAAATAATACTATTTTATCAACCAAGGTTGCTAACGCACGTATTCAATATTCAGGTACGGGGAGCTTTGCTGATACTAATGAGCAAGGTTGGTTAGTGAAGTTCTTTAATAGTAGCTGGTGGCCTCTTTAGTAACCAGTTTTATTCAAACTAAGCTGAATAGAATGTTGTATAGAGAATCAGTTCACAAATAATAAGTAATAAGTCAAAAGTAGAATAGGTCAGTATCAAGGTGAATCATATTGAATGGTTCAGTTCGATATTTAAGGCAACGAAGTAAGGTATAACTATAATGAAATCTTTAATAAACACATTGATCCTTTTCACATTGCTGGCTCCTTTGTCAGTAAATGCACAGCGTATTAAAGATTTAGCCGATGTTGCAGGTGTTCGTCCTAACCAACTTATCGGTTATGGCCTTGTGGTTGGTTTACCAGGTACGGGTGAGCAAAGCCCATTTACTGAGCAAAGTTTTAAAACCATGCTCAGTAATTTTGGTATTACCATGCCTGAAGCGATGAAACCAAAAATTAAAAATGTCGCGGCCGTTGCTGTACATGCACAATTAGATGCCTTTACTAAGCCAGGTCAAACTATCGATGTGACAGTTTCAAGTATGGGCAGTGCACAAAGTTTACGTGGTGGTACTTTAGTACAAACTATTTTAATGGGGCTTGATGGTAATGCTTATGCTGTTGCACAAGGCTCTTTAGTGGTTAGCGGTTTAGGCGCACAAGGCTTAGATGGTTCACAGGTATTGGTTAATATTCCAACTGTTGGCCGTATATCTAACGGTGCTATTGTTGAACGCGAAGTTAAATCCCCCTTTTCATCAGGTGATTATATTACCTTTAATTTACGTCATTCAGATTTTACTACCGCTAAACGATTATCAGACACCATTAACGAACTTATTGCAGGCTCAGCTACTGCGATTGATTCAACCTCAGTACGAGTAACCGCACCACGTGATATCAGCGATCGTGTTAGCTTTTTATCGGTACTTGAAAACCTAGAATTTGAACCTGCATCACCTGCTGCCAAAATTATTGTTAACTCACGTACAGGCACTATTGTTATTGGCTCAGAAGTTAAATTACTTGCTGCGGCTATTACTCATGGTGGCATTACCGTTACCATAAATGAAAATCAAAATGTATCGCAACCTAATGCTTTCGCAGAGGGCGATACCATAGTTACTCAGCAATCAGATATTAATGTTAGTAACTCAGATGCAAGAATGTTTGTATTTAAACCTGGCGTTACTTTAGAAACATTAGTGCGTGCAATTAATGAAGTAGGCGCAGGACCTGGCGATGTTATGGCAATTCTTGAAGCGCTTGATCAAGCTGGGGCGATACGTGGCGAGTTAGTCATTATTTAATTTAACTTGTCGCTGTAAAGCTCAATTTAGGCGTCAAAACTACTAACAAACTCTTCGGGAAATAATTTGAACATCCGAAGGATGGCCTGAAAGGCGAAGTACAGGATGTACACAGTAGTGACATGCGTCAGCTCCGTGCTTCTGCCTTTAAATAAAGTCATACAACTTAAAGCTAAACAATTAAATACTTTAAAGCGAAACAAGTAATAAAAACATTTTATAAAAAATCTTCTATTTTAGGTACATAAAGTTATGGATATTAATGCAAGCCTTAAACAAAATTTTGATCAAGCGCGTAATGCCCTTGATCTTAATGGCTTAAATGATATTCGTCAGCAATCACGTTCAAGTGATGGCGAAGCCAAAAAAGAAGCATTAACAGAGGCGGCTCAGCAGTTTGAAGCCATTTTCATGAAAATGTTATTGGCGAGCATGCGTAAAGCCCAAGAAGTGCTTGAGTCTGACAGCCCATTTAATTCTCAATCAACCAAATTTTATCGTGACATGCATGATCAACAAATGGCTGTTGAACTCTCTTCAAATGGATCTCTTGGTTTAACCGATCTAATTGTTAGACAATTAGGTGGAGATGATGGCAGCTTTAAGCCAAGCTCGGTATTACGTAATGATGGTAATTTATCTACAGTCGCCAGTGTAAATACTGTAAGTGGTTCAGCTGATACTAATGAAAATGACTCGGTTGATAGTCACAGTCAGAAAAATGCAGCCAGAGAAAACTCTTTAATAGAAAAAATGCTAGCTGATCAAAGTCAGCGTCAATCTCATGTTGAAATTCCATTTGCAGCAAACAGTACGTTATCTGCAAGTATTGGTAATCAAAGTGTCGCGAGTCAAATAAATAGCGCGATGAATCAGTACTTACAAGCTGAGAAAACGAAAGGCGTTACTAAGAAATTATCAATGGATCCTACTAACGATCAAAGCGTCAATAATTCAGCACCTTTATCTGCACAGCACTTTAACGAACCAAAAGACTTTGTTACCGCGTTAATTGAACCGGCTCAAAAAGTACAAGACGAATTAGGCGTTCCTTTTGCTGTAGTTATTGCCCAAGCGGCGCTAGAAACAGGTTGGGGACAAAAAATTATTAAACACCAAAATGGTGATAGCTCTAATAACTTATTTAACATCAAAGCTGACTCTCGTTGGGCTGGCGATAAAATAACGAAAGATACATTAGAGTTTGAACAGGGCGCTATGGTTAAAAAATCAGAGCCTTTTAGAACCTATCAAACTATTGCCGATAGTATAAACGATTACATCAACTTCCTTTCTACTAGCGAACGCTATGAAGAAGCATTGCAAGACTCAAGCAATGTGGAACACTTCCTGCAAGGTTTACAAAAAGCGGGTTATGCAACTGATCCTCAATATGCTGAAAAAATTCAAAGCACATTGAAAACAGTAACTAACCTCTTAGCTAAGTAATAGCAAAATAAAAAGCTATTTATTTAGTTAGGTAAGCCGAACTTAACATAGATAAAAGTAGTCCGTAAGCAAGCATAATGCCTAGCTTAGTAAACTTTTATAAACCGTTAATTTTAACAACATTTATAACAACAGATATATTAAAAGTTACATCAACACTTGAACAAAATATGCCGTAGTAGCTAAAGCTACAGTAGGCAATAGGTTGTCGCTCAAGTAGGTATCTTTTATATAGGAGACAATATTATGTCAGTAGGTTTGTATCAATCAGGTGTGAGTGCTTTATTAGCTGCTCAGCAACAGCTGGCTACCACAGGTCATAATATTGCCAACGTAAATACTGAAGGTTATACCCGTCAGCGTGCGGATCAAAACGCATCAATAGGTGTTGTTAACGGTGGTAATTACATTGGTACCGGCACTTATATTCAAGATATTACTCGCTTGTATGATCAATTTTCCTATAAAGAACAATTACAAACGCAAAGTAACTTATCTAACGCCAACTCAATGAATACACATTTAAGCCAACTTGACCAAGTTATGTCAACCTCAGGCGGCGCGGTAGTGAGTTCACTCGACTTATTTTACCAAGGCATCAATGGTATTGCTGATAACCCAAGTGATGCTGGTTTACGTAGCATAGTACTAAACCAAGCAAGCACTTTAAGTAATGATTTTAACGAACTAGCCGCTAACTTCGACAGTATGACTAAAGCGGTTAATGGCGAAATAGAGCAAGTCGCGAGTAGAATTTCAGAAATATCTCAAGAGCTTGCAAAAATGAATGAAACCATCATGCATTCACAAAGTGATTTAACGGGACAGCCAAATGATTTACTTGATAAGCGTGACCAGTTAATTAGCGAGTTAAGTGAATATACCCGAGTATCTACAGTTGAAGACTCTAATGGTGTGTTAACGGTAATGATTGGCCAGGGTACAACGTTAGTTGCCGGGATCACTCCGATGACATTACAAGTTACTGCGGGTGATCCAAATGCAAATGAAACTGAATTAAAACTTGTCAGTAAAGGCAGTAATATTGGTTTAAATGCTACGGCATTAGGTGGTTCATTAGCGGCAAGTTTTGAATTTCGCGATGAACATTTAACACAAGCTCGTAATGAAATTGATCGTTTAGCCATGGCCATTTCTTCAACATTAAATGACAGCCAAGCTAGTGGTTTAGATCTTAATGGTTTACAAGGCGCGAATATTTTTACTGATATTAACTCAACTCAGTTACAGCAAGGTAGAGTACTTGCTCATTCTAGTAATTCGTCAACAGCTAGCGGGCAAGTAGAAATTACTGATGTTAAAAAATTATCGACTGATGAATTTGAAATACGTTTTGATGGAACAGATTTTACCTTATACAACTTAACTAAAGGCAGTAATGAACCTTTAGCTGAAACTGCCGTGGGTAGTGGTGTTTATGCGTCGGCAACAGATAACGGTTTTACCTTTGCCCCAAGTGGAACACCTGCTG
This sequence comes from Colwellia echini, assembly GCF_002843355.2. GTDB lineage: Bacteria > Pseudomonadota > Gammaproteobacteria > Enterobacterales > Alteromonadaceae > Colwellia > Colwellia echini. Next base: position 42,162 of record NZ_PJAI02000009.1, read on the forward strand.
CTGGCGATAAGTTTAGCATTGTGCCCACTAAAAATAGTGCTGCATTAATGCAAACTACATTAACCGATGGTAGTGCTATTGCCGCGAGTAGTGCAGTAGGTGTTACGCCATCAACTAATAATGTAGCTAACGGTAATATTGAAATTACTAATGTTAGCGATCCTGAAGCGGCAAAAAACGCGAATATTACTGTAGAAATGTATGAAGATGCAGGCCAGTTTTATTATCAGGTGTCAGATACATCAGGAACTATTAATAGTGGCACTTATGATCCAGCTAATGGTTTGTCGATTGATATTCCTGCAGGCTTTCAAATTAATATCAGTGGTGATGTGACAGGCTCAAGCGCGAATGCCCCTGAAACATTTACCCTCGGCAGCGCCTTTGGTGTCGGTAATGGCAGTAATGCGGTAACCATGGCAAAAACTCAAGAAATTGGTGTAACTAATGGTGGTAAAGAAACCTTTAGTCAAAGTATTGCCGTAACCAGCTCAGTAGTTGGCTCAAAAGCGAGTAATGCCGATCTAACCGCAGATACAGCGCAGGCTTTGTATACACAGGCTTACAACCGAAATCAATCAACATCAGGGGTAAACCTTGATGAAGAAGCTGCTAACTTATTGAAATATCAACAAGCGTATCAAGCCGCTTCACAAGTAATATCTACCGCTAATACCTTGTTCGACACTATCTTGTCGGCAGTAAGGTAAGGAGTTTTTTATGCGTGTATCAACATCACAATTTTATATGCAAAGTGCATTACAAATGGGCAATAAAAGCTCAGAGCTTAATGAACAAATGGCCAAGCTTTCAAGCGGTAAACAAGTATTAACCGCTAAAGATAATGCGGTTCAATACAGTACTTTGGCAGGCTATAAAGATGACCTATCTAATATTGAAAAATATAACCGAAATATCATTCAGGCGGAAAGTAATAATAACTTACAAGAAACTATGTTTTCTGATGCAGAAGATATTTTAAACAATGTTAGAGATTTAGTATTACAAGCCAATAATGGTGCTATGTCTGATGAAGACTTACAAGCTATCAATGATCAGCTTAGCAATAACCTTGAACAACTTGTTGATATAGCAAACAGCCAGGATGAAAATGGCGATTACATTTTTGCAGGTTTTCAAACCAGCCAACAACCATTTAGCCAAAAAGCTGACGGCTCTGTAAATTATAGCGGCGATAGTGGCGTTAACACCCTACAAGTTTCAAAAAATATTAATGTAGCGACTAATCAATCGGGTGATGCAGCATTTATGAAAGTAGCTAATGCTATTGGTGACTTTAGTGCTAATTATCCACCATCATTACCCGCTTTTCCAAATGCTAATACCTCAGGTGTTGCATTAGCAAGTGCCAATATTACTGACCGTGGAACTTATAACACCAGCGCAACACCGCATGATTATACTTTTGACTTTGCTGTTGGAACTGGAGATCTAACAGTAACTGATAGTGCAGGCGGAACGACTACTTTTCCGGTTGCAGATTACGAAGGCGGTAAAAAAATAACCATTGATGGCATTGAAGTTTCGATAAGCGGCAATCCATTGCCGGGTGAAAGCTTTACCATGAGCGAACAAGAAGAAGTGAGTATTTTTGACGCAGTTAATAATGCAATTTCTTGGGTAGGTCAAGGTGTGAGTGCTAGTGAACCTGAACAACGTCAAGTTGATTACAACACAGTTTTAGACCAACTCAGCTCTACCTTAACGCACTTGTCATCACGTCGTTCTGAAGTTGGAATTAGGTTGCAAGTCTTGGAAAACCAAGACAATAGACACTTAGACACTGCATTAGGTCTAGAGTCAGGTAAAGCCAATATTGAAGATTTAGATATAGCTAAAGCAATAACTGAATTTGAACAATCGCAATTGGCTTTACAAGCATCACAACAAGTTTTTACCAAGGTACAAGGTTTAACGTTATTTAATTACCTTTAATAAGGTTTAATTATTTTTAAATAGGATTAATTTTATAAGTTGGCATTTTTTATGCTTTATCTAAGTTGAGTATAAAAATGCAAGAAAGATAACAAAAAATTGTCGGTCGCTAACTATCAATTATTAATAGTTAAAACTTACAGAATCTCCGTGATTAACAGATTGATTTTGTTTTTCAACGAGTTTGTTATCAATAATTTTATAAATAGAGCATTTACATTTATCGTCAGATGATTGGATAGTTCGTTTTATAAGCAAAAGCAGAGGCTTGCTTATCAAGCTTCTAATAACAAAGCGTTAACGTCCGGTTTATGGACAGCGCTATAACACAATACATAAACAGACGTTAACAACAGTTAACACATTAGGAGTTTATTATGGCTTTATCAGTAGTTACCAATACAGCATCATTAAATGCTCAACGTAATCTAACTAAATCGGGTGCAGGCTTAGAGCAATCTATGCAGCGCTTATCATCTGGTATGCGAATTAACAGCGCAAAAGATGATGCGGCAGGTATGCAGATTGCTAACCGTATGACTTCACAAATCAATGGTTTAGGTGTAGCACAGAGAAATGCTAATGACGGTATTTCAATGGCGCAAACGGCTGAAGGTGCAATGCAAGCTTCTACCGATATTTTACAGCGTATGCGTGAATTATCATTACAATCTGCTAACGGTTCAAACTCTTCAGGTGATAGAGATGCCTTGCAAAAAGAAGTAGCAGCATTAAAGGTTGAGTTAACACGTATCGCAGAAACCACTCAGTTTGGTGGTACTAACTTACTTGATGGTAGTTTTGGTACTAAAGCTTTCCAAGTGGGAACAAACTCAGCTGAAACCATTACTATTGGTCTTAGAGATATTAGTGCTGAGAGTATGGGGGCTGTTAATATGACGACTATATCGGCAGGAACAGCTTTATCAGCAGCTGATGCTACCCTTGCTGCAGCAGATGGTGCTACATTGAATATTTCGGTATCAGGTAATTCTATAGCCGTAGATATGACAAGTGTTACAGATAACGAAAGTTTGGCAAGTGCAATTAATGCGGCAGCCAATGGCATGGGAATTGAAGCTAGTTATGATTCTGCGGGGAGCACTATTACTTTTTCTGGTGATATAGTTGGCACAGCCACTACGGATATATTGACAGTAACAGGCACACAAGCAGATGGGACTACCGCTATTACTGGTCCTTCTACAGTTCAGGCTAGCGGTACGGTATCTACTTTTCATGCTGACAATATTGATATATCAACGGTCGCTGGCACAGCGGATGCTTTAGCGGTGATTGATAAAGCGTTACTTGAAATTAGTGATAGTCGTGCTAATTTAGGTGCGGTGCAAAATCGCTTTAGCCATACTATAGGTAACTTAGCTAACATCGAAGAAAACGTATCTGCATCACGCAGCCGCATACAAGATACTGACTTTGCAACCGAAACAGCTGTAATGACTAAGAATCAAATATTACAACAAGCAGGTACGTCTATTTTGGCGCAAGCAAACCAAGTACCACAAGCGGCACTTAGTTTACTTGGTTAATTATTAGTAAATAATAATATAGCTAACAAGTTAATTATTACCCTATAAAAAACCATCACTTTTTGTGATGGTTTTTTTGTTTGTTTAACGCATTCGCTTTTAATGTTTTTTGGTTGTATTCGTAATGGTTCAATAATTTTAGAACAGTTGAACCTCATTATCATAGGTAGGGAATGCTCGTGTTATTTCAAATTCCTAAAACTCAACCCTTATATTAAATGATAATAAAAACAATTAGATATGTTTTTTAAGTGTTCATAGCAATTATTTATTATAAATAATTGCTAAAGTATTTTTAAGTCTCGCCGTTAACGTAATTAGCAAGGGGCTTAATGATAAAATCATAGCTCCGAAGTGAAATTTAAAACCAATTTTTATCCATATATTATTGCACTTAGGAGTTACATCATGGCTTTATCAGTAATCACAAATACAGCGTCATTAAACGCACAACGCAATTTAACAAAATCAGGTGCTGGTTTAGAGCAATCTATGCAGCGTTTATCATCAGGTATGCGTATTAACAGCGCAAAAGATGATGCAGCGGGTATGCAGATTGCTAACCGTATGACTTCACAAATAAATGGTTTAAATGTTGCCCAGCGTAATGCTAATGATGGTATTTCAATGGCGCAAACGGCTGAAGGTGCGATGCAAGCATCAACTGATATCTTACAACGTATGCGTGAATTGTCTTTGCAATCAGCTAACGGTTCAAACTCTTCTGGCGACAGAGATGCATTACAAAAAGAAGTAACAGCACTTCAAACTGAATTGACTCGTATCGCAGAAACCACACAGTTTGGTGGTACTAACTTACTTGATGGTAGTTTTGGTACTAAAGCTTTCCAAGTGGGTTCAAACTCAGCAGAAACAATTACAATCGGTTTACGAGATATTAGTGCAGAGACTATGGGGTCGGTCAATATGACTACTATATCAGCTGCAACTACTTTATCAGCAGCTGATGCTACTTTAGCTGCGACAGAAGGTGCGACATTGAACGTTTCAGTATCAGGGAATTCTATCGCGGTAGATATGACAAGTGTTACTGATAATGAAAGTCTAGCCAGCGCAATTAATGCTGCAGGTAATGGTTTGGGAATTGAAGCATCTTATAGTTCTACTACTAGTGCCATAACCTTTACGGGCGATATTGTTGGTACAGCAACTACAAATGTATTGGCAGTATCAGGTACACAGGCAGATGGAAGTACAGCGATTACAGGTACCACTACAGTTCAGGCTAATGGCACTGTATCTACTGTTCATGCAAGTGATATTGATATATCTACGGTAGCAGGAACAGCTGATGCATTAGCTGTGATTGATGCAGCACTACTTGAAATTAGTGATAGTCGAGCTAATTTAGGTGCGGTTCAAAACCGTTTTGGCCATACCATTAATAATCTATCTAATATTCAAGAGAATGTGTCAGCATCACGTAGTCGTATCGAAGATACCGATTTTGCATCAGAAACTGCACAAATGACGAAGAATCAGATACTACAACAAGCAGGTACTTCAATTTTGGCACAGTCTAATCAGTTACCACAGGCAGCATTAAGTTTAATATAAGTATATTTAAACTAAGCACTCGCTCTATAGTAGTACTTGCTGGGACATAAATAAAAAGGATTGGTGGTAACACCAATCCTTTTTTTTTGATTATTTTTAAGTGATTTACTTCGTGGTTTAATAATACCCCTCATACATCATTACGCTGCTTTTAGCTCTGTGTTTTCTTTCTGTGGTAGATCATTATCGCTAATAATAAATTTGAAAGTTTAAATGTTCCTTTCTTTGACATTATGCAACTTAATTTATAAATAATTTAAGTTGCAGATAAACTCTCACGACGTAACATTATTGCGAAATAACAGTAAACAAGCGCAAGCTTATTTGGATTGATATTACTCATATTGACTATTTATAAAGTGATCATTATATAAAATAAGATTGTTTTATAAATAATCACTAAAGTATTTTTAAGTCTCGCCGTTAAAGTGATTAGCAAGGGGCTTAATGATAAAATTATAGCTCCGAAGTGAAATTTAAATAAAACTAATTTTTAAACATATATTATTGCACTTAGGAGTTACATCATGGCTTTATCAGTAATCACAAATACAGCGTCATTAAACGCACAACGCAATTTAACAAAATCAGGTGCTGGTTTAGAGCAATCTATGCAGCGTTTATCATCAGGTATGCGTATTAACAGCGCAAAAGATGATGCAGCAGGTATGCAGATTGCTAACCGTATGACTTCACAAATAAATGGTTTAGGTGTTGCTCAGCGTAATGCTAATGACGGTATTTCAATGGCACAAACAGCAGAAGGTGCGATGCAAGCATCAACTGATATTCTACAACGTATGCGTGAATTATCTTTGCAATCAGCTAACGGTTCAAACTCTTCCGGCGACAGAGATGCATTACAAAAAGAAGTAACAGCACTGCAAACTGAATTGACTCGTATCGCAGAAACCACGCAGTTTGGTGGTACTAACTTACTTGATGGTAGTTTTGGTACTAAAGCTTTCCAAGTGGGTTCAAACTCAGCAGAAACAATTACAATCGGTTTACGAGATATTAGCGCTGATACGCTTGGTACTGTAGGGACTCATGCAATGACTGCTGGAGGACCAGAAATTAGTAATGCAATTGCTACCTCGGTTATTGGTGGAGGAACATTGAATATAGATGTATCAGGCACTGGTGTTGATGTCGATATGACAAGTGTTACTGATTTGTCATCATTAACAAGTGCAATTAATGCCGCCGGTAACGGTTTAGGACTTACTGCAACTTTAGATGGAACAACTAGTGCAATAACACTTACTGGTAATATTGCAGGGTCTGCAGCGACAGATATTGTAACCATTTCAGGCACTGATAATACAGCGGCAGGGTTAACTGCAATAACAAGTGCTGCAGCAGCGACGAATGTTGATTTACATACTGATGATATTAATATATCTACAGTTTCTGGAACTGCGGACGCATTAAAAGTAATTGATGCGGCATTACTTGAAATCAGTGATAGCAGAGCTAATTTAGGTGCGGTTCAAAATAGATTTGGTCACACTATTAATAACTTATCTAATATACAAGAAAACGTATCAGCATCACGTAGTCGTATTCAAGATACCGATTTTGCATCAGAAACAGCACAAATGACGAAGAACCAGATATTACAACAAGCAGGTACTTCCATTTTGGCACAGTCTAATCAGTTACCACAGGCAGCTTTAAGCTTAATTTAATTGAATAGGTAAGTTATAGCTAGTTAACATATAAAGGAGAGGTGATAACACATCTCCTTTCGTGTATTAACTAGCGATTGATTTTTGATTACTTTAGTTATTAGTAATTAAGGAGACTATAATGAGTGTAGAACTAAACGCAACAACTGGTGATGTCTCGTCAGCTAACCCTGTACAAGTACCAAGGGGTGGGCAGAAAACCGTTGATACAATCGACGTTGCCCCTAGCTTAGCAGGTAATAACACCACTGAAGAGGATAATCTCCTTAATCAAATTAATGAAAAAGCGACAAAAGATAAAAAAAATGAATTGATGTCGCCTACACAACTTGAAAATGTGGCTAAACAATTGCAAGAGTTTATTGGAACAATGAATCGAGGTTTAGAGTTTATTGTTGATGATGACTCTGGACGTGATGTGATAAAAGTTATCGATAAAAACTCTGGTGATGTTATTAAGCAATATCCAACAGAAGAGGTTTTATCACTAGTTGCTAAGTTATCAGAAGCAACAGGAAATTTTGTTGACTCTAAGGTATAATTGTTAAATATAATTTCTTTGTATTTTTTAAAAGCATTTAATTGGCTTAAATGGGAGTATTGTAATGCCGAGTATTACATTTCAAGGTATAGGCTCAGGTTTAGAGGTTGGCTCAATAGTTGAAGCTATTGTTAATGCCGAAAAAACCCCTTATGAATCCCGTCTAAGTTATAAAGAATCTGTAACTACCGCTGATATTTCAGCAGCAGGCTCACTTAAGTCGGCTCTAGAAGCTGTAGAAGAGGCACTTGCTGGTATAGCTGATGTTGATAAATACCAACAACGAACCGTCAGTGGAGCCGATGATTTCATTTCAATAACTTCAAACTCTGACGCAAGTGTTGGCGCATATGATATTAAAGTTGATTCACTGGCTGCTGCTCATAAACTTGTTTCTGAAGAAATTCAAAGTGAGGAGGCTGTCGGCGAAGGAACTTTATCATTTTCCTCAGGTGATAACGTTTTTACTATCAATGTATCTGATACTGAAACTCTGTCAGAAATTCGTGACAAAATAAATGACAGTACGGACAATGAGTCAATCAATGCGACAATCATTACTGATGATAATGGTCAACGATTAGTCTTTAGTAGTAGAGAAACAGGTGTCGAAAATGCGATTACCGTTACTGTTGATGATTTAGGTGACTCTAACCATACCGACACTTTGGGTTTATCTCGTTTAGCTTCTACAAACTTGACAGAAGCAACAGCAGCCGTTGATGCTCAAATTACCATTGATAATACGGTAACTATTAGTAGCTCCACCAATAAATTTGATAATGTAATTGATGGTATTGATATCACTGTAAAAAAAGTACAGGGTGTTGATGATACTGATAGCCGGGTAAGTGTTAAAGAAGATAATAGTAATATTGAAAAAAGTTTAACAGAATTTGTCACTGCTTATAATAAACTTGTTGATTTAAATACTAACTTTGGACAAGTTGGTGATGGAAATAGCGGAGTAATGATTGGCGATTCATTACTCAGAGGGGTAATGACTAAAATCAGAAATGAATTTACAGCAAGTTTTGACTTCGGCAGTGACAAAACAATGACACTGTCAGAACTTGGCGTTAGATCTGATCAATACGGCAAAATGAGTATTGATAGCGAAGACCTTAATGAGTTTATTAATAATAATGTTGATAATGTTCAACAACTTTTAGTGGGCACAGATAGTAAGCCTGGTTTTGCCGCTAGCATGACTAATATTCTTGATTTTTATACCGCGTCAGACGGAATAATTCAGAGTCGAATTGATAGTAGAGAGCAAAGCCTGCTTAAAATCGATGATGAACGAGCAGCTTTCACCAGAAAAATGGATTCTCTTGAAGCTCGCTTATATGCGCAATATAACAGTATGGATTTATTAGTGGCGGGGCTAAACTCCACAAGTAGCTACTTAATGGCGCAGTTAGATAATATGCCAGGTGTAGTAAGCAGTTCTAACTAAAATAGCCGTTAATCGTTTTATGCAGCCATCCTATTTGGCTGCATCTATGTCATTTAAATTATCCTCTCATCGCTTTACCCCTCATTAATTATATCTTTTGATTTTATTTTTTAGTATATTATTCAATATATTATATGAAATATGTTTGGAGAGATAACTTGGATACTACTGATCTAACTATAAAGAAAATGCTACTAAACGCGACTCTAAAAGCTAATTTAGATACGCTGCAATATTTTATGCCAAGCATATTTGATATATTCAAAAATTATACTCCAACGGATTCAGGCGTTTTTATAGATGATGATGGGAAGATCGATCTTTTCAATAATGGACAGAGTGTATATAAAGGTCAAGCCGAAGAATTCAGCGGTAATCAAGTTGCAGAGTTTATTAGGAATCCGTTGTATTATAACTTAGAGCTTTCTAAAATCGATGATGCTAATTGCATATATGATCATCAACGAGCCTTGAATAAAATAAGTAATAGACAAGTCAAAAACGATAATAAAACACCATTCAATGAAGAACGATACGACTTTGTTTGTATGGTAGGATCCGGCTTAGGTTACCAAATAACTGAGCTATTTCAAAATAAAAAGGTACAACACTTTTTACTTTGTGAACATTCTACAGACGTTTTTTTTGCAATGTTACATTGTATTGAATTGCGTCCACTTATAGAGCGATGTATAGCCAATGGCGGAAGTTTTAACGTTAAAATTGGTAATAATGATATAGATGTAATTAATGGTATTAATGATATATTAATAAAACACGGGCGATTTTATTTAGCACGTTTCTATTTCTATCAACACTATAATAGTGAAACCAATGATGCATCATTACGTTTACTAAAAACTATTGGTTATAGGTTAGCATTTGGTTTTGGTTTCATGGAAGATGAAATTATTGGCTTTAGACATACGTTAGCTAATCTCAAGTTAGGTTATAAAGTATGTAAAAAGCAGACTGAATTTGTTAATCAAGATCCTAAACGTCAAATATTTATTGTTGCTAATGGCCCCTCATTGGATTTTTCCTTAGAATTTCTTAAACAGAATCAAAATGATATTATTATTGTAAGTTGTGGAACAACGTTACGTGCGTTATTAAAAAATAATATTAAGCCTGATATTCACATAGAAATGGAACGTCCAGTTGAGATGTTGCCAATAATGGAAGAAGTTGAAAAGCAACAAGAAGATTCTCATTTGAAACTCAAGGATATACAGATAATCGCACTTAATACTGTGTATTCGGAGTTATTGAAAAAATTTAAATCCCCTTTGTTATTAAAAAAAGTTAACGACGCAGGCGGAAAATATATTGAACAATTAGATCCGCTAAATGTTTATGTAGCACCAGAGCACACCAACCCAACTTGCCCTAATGCCGCAATGGCATTAATTACTTCGTTAGGTTTTAAAGAAATATATTTGCTTGGAACTGATTTTGGTTATATTAGCAATCAACATCATCACTCTAAAGATAGTTTTTATTACGATGACGATTATAGGACATCAACTCCTGACCAAGCAGGAATTGATAGTATTATGACAGAGGATATTTCACGTAAAGGTAATTTTCGTGATTTTGTATTCAGTACTGAAGTTTTTGACTCATCTAGAGTAGGAATTGAAATGCTGCTTGCAAAAAATACAGATGTGAATGCTTATAACTGTGCTGATGGGGCTTTAATTGCTAATGCCAAACCATTTAAAATTGAAGATATTAAGCTGTCCAGTAACTCTATAAGTAAAAATGAATTTTTAACTGACTTATTAAACACTGCTTTCGATAATAAAGCATTTACTGCTAAAAAACTGTCTAAAATGGCAGATAAAACATTTAAAGTGTTAAAGGTTACTCTAGAACAATTAATGCTAATAATTACAACAGAAGTTAACTCTAGAGAAGAACTTGCGGATTTATTTGCTAGACAACATCATTTATTAGTGCAGTTAGAAGCAAGAGAGGGCTATCAAGTTAACTATTGGTTGATTCAAGGAACGTTTAAATATTTTCAAACTTATATAATGAGTCATTGTTTCTTATATACCGACCCAGTAGAAAGAAAAGAGTTTATTAATTATAGTCTTGAGATTTTTAGAGAGCATGTTAATTTTTTATTTGGTGAACTATTAAAGTCAATAAATACCTAGTAAGCTCAAATATAAATGAACCTATAGCTAATTAAATTACATAAGCTATAAGTGTTTTATTCAAGGTATCGTTAAAGTAAGTTGTAAATCAGCCGATACAGACTATATTAATTACAATTATACGTATTTATACTTACCTAAAGGTGACTTATGACAATTAACATCACTAATACACCAAATTTTGCTCCCACTAATAACGGTAATGGCACTCATTTAGAAGCAGCAGTTAAAGCTAAAGAATTAGCAGAAGATAAAGGGGAAATGGCCCTCCAGCTAATTGAAAATGCTGCACCTTCAAATAATTTAGTCGGTAATGTTGGGCATAATATTAATATTAAAGCTTGAGATAAGTGAATATTAGCAGGTCTAAATTCATTGATTACAACAGCGAATCAAGACCTCTAGTTAGATGCATAATTTAACTATACTATGCCAATACACTACAATTATGTTATTGAGTTTCAATATCAATAAAATTTTTTAATTTTGGGGTTATTGATTCCATTAAGAGTGAATTTTTATGCTCAATAAAGTAAAGTCCTGACTTTCCAAATGGAGCTGCTTTCATAAATTCACCTGTATACTTTAGAGAAATACTTTGGGTCTGAATACTCTTAACATTGATAGTTGAACCAATAAAAACGCAATCTTTATTTGTACTTACGGTATGCCTTGAAATATATTTTGATTCTTTGATGTTGATTTTTGAAGGTAGCTCTACATGGCAAAAAGGGAGTGAGTAAAGTTCCGCATAATTCACACCTGTACTTTTTTCAATTAATTGACTATACAAGTCACCGGGTGACCGTCTTGCAACTTCTATTAAATAGATATTATCACTATTCACTAGAAATTGTGTATGAACTAAACCATCGCAAAGATGTAAATCATTTGAAAAACTATCGAGCCATTCCCTTAATAACGTTTTGATTTTTTCTGGAAGTTGTGTAGAAACATTAGAGCTGTTTACTTGATAAGGGTAAACTGTACAATATTCATTAACAAAGAAATCAGCTATTATTTTTTTGTTCTTAATAAAAGCCGAGTGACTATATAAATCGCCTTCTATAAACTCTTCAGCGATCACACAACCTTCTTTTGAATAGTTCTTTGCTTGATCCCAAAATACTTTAACATCATCCATATTATAAGCTTTATTGATTCCTTTACCGCTAAATGAATCAATAGGCTTAATTAAAACTGGAAAGTTAAGTTTATGAACATCTTCAATTTTGTAAACTGCTTTCGGGATAGGGTAATTGTTTTTTTCTGCGAAAGTTCTAAATTTATCTTTATGATGAATTATTAAAGATGTTTCAAAGCTATCAAAACCTGGTAAATTTAATTTCTCGGCTACCCATGAGGAGGATATATAAGATTGGTCATTACAACCAGGGACAATTCCAGAGTATTCATTTTCTTGGGTATATTGTAATAAAGCGGCAATGTTTGAATAATCTAATTGTAGAGAATGATCTGCCAATAGATGGCATGGATCACTCAACAACTTTCCAACTACAGTTAAGTGATAGTTTTTTTTCTTAATTGCTTTTAATATTGGTAATACACTAAAGTTTGCATCACACATAATTATTTTTTTCATTTTATTACCTTATCATATTGATGTTACTCAATAAGCAACCTCAATCAATTCTATATTTATAAAGTGCTTTTTATTATATTTATTATTGTCTTTTGTTCTGATTTAGATAACTGAGGGTACAAAGGAAGGCATAAAATCCTTTCACTGATGTCTCTGGAGTGTTCCATAAATTGTGTTGGCTCAATATATGTCAGAGTATCTAACGATGGAAAAAAATATCTTCTAGGAAAAATTTTTGCCGTATTTAATGCACTTTGTACTTTAATTCTTTGATTTGTATTTTTTAAAATAATCGGGAAATAACTATAATTAATGGACGAGTCAGTATTAATTTTTTGAAATTTCACTAAACCACAGAGGCCTTCAAGATAATCATGATGAAGCTGTTTACGTTGCTCTTTAATATTCTCTATTTCATCAAGTATACATAAACCCATTGCAGCTTCAAATTCATTCATCTTTGCATTTGTTCCAAGTGCTACAATTGACTCTGTGTTTTCAATACCAAAATTAATGAGATGCTTAACTTTTTGTACAAGAGAGTCGTCATTAATAATTAAAGCGCCTCCCTCTATAGTATGGAAAATTTTGGTTGCATGGAAACTGAGAGTGGAAATATCACCATAATTTAAGATACTATCTCCTTTATATTTTACATCAAATGCGTGTGCTGCATCGTATATTACTTTTAATTTATTCTTATGAGCAATGCGCTGAATTTCATCAACTTCGCATCCATTTCCGAAAATATGAACAGGAACAATTGCTGTAGTATCTTTTGTAATTGATTTGACAATTTCATTCGGGTTTATATTTAAAGTAGTAGGATCTATATCTGCAAAAATGGGGGTTAGTCCATTAGTGACCAGAGAGCTAGTTGTTGCTACAAAGCTAAAAGGGGTTGTTATCACATGGCCTTTTAAATCTAAAGCTCTATAAGCCGTTTCTAGTGCAACCGTTCCATTGGCAACTAAAACTATATTTTTAACACCTAAGTAAGAAGATAACCTTTCTTCTAACCTTTGTACCATCTGACCATTATTAGTTACCCAGCCACTTTCAAAAATTTTATCTACGTACGCATGAAATTTTTTTCTGCATGGTAAGTATGTTTTTGTCACATTAATCATTTACATATTTCCTTTGACCGCATTAACGTTCGTATACTTAAACTCATAAGTTTCCATTGAGCTGCTATAATACTTTTAGTTGATTTTTAATTAGCGATCTTAATTGTAGGTGAAAGTATCTAAGTTATTGCTTTAATTTATGAATTTCGAAGTAGATTAAGACTTATTTTATCAACTTTATTCTAGTTAATTAATTATGTTCTGTGGTAGCCTACATTCACAATCACTAGTCTTATTTGAATTGTCCTATTCAGTGATTTATTGATATTTTCTTATACACATAAAACCATTGAATGCCTGTCTATTGTAGTATCAACTGACATATTAAGTATGAGAAAGTAACTAATTAAATACAGTATCATCCACCTTGATTTTTAAATTTAGTGACTAAGAATACCCTATGAAATTTTCAATAATAATACCTGCCTTTAATGCTCAAATCTATATAACTAAATGTATTGACAGTATTTTAATACAAAGAAGTGATTTCTATGATCTAGAGGTACTTATTATTGATGATTGTTCAACCGATGATACATTTAACCAAATAGAAGCATTATCTTTAAAATATACAGACATTAGGGTTTTTACAACAGAGTCTAACGAGGGGCCGGGGGGAGCTAGAAATATTGGTATTAAAAATGCCACGGGCGATTGGATTATGTTTATCGATTCTGATGATCAATTACACAGTAGTGCCTTACAAACCTTATACGAGTATATTCAAAGAGGCCAAGTTAAATACGATCTTGTAGCATATAACTTTGAATATGATAACAACTCTACTGTTTTTTCCCATAATACATCTAGAAATGACTTCCAATCGTTACGAAAAAATAAAGATGAATTAATTTTAGATTACTTATCCTTATATATGGATGGTTCTGTTATTTATACCTTAATATCAAGAGAGTTGATTGAAAAAAATAAGTTAAGTTTTTTTGGTGGGTACCATGAAGATATAGATTTTCTTTTTAAAGCATACTTACATTGTGAATATTTAGGGGAAGTGGATAAATCTTTATATTTAAAACTCAATCATAAAAACTCTATTGTCAATAATACATCAATAAAACATTTCACCGGTATTTTTAGAGCCTGTAAAGAAATGTATAACTATCTCGAGAATAACAACAGTAATAACGAGAATAGAATCATTGCTTACTATGTTGGAATTATTGGTGTTTGTGCCACAAGAATAAGAACGTTGTGTAATCAAGAAGTAGATGCTCCTCTATCTCTATATAAGCAATTATATGATGAAGTATATTCAGCGCTACAACTTATTCCTATCAAAGTAAAAACACCTGTTTTAACCACTAAATATTATATGATTTATACTTTTTTTAAAGAAAATATAGAAAGTAATACATTAATCGAAGATCTTAATTATTTTGTGAGCGATATATCGGGTAAAAGTTGGAGTTGCTATGACTTACATCATTCATTATTCCTTGCGCCTGATGAAATTAGAACATGCTGTAAAAGGTTTTTTGTTAATAATAAAATGAAAGGAGATGTAGTTCTTTTAGATAATAAAAAAGACTCTATCAAAAAATTTTCAGCCCAAAACATATTAAAAGCTAAAAAGGACTTATACGTTAAAATAAACAAAGGAGCTTCAGAAGAATGCGGGGGCTGCCCATTTCTGGAATTCAAAGATTGGCCAAGTCTCAATGAATTAGATATTCAATACCTATCATTTGAATATCACTCTGTTTGTAATATGAAATGCACTTATTGTAGTGATACATATTACGGCGGGAAGAAAAGCTCTTATGAGGTAGATGTGCTTCTTGATGAGTTAGTTGAGGATAATGCTCTTAGCAACAATGCAATTGTAGTTTATGGGGGCGGGGAACCAACATTAGGTGATAATTTTACATTACTTCTAAATAAAGTAAGTCAAAGCTCATCAACCATAAAGCAAAGGGTAATTACTAACAGCACTAAATATAATGAAACAATTAAAAGGCTGATAGATATTGATAAAGTGTCAATTATAACAAGTATTGATGCTGGCACTGAAGAGACATTTTATCAAGTCAGAAAGCACAAAGGTTTTGATACGGTATTTAATAACCTTGTAAAATATTCGGAGCAGAAGCCAGAAAACATTACTATTAAATATATTATTTTGGATGAAAACAGGGATAGATTAAATATCTCCGAATTTGTAAGGCTAATAGACGAACGAAAACTACACGATTGCAATTTTCAAATTAGTTTTGATTTTAAAAAAGAAGTTATATGTTTTGAATCTTTATTATCAATTGTTTTGCTATATGGAGCATTGACTCAATTAAACGTAAGGTTGGTATTCGTCGATGACTTATTAAGAGCTAGATTACCTTATACTATTGAAATGTATAGGCTATTAACTAATAAATTGCATGAGTTAGATTGTACTTATATATTAGCCGACTATAGCAAGTTCACCGATATTGTTATTTGGGGGGCAGGAATTCAAACTCAAAAACTATTAGCTAGCAGTATTTTTTTAAAAAATACGAATATACAATATTTGGTAGATAATACAGCCAGTAAAATTGGAAATGAATTTATGGGTTATAAGGTATATGACCCTTCTATTTTATTAGAAAATGATTATCCAATACTTATTTCAGCTACTCAAGCAACACCTCAAATACTAAATGTTTTTAAACAGATGAAATTGAATGAAGATAGAATCATAAAAAGTTTTATTTTATAAATTAAGGTTTTCAATGAAATATTTCTATAAAGAGTTTTTTTGTAAGTATACGAAAGAGCTACACAACAATAAACATGGTTATTATGATGTATTTAGAACATCTTTATCGTCACGAATCTTTATTATTTATAGCTTTGAAGTAGCTATTTCATTAATGAAGCGTACTTTCAAGCTACTAACAAAAAAATACATAACTCAGGATGACTATAGCTCTATAGTAATTAATAAAAATAATTTTTTCATTATTAATATTGATAAGTTTTCTGAAATATATTTACTATTATCGGATGATTATAGTAAAGAAAAATATTTAGATTATATTGTGTTTAGAGCAATAGGCGCCCTTAAAAATAGGCTTCCCTTTGATGAACATAACTTGCAAAAGCAGTTGGAAATATCTTCCAGTTTACGCATCGACAAAAAATTAAACATGTATGATCTATCTCCAATAAATTACAATCTTAAATTTATTGGAGGAGAGCTTGGAATCATCCTTGATTTTATATTGGAACAATATGCGTATAAGCAAAAATCAATTAATATAGAAGTAGTTAAAGATGATGTTGTTATTGACTGCGGAGGAGCAACTGGTGATACCGCATTATATTTTTATGCAAAAGGAGCAAAAAAAATATATGTATATGAATTTTTACCTTCCAGTATAAAGACCATTAATCAGCAACTTTTAAATAATAATATATCTGATGAAGTTGAAATCATTAATAATGCTATTTGGAGTGAATCAAATCTTGAATTAAGTTATTTAGATAAAGGAAATGCAAGTGTTGTCGCTCAAAAAGGGAAGTACCAAAGTTCTATAGTAACTTTAAGTATTGATGATATGGTGAAAACTAAAGAGATTGAGAAAATTGACTTCATAAAAATGGATGTCGAAGGTGCTGAAGTACCTGCACTCAATGGCGCATATGAATGTATCAAGAAAGATAAACCTAAACTCGCTATTAGCGTTTATCATAAAAAAGATGATTTAATCACAATCACTTCAATAATAAAAAAAATTAATCCTAATTATAAATTGTACTTTGATTATTATACCAACACTGGGGCGGAAGCAATCTTGTATGCGATCGATAGTGATTGCCTGTGAAGAAATATATAATGTACACGCCAGGTTTTGTGGAAACTAATGGTGGGTCTATTGCCATGCACAGATTATGTGACTTAATAAATTATAATGGATTTGAAGCCTTTATATGGCTCGGAACGCTTGAGTCTGAGGTGAAGGTACATGACGACTTTAATACTCCTGCAATTAATACCGATAAACTAGATGACTTTATAGTTGTTTATACTGAAATAGTTAGCGGTAATCCTCTTAATGCAAAGCATGTCATTAGATGGTTTTTGAATAAACCGGGTTTTTTTACAAATAAAATTAACTATGGAAATAATGAACTGTATTTCTATCAACAAATTGTATTTAACGATACAGACTATAATTCTAATTTAGAGAATAAATTATATGTGTCTTATTTCAATAAAAAATTATGGCAACAAACCAATTTCAACAAAAGAAGTGGTAGCGGTTATCTTTTAAGGAAAGGGAGAGGAAGAGAAATCTCTCATAACCTTGAAAATTCAATCAAAATTGATGGAATGAATCACTCCGAGATGGAGATTATATTTAATAAAGTTAAATATTTTTATTCATATGACCTTCAAACTGCTTATACAATGTTTGCTGCAATGTGTGGTTGTATACCTATTGTAATTCCACAGAAGAACGTTTCTGCTTGTGAATGGCAACCCAGAGAAGAGTTACGATATGGCATTGCATATGGAGATACGAAAGAAGAAATAGCATATAGCAACAATACTAGGGAGAAAATAATTCCTTATTTGGACAAATTGAATGAAGAAACAAAAAGTGATGTAAAATCATTTATTAAAAAATCGCAATCTTTTTTTTCTATTAATTATAAAACCAAACAAAATATAGAAACTGAGAAACTTAATTATATCAAAAGATTAAAGGAAACTGATAATAAAATATTATTATTTGGTACAGGGAGTGGCTTGGTGTTGATAATGGATCTTTTGGAGCGTAATGGTATTCAGCCTGATTATTTTTGTGACAACGATCCTAATAAAATAGGAACTAATATCTACGGGTATAGAATAAATAAACCGGATGAAATATTAAGTAGTGATAATCAATTTGTAGTTTTAATTACTTCTATGTTTATTTCTGAGGTTACTCAACAAATTAAGAAGTATGATAATGTTAAAGAAATATTAAGTGGTTATGACGATTAAGAAAAGGCTACACAAAGTAAACTATGGGCTTTTAATATACGTTAACTAATATGCTCATTAGCGGTGTAGCATTTATTCACAAGCGTAAATTTATGTCGGTAATGCGTATAAAATAATTTCATTTCCTAAATCACCGTGTGTACGTAGATAGTAATTATAATTAGGATTAATGTCGTTGATTAAGAAGGCTACTTCCCATAAATGACTAGCTTTGTGGTATACCGAGATAGCTAAGGTAGGTCTATATTGTCTGATTATTTTTCGTGCTCCTTTTATCGCTTCTATTTCAGCTCCTTCTACATCCATTTTAATAAGATTTGGTTGGTACCCATAAGCTACCGCATCTAAGCTTACAACGGGTACTTGTACACTTCTCTCTGATTTAGTATTTACTATGTGGCTAGTCTCAGCACCAAGCTCAAAATTAAGTATTGTATTCTTTGACCAAACCCCACAAGGGTAATTAATTAGCAAATATTCAGGTGTGGTGAATTTTTCTATTACTTCTTGTAATACAACATTATTATTTAAATTAGGTTCAAATAAACTAATAGAACTAACATCTATTTTATGTTTTTTAAAGAAACTTAGTGCTATAGGAAGAGTATCTCCTGTAAATGCACCACAATCTAACATTACTATTGGTCTCTTAAGTACGGATGATAATGGTAAATCATTAGGAAAGTATTGAACCTGCCAGTCGTTTTCAATATAAGTCTTAGATGATGGTGCTAATCGAAATGCTAATATTCTTTGTAATGCATTTTTACTTTCTTCATCTTTGAACATTAAATTTAAATTTTTAATTTTATTTAAATTATTTTTTGTTTCGTTGGTACAGTCTAATAATTTTTCGGGTAATATAAATTGGTTTAAAAGTGTTGGAAATCTTTTAAGGCATTGATTAAAATCAAGACAGATATTGTATCCTTGCTCTTTTAAATCGTCAGCTATTTGACGGCTATAACATGATACGGATATAAGTACAGTACAATTTTTTGTTGGTGATGTATGTGGGCGGTATATTTTGATGCCATTATGCTCTTGTTTTTTCGAATATAAATCCAAAAAAAAGATAATGTTATAACCATTATCTTTTAATGAATTGAAAAATTTTATCCCATTACCACCTGCACCGTATATTATCAAATCTTGTGTCGTACTCATTGAAGCCTCCTTTAGTTTTTTAATGGCTTACGCCTTAGTTCGAACAAAATTAATAGAATACACTGAACTGAATAATGTATATTATTTCAGTCATTATTAAATAAGCATCTATTATTGCATGATTATTTTTTAATATTTTTTCTGTTCTATATGTTGATTAATTTTGATGACTTCAGGGTTGTCTTTTAATGCCGCTAACAATTCTAGGTAATTAAAACTTGTTTGATTATTAAAAAGTGCATAAACGGTTTGTATCATTTTATAATCATCTTCTTCATCTAAAGTTAGGCGGTAATGTGAAAGGTCTTCGCCACTTGAGAGGTTATAACAGGCGATGTCACTAAACTTTGTCATCCCCATAGTTACATGCTCTTTATCTGCATCTGTTATTGCACCTAAATGAGTTTTTTCTAAGCAGTCAAAATCGAAAATACAGCAATCTAAGCCTCGGGGAAAGCCGCTATGAGGTCCTAAACTAACCATGTTGTAAGTGTTTTCTTGATAGATTTTAATAACTTTTGATGTTAAGTCATAATCAATCAAAGGATTATCGCTGGTTAAACGCATGATAGCATCACCATAAGTTGCACCAAATTTCTTTGCTGTAAGATAATAACGTTCAAGCACGTTATCGGTACTTCCTTTGAAATATCTTATATTCAGAGTTTCGCATAAGGCAACTATTGGATCTTCAGAGCCATCGTTAGTGGTTGCTATTATGATATTTTCTCGCCAGCCTTGTAATCGCTCTATCATAATTTGTAACGCAGGCTTTTCCCCTATAGGTAAAAGTACTTTGTTGGGTAAGCGAGTTGAAGTCATTCTTGCTTGAATGATTATAAATAGTTTAGACATTGAAAGGGCTGTTATCATAGTTATATTTATATAAAGATATCAAATCACTACACTATTTTATAGCTTAAGACATAAATTAAAGCTCAAAATAATAAAGTATCTTAAATTACTCCTGCTAATGATTTAATATTGTGAGCACTTTAAGTCAATTAATGAAATTCTGTTAAAGTTGGTAAAGAGTTGGTCGTTAACCTTAATGATAGTTGGTACGATGAAACACAGTTTGAATTATTGACCTTTACAGGTAGTCCAGATATTGGGTTATTATCTCATGCCGGTGCATACCCTTAAAAGTATTTCGACATAAGAGAGGAATTATTAGCCGTTGCCAAATGGAAGCACGGCGAAATGCTTAATTAGATACAAAAGAAGTGTAGCGTTTTAAAACCTAAGGTCGCTATCCCTTTTGTAGGACAATATATTTTAGATGGTAAATTCATTATTTAAATAAATATCAAGGTTTTATAGACTGCTTTGAAGCTTTATAATTTGATGGAAAGCAATTGTTTTGGCCTCCGGAGCTAAAGGTTTAATAGCTTCAGACGTACGAATAGAAAAATATTCAGATAAAGAAATGAATAATTATGCTTTGTCATTTTCTTCTCGTCCGATGGCCTATGAAGTCACATTTTCAAATTTAGGTGAGTCAGTTGTTAATTGGGAAGAATGCTTAATAAATCATACCAAAATACATTACACAAATTTACCTTTGATACAGATACATGGTATTGCATTTGTCTTAAAGAGCTGCGGTTTTGTATGAAATTAAATAAATCAGCGCCAGAAAGTAAAATGTGTACGATAAATGCAGTTGAAAAATTCACTTATCGTTCTGAAATTTATATTGATTATAGGCACCTTTTGGGGTTACTCAGTTTATACTACCACTGGAATAATGCTGAAATAGGTTCCCATTATCATACCAGACGTATACCCAATATTTATAATCCTGATGTACAGGGTTTTCTAAATTTTTTCATCTTTAGTTGTCTATACGTGACAATTAAGGTGAAAAGATAAGTGTTTTGATTTTCCGATTAGTTAATAGGGATAGGTAAGTACAGGTGACTTTTAAAAATAGTTTTGAAATAAATGGTCGAAGTATAGGTGAAGGAATACCTGTATATATTATTGCCGAAATGTCGGCAAACCACGGCCAAGATTTAGGGCGAGCGAAAGAGCTAGTCTATGCGGCAAAAGAAGCGGGGGCAGATGCTATTAAGCTACAAACATACACTGCTGATACGCTGACTATGGACTGTAAGTTACCGCACTTTGAAGCCCAAGGGGCATGGAAAGGTCAGTATCTTTATGATTTATATAAAGGTGCATATATGCCTTGGGATTTCCATAAAGAAATTATTGAGTTAGCAAACAGTATTGGGATTACTTGTTTTTCATCACCGTTTGATAATTCAGCCGTTGATTTATTAGAAAGTTTCGACTCACCAGCATATAAAATTGCATCACCTGAAATTATTGATCATGAACTTATTCGTTATGTGGCTAAAACCGGCAAACCTATTATCATGTCTACGGGGGGAGCAACCTTGGCAGAAATTGCGGAAGCCGTACAAATTGTTGAGTCTGAAGGTGCTACCGAGCTTTGTTTACTGAAATGTACCAGTACTTATCCAGCCCCAGCAGAAAGTATTAACTTACGTACTATTCCTCATTTAGGTAAAAGTTTCCAATGTCCTGTTGGTTTGTCTGATCATACTTTAGGTAATGATGTGCCAATCGCCTCAGTTGCCTTTGGGGCCTGTGTAATTGAAAAACACTTTGTCATGAGTAAAGACGATGAGACCGCAGACAGCTTTTTTTCTATGACGCCTGACGAACTAAAAGCCTTAGTTCATGGGGTACGCCAAGTTGAAAAAGCTATTGGGCAAGTAGATTACCCATTAACAACATCAACATCACGTCGCTGTTTATATGTAATAAAAGATATTCAAGCTGGCGAGATGTTTACTCGCGATAATATCGCTAATTTAAGACCTGGCGGTGGGGAGTTAATGCCTAAAGATATTATTAGAGTGTTAGGTCGAAAATCAGGTAAACACCTTACCCGAGGTACACAATTGTCATGGCAACACCTTGCCTAGATATAGTGACTTAAAATAGTGCTTAAATATACGAGATAAATAACACATGTTAATAGAAGAAAAATTACAGTCATTTTTCAAAGCGTTTCTGATGGAGCGCGGTATTGAAACCACAGAAAGTAACTTACTTGAGTTTAATTTTGTTGAATCAGGTTTGCTTGATTCCTTTGAAATACTCACCATGATTATGGCAATAGAAACAGAATATTCATTAACTATTTCACCTGATGAATTACTTGATGGTAATAACGCGACCGTTGGTGGTCTGTTAAAAACGTTAGTGAGCAAGTAACATATATGATGTTTGCTTTTCGAGTTTCTACTTCAGTAGGTATTGGCCATGTAATGCGCATGAAGTGGCTAGCCTTGGCATTGCAAAATAAAGGTTTTCAATCAATTTTTATTTTTGACTATCTTGCCGACAACCAAGAAAATAGTCTGTTACCTTTTTTAACTGAGCTTAACAGTCTATTTTTTTACCTTGAAAAAGCTCCTAATGACGAGCACGAAGATGCGCAGTTATCACTAGCGTTTATTACCGCTTTCCCTAGCATTGAACATGTTATTTTGGATAGTTATGACTTAGGTTATAACTGGGAACAAACCCTTAAAAATGCAAATAAACGCGTTATTGTTTTTGATGATCTTGCTAGAGAGCATTGTAGCGATATTGTTTTTGACGCAAAGTGGGTTGGTTTAAAAACCAATGAGCGCTATCAGCATAAAGTCCCAGAAAGTTGTAGAACATTTTTAGGCCCGCAATATGCCATATTATCGCCCGCTTACTCGAATGTTAAGCGGGTTAAGAACAATAATAATCTAGCCATAAAAAAAGTTTTAATGTCGCTCGGTGGGGGAGGGGACCTTCAACTTATTGCTGACATTGTTGAGGTTTTATCCCAAGAAATGAAGTCGCTACCGAGGATAGAAATTTCTATTGTGATTGGCCCTAAGGCTGAAAATGCTCATGTTATTGAAGCGCTAGCTACACGATATAGAAACATTATTTTACTTTATCAGCCTAAATGTTTGGCTGATTATTACTTGCAAACTGATTTGTTTGTGGGCGCACTTGGCACTTCATTATATGAATTAGCAGCGACTAAAACGCCGGCAATTACTTTTTCAATTGCGGCTAACCAACAAAATAATTATTGTGACTTAGATGACTTAGCGCATCACCTACACCTTCCTTTTTTAGCGTTGGAAGATATCCCTAGTTTTGGCAAGTTAATTGAGATGGCTTTATTGCAACTGCCAAGGTTAACCTTGTTACGTGAATCAGCCACTGTTAACGTTGACGGGAATGGCGTTTTTAATATTGTAAATATATTACTTTGTGATGAATTGCATACCTTAACTAACTCATTACCAACAAATGTTGTAAACACGCTAAGTAATGACAAGGATATAATAGCGCTAAATGATTCATTAACTATTCGTAAAGTTAACGATAAAGATATTAATCATTATAGAGAATCTCGTAATCTGCCGAATAACAGCGAAAGAATGACCATTCAAAGCGAGATTGAACCGCTTGAGCATTATCTGTGGTGGTTTAATATTAATAATCAACGAGAGTCCTATGTATTATATAAAAGTGAACAACCATTACTCTATATTTGGCATCAAATGTTCAGTCAAAAAAGCGCTTTAGATTCTAAAAATGGCAATTGTCTAAAGCAATACTTGTATGGTGGATGGTTTACAGCACAAGGCAATGTGTCATTTAATATTGCAATGGCAGCACTGCAATGGCAACTCGAATACACACGTACTTTATTTCCGCGAGGTCATTGGTTAGCGGTAATTAATCAAGAAAATAAGTTTGTTAATTTATTAAATCAGTATATGGGGTTTTCTCAAATACCGGCTAATTCAGAAGCGTTAAAGATTACACAATCTCTTTTTCCGCAAGCATCAACAAGCCATTTTAATTATGTAGAATTAGATTTTGGCAACAGTAATGAATAATATGAATATTTACCAGCGGATTAATGAGCACAATAACCACTCACCTAATAAAGTCGCTTGCATTTATAATGAGCAGCAAGTTACTTATCACGAACTATTATCTCAAGTGGATCGTTTTGCTCAAGGTTTAGTCAATATCGGTGTAACACCAAACACGCGTATTGCTTTGTTATGTCCTAATAACATGCAGTTTGTCGTTGTGTTATTAGCGGTTGCAAAAATAGGGGCGTCTGTAGCACCATTACCATTAACGCTAAAGGGAAAAGCGTTAACCTTGGCAATCACTGGAGCCGAGTGCGATTTTGCTATCGCATGGCCTACTGCGGCGTCACTTTTAGTAAGTAACAATATTTTATCATTTCATAAGGTAATTACATTAGACACCGCAGACTTTAAAACTGCATTAGATCCTAAAAAAACTCGGCAGGAGTGGTTATATTCAGAATTATTAAACACGCCTCTAAGTCTATGGGATAGCGTAGCTAACATTGATAGTGACTTTATTTTAACGATGACGTCAGGCTCTACGGGCTCACCTAAACCAATTATATTTACACAACAAACAAAAATAGAGCGCGCGTTTAAAGCGACAATAAATTATTACCAATTAATCGAAAGTGATACTGTACTTGTTGCAACCCCCTTGTATCATTCGCTTGCTCAACGCTCTTTATTAATGCCACTCATGCTGGGCGCTACCGTGGTTATTTTACCCAAGTTTTCATTACCTGCATGGTTAAACGCCATTAGTACTCATAAGGTTAGTTTTCTGTTTACCGTAGCGAGTCAACTCGTTGCGTTGTTAACTCAATCGAAACAGAACTCTACCAGGGAAAATAAATTAAACTTCAGCTCATTACGTTGCATCGTTTCGTCTTCGGCTACATTAAAGGAAGAAGACAAAAAGCGGTTGTTGTCAGTGGTTAATTGTCACTTTCATGAATGTTATGGCGCATCAGAAGTTGGCGTAGTCACTGATTTTGATATTACTGAACAAGGTGTTCCTCTTGGTAGTGTGGGGCGAGCCCTACCAGGAATAACCGTGAAAATTTGTGACGATAAACGAGAAACTTTACCCTGTGGTAAAATTGGCGAAATAGCTTGTTTAACCCCTACGCGCTTTAAAGGGTATTTTAACTTGCCCGAACAAACGCGTGCCAGCTTTGATGATGAAGGATATTTTTATACGGGAGACTTGGGCTACCTTGACGAGCAAGGTTACTTATATTTTGTTGGTCGTACAAAAGAGGTGATTAAGACTGGGGGGATTAATGTATACCCTCAAGATATTGAGTCGGTTTTAATTGAATTACCCGAAATAAAAGAATGCGCTGCGATAGGTATTACAGATGATAAGTTTGGTGAAGTTATTTGGGTTGCCTATGTGTTAGCCGATGATCATCCGTTTGATGAGAAAAAATTAAAGTTACAAGCCATGCAACAACTAACAGATTACCAGCAACCTCGGTTTTATCAATGTTTTGATGCGTTTCCTAAAAGTGCTTTAGGTAAAGTGTTAAAGCAAGAAATAAAAGCTAAATTAATTGCCGATAGAAACACATTTATTCATTCGAGTGTAGGTTGATTGGTTATATATTTGGGAATTATAGCTTTATTTAACTTTTTGCCATTGGCTGCTTAGTGTTGACTCTTTTGCCGCTTTAAATAAATTTAGTCCATCTGCCGCGTGCTCTACACTAAAAACATACGGTGATTGAATTTTTTTATTACTTTTAAATGTATGTAATGACGTAGCGATGTCTCGATATAAGTTTGCAAATGCTTCAACAAAACCTGTTGGATGCCCTGGTTTCATTCGATTATAAATGAACTTTCCAGCATGATGGCACTGACTTGCTCTGTCGAGAATTTCACGGCGGCCATCATTAAAGCTCAGTTCGAGCTCATCAGGATTTAACTGATACCACAGCGCGCTACCTTGATCGCCATAAACTCTTATTTTTAAGCCATTTCTATGTCCTATTGCTGTTTTAGACATCCACATACTGCCTTTAATGTTATTCGGGTATTTGAGTAACATTTGAATATCATCAATAAGCTCAGGGTATTGAGAATGGTTAGAGAATTCAGCAATGGTTTCGTTTGGCTCAATATTTAATAAAAAACTTGATAAATGGTGCAAGTGCACGCCTAAATCTAAACAAATAGTGGGTAACTCTCCATCGCAAAGCCGCCAAGGTTGTGGTGTTGCTGCTTGTCCTGCGATATCTGGCGGGCGACGAAAGCCTTCTTGTGGCATTTCTAAATGAATTTTTTGTATAGCACCTAACTCACCATTAGCTATTTTATGTTTTAGCTCTCTTACCATAGCATAGCCACTATAATTGAATGTAACGGCTAAAAAGTGCTTATCTGCTTGGTAATGTTGCTTCAAAAGTGCAATTTCTTTAGGGCCGCCTACCAATGATTTTTCACAAATAATGGCTAAGTTCTTATCAAGTAGCGTTGTTAACATCGCTAAATGATCTGGTGTGGGTGTTAATAAAACAAAAGCGTCAACGTTGTCGGCTTCTTGTTGAATTAATGTTTTCCAACAAGTATATAGCCGTTCGCTATTAATATTCCAACGCTGCGCAGTTAATTCATTCGATTTTGAAGAGCGAGAAAATGCTCCCGCAACTACTTCAAAACAGTTATCAAGCTGGCTTGCTGAAAAATGTACATAACCGACAGCAGAGTCTTCTCCACCACCAATAAAGGCAAGTTTTAATGGTTTTTTATCGGGCAACATAACGAATCCTTACTTTTTGCAATATAAGAGACTTTTTTTGAGCGTTTTAATAAGAAAAGTAAATAGCGCTTATTAAGTACAATCAATTAGGTATATCCTGTTAAATTATATTTTTTAGGCAGGACACAATAAAGTCTTGTTCTTTTATGGTTAAATTTGGGTGTAGTGGCAAGGTTATTGATTGTTGGTAATATTTTTCCGCATTAGGGAAATCACCAGCTTCAAAACCAAGATTTTTATAATAAGGCTGTAAATGAATTGGAATATAGTGAATGTTCACACCGATACCAGCCTGTTTTAGTTGCTCAAATACTTTTGCGTGCTGTTTACTATTATCGAGTTGAATAATAAACAAATGATAACTGCTATAGCGGTCATCATATTGCTTTAAATGAGTTAAAGGTTGCTTAGCTAATTTTTCCGTGTAGCGTTTGGCGACAACATTTCGCTGGTTAACAAATTCATCTAGACGATTAAGCTGACTAAGCCCTAATGCAGCATGGAGTTCACTCATGCGGTAATTAAACCCTAACGCTATTTGTTGATAATACCATGAGCCGTGACTTTCTTCTGTCATGTCTTCTGGGCTACGAGTAATACCATGGCTAGACAGCAGCTTGATTTTTTTAGCTAGTGAGGGCTGATTAGTAGTGGCAATACCACCTTCTGCTGTTGTGATAATTTTTACGGGGTGAAAGCTAAATACGCAGATATCAGAATACTGACAATTACCTATAGCTGATTCTTGGTATTTTGCTCCAATGGCATGGGAAGCATCTTCAATTATTTTGAAGTCAAATTCTTTTGCGAGATCTGCAATAGTTGCCATATCACAAGATTGACCGGCTAAATGCACAGGAATTATTACTTTAGGTAATTTATTTTGTAACTTTGCTTCAATAAGTTTTTTCTTCAGTGCATTTACACACATAAGCCCTGTATCAAATTCAACATCGACAAAGTCGATGCTGGCATCACAATAAAGAGCGCAATTACTTGAAGCAACAAACGATATGGGGCTAGTCCAAACAATATCACCTTTGCTTACTTCAAGCGCCAAACAAGCAAGGTGCAAGCTCGCGGTGGCGTTACTGGTAGCAACGGCATAATCTACATTACAATATTTAGCAATTGCTTGCTCAAATTGCGCTAGAACGGGGCCTTGAGTAAGAAAGTCAGACTTTAAAACAGTAACTACAGCGTCGATATCCGCTTGGCAAATATCTTGTCTACCGTAGGGGATCATTGTTCAGCCAATTGGTTGAATGTTAATAATTGTGCATGCGTTAAAAATTGAGGATTACTTTTTGAATTATACTCAAAACCTGACTCAACAAGCTTGCCATGTTCTTTTATGGCATTGACCGTAAAGTCATTACACCTGCTTGAAAATGTGATGCTAGGCGCTATAACAAAATGATCGTCGTATTCGTAGGTGTGGTATGAATCATCGGCAGGACACATTATTTCATGTAGTTTTTCGCCAGGTCTAATGCCAATAATTTTAATCGATAGGTTAGGAGCCATTGCTTTAGCTAAATCCACTATCCTTATTGATGGAATTTTAGGAACAAAAATTTCTCCACCGAGCATGCGTTCAAAATTCTTCAATACAAAATCAACACCATCTTGTAATTTTATCCAAAAACGTGTCATTTCATCATGTGTTACGGGGATTTCACTTGCCCCCTCTTTGATTAATTTGTTAAAAAATGGTACTACAGAACCGCGAGAGCCAACTACATTGCCGTATCGAACGACAGAAAAGGTGGTGTTTTTACCACCTGAAATATTATTAGCAGCAACAAAAAGTTTATCTGAAACGAGCTTTGTTGCACCATATAGATTAACAGGATTTGCCGCTTTGTCGGTTGAAAGAGCAATGACCTTTGATACATTATTTACCAGAGCAGCAGATATGACGTTTTCGGCTCCATTGATATTGGTTTTTATGCATTCCATCGGATTGTATTCAGCTGCAGGGACTTGTTTGAGAGCTGCAGCGTGGACTACAAAATCAACACCATTCATTGCTTGAGTTAAGCGCTCTTTATCTCTAACATCACCAATGAAATAGCGCATACAGGAAGCATTAAAATCTTGCTGCATTTCATATTGCTTTAATTCATCACGTGAAAAAATGATTATTTTTTTAGGGGAATAACGTTCAAGTAAAGTTTTTACTATTAATTTACCTAAAGAACCAGTTCCACCGGTAATTAATATATTCTTATTATTAAACATAACTCATTGAACCTTATATGTATTGATTGTTGGTAAGATACCAACAATCAATCTGATTTTATATATTATTATAGGCTTTTGATGCTTTTTTATTATTACGGAATTCAGATAGTGTTTTGGTAATTGATTTTTGGCGCTCTAGTACATTAATAGTTAATTGTTGATCAAGCTCTTTAATTTGAGCTAACAAATCAGATTCAATGGCCAATTCGGCTTTAGGAAAGACTTCAAAAAGATTTTTTATTTCCAAAAACCTATCCGCTTCTATTTTTGTTAACAGCGCTAAGTCTAATTCATCTTCATTTAATAAAGATAATTCATCTTGAGATAACTGAATAATACTGTTTAATTTAACTTTTAGTGACATAAGAGTTTATTACTTAAAAACTTACTTTATTTTGTTCTTCAAATGGAATTCCGTCCCAGCCTGATTTAATTGGGAGAATAATTTGAATAATTGACTCTAATTTGTCGATATCATTGGCAGCGCTAGCTACAAATAATTCATCAGAACAGAATTTATAAAGTGCAGCTAAGTTTTCTGAAATCTCCCCACCTTGTTCAAAATCTAATGAGCCTTCGAGTACACCTATTATTGCTATAGCATTAGATATTTCAGTTCCTTTTTTGTCAAAATCATTACGTGAAATAGCACCTTTAGCTGTTGAAATATTATCTAATAATTTTTGAAATAACATAGCAACCAATTGATAAGGTGTAGCTTGTTGTGCTGCACTTTTAGTTGTTTGTTGATACTTTTTAAGTGATGCATGTGCCATAAAGGCCTCCTCATTTACTATATTTAGTAGTATAGGTAATTTGTATAATTGAAACAATTTTTCAGAGTAATAACTATTATTATAAATAGGGTTAAGACAGCGCTTGGTTATTTATTGTTACGGCAATACCTTCTTGTAGGGCTTTTTCAAATGCCTTTTGTAGTACTTTATGAGTTATATCTGTCGGGTTTTCAATTACACCATTATTATGCACAATAATATTATCCCAACCACGGGTTACTAAGTATTCTTCTATTTGAGATAGTTGTTGTTCAAAAGGCATATCTCTTGAAAACATATTAAATTCATGGCGAGTTCCTTTAGTGAACTCTTTATTATCTTGCATTAATTCAGCTGTACCGTTGATGATCAACATATTACGTTACCTTATAAAAGTGATTTTTTAACTTAGTAAACCCTGATGCTTTTTTTATGCCAACTTTATTTTATATATATTTTCTTTGCTTCATCATATGTACCTAACTGCCTGTAGCTAAGTAAACTATAGCGTTGTTGACTAGTTTTGCTACTTTATTTGAAACAGTAAAACATCTTAAACATCAATTTTTTGACAGTTTTTACTTAAATACAAAACAGTACAAATGTGTAGATTGAACTTTAAAAAGCAATTCAACTTTCCATGGAGTATTTTGTCAAAGTTATTGTTCTGACAGATTAATGACGCACATGTGTCAATTTTTTGTTGATAAATCTTGTTTAAAGGCTAGAATTGTCGGTAATACTATAAAAAATAACTATTTTCCATGCAGTGAAGAGTTAAATATGAGTGATGACGTAAACGTAACACCAAACATAACATCAGCAATAGCACCTGAAACTACAATAGGTATAAATGGGCAAGACTGCCCTCAAAAAATAGGTCTAAAACAAATTATAATTGTTGATAACGATTTAGCAAGAAGTCAGCAAATTAGTACCGTACTTGCTTTTGTTGGTGAACATTTCATTCATTGCACGCAAGATAATGCTGCCGAAGTATTAGCGGATAGTAGTCAAATTTTAACGGTTGTTTTAACCGGTAATGTTAGTGCCGATTGCGCAAATTTAATTAAAAGCAATCCTAGTATTCCGTTTCTTTTACACGATGTGCTCGACGCTAATATATTAACAAGTAAAATTAATGTTATTGGCACACTTGCAACGCCACTTAATTATGCCCAGCTTACTGAGCTTATTCATCACTGTCATCAATACCATAATAAGTTACCGCGCAGTGGCACTAAACTAAAATCAACCGCCTTGTTTCGCTCTTTAGTGGGCAGTAGCGAGCCTATGTCACAAGTTCGATTTTTAATTGAGCAAGTGGCTAAAACCCCTGCCAGTGTTTTAGTGCTTGGTGAGTCGGGTACAGGTAAAGAGGTGGTTGCTCGTAATATTCATGATTTGTCAGATCGAGGAAAACAAGCTTTTGTACCTGTTAACTGCGGTGCTATTCCTGCCGAGTTACTTGAAAGTGAATTGTTTGGCCATGAAAAAGGCGCATTTACTGGCGCTATTTCAACTCGAAAAGGGCGCTTTGAGTTAGCTGAAGGTGGCACATTATTTTTAGATGAAATAGGTGATATGCCGCAACCTATGCAAGTAAAATTGTTACGTGTTTTGCAAGAGCGCACTTTTGAGCGTGTAGGTGGCAGTAAAAGTATCAAAGCTGATGTACGCATTATTGCAGCAACACATCAAGATTTAGAAGAAATGATCAAAGAGGGCGGTTTCAGAGAGGATTTATTCTATCGTTTAAATGTGTTTCCGATTGAAACCCCTGCACTGCGTGAACGAAAAGAAGATATTCCGCTGCTATTAAAAGAGTTATTGTCTCGCTTTGAGCTTGAACAAGGTAAAAGAGTTCGCTTTACCGACAGAGCTATTGAATCGTTAATGGAGCATCCTTGGGCTGGTAATGTGCGCGAGTTATCTAATTTGATTGAACGTATGTTAATTATGTATGGCGATCAAATTGTAGACGTGGCAGAGCTACCTTTTAAATACCAACATATAGATGCGCAAGTTTATAATCCTGAATACCCTGAAGAACTTCAAGAACAAGATGTAATCAATGAGCTTTTTTCAGGCTTTGACTTTGATGATGACGAAGATATTGAAGAAACTAGTTCAGCTGAAGAAGCGTTAACTTCAGCGGTAGATACTGCTTTATTACCCGATGACGGTATTAATTTAAAAGAACACTTGGCTGATCTTGAAGTGTCATTAATTAATCAATCGTTAACTAAGCATGATTATGTGGTTGCCAGAGCCGCAGAAACCTTAGGGATGCGCAGAACAACTTTGGTTGAGAAAATGCGTAAATACGACTTACAAAAGCCAACAGAATAATTTTAGATATTTGGGTTAACAGGATCACGTTATCAGAATCTCCTTATCAGAAGATGCCACAATGTTTTGAGTTAATTTTTACTTATTAAAGTCAATAGATTGACAAGATGATTTTAATAGTAATAACTATTATCTTGTTGAATTTAAAGGTTAAAAATAATGGCATAGTAAATGCTTTACTACAGGTACTAGATAGTTTTATTCAGTACCTATATTAAGGCACAAATTATGGCTCAAGCAATATTAGCAACAACACCTCAAACGACTCAATCAAACGCGCATGTTAGGTTTAGCAGTGAGCATGTGTCAAATAATGTTGCTGCCAGAAGTAATCCCGCCTTACGTACTAATGAACGCATGAGTGAGCGAAAATCGCAAAAAAATCTTGCTCAAGAAGCATTTCCGGGTGAATTAGCCGCATTAAGAATACAAGCCGCTAAAGCCTCTACTCACCAGTTTAGCTCTACACCTTTGCCATCAAAGCTAGCTGCTAACGCTGAACAAAATAATAGTAGTGAAAGATTAGATGCCCAGTTAGCGGATCAATTAATTGATGTTATGCCTACCGGTTTAGTTATGCTCGATGGTAACGGTATTGTGGTTAAAATAAACCAAGTCGCTAAAAACTTATTGGATGAACCAATATTAGGCCAACCTTGGTTTAATGTTATTGCCCGTTCATTTACACCGCGAGAAGACGATTGGCACGAAATTTCGTTAAAAGATGGTCGTCGTGTAAAATTAGAAATCACTAGTTTAGGCTCTCAGCCAGGTCAGTTGATCATGATCACAGATTTAACTGAAACCCGTTTACTGCAAGATAAAATATCACAAATGCAACGTCTTTCCTCATTAGGAAAAATGGTTTCTACGCTTGCTCATCAAATTAGAACGCCATTATCAGCGGCTATTTTGTACGGTGAAAATTTAGCTACGAGTGCATTAGCTGAAAACTCTCGTCTCAAGTTTCAACAAAAGTTAAATGCGCGTTTACATGATTTAGAGCAGCAAGTGAATGACATGTTATTGTTCTCTAAAAGTGGCACTGAACAAGTTGTTTCACCACTTAGCGTTAATGAGTTAATAAACGATACCGTGGCTTCAATGGACGCTTTGTTTAGCGAGGCATCTACAAAGGTAAATGTTAAATTGGCAGACGATGATCTTTTTATATTAGGTAATAAAAGTGCGTTAACAGGCGCTATTCAAAACTTATTACATAATTCAATTCGGGCTATGAGTACATTAAAAGCAGCTACTCCTAACAATGACTTTAGCCCACAAATAACTCTGCAAGTTTACAGCCAAGCCAATGATCTTTATTTAAGTGTTAAAGATAATGGGCCAGGTATTGATGCAAAAATTAGTGACAAAATTTTTCAGCCTTTTTATACCTCAAGTAGTAAAGGCACTGGGTTAGGTCTATCGGTAGTGAAATCGGTTGTTAATGCTCACCAAGGTGAAGTGAGCTTACTTAAAGACAACTTGTTTAAAGAAAGTTTACTGAAAGAAAATGATGAAAGTAGCAACGCAAATCTCGATGGCAATAATAACTCAGGGGCACATTTTGTTATAAAACTGCCTTTAATTCAGCAAGGTTCAGTACAGCAAGGTTCAGTCGTAGCAAAAAATGAAAATACTGAAAAGCGTAATGCAACGAATCGTGCTAACGAAATGAACACTAATCAAGTGGGAGAGTACTAATGACGACACATAAAATTCTTGTAGTTGAAGATGATGCCGGCTTGCGTGAAGCGCTAGTAGATACTCTTGCATTAGCCGATTACCGTTGTGTTGAAGCTGATTCTGGTGAAGCCGCATTAATTGCCCTTAAAACACACCGAGTTGATATTGTTATTAGCGACGTACAAATGGGCGGTATGACGGGGTTATCTTTATTAAAAAGTATTAAAAGCCAGCATCCTAACTTACCCGTATTATTAATGACCGCTTATGGCACCATAGATGATGCAGTTCAAGCCATGCAAGATGGCGCGTGTAATTATATAGCTAAGCCTTTTGCGCCCCAAGTATTACTGAACATGGTGAGTCAATATATGCCACCTGAGGTTGTAAACAAGCATGATCCTATTGTGGCTGATAAGCGCTCTTTAGAATTATTAACGTTAGCTAAAAAGGTTGCCAGTACTGAAGCATCGGTAATGATCCTTGGCCCAAGTGGCTCTGGTAAAGAAGTGTTAGCGCAATATGTGCATAATCATTCAAAACGTCATACTGAATCCTTTGTCGCGATTAATTGTGCAGCTATTCCTGAGAATATGCTTGAAGCAACATTGTTTGGTTATGAAAAAGGTGCATTTACTGGTGCTATTCAAGCTTGTCCTGGTAAGTTTGAGCAGGCACAGGGCGGTACTATTTTACTTGATGAAATAACCGAAATGGATTTAGGCTTACAAGCGAAAATATTAAGGGTGTTACAAGAGCGTGAAGTAGAGCGTTTAGGTGGCAGAAAAACCATTAGCCTTGATGTGCGCGTTATTGCTACTAGTAACCGTGATTTAAAACAGGCGGTTAAAGCTGGGCTTTTCCGTGAAGATTTATATTATCGGTTAAACGTGTTTCCATTAACTTGGTTGCCTTTAGCGCAACGAGTGGATGATATTTTTGTGCTTGCGCAACATTTAGTTAAACGTCATTGTCAAAAAAATGGCGACGCTATTCCTGAGTTTTCGGGGGCGGCTCGTAGTAAGTTAAATGCTTACACTTGGCCGGGCAATGTACGTGAATTAGATAACGTTATTCAACGGGCTCTTATTTTACATACTGATCAATTAATTGATTCTAGTGACTTACTTATTGAAAACTTCGATACGGCGTTAATTGTTGAGCCTGATAAAATGATTATCAGTGACGATAAACTGGGGAGTGAGCTTAAATTACAAGAGCATCAAATTATTCTCGATACCTTGCAAGCTTGTCATGGCAGTCGAAAAGATGTTGCCGAGCGATTAGGTATTAGCCCAAGAACGCTGCGATATAAAATTGCTAAAATGCGCGATTCAGGTATTGAAATACCCGCTTAGCATTATCAAATTCAGTACTAGAGCCTAGAACCTAGGCTCTAGGGCTAGTTTCCAATTCTTAATACTCGTACTTAAAAATAACTTCCCTCCATTTATTCTGCTTCAATTAACCTTTCAACCACTGGCTATACGTTAAATATATATTTTGGCATTATGCTTGCAACCTCAGTGTTAACTCTTACGAAAACGTAAATAAATTGACAAAAGTGAGCGCACTATGGATATCAAAGGCAACTCTCTATACAGCCAAATGCAAAGTATGTCATTACAAGCTATGGGCAATAAGCTACCTACAACAGGCGCTGATGCTATAGGTGTTGATGGCATTCCCGCGAATAGTGTTGGCAAAATCAATCAATCAACCAGCAACTTTGGTGACATGTTAAGTAGCGCGTTAAATAACGTGAATGAATTACAATCAGATGCGGGTGACAAGAAAAAAGCCTTCGAAATGGGTGATACTAGTGTAACGCTTGCTGAAGTTATGATTGCTTCATCTAAATCGGGTATTGCATTAGATGCAACGGTGCAAATACGTAATAAGTTTGTTGAAGCATATAAAGAAATAATGAGTATGCCAGTCTAATTTAGTTGGTCTAAACCAATAATAGCTAGGTTACTTTCAATCGAAATAGCTAGCTATATTTTATTCAAGTGCCTTGCTCTTGATGGTTTATCCTCAATTAGTTATGTATCACAGTTATGTATCTTAGTTAGGTATATTAGTCGTAAATTTTAATAATCGTATCATCGGTATTATTTATAGGCACTAGGCCAGAATAAAACACCTTGTTATAAAGAACAGTACAACGGAGAAGTAAAGTGGCCGATACAAATGCAATGGTAGCAGCTGATAACAGCGGTAATATGATCGCTAATGAAGATGATAATTCTGATTTAGAAGAGCAAAAATCAGGATTTGCCGCGTCATTAGGGAATGTCGACTTTTTAAGACAAATAACTATCGTAGTTGCTTTGGCTATTTGTTTAGCTATTGCCATTTTTGTAATCATGTTAGCTAATGAGCCAGAATACCGCTTTCTGTCTAAGTTACCTACTAAACAATTAATCACCACTATGGACTTTCTTGATGCCAATGAAGTGGAATATCGTCAAGAAAACAACACTATTTCTGTTCCTACTGATGAATATCAAAATGTAAAATTACTTCTAGCTCGAGAGGGGTTAACAGATGAACCTACTCAAGGTGAAGATATTTTAATGAAAGATATGGGCTTTGGTGTAAGCCAACGTCTTGAGCGTGAAAGATTAAAATATGGCCGTGAGCAACAACTTGCTAAAACGGTAGAGCAATTACAAAGTATTAGCCGTGCTAAAGTGTTATTAGCTATCCCACGTGAAAACGTTTTTGCTCGCCGCGAAAAAAATCCATCCGCTACTGTTGTGTTAACAATGCAACGCGGAAAAATACTTTCTGAAGAAGAAGTTGATTCAGTTGTCGATATTATTGCCTCAGCGGTACAGGGTTTAACACCAAACCGAGTTACCGTTACCGACCAAAACGGACGTTTACTTAACTCAGGTTCACAAGACTCTATTTCATCGCGTTCACGTAAAGAGTTTGAAATTGAGCAAAAACGTGAGCAAGAATACATGGATAAAATTGATAGCATTCTAATTCCTGTTGTTGGTTTAGGTAATTATACGGCGCAAGTAGATATCACCATGGACTTTACTAACGTAGAAGAAACACAGCGTCGTTATAATTCAGACTTACCAGCATTGCGTAGTGAAATGAATGTTGAAAGTACTAACATTGGTGGTGCTTTAGGCGGTATTCCAGGCGCTTTATCTAATCAACCGCCAATGGAATCGGCTATCCCTGAAAATGCAGTAGGCGGCGAGCAAAAGAAAACCATGCCAAGTCGTAAACATTCCGAGTCAACTAAAAATTATGAACTAGATGAAGCCATTAGCCATACTAAGCAACAAGCAGGCGTGATCAGACGAGTAAGTGTTTCGGTTGCCCTTGATTATGTAGCCGGCGGAACAACTACACCAGCAGAAGATAGCACAAATACACCCGCTGAGTTTGTACCAAGATCAGCCGCTGAAACAGCCAGTATTCGTCGTATATTACAAGGCAGTATTGGCTTTGACCTTCAACGTGGTGATGTATTAGAAGTCATCACTATTCCGTTTAATCGCCCTGATTATGGTGAAGAAGTAACACTACCTATTTGGCAACAACCTTGGTTTGTTAAAGTGCTTAAACTTGTTCTAGGTGCTTTGGTTATTATTGTGCTTATTGTTGCCGTGGTTCGTCCTATGCTTAAACGCCTAATTTATCCAGATCAATCGCCTAACGATTATGGTGATAAATCACTTGATGGGCATATTGATTTAGGTGATGAAACCATGGATATGCTAACCTCGGACTTTGATGCTGGTGCTGTAGGTTTCGCAGCAGATGGTAGTTTACAATTACCTGATTTGCATCGTGATGAAGATGTATTAAAAGCGGTTCGTGCTTTAGTTGCAAATGAGCCAGAGCTATCCTCGCAAGTTGTGAAAAGTTGGTTGAACGAAGATGAGTGATGAAAAAAATCAAGTCGGCGAATTAGCCGCAGCCCCAATAGGCTTTGACGTAGATAAGTTAGAAGGCTCTGAAAAAGCAGCGATATTATTGCTTAGCTTATCTGAAGAAGATGCAGCACAAATATTAAAACATCTTGAGCCAAAACAAGTGCAGCAAGTAGGTACTGTAATGGCGGCAATGCAAGATTTTACTCAGGAAAAAATTACTGCTGTACATAAGCAATTTATTCATGAGATTCAAAACTTCTCTACGATTGGTTTCCAAAGTGAAGAGTTTGTACGTAAAGCTTTAACGGCTGCACTTGGCGAAGACAAAGCTGGTAACTTAATTGACCAAATTGTTATGGGCGGCGGCGCGAAAGGGCTAGACTCGTTAAAATGGATGGACTCTAAGCAAGTAGCCAATATCATTCGTAATGAGCATCCACAAATTCAAACTATTGTACTCTCTTACCTTGAACCTGAGCAGTCGGCTGAGATTATTGGTCAGTTTACTGAGAAAGTGCGTTTAGATTTAATGATGCGTATTGCTAACTTAGAAGAAGTTCAACCGGCCGCATTACAAGAATTAAATGAGATCATGGAAAAACAGTTTGCCGGACAAGCTGGCGCACAAGCAGCCAAAATGGGCGGTTTAAAAGCTGCAGCAGATATCATGAACTATCTAGATACTAACGTTGAAGGTATGTTGATGGACTCAATTCGTGAAAATGATGAAGAGATGAGCCAACAAATTCAAGACTTGATGTTTGTCTTTGAAAATCTTGCAGATGTTGATGACCGTGGTATGCAAGCCATATTACGAGAAGTACAGCAAGAAGTGTTAATGAAAGCCATTAAAGGTACTGATGAAGCCTTAAAAGATAAAATTATGAGTAACATGTCTAAGCGTGCGGCTGAAATGATGCAGGATGATTTAGAAGCGATGGGACCAGTTCGCATTAGTGAAGTCGAAGCTGCCCAAAAAGAAATTTTATCTATTGCGCGCCGTTTATCTGACTCAGGCGAAATAATGCTTGGCGGTGGTGGTGGCGGTGATGAGTTCTTATAAAAAAATTTTAATCCTGAAAGATTAATAGCCCCTAGCAATCGCTAACATATCAGCAAAAGGTATTGTCATGAGTAAACCACCGGTTCGAATTATAAAAGCGTCACAAAATGACTCGCCTGATGTGTGGTCGTTACCTAATGTGCAAAGTACACCTACCGAGCAAGATAATAATAAAACTAATGCTTTAGGTAAAAAAAGCAATTGGGTGTTTGAGCCACCAGAGCCAGAAGAAATTGAACCAGAGCCGTTAACAGCACAAGACATTGAAGAAATTCGACAAGCGGCTAGTGAAGAAGGCTTTAATCAAGGTAAAGAAGAAGGCTTTGCTAAAGGTTATGAAGAAGGTAAAGCCCAAGGTATTGAAGAAGGTACAGTGCAAGGTATTGAAGTTGGTACTGAACAAGGGCTTACTTTAGGTAAAGAACAGATTGACGAACAAGCAGCTAATTTAGAAAAACTAATAGAGCAATTACATAAGCCACTTGCCGATGTTGACAAAAATGTTGAGGAGCAATTACTAAATTTAGTTTTACAATTAACTGAAGCGGTAGTGCTACACGAGGCAAAAACCAATCCAGACATTTTAATGGCCGCCATTGCTACCGGCATTAAAAGTTTACCAAGTAGTGAAGCGCAAACCCAAATTTGTTTAAACCCAAGTGATATAAAATTGGTAGAGAAACAATTTGGCGCCAAGCATATCGCCGAGCAAGGCTGGCGCTTATTACCCGCGCCACAAATTCCACAGGGCAGTTGTCAAATTGAAAACAGCACTTCTAATATCGACTTGCAAATGAAAGCTCGGTTAAAGCAAGTACTGGAACCTTTCTTGCAAGATGCTCTACATCAGTCAGATGACTAAATAACTGACGGTTAACCGTCAGTTATTGAATACCACTATCAATAAGTTAACTTAAGCTTCTATTGAAAAGAATGGTGAATTGCTTTTAGTCGCTGATGCTAAACTCTCAAGGTCAATAAAACTATGGTTGATAGCGTACGCTTAACCGAGCGATTAAAAAAAAGTCAAAAGTATATTAACAATTTTACCGCGCCTGTTGCCGGGCGTTTAGTACGTGTTGTTGGGTTAACCCTTGAAGCAGTTGGTGTAAAAGCCCATGTTGGCAGCCAATGTTTAGTTGAAACTGCACACGGTGATTTGTTAGCCGAGGTTGTTGGCTTCGCACAAGATATTACCTATTTAATGCCAGAAGAAAGCCTGCGCGGCGTTATGCCTGGTGCGCGGGTATTGCCTATTTCAAGTAAAGCCAAAGTACCTTTATCTATGGGATTACTTGGCCGAGTTATTAATGGTGTTGGTAAGCCGCTTGACGGCAAAGGCCCTATTAAATCAGATGATAATTATCATCATGACACTAAACCAATGAACCCTTTATCAAGACGCGCAATTACCGAAGTACTTGATGTTGGTGTGCGCTCAATCAATAGTTTTATTAGTATTGGTAAAGGTCAACGTATGGGGCTTTTTGCGGGCTCAGGTGTTGGTAAAAGTGTACTTATGGGAATGATGACCCGTGGTACTACCGCTGATGTGGTTGTGGTTGGCTTAGTGGGTGAACGTGGCCGTGAAGTAAAAGAGTTTATTGAAGAAATTTTAGGTGAAGAAGGGTTAAAACGTGCAGTAGTTGTTGCAGCACCTGCCGATAACTCACCATTAATGCGCCTTAAAGGTTGTGAAACCGCAGTGCAAATTAGTGAGTACTTTCGTGATCAAGGCTTAAATGTTCTTCTCCTGCTTGATTCGTTAACTCGTTACGCGCAAGCACAGCGTGAAATAGCCTTAGCTGTGGGTGAACCACCAGCAACAAAAGGTTATCCGCCATCAGTGTTTTCTAAATTACCGCAATTAGTTGAGCGAGCGGGTAACGGCGGAGAAGGGCAAGGCTCAATTACTGCATTTTATACCGTACTAACTGAAGGTGATGATTTACAAGATCCCATTGCCGATGCATCACGCGCCATATTAGATGGACATGTGGTGTTATCACGCGAATTAGCCGACGCAGGGCATTACCCTGCGGTTAATATTGAGGGGTCAATCTCGCGAGTTATGCCAATGGTAACTACTCCAGAGCATCAAGAATTAGCCAAACAGCTCAAACAAATGTACGCACTGTATCAACAAAATAAAGATCTTATCGCCATAGGTGCTTATACCAAAGGTAATGATCCTCGTATTGATCAAGCCATTAATGTATTACCGGTTATTAATTTCTTTTTACAGCAAAAAATTAGCGAAGTTATCCCCTATGAACAAAGCATTGCTCAGCTGCAAGAAATTATTGCCGCGGCGCATGCGCATAATAACAAATCATAATATCGCACTAGGGCTAAATGAGTATTCAATATGGCTATGAAACAACTTGATACCATCTTAAAATTTGAACAGGACAAGGAACAACGTTGTGCTGATCAATTAAAGTTGGCTGAGCATGAATACCAACAAAATATTTCTCGCTTGCAAGGCGTTGCTGATTACCGTTTAGAGTATATGAAACGATTAAGCCAGCGTGCACAGCAAGGTTTAGATAGTGCTACTTATAGTCATTACCATGCTTTTATTGCCAAGCTTGATGGCGCTTCAGCACAGGTGGAAATAGCTATGCGTCAAGCAAAAGCATTAGCAGAGCAAAGTAAAAGCATCTGGCTTAAACAAAGACAGAAAGTCAAAGCAGTCGAATTATTACGTGAAAAACGTTTAAAATTAATTGCGGTTGCGGAAGAGAAAACAGAGCAAAAAATGTTTGATGAAATAGCAACTCAGCAGTATTTACGTCGTCCGAATCGATAATTTCTACTGGCTAGCAAGCTAAATAATATAGAACTTCTAATTGTAACTGGAATGAAAATTGCTTTGTTCTTAGTAAGCTAAGTTTAGATAAAAGTTTTAAAGAAGTTAGCTGAGGGCATTTTAGGTTAACAGTAACCTTAAAATTTTTATCAATATAGCCCATTAAAAGCTATTAACAAACCACTATAACTTTATTTTTAAGCCGTTAACCTGTTGGGGTAATTATGCAGTCAGTCAATGTTTTACCTGCTTTTGTGTCGCAAGATACTGATTTAAAGACTAAAGATTATTTAACTTCAACTAGTGAGCGACATAGTGAGCTAAACTTTTCACGTCTGGTTGAACGACATGTTAATGAAGATAAAAAGTCGAGTTTAACTAATAAAGAAAAAAATACAGCCGATTCTACTTTAGAGAATAAAGCAGAAAGCAAAGCGGCAAACCTTGGTAATACTCGTGAAGAAAGCGGCAATAAAGCAGACAACGAGCTGAATCGACAAGAAAATGACTCAAGTGAAGCGAATACTGCAGCTAACAATCCTAAAGATAATAACAACTCAGAAAATACTGATACTGCAGCTAACCAGGTAGAAAAAGCTCATCTAGACAATGCCAACAAGAAAAATGTTGATGATGTCGCTGTTAATCAAGGCAATAGCGAAAATAATCCCAATGCAAGTAATGTATCAGCACAGCCAACTAAGCAAGTAAGCGGTGCAACAGACTCATCACAGAGTAAAGCATTGGCTGAATCTGAGCAGTTTATGTCGTTATTATACAATAGTGATCAAACACTTAATTCACCGTCTGTGAATTCAACTGCTGAAAATGCAAAACAGCTTTCAACTAACGGTAATCCTCTGTTATCAAACAGTAATACCAGTACTAATACCAGTAGTACAGATAAAGTTGTAGATGGATATAGTGAAGCAGAAGAATCATTAAGTGATGATCAAATATCAAACACCTCAACTCCTGAACACAAATTAAAATCTTTTTCAAATTCAGAGTTATTAGCCCGTGGAGCTTCAGGAAATGTTGAAGATGCAGTTAAAGAAATTTCAGGTCAAAGTACTAGAACACAAACAACTGAGCAGGCTTTAAAAGGTACACAACCGTTAGGCAATGATGCTTTTAAAAATCAAAATTTAACCAGCGATCAGTTAATGAAAAATCAGCTGAGCAATACCGATTTTAAAAATAATAAAATAACTGATATAGCCACGGGTGTTTCACAAGCACATAAAGCTCAAGTAATAGAGCCGGTTGATGCAGCTTTAACATCATTAGTTGGCGAAGAAATATCAGGTGATGTTTTAACGTCTGAAGCGATGACTGAATTTGATAAAGAGCAAGTTAACCAAGATACAATAGTTAAGGGCTCGTTAGCTAACAATGTATTGAAAGATAGCGTTAGTGACTCCATTAGTCCCGCAGTAAAACTAGAAGCTCAAAATAAAACGTCCATTTCGAATGAAGCAATTGAATCATCTAATGAACCGCTAAGTACCCGTAATAGTAACGGTGATATAGATAAGCTAACCACAGATAAAATTGCCGCTAGCTTAGCGGCAGTTGATAACCAATCAAAAGCACAGTATTTAGATGCTAAAGCACAACAAAAAATGCAATTAGCTGCCAATGAAAAAGCCGCTTTTAATGAATCTTTTGTTAAAGAGGAATTAATTACTGAGTCTGACAATACTAATGCAGATAGCGAATTTTCAGAGACAACATTGTTGGCTGATAACAAACCAGGTGCACAAGGCAGCAAAACCTCAAATCAAGTAACAGATGTATTTACAGCTCGAGCTAGTACAGATGCCCAGGCGCAAGTGTTACAAGCAGCACAAAGCAAGCAAACTAATGATGCCTACCTAGAACATCAGACTGCTGAAGTGTTAAATCATTCAGTGGCGACGGATGTGGCGCAAATTCAAAAAAATAATGTGCAACTCCAACAAGAGACAATATCAATTTTTAGAAAAGACTTTACCGATGCCGTTAAAGATAAAGTTATGATCATGATCAGCCAAAAACTACAACAGTTTGATATTACCCTAGATCCACCTGAATTCGGTAATATGCAAGTGCGAGTTAATTTACAAGGTGAGCAAGCGGCAGTTAATTTTG
The DNA here is from genome assembly GCF_002843355.2 of Colwellia echini. Lineage (GTDB taxonomy): Bacteria > Pseudomonadota > Gammaproteobacteria > Enterobacterales > Alteromonadaceae > Colwellia > Colwellia echini. The sequence continues at coordinate 86,652 of NZ_PJAI02000009.1, forward strand.
TAGTACAAAACCAACAAGCTAAAGACGCTCTTGAACAAAGTATGCATAAATTAAAAGAAATGCTAGCCGAGCAGGGCGTTGATGTTGGCGATGCCAATGTTGAACAGCAAAATCAACAAGGAAACAATGACAATAACAGCGAGCAAAATACAAACAATAATGCTGAATTAAATAAAACAGCAGGGAATGATGCTAACGATCTGTTATCAAAACAAAATCAAGAAGAGCGTGTTTTTTCAGCTAACTTGTTCGGCTCTCCGACAAGGGGAGTAGATTATTATGCTTAATTGTCTAATATGTAACTAAAGTGAAGCTAAAAAGCAGTTAAGTTAATGAAAACACATTGGCTCAAAGGCTATTCAAGGATATAGTCACCCTTATAGCGTAAGTAATTATTTATTATTGTTTTTGAGTGTTTACTGATTGTAAATATTGAGGATTACCATGGCAGATGAAAAAGCGGGCGAGTTGGAGCTAGATAACTCGGGAAAAAAGAAAAAAATGATTATTATCATCATCGCGGTTGTTGTTTTATTAGGCGGTGGCGCAGGCGGTTATTTTATGTTTATGGGAGGAGATGACACAAGTCAGCCTGACCCTAGCAGTGCGTTAGATAGTAATAATGAAAGCGGTGAAACGACGACAACAAAAACAGATGCGAATGCTAAATTAGGCTCTGCTTTATATGTTCCAATGCCAAGACCTTTTCGCTTTAATGTGCCAGGCGCAACACGTGATCGCTTTGTTGAAATTCGCGTACAATTACTTGTTCGCAGCGGTGCCAACGAAGAAAATGCTAAAATGCATATTCCGCTGATTGAAAGTATTTTATTAGGCGTTTTTTCTCGTGCTAATGCCGATGATTTAGCAACAAGTGCCGGCAAAACATCATTGAAACAGCAATCGTTAGCGGCGGTACAGCAAACAATGAAAGAAGTTGAAGGTAATGAAACCGTAGAGAAAGTACTTTTTACTGGTTTTGTAATGCAATAATGATTGTCCAGAAAAGCTCGTAACTAATAATTGACCAAATAAATAATCGACCAAATAAATAAGAAGAGTGTATTGAGTGAGTGATTTATTATCCCAAGACGAAATTGACGCCTTATTACATGGCGTTGACGATGTTGAAGAAGAAGAAATAGTTGAGGATGTCGTCCAGCAACGTGATGGCACTTCTGATTATGACTTTTCTTCACAGGATCGGATTGTTCGTGGTCGAATGCCAACGTTGGAAATGGTCAACGAACGCTTTGCTCGCCATATGCGTATTAGTTTATTTAATATGATGCGCCGCACTGCCGAAGTTTCGATTAATGGTATTCAAATGATTAAGTTTGGTGAGTACATACATACTCTATTCGTTCCTACTAGTTTGAATATGGTACGTTTTCGTCCATTAAAAGGCACCGCGTTAATTACTATGGAAGCGCGTTTAGTATTCATTTTGGTTGATAACTTCTTTGGTGGCGACGGACGCTATCATGCAAAAATTGAAGGTCGTGAATTTACACCTACCGAGCGCCGTATTATTCAAATGCTGTTAAAGCTTATTTTTGAAGATTACAAAGAGGCCTGGTCACCAGTAATGGATGTATCTTTTGAATATTTAGACTCAGAAGTTAACCCGTCGATGGCGAATATTGTTAGCCCGACAGAAGTCGTTGTTATCAGCTCTTTTCATATTGAATTAGACGGCGGTGGCGGTGATTTCCACATTGCCTTGCCATATTCTATGCTCGAACCTATTCGCGAATTGCTTGATGCAGGTGTGCAAAGTGACAAAGAAGACACCGATATGCGTTGGTCAAAAGCTTTACGCGATGAAATTATGGATGTGTCGGTAAATATTAACACTAAATTTATTGAAGTTAATTTACCGCTAAGTCAAGTTATGGAATTACAAGCCGGTGATATTATCCCGATAGAAATGCCTGAGCATATTACTGTATTAATTGAAGATTTACCGACATTTAGAGCTAAGTTAGGGCGAAGTCGAGATAATGTCGCCTTGAAAATTGAATCTAAAATTAAACGCCCGGAATCGGCTAAATCAGAATTAACTATTTTAACTAAAGGCGGTAAACGTCTTGATAACGATGCAGAGCTTCATCTGTTAGAAGATGATTTGTAGTCTTGTTATTAATAAAGTTAAATATTAAATGAATTATAAATAGAGGCCCGTGTTATGAGTAACGATAAAGATGAAGACCTAAGTATGTGGGATGAGGCGCTTGATGAGCAAGCGGAAGCTCTAGCTACAGGTAAAGGTGCTGAAACTGTTGAACTTGAAGAGTTAACAGAAGATGAAACCCCTATTACTGGTGAAGAAAAGCGCAAACTTGATGCTATTTTAGATATTCCTGTAACTATTTCGATGGAAGTTGGGCGTAGTAATATTAGTATTCGTAATTTATTACAACTAAACCAAGGCTCAGTGGTTGAGCTAGATCGTGTTGCGGGTGAGTCACTTGATGTACTCGTTAATGGTACCCTAATCGCTCACGGTGAAGTGGTTGTGGTAAATGATAAGTTTGGTATTCGTTTAACTGATGTAGTTAGCCAAGTTGAGCGTATTAAAAAATTAAAATAAACGGAGTATTGTTCATTTTAATTTAAGTTACTGATGAAAAAGAAACGATGATAAAAAAATCACTTAGTATTTTATTAGCACTGAGCTGTACTTTATACTCATTAACGGTAAATGCTCAAGCCAATACCATTGATACTAATAAAGTACAAACCAGTAATACTGCGCAAACCTCGGGTAGTATTGCGGATAAAGTACTAGAGAAAATCTCAGTTAAACCTGCTATACAAGATTTAAGCGTTACACCTGTTGAGCCGTTAGCGAAAGAGAGCGTGTCTCCAGAAAGTTCAGCGTTAGAAAGTTCTGCACCTGAACCAGATAAAGCAGCTTTAGTAGCAATAGAGCAAACGCCGCAAGTGGGTAAACATGTCATGGCCAACATGAATCCAGGCAGTATGATTTTATCTCTGTTAATGGTTTTAGGGTTAATTATTGTTTGTGCGTTAATACTTAAACGTTTTAATCTAACTCAGCAAGGCGTTAGTCAGCTAAAAGTAGTTACTAGCCTTAGGTTAGGTACTAAAGAGCGTGTTATTGTTATTCAAGTGGGCGAGCAACAATTGTTACTTGGTATTACTGGTCAACAAATTACCTTACTTGATAAATTAGCTGAGCCTATACATACTCAAGCGGATAAAAATACTAACGTGACCTTACCCAAAAATATTTTATCTTTTCTTGCCTCTAAAAAGATCTAATAACTTGGTTATAAAACTAGGCATACAGTGCTTTAAGGCTACTTCTAAATAGGGAATATCAGCGAACCATGAAAAGTATTTCGTTCATTATCATCATTACCTTGTCTTTGCTTGGTTTGAGCTTTGGCGCTTCGGCTGAAGATCTATCATTGTCAGCAATAAAACTAACCACTAATCCTGATGGCTCGCAGGAGTATTCGGTAAACTTACAAATATTAATTTTCATGACCGCGTTGAGTTTTATTCCTGCAGCGGTGATCATGATGACCTCATTTACCAGGATTGTGGTGGTGATGGCTATTTTACGACAAGCTTTTGGTCTACAACAAACGCCTTCAAACCAAGTTATTATTGGTTTAACCCTGTTTATGACTTTGTTTATTATGACGCCTGTTTATAATCAAATAGATAAAACAGCCATTCAACCATATATTTCTGAGCAATTAACCTCGGTTGAGGCAATTGATTTAGCTAAAGTGCCATTACGCGCTTTTATGCTTGAACAAACACGAATAAAAGACCTTGATACCTTAGCTGAAATGGCCGGGGTTGGGCCTGTTGCTCAACCTACCGATTTACCTATGACGGTGATCATTCCAGCCTTTATTATTAGCGAATTAAAAACTGCGTTTCAAATTGGTTTTATACTCTTTATCCCATTTTTAATTATCGACTTGGTTGTAGCGAGTATTTTAATGGCTATGGGTATGATGATGTTGTCGCCAATGATAGTGTCTTTACCGTTTAAATTGATGCTATTTGTACTGGTTGACGGTTGGAATCTAGTGATAGGTACAATAGCTACCAGTTACGGTATGGGTAGTTAGCTAAGCCATCATATTAGAGACAACGTTGTTAACAGAACTTGTTAACAAGCTCAGTTAACAACTTAAGTAAAAGAGAGCAAATTATGGGTCCAGAAATATATATTGATATGCTAGGTGATGCCTTATTATTAGTGATCATTCTAGTTTGCGCTATCATCCTACCCAGCTTGGCGGTAGGCTTACTGGTGGCGGTATTTCAAGCAGCGACTTCAATTAACGAACAAACGTTAAGCTTTTTACCAAGATTAATTGTCACCTTACTTGCTTTAATTATTGGTGGGCATTGGTTGGTACAAAAAGTGATGGATTACACTATTCGGCTTATATCAAGTATCCCGAGCGTAATTATCTAATGGCTAACTATGTTTGTGTTTTAAATATTATCATCCTTTATTACCCCGTTAAAAACTTGTCACACGGTCTTTAGCCATGGAGTTTACTGAATCTGTTATTAATCAATATTTGGCTGATTTTATTCTGCCATTTAGTCGTGTTTCGGCTTTGATTATGACTATGATTGGTTTCAGTGCTAAAACTATTCCAGGTCGTGTTAAATTATTTTTATGTATCAGTGTTACGGTTGCTGTAATGCCTGCAATTCCGCCTGCCTCGGTTGACGATTTAATGTCACTAACAACCGCTATTTTGTTGGGCCAGCAAATGATCATTGGTGTTATGCTTGGTTTTGTTACGGTAATGGTAGTTAACACCTTTACTTTGGCGGGGCAAATTATTGCGATGCAATCAGGCCTTGGTTTCGCATCATTGGTTGACCCTGCTAGTGGTATGAACGTGCCCGCCATTGGTCAATTCTTTTTAATCTTATCGTCATTATTATTCTGGGTCATGGATGGTCATCTGGCTTATTTACAATTTGTTGTCGCTAGCTTTGATACCTTGCCAATCCCTACAGAGCATTTATCTAGCATTAAATACCGTGAAGTTGTTGAATGGGGGGGCTGGATGTTTGCTACCGCTTTATCCTTGTCGTTAGCACCTATTACAGCTATGTTATTAATTAATTTTTCATTTGGTATTATGACCCGCGCTGCACCCCAGCTTAATATTTTTGCAATTGGTTTTCCTATCACCATGATGGCAGGTTTAATTATTATGTGGTTAACCTTTGGTAATTTCTTCACTCATTTTGAACTACAGTGGCAACGGGCACTTGATTTTAGTTGCTACCTTATTGATTGTCAGGCGACGTAAATGGCTGATTCAGATAGCGGTGAAAAAACCGAAGAACCCACGGCCAAAAAACTCACCGACGCTCGAAAAAAAGGCCAAATTGCTCGCTCTAAAGATTTAGGCACATTTTTTGTGCTGGTTGGTTGTGCGTGTGGCATGTTATTGGTAGGCGGCAGTTTAGCTAGCACTATGGCGGATATGATGAGTCATATGTTTAGTATAAATCGTCAGGAAGCTATGGATGTTAATGCCTTGTTTAAAGTGATTAACGACGGTATTTATCAAATAGTTCCCCCATTACTCTGGCTGTTTTTTATTGTGATGATTGCCGCATTTGTAGGTAATACTATGCTTGGTGGAATGAGCTTCTCTTGGGAAGCTATGATGCCTAAAGCCAGTAAACTTTCACCTATGGCCGGTTTTAAACGTATGTTTGGTACACAAGCAGCGGTTGAATTACTTAAATCAGTATTAAAATTCTTTGTTGTTTTTATTGTTGCGTTTTTACTGCTTAGTGGCTTGTTTGAAGAGATTTTAGGCCTGAGTCGTGAAACAATGCCGGCTAACTTTGAACATGCCGTTAATATGTTAATGTGGATGTTTTTGGTGTTGGCTTTATCAATAGGTATTATTGTTGCGGTTGATGCGCCATACCAAGTTTGGAATCATACTAAACAGCTGAAAATGACTAAACAAGAAATTAAAGATGAATATAAAGGTACTGAAGGTAGCCCTGAAATAAAAGGGCGTATCCGCCGTACTCAATACGAAATGTCACAACGTCGTATGATGCAAGATGTACCTGATTCTGACGTGGTTATTACCAACCCAACGCATTTTTCTATTGCTCTTAAGTATGACCCCACAGGTAGTGGTGCGCCGATAATGACCGCTAAAGGTGTTGACGAAATGGCATTACATATTCGAACTATTGCCAAAGAACATCAGGTTGAAATTATTCAATCTCCAGCGCTCGCTCGTTCATTATATTATACTGCTGAAGTAGGAGACGATATTCCTGAAGAGTTGTTTGCTGCAGTTGCACAAGTGTTGGCTTTTATTTTTCAGTTAAATGAGCATAAAAAAGGTAAAGCCAAAAAGCCTAAAGCAGTAGCGAAAAATCTACCTATCCCCGATGATTTTAAATACTAGAACTTAAAACCTAGCACCTAGTAGTAATGCTTTAGTCTATTAATCTCACATCAACCAATACTTACGAAGAATAAGCTCCTCAATTTAGCTGGCTAGTTCAATTGGTATAAGAATTGCAAAATCATGAGTACTGTCAATAAACCATCATGAAGTAATAATGCAAATAGCCGCTTATTTTAATCAATTTGATAAATCAAAATTACGTCACCTTAGTGGACTAGGCACGCCTATATTGGTGATGGCCGCATTAGGTATGATTATTTTGCCTATGCCTGCTTGGTTATTAGATATCTTATTTTCTTTCAACATAGCACTTTCTCTCGTTGTATTACTTATCACTGTTTATACGTTGAAACCGCTTGATTTCGGATCTTTTCCTGCGGTTTTACTGGTAGCGACAATTTTACGTCTCGCGTTAAATGTTGCTAGTACTCGTGTTGTTTTACTGGAAGGTCATGAAGGGCCTGAAGCTGCAGGTAAAGTAATTGAAGCCTTTGGCTCTGTGGTTATCGGAGGAAATTATGCTGTTGGTTTAGTTGTTTTTCTGATTTTAATCATTATTAACTTTGTGGTAATTACTAAAGGTGCAGGAAGAATTGCTGAAGTAACCGCACGCTTCACGCTAGATGCTATGCCAGGTAAACAAATGGCAATTGATGCAGATTTAAATGCGGGGTTTATTACCCAAGAGCAAGCGAAAGAGCGTAGAACCGAAGTTACCAATGAAGCCGATTTTTACGGCTCAATGGACGGTGCCAGCAAATTTGTTAAAGGTGATGCTATTGCCGGAATTTTAATTTTATTCATTAATATTATTGGCGGTTTAATTATAGGTATGGTTCAACATGATTTATCTTTTGATAGCGCTGTTGAAATATATACCTTATTAACTATTGGTGATGGTCTTGTTGCACAAATTCCAGGTTTATTATTATCAATTGGTACGGCAATTGTTGTAACTCGTCAAAATACTTCTGAAGATATGGGCGAGCAAGTAAGTAGTCAACTTGGTCAAGAGCGCTCACTTTATATTGCTGCAGGCGTAATGCTGATCATGGGTGTTATCCCTGGCATGCCGCATTTTGTATTTATTCTTTTTGCAACCATCATTGCTACAACTGCTTTTATGGGCGCAAGGAATAAGGTAAATAAAACCAATGAATTAGCGCAAATAGCACACGATGAACAAACATTGACCCAACAAAAAGAAGAAGAAGTAAAAGAGTTAGGTTGGGATGACGTTAACCATGTTGACGTGATTGGTTTAGAAATAGGTTATCGTTTAATACCATTGGTTGATAAAGCTCAAGGCGGAGAGTTATTAAGTAGAATTAAAGGCGTACGTAAAAAATTATCGCAAGAATTTGGCTTCTTAGTACCTGCGGTACATATTCGCGATAATTTAGATTTAGATCCAAATAGCTATCAAATATCATTAATGGGGGTTGTGGTAGGTACTGCTCAAATTCGTCATGATCAAGAATTAGCGATTAATCCAGGTCAAGTTTTTGGCTCTCTTGAAGGTGTAGCCACTAAAGATCCCGCTTTTGGTCTTGATGCTACTTGGATAAATCAAAATCAACGTGATCAAGCGCAAACATTAGGTTATACGGTAGTTGATTCTTCTACAGTATTAGCCACGCATTTAAGCCAGATATTAAGCAATAATGCCGCACAGTTACTGGGCCATGAAGAAGTACAAAATTTACTTGACCTACTTGCTAAAAACTACCCTAAGTTGATTGAGGGTTTTGTTCCTGAAACCTTGTCATTAGGCACTGTGGTTAAGGTATTACAAAGTTTGATGAATGAAGGCGTAGCTGTTAGAGATATGCGTTCTATTGTACAAACACTCGTTGAATATGGTCCTAGAAGTCAGGATCCTGAAGTGCTAACCGCTGCAGTGCGCATTAGTTTACGAAAATTTATTATTCAAGACCTTGTTGGCAGCGCGCAAGAAGTACCTGTCATAACTTTGGCTCCTGAGTTGGAACAGATGTTGCATCAGTCTATGCAGATGGCAGGAGATGATGGAGCTGGTATTGAACCAGGGTTAGCAGAACGCTTACAAAAATCATTGACTGAAGGAGCTAACCAGCAAGAAATGGCTGGTGATACACCAATACTTTTAACATCAGGTATTTTACGGCACGTGCTAGCTAAATTTGTTAAATATACCATACCTAGCTTGCGTGTTATTTCTTACCAAGAAATACCTGATGATAAACAAATTAAAATTGTGAGTGCGATAGGCCAGTAAAAAATAGTCAGGTAAAAATTAGAGCCGATTAAAGCGTAAACATCGTAATTGTTTAATAAAAGTTCAGGTGGTTAGCAATAACTTATAACTGAAAGTAGTTGAAAAGTAGAGGTTGGATATGAAAATTAGACGTTTTGTTGCCAAAGATATGCGTACAGCATTAGCTGAAATTAAAGAAGAGCTAGGCGTGGATGCGGTGATTATGTCCAATAAAAAAATTCCAGAAGGGGTCGAGTTAATGGCCGCTGTGGATTATAACCAATCTGTTCCAGTGGCTAAGTTTGCAGATAAATCAATGCAAAACGCTAATCGCTCGGCTAGTTCTGTAAGTGAAAGAATAGAAGCAAGCGATGATGTTGTTAGCCTTGGTCAATCTGGCTCAGTAAATACGGTTTCTGGACAACAACATACAACTAATCAAGATTATAACTCTGTGCCAACCACGGCAAATATGAATCAATCTGCTAGTGAACATGTACCTGCAGATAGTTTATCAGCGTTACTTGGTCGTCAAGTACAACAACCTGCTCAACATACAAGTCAACCTCAATCAGCACAGCAATCTTCAGAGCAATATTATTCATCATCTCAAGCAACGCAGCAGCAACAAGCGCAATCACCAGTTAATCTAGATGAAGTAACTATTGAGCAACAGCTAAGAGACTTTACTGATCGCCTTAGTCAGCCTAATGCAGATATGTCACAGCAACCTAGTCAGTCATCTTATACGGACAATATTATTGACAATGATAGTGACAATATTACCGCCAATGTTAAGTTACATAACTCGGCAACTAACTATAATGCTCAACATTCAAATAAAACTAACGACAGCCAAGTTTCTTCACAAGAATTTACCAAAATGCAGCAAGAAATGGCGTCTATTCGCTCATTACTTGAACATCAAGTATCGGGTTTAATGTGGCAAGATATGGCTCAAAAAGATCCGCAACGCGCTGTATTAGTAAATCGTTTATTGGCATTAGGACTAAATGATCAAATTGCAGACCAAATTGCGGGCTATGTGCCAGAACAATCTCATGAAAGTGAAGCATGGTCACAAGCAACACAGCTTATTGCTAAGCAAATTAATACCACTCAAAATGATATTATAAACCGTGGTGGTGTTGTCGCTTTAGTTGGTCCAACAGGGGTTGGTAAAACAACCACAATAGCAAAACTTGCAGCAGGCTTTGCTCAAGTTCACGGTAATGACCAAGTTGCGCTCATTTCTACCGATACCTTTCGTATTGCAGGTTTTGAACAATTAGCAACTTACGGAAAAATAATTGGCTGTCAAGTAAGTCTGGCTAAAGACAGCCAAGCATTAGATACGTTATTACAACAATATGCTAAAAAGAAATTAATATTGATTGATACTGCCGGTATGGGTCAGCGAGATATGCGTTTAGCCGAGCATTTAACTGCTTTAATTTCTAATTCTCGTGTTAGAATTCGTAATTACTTAGTGATTGCAGCTAACTCTCAACAAAGAGTTATGCAAGAAAATGTCGATCGCTTTAAAAAAGTACCATTATCGGGTTGTATTTATACTAAACTTGACGAAAGCATTAGTATTGGTGAAATAATTACAACTTCAATTCAAAATGGGTTACCTATAGGGTATCTTACTGATGGACAAAGAGTTCCAGAAGATATTAAAGTTGCAAATGCTGAAAAATTAGTTACTCTTGCAGATAAGATGGCAACAAAGTCAGTTAACAACAATGTTAGTGCATTTCGGCCAATGCCAATTGCACCAGCGGCAATAGCTTAAAACTTATTTTGGGCTATGTAGATATAACACGCAGTATTAATTAGAAGTAATCAATAAATGATAGATCAAGCGAGTGGCCTAAGAAAGATGCAAGACCTACAGCAAGTTAAAGTAGTGGCAGTTTCAGGTGGGAAAGGGGGCGTAGGCAAAACAAATACGTCACTTAATACCGCTATTGCCTTAGGAAAACAAGGTAAAAGAGTGCTAGTGCTTGATGCCGATTTGGGGCTTGCCAATGTAGATGTAATGCTCGGTTTACGAGTAAAACGTAACTTATCACATGTTTTATCAGGTGAATGCGAACTTGATGATATTATTATCGACGGCCCAGCCGGTATTAAAATAATACCTGCAACCTCAGGCTCACAATCGATGGTAGACTTAACCCCTGCCGAGCATGCTGGCCTTATTCGTGCTTTTAGCGAAATGCAAACCCAATTTGATGTATTGATTGTTGATACCGCCGCCGGAATTTCGGATATGGTATTAAGTTTTACTCGTGCAGCGCAAGATGTCATGTTAGTGGTTTGCGATGAACCGACCTCAATCACCGATTGTTATGCCTTGATGAAGTTACTCAGTCGTGATCATGGCGTCTATAAATTTAAAGTTGTTGCGAATATGGTGCGCAGTCCTAAAGAAGGGCAGCAATTATTTGCTAAACTAACCAAAGTAACTGACAGATTTCTTGATGTTGCACTAGAATTAGTAGGTGTTATTCCGTTTGATGAAAACATGCGTAAGTCTGTGCGTAAGCAACAAGTTATAGTTGAAGCCTTTCCACAATCACCTGCTGCGATAGCTTATATCGAATTAGCGAAAAAAGTAAGTGAATGGCCTATTCCAAAGCAAGCTTCAGGACATTTAGAGTTTTTCATTGAACAGTTACTAGCTAACTAAAATGTTAGCTAGCTCGAACAGCACCCCATTTAGTCCATCTTAAACGAGAGCGAGAATACGTGGTAAAAGCGAATAGCTATAGTAGCCAAATCGATAAATCAACGTTACTTGAACAACACACAGTTCTGGTTAAACGCATTGCTTATCATTTATTAGCTAGATTACCTGCGAGTGTTCTAGTCGATGATTTAATTCAATCAGGTATGATAGGTTTATTTGAAGCGGCTAATAACTTTGATAATTCCAAAGGTGCTAGTTTTGAAACCTTTGCGGGTATTCGAATTAGAGGTGCGATGCTAGACGAGATGCGCAGAGGTGATTGGACGCCACGCTCTGTGCATAAAAACAGCAGAATGATCAGCGAAGCCATTAAACAACTTGAATCACAACTAGGTCGAGATGTTTCTGATGTTGAAGTTGCTGAAAAACTTGATATTTCATTAAATCACTACCATCATATATTAAGTGAAGTAAGTTCAGGGAAAATACTCGGAATTGATGATCTTGGTGTTAGTGAATATACCATAAAAACAAATGATGATTCACTTAGTAATGACCCCTATCAAAGCATTGAACAAAGTGCCTTTAAAACAGGTTTAGCACAATGTATTAAGTCGTTACCTGAGCGAGAAGCTTTAGTTTTGTCATTATACTATGACGAAGAACTTAACTTAAAAGAAATAGGCGAAGTACTCGAGGTAAGTGAATCAAGAGTGAGTCAAATTCATAGTCAGGCAATGCATCGCCTTAAAGCACGTATGCAATCTTGGCAAAGTTAGCTAAACTAGAGCCATATTATTAAAAAAACAGTTATGACCTCTTTCATTAAAAATAAATAACGTAAATTGATGAGAGATAATAGTAAAATACGAAATACCTTGATAACTTTTCTATGTTTAGGTAAATAAAAACTAATTAATTTTGAATGTTTCGCCGGAGGGTGCCTTGGATAAAAATATGAAAGTACTTGTTGTTGATGATTTTTCAACAATGAGACGTATAGTAAAAAACTTGTTACGTGATTTAGGATTTACCAACATTCAAGAAGCAGATGACGGCAGTACTGCCTTACCTATGCTTCAAGGTGGTGATTTTGATTTCGTAGTGACTGACTGGAATATGCCTGGTATGCAGGGTATTGACTTGCTTAAAGCTATTAGAGCCGATGCTAGCCTTTCCCATATCCCAGTTTTACTTATTACAGCGGAAGCGAAAAAAGAGCAAATTGTAATGGCAGCTCAAGCTGGAGTGAATGGTTATATTGTAAAACCTTTTACAGCCGCGACATTAAAAACTAAGTTAGATAAGATTTTTGAGCGCTTAGCTTAATGTGCTGGCTTTAGCCGCTACTTTTTATACGGCTAAAGTAAGGTTTTAATAACTATTGTTTTAAGGACTTTGCATGAGTATACCTATGACAGGTCGGATCTCATTAGAACAGGCAAAATCTTTGGTTGAGCTTTTAGAATCAGGGCAGCAAGAGGCAGCAGATGCTGTCTTAGCTAGGATTCAAAACCCAATTAATTCAGAGCTTTTTGCCGAAATTGGTAAGTTGACACGTCAACTTCATGACTCTTTGACCAATTTTCAAGTAGATTCAAGGTTAAATGATTTAGCCAAAGCGGATATTCCTGATGCTAAAGAGCGTTTGAATTACGTAATTACCCGCACTGAAGAAGCTGCCAATAAAACGATGGATGCTGTCGAAGCCATTTTTCCTGTTGTAGATACTATTTCAGAACAAGTGGCTGCGGTTAACCCTTCTTGGACAAAGTTAATGAATAATGAACTAGACTTAAAAGAGTTTAAATCGTTATGCCTAGATATTGACACCTTATTAAAGAATACAGGTAAAGAAACCCGTCATATTCATAACTTGATGACCGACGTTTTAATGGCGCAAGACTTTCAAGATCTCACAGGTCAAGTAATCCGTAAAGTTATTGAGCTAGTAATAGAGGTGGAAGATAGTTTAATAAATATGCTTACCGCTTTTGGTCTATCAACTGATTTTACTCGAGATAAAAACGCACCTAAAGTAGGTGAAAATCTCGTTGAAGGGCCAGTTGTTAATACAAAAAACAGAGATGATGTAGTTGAAGATCAAGATGATGTTGATGATCTTTTATCAAGTTTAGGATTTTAAGGGGAATACTGCATGTCTTTTGAAGCAGATGAAGAAATTTTACAGGACTTTTTAGTCGAAGCGGGTGAAATATTAGAATCGCTTTCAGAAGAGCTCGTTGAACTCGAAAATGATGTAGATAATGCGGAATTATTAAATTCTATTTTCCGTGGTTTTCATACAGTTAAAGGTGGAGCGGGTTTCTTAGCTTTAGGTCACTTGGTTGACGTATGTCATGGTGCTGAAAATATTTTTGATTTATTACGCACTGGTAAACGTTCAGTTAATGCTGAACTTATGGATACTATTCTATCAGCATTAGATACCGTAAATGGTATGTTTGTATTAGTGCAGAATAAAGAAGAACTAGAGCCTGCTGACCCTAATTTACTTGCAGAACTTGCTCGTTTAAGTAAACCTGAAGGAGCAAGTCCAGCTGCTAATGTTGCAGCGGTTGAAAATGTTGAACAAGCAATAGAAAATGTTGAAGATGAGTTTGATTATATTTTTGATGAAGTTAACAATGATGTAAACTCAAATGATGAAATGAGTGAAGATGACTTTGAAAAACTACTTGATGAACTTCATGGCACTTCCAGCGTATCAACTACAGCTAATGAACCAAATGTAACACCTGATATTTCATCAACATCAATTGCTGATAGTTCTAGTGATGAAATTTCAGACGATGAATTTGAATCTTTATTAGACGAATTACATGGTCAGGGCGCTTTTTCTGCAGATGCAACAGCTTCAACAGATAGTAGTCAGTCTATGTCAAGTGATGAGATTGATGATTTAGAATTTGAAAAACTTTTGGATGAACTACATGGTAAAGGTAATGCGCCTAAAGCAGGCGATACTCCATCACCTGGTCATACAGCTATAGATTCAACTGCTAGTAATAATGAGATTCCGGCTAATACTCCACCGCCGCAAGCGAATGCTACTCCAAAATCTGTTGCGCCAAGAGCCGTGCCAACTCAAGAAAAACCAGTCCAGCAAAAAACTAGTGCAGCAAAAGAAAGTGTTAAAAAGCAGGCTGCTCCTGCAGCACCACAAGCCGAAACGACAGTTCGAGTTGATACTAAACGCCTAGACCAAATAATGAACATGGTTGGTGAATTGGTTTTAGTTAGAAACCGACTGACCAGTTTAGGTTTAGTTTCAGATGATGAAGATCTAAGTAAAGCGGTAACTAATTTAGACTCAGTAACCACAGACCTTCAAGGTGCTGTTATGCAAACTCGCATGCAGCCAATTAAAAAAGTTTTTGGTCGTTTTCCTCGCGTTGTACGTGACTTAGCACGTAGTCTACAAAAAGAGATATCTTTAATTTTAGAAGGCGAAGAGACCGATTTAGACAAAAACTTAGTTGAAGCGCTTGCAGATCCGCTAGTGCATTTAGTTAGAAACTCTGTCGATCACGGAATAGAATCTCCAGATGTACGTGAAGCTATGGGTAAACCTCGCGAAGGAACCGTGCTGCTATCAGCCTCACAAGAAGGCGATCATATTCTATTAACCATCAAAGATGATGGTGCAGGTATGGATGCCGAAAAATTAAAAAATATAGCTATTGACCGTGGTGTATTAGACGCAGAATCTGCAGCTAGAATGTCTGATAAAGAAGCCTATAGCCTTATTTTTGCTCCAGGTTTCTCAACCAAAACTGAAATCTCAGAAGTATCAGGTCGTGGTGTGGGAATGGATGTGGTTAAAACCAAAATCACTCAACTTAACGGTACCGTTAACATAGATTCTGAATTAGGTGTTGGCACAATACTTGAGATAAAAGTCCCGTTAACATTAGCTATTTTGCCAACATTAATGGTTGTTGTCGGTAAACAAACCTTTGCTTTACCTCTTGCTGCAGTGAATGAAATATTCCATTTAGATTTATCCAATACAAATAGTGTTGATGGTCAATTAACTATTATTGTTAGAGAAAAAGCAATACCACTGTTTTATTTAGACCAATGGTTAATTCGTGGTCATGTTAAAAAATCTCATGAGAAAGGCCACGTAGTTATAGTACAATTAGGTAATCAGCAAATTGGGTTTGTGGTTGATAGTTTAATTGGTCAAGAAGAAGTGGTTATTAAACCGCTTGATCGGTTACTACATGGTACACCAGGAATGGCGGGAGCTACAATTACTAGTGATGGCGGAATAGCTCTTATTTTAGATATAGCTAACTTACTGAAATTTTATGCTAAAAAGTCACCAGTAAATAAAAAGCTACGCAGTTAGTGATGATTTAAAGATAATTAACGTAAATAAATCACATTTAGGGTTAATTTTCATCGGTAGTTTATTTTAGCCATAAATATTTTATGGCGGAATGTCATTATTATTACGCGTTAATTATAACGTTATCAGAGAGGTTAAATGACCTACAAGGTACTTGTTGTCGATGATTCGAGCTTTTTTAGACGCCGTGTCACAGATATTTTAAATAAAGATCCTCAATTAGAAGTAATTGACGTTGCTATTAACGGTCAAGAAGCGGTTGATAAAGCAATCTCATTAAAGCCTGACGTTATTACTATGGATATTGAAATGCCTGTGCTTAATGGCATTGATGCTGTAAAACAAATTATGGCGAAGTTTCCAACGTCAATATTAATGTTTTCATCTTTAACGCATCAAGGGGCTAAAGCAACAATAGAAGCACTTGAAGCGGGCGCCTTAGATTTTTTACCTAAAAAGTTTAGTGATATTGCAAAAGACAGTGATGAAGCCGGTAGTTTATTACGCCAACGCGTGGTTGAGATAGCACGAAAATCTGGTTTTAGTCGCTCGAGAGCTTCAGCTACAATTAAACCAAGCACTGTGCAACCAACAAGAGAAAGAACTAGCACAGTTATCTCCTCAACAACGCCAAGAACATCAGTACCCGCTCGCGCTAATAAACCTATTACCCGTAGTTCAGGTAAAGAATACAAGTTAATGGCGATTGGTACCTCTACAGGAGGGCCTGTAGCGTTACAAAAAATATTAATTAACCTCGATCAAAACTTCCCATTGCCTATTATTATTGTTCAGCATATGCCTGCTGCTTTTACCGCTGCCTTTGCCAGTAGACTTAATAATATGTGTAAAATAACGATAAAAGAAGCGGCTGATGGTGATGTATTAAAACCGGGTCATGCTTATTTAGCTCCAGGGGGGCGACAAATGATAATTACTGGCAGTGAAAATGCCGGCAAAATTAAAATACTAGATGATGATTCGCCTAAGATTACCTTTAAGCCAAGTGTCGATATTAGTTTTGGCTCAGCGGCAAAAGCATATGGCGGTAAAGTACTTGGCATCATATTAACAGGTATGGGCTCTGACGGAAAAGAAGGCTCTAGAATGTTAAAAGCTAAGGGCGCTACTATTTGGTCTCAGGATGAAGAGTCTTGTGTTGTATACGGTATGCCTCAAGCTATTGATAAAGCAGGCTTGTCTGATTCATCAATACCGTTAGATATGATTTCAACCTCTATTATGAAGGAAGTTGTCTGTGGATAAATTGAGTGTTGCTGGATTATTAATTGCTATTTTAGCGATTTATGTTGGCTTTAGCCTTGATGGCGGGCATCTTTCAGCATTATTTGAATTACCTGCTTTTATTATTGTGTTTGGTGGCACTGTCGGTGCGATAATGTTGCAATCATCAATAGTTCAATTTCGTCATGCGCTTTCGTTATTAAGTTGGATCTTTTATCCACCGCGATATGATATGGAACGAGGTATTACAGAAATTATAACTTGGGCTACTAAGGCTAGAGAATCAGGTTATCTCGCACTAGAAGATACCGCTTTAGAAATTGAAGAT
The DNA here is from genome assembly GCF_002843355.2 of Colwellia echini. Taxonomy (GTDB): domain Bacteria; phylum Pseudomonadota; class Gammaproteobacteria; order Enterobacterales; family Alteromonadaceae; genus Colwellia; species Colwellia echini. Next base: position 103,998 of record NZ_PJAI02000009.1, read on the forward strand.
ACTTTTACGCAAAAAGGTTTAAATTTACTAGTTGATGGCGCAGAACTTGAAAACCTACGTACCTCACTAGAGTTAGACTTAGAGCTTTATCGTGAGCATAATTTACGTTCAGCAAATATTTATGAAGCCATGGGCGGCTATAGCCCTACAATTGGTATTTTAGGCGCTGTATTAGGTTTAATACACGCGATGAGTAATTTAACAGACCCTGCTTTATTAGGACAGGGCATTGCAACCGCTTTTATAGCCACAATTTACGGTGTTGGTTTTGCAAATCTACTTTATTTACCTGTAGCGAATAAAATTCGTACTATAGTTCATCAACAAACCATGTATCGAGAAATGGTATGCGAAGGGCTAGTCTCTATTGCTAATGGTGAAAACCCGCATGCGATTGAAAACAAATTATCGGCATTTAGGTTAGTACAATGAACCGTTTGCGTAGGAGAAGAGATACCAGTGAGCATGAAAATGTTCACCGATGGTTAGTTTCTTACGCCGATTACATGACCTTAATGTTTGCTTTGTTCGTTGTTTTATATGCAATGGCCATGGTTAATGAAAATCCTTTTGCAAGTATCACTGAGTCTTTTGGTCGGGTATTTCAAGCGGAAACTGAAAAACCGAAAAACCGTGGTCATGGCGACAGTATTTTAATGGTAAACACAAGTAAAACGAATAAAAAACTCTATGGTAATGGGGTGTTAGAAGTTGCGGGTCCTGAATTGCTGGATGATGAAAAAAGCTTATCTAATATTTCAGATGCTCAAGTAGGAAGCAATTTATCCTCGTTAGAAGAGGCGTTACATACCGCACTATATGATTTAGTTGAGTCTGGTTATGCTCAATTACAAATTGATGGTGATTGGTTAGAGATTGAACTGAATAGTGGTTTACTTTTTCCAAGTGGCTCGGCTTCGGCTACTAATTCAGCTGAGAATATCTTAGGCGTGATTTACGACGTGATTGGTCAAAGCACTAATTTTATTCGTATTCGAGGCTATACCGATAACGAAACAATAAATAATGAGATATTTGCCTCTAATTGGGAGTTATCAGTATTTCGAGCAACAGCCATTTTACATGTTTTAGAAACGTTAGGTTTAAATCCAGCGCGCATGGCTATTGAAGGGTATGGTCAATATTACCCTAATGCCGATAACTCGACCGCAGAAGGAAGAGCTAAAAATAGAAAAGTCGTGGTCGCCATTTCAAAATACGGACTAGAAAAACAGAATTTGATTAAACCGCAAACGATTGACTTAAAAAGTGTAGAGTCAATTAATACGATAAAATCAGAAGTTAAATCAAGGTCTGAGAATGAAGCGCCTGAAAGTACGGATAAAATAAAAGTTATTCGCTTAGAAAATGGTGGTATACGAATCACAACTCGATCAGAAGATGAGTAATACTAGCTCTATTAATACTAAATGAATTAAAGAATGGATCAAAATTCAATGAGGATAAATAGTCAAGTTCAAGGCGCGTGATTGAGTAATAGCTGACTATTGAAGTTGAGCGCAACGCAGAAATTGATTATTTAGACCATTTGAAGGTGATTGATTTATTATTTCAATTAGCATAATTAGCAGGTTTATTTTATACGTAGGAAAAATGACCAAATACAATACATTTATTTGATTAACTAGTTGTTATAATTACCAAATAAATATTGAAGTAGTTAGATCTTTTAACAAGTAGAAATGAGCACATACTTAATGGATCAGTATAAACAATATATACGGAACATTTTGGTGTTAATAATCATTGTTTAGTCAGTGTAAGTTTATAAGTATACGGCCAGTGTAAAGGTAAAAAATTACAGGCAGGTAAAGCGTAATCCTTTTTAAATAATGGATGAAGTTAACTTATTGCAAATAAATTTAAATAGATTAAGTTAACTAAACTTAACTTATCTAAATTTAACTAAGTGAGTAGTACTCTTGATAGTGTGGACTGTAGCAAATCAAAAAGGTGGTGTTGGTAAAACCACAACAACTATTTCTCTTGCGGGAATACTTGCAGAGCAAGGACATAGGGTATTATTAGTTGATACCGATCCACATGCATCACTCAGTTATTATTTTGGCATAGAATCTGAAGATCTTGATCTAAGTGTATATGAACTTTTTAGTCAAGTATCGTCAAGAGAGCAGATATTACAAACCCTTTGTCCAACTCAGTATCCGAATATCGATATTTTACCAGCCACGATGGGGCTTGCCACATTAGATCGCTCTATGGGCGCTAAAGGCGGTATGGGATTAGTGCTTAAAAAGGCAGTACAAAAAGTAGTTGATTGTTACGATTATGTTCTAATTGATTGCCCGCCTGTTTTGGGGGTATTAATGGTTAATGCATTAGCCGCAGCAGATAGAATAATTATTCCAGTGCAAACAGAGTTTTTAGCGCTTAAAGGTTTAGACCGTATGATAAAAACAATGGAAATTATGCAAGGTGAACAAATTGAAAAATTTCAATTCACTATTGTGCCTACTATGTTTGATAAAAGAACTACGGCCTCTATTTTAGCATTTAAAAAGCTACAAGAAGTGTATTCTAATAAAATATGGCCAGGTGTTGTTCCCGTTGATACAAACTTGAGAAATGCTAGCTCAGCACAGCGGGTTCCATCAGATTACGCACCTAACTCTCGTGGCACTTTAGCGTATAAAAGCTTATTGAATTTTTTAAATAAACAAATAGTGAAAAAGTAATGGGGTTGTACGTTAAATGAGTAAATCGTTAACCGCTAGTAAAAATGTGATGAAAACTTATTTGTCAGAGTTGTTAACAGACCCTGATCTTGAGTTAGCACAACAGCGTGATGTTAAACCTAAATTTAACAAGCCACTAGCACATAAAGAAAATAAATCATTAGAAAAACTATTAAAAACAGTTAGTGAGCCTAAGCAGTTAACACCGCTAAAAAGTGATGCTTCAATCGCAGCTTTAGAAGTTAAAGTAGAAGTTACTGAAAGAAGACAAGAGCTAAGTCATAAAGTAAAAAACGATCTTGACGCTACAATTCTAACTAAACTTGAGAATTTACCCTCTCAGGTAAATGACAGTATTGATGAACTTTCAAAGTTAAAAGAAAAGAGTTATCGTCAAGGTGATTTTCAAGCCATGTATTTTGATGTGGCGGGTTTAATCATTGCCGTGCCGTTAATTGAGTTGGGTGGTATTCATAAAGCTGATAAAACAACTAGTTTAATGGGAAAACCTGACTGGTTTAAAGGCGTAATGCTGCATCGTGATGAAAAAATTAACGTGGTAGACACTGCCTTATGGGTCATGCCAGAAAAATGTGACGAAACATTAAAAAGTTCGCTAAACTATCAATATATTATCATGCTTAATGATAGTAATTGGGGTTTACTTGCGGAGAATTTAGTTGATACTGTTGTACTATCTCAAGATCAAGTTAAATGGTTAGATACTAGTAGCAAACGACCGTGGTTAGCGGGTTTAGTCAAAGAAAAAATGTGTGCCTTACTTGATGTAAGTGCTTTGATTGAATTGCTTGATAAAGGAAGCGATATTTATACCAGCGTCACCTGAAGATAATTGTCTCAGGAAGACTGAGTAATTTATAACCACAGCATGTTTTATTAAAGGGGGCTTCTTTAAAAATAGATGTAAAGCAGGGGGGACTCAGACTTTCCCAATGCTAGATTTAGAAACACGCTATACGACGTTTTTAATATCAGTTGAATCCTAGATCTTCAGTAGAGTGGGTATATCAATAACAGTAAATTATCCCTGTCTGGGTTAAATTAGACTAAACTAATAAGCATAGACAGTTTAAAAGTAAGTAATTTTAGAGGCGAATAATATGTCTAATATAAGACGCAGTACCAGCGATAAAACTGAAGTGAATGATGAAGTGTTACAGTGGGTTACCTTTAAGTTAGAAAATGAAACTTACGGTATTAACGTTATGCAAGTTCAAGAGGTTTTACGCTACAGTGAAATAGCCCCAGTACCAGGAGCACCCCTTTATGTGTTAGGTATTCTTAACTTGCGTGGTAATGTTGTTACCGTGATTGATACACGATCTCGCTTTGGTCTTGAACCTTGTGATATTACAGATAACACACGTGTTGTTGTTATAGAATCAGAAAAACAAGTGATTGGTATTTTGGTTGATAGCGTTGCTGAAGTGGTTTATTTGAAATCATCAGAAATAGATATAGCTCCTAATGTAGGTAACGAAGAAAGTGCTCAGTTTATTCAAGGTGTATCAAATAGAGATGGCGAACTACTTATCCTCGTTGATTTAGATAAATTATTGTCAGATGATGAGTGGGATGAATTAAAACAGTTTTAATAAGATTTTTATTTAAACTGATATTTATTTAAAGTCTGTATTTACAGGCTTTTTCATTTTAGAAATACAGCGTTTTATTAAGGCACATAGTACCAATGTCATTATTAGCAGGTCCAATTATTGCGATTTCAGCGTTATTTTTAGTGCTATTAAGTAGTACTATTTTCTTTATTTCGTTGAAGAATTATAAACAGAAATTGGTCTTGTTAGATGTCCAAGTGCAAAGTACATCATTTTTAATTAATGAATTACAAGGAATTAATAACAAAACTCAACAGCAATTAGATATATTGAAAGCTGCATTTGACCAAGAAACCACTGAAAATAATCAAGTAACTAAACAATTAGAGCTACGTATTAAAAATCTTCAACAAAAAATGGTTGAACAAGAGCAACGCTTAACTCAATGGCAAGAAAATCAAGGGCAAGATAAGTTCTATAATCGAGCTTTCAAACTTGCAGCTAAAGGTGCTGATGTTGACGAAATAATGAGTGAGTGTGAACTACCTCGAGCTGAAGTTGAAATGTTATTGTCTGTTTATCAACAGCGTAATCGTTCGCAATAATCACCTATTAGCAGTGTGATTATGTGAATGTAGGAAATACAAATAAGACTGTTTTAAATTAAATCCTTATTCACCCTAATATTCATTCCATGTTAGACTGCCTCGTTTTTAAATATATTCTTTATATAGGCAAGGATAAAGGCCCAGTGAACTCCGCCATAACTTCCATTTCTAAATTATTACTCCTTACGATTATTCTAACATTATCAGCATGTTCTTCTACCGCTGATCAACAACAGAATAGTAATGGAAAAATTACTACCTCAGGTGATCCTAGAGATCCTTTAGAGGTGATCAATAGACCTTTTTGGATTTTTACTTGGGATTACGTAGATAAGTACATTGCTAAACCCGCATCACAAGTTTATACCGCTTATACACCGCCTTTTTTACGGTCTGGTTTGTACAATATGGCCTTAAACTTAAATGAGCCCTCCAGTATTATTAATAATATATTGCAATTAAAATTTACCGATGCCGCTAAAAGCACTGGCAGATTTGTACTTAATAGTACTATTGGTTTATTTGGGTTTTATGACCCCGCGAGTGATTTTGACTGGTCAGTTGAACAAGAAGAGTTTGGTGAGGTATTAGGCGTATATGGTGTTCCTGATGGTGCTTACCTTGTAATTCCAGGTTTAGGGCCTAGTTCAGTAAGAGAAGAGGTTGGGGATTATGTTGATGGTCTATATTGGCCGATGGCAGTCATCGATTTTTGGCCTAATATGGTACGTTTAGGTGTTTTAGGTTTAGAAAAACGTGCGGCGGTAAGAGATCAAGAGCAATTGGTTTTAGAGTCTGCAGATCCTTATTCATTCATTAAAAATGCTTACTTTCAAAACATGAATTATAAAGTTCATGATGGTAACCCGCCAATTATAATTGACGAAGCACAAGAAGCTGAAATAGACGCATTGCTTGATGATTTTTAGGGATAACTATTTTTGCTATTAATGCCTTGTTTAAGAGCTAGGCATTAATAGTAAAATAAAAAACTGATTAGAATTTGCTGAATAAGCGAATTTTATAATAAACGAGTACCTATGCAGGTAACAATTTGTTAGAATTGCGGCAAATTTTTTAGACACACCATATTGGAATTATTAAATGAATATTATTGAAGGTTCGTTTGAAGCGAAAGGCAAAAAATTCGCAATCGTAGTATCACGTTTTAACCACTTTATTGTAGACAGTTTATTAGAAGGTGCAATTGATGCCCTTAAACGTCATGGCAATGTAAATGATGACGATATTACTGTTATTCGTGTACCTGGCGCTTATGAACTTCCGCTTGTTGCTAAAAAGGTTGCGGCTAAAGGTGAATGTGACGCAATTATCGCAATTGGTGCGGTAATTCGTGGTGGCACACCGCATTTTGACTTTGTTGCAGGTGAAAGTAATAAAGGTTTAGCGCAAGTTTGTTTAGATTCAGGTATTCCTGTTTCATTTGGTGTTATTACCACAGATTCTATTGAACAAGCCATTGAGCGTGCAGGCACTAAAGCCGGTAATAAAGGTGCTGAAGCAGCTTTAGGCGCGTTAGAAATGGTTAATGTATTAGATCAAATATAATCTATTACCCTATTTAATCTTAGCTCAACATGAACAGTGCTTTTATGGCAAATTATTATCAATAATTGATGCTATGTTTAATGCTCATAATTTTTCAGTCGGTAATCTTATCGACTGAAAAAATACAGTAACCTGAGTTAAGTTTAATTAACTATATTAAGAAAAGTGAAACATATTTTGAAACCGTCTCCTAGAAGAAAAGCCCGTGAACTAGCTGTACAAGCAATTTATTCATGGCAAGTTAGTCAAAACCCAGCGAAGGAAATTGAAGTTAACTTTATCGCTGAAAATAGCAAACGTCGCTTTGATATTGAATATTTTCAATTGTTATTACGTGGTGTTACTTCTGAGATTACCGATATTGATGCTGCTATTTCACCCTTCGTAGATCGTCCTCTTGATGATATAGATCAGGTGGAAAAAGCCATTTTACGTGTAGCTGTACTTGAACTTAAAGATTGTACTGACGTGCCTTATCGTGTTGTTATCAACGAAGCTATTGAATTAGCTAAAGCATTTGCCGCTGATGACAGTCACAAATTTGTAAACGGTGTTTTAGATAAAACAGTTAAGTTAATTCGCCCTGAAGAATAAGTTATTAATATATTTATATTAGTGACGAAAGGCTTAGTATGAAAGAGTTCGAATTAATAAAACAATTCTTTAGTAAACAGTTAGTTAAGCGTAAAGATGTAGTGCTTGGTATTGGTGACGATTGTGCTGTTTTAGCGCCAATTGAAAATCAAAATGTAGTGGTCACCACCGACACATTAGTTGCTGGTGTACACTTTCCACTGGATACAAGTCCTAAAGCTATTGGTCATAAAGCTGTTGCAGTCAATTTATCAGACATTGCAGCAATGGGAGCAAAGCCTAGTTGGATCTCTTTAGCTATAACTGTACCTGAAGTTGATGAAGCTTGGTTAGAAGCATTTGCTGAAGGTGTATTTGAGTTGTGTGAGTTTTACAATGTACAACTTATTGGTGGTGATACCACCCAAGGCCCCTTAAGTATTACTATCACTGCTCAAGGGTTAACCCCTAAAGATAGTTACTTATCACGATCTGGTGCTAAAGCAGGTGATTGGCTTTATGTTACGGGTGATCTTGGTGATGCGGCTTTAGCATTACAGCAAATTACCGGTAAAGTGGAATTAGAACCACAACATATTAGCAGCATTAAAGCTAAGCTCGACTTTCCAAAACCAAGAGTATTAGCCGGACAAACATTACGAGAGTATGCCTCTGCCGCAATTGATCTTTCTGATGGCTTAATTGCTGATTTAGGTCATATATGCCAAGCATCTAATGTTGGCGCTAATATTGTACTTGATGCTATACCACTTTCTACAATTATGCGCGAAAGCTTACTGATTGATGATGCTCTTTCATTAGCATTATCAGGCGGCGATGACTACGAGTTATTATTTACTGTCTCAGAAGATAATAAGGTAGGTATGGAAACGGCCATGTCACATGCTGGTACGCCTATTACTTGTATTGGTCAATTAAATACCTCACGTACTATTTCTACCACATTAAATAATAAACCTACGTCTATTAAAGCGAATGGCTTCGAACACTTTTCAGATTAACACTGTTAGTCATAGTTGCTCATAGTTTCAATAAAAATGCGTTACTGAACATTAATTGTATCAACTAATGTTCAGTATTTCGGAATAAGAATTAAGCTTATCAATAACCAACAACAGCTAACAGTAAACAAACCAGTTAAGAGTCTGTGACATGTCAGAGAAAAGTGTAAAAGTTAAATTTAACCTTGCTAGCCCTATACAATTTTTGGCCTTAGGTTTTGGTAGTGGTTTAGCCCCTAAAGCGCCAGGTACTTTTGGCACGCTTGCAGCTGTTCCTTTATTTTTATTGTTGAGTGGACTAACACCTTTAATTTACGGGCTAATCGTTTTAGTGATTTGTATCGCTGGCGTCTATATTTGTGGTAAAGCAGCAAGTGATGTTGGTGTACATGATCATGGAGCCATAGTCTGGGATGAGTTTGCTGGTTTTTTTATTACCATGTTTATGATTCCGGTAAGTTGGCAAAGTATTTTAGTTGGCTTTTTGCTCTTTCGAGTTTTAGATATTGTCAAACCTTGGCCTATTTCTGTCGCAGATAAAAAATTAACGGGTGGCTTTGGGATCATGTTTGACGATATTCTTGCTGGGATATTGGCACTGGTCATTATGCACTTTATTTTTAGCTAAATACCTCATCATCATTTAGAACTTAATTTACAAGTTTAATTTATAACTAATGGTAAGTTCGTTATTAAGAAGCCATTTTTTGATACATTTTCTTACTTTAGATTAATAGTATTATGATTATTTATACGCTACTTTTAAGTCAGGTGATAAATAATGCTAAGTAATAAGCTTTGAAATTAAATGATAATATTTCGTTTACCTACTTGTTTTAGCATAAGTTGCCCTCAAGTCTATATTAAGTGGCACATTGTTATTCAACGATTAATATAATTGAACACAATTGCCATTTAGGTACATAGTCATTAGTAGCTAATAAGAAACAGCAAAAAAGGAATACCTATGAAAATAAATCTTTCTGGTCATCACGTAGAAGTTAACGATACAATCAAAGAACATATAGAAGAAAAATTTTCTAAAATTGCTAGTCATTTTCCAACACTCATAACGTTAGATGTAATTCTTTCGAAAGAACATCATAAAATTAAAGTCGAATTAACCACAAATTATGAAGGCGGACATATCTCAGCTACAGGTAGCGATGAGGTTATGTATCCAGCTATAGCAAGTGCGGCTAAAAAATTAGATGCTGCATTGAAGCATAGAAAAGGTCAATTAAAAGCTAATTTACATGCTAAACCTGAGGCAACAACGCCTGAAATTGCCCATGAAAAAGTTCAAGAGATGGACTTAAGCTAATTTCTAAAACATAAGAAATACAGCCCTATAAAAACTGCTGAACTTGGTTCGCAGTTTTTTTTTGTCGTTTTTTTGATAACTTTATTATACAAACCTAATACACTAAGATGAATTATACCAAATGAATTAAAGAATGGAGCAAAATTCAATGAGGAAAAATAGTCAAGTTCAAGGCGCGAGATTGAGTTATTGCTGGCTTATGAGATTGAGCGTAACGCAGAAATTGATTATTTAGACCATTTGAAGATAATTGATTCATTATTTCAATTGGTATTTGAATCTATTTAGGTTAATTAATTTCTATATCCCTGCTTGCTGTGCAATAATCTGTTTAATTCATACTATAAAGTATTACCGTACAAGGAATATTTGATGCGCTCTATTTTTTTTAAAAAAAACCTAATAATTATAAATAAACCTTCATTAGTTGCTATTTTAGCTTTTACTTTTGGATTATCTGCTTGCTCAGAGCCTGAGGTTAAAATGCAACCACCAGCTCCTGCAGTATCTGTTTATTCAATAAAAGCAGAATCAATAGGCGGCTATCGTGAGTTTGTTGCTCGCACCGAGGCTTTTAAAACAGCCGATTTACGGGCTCGTGTTGAAGGAGAGTTACTAGAACGTCACTTTACTGAAGGTAGTATTGTTGAAAAAGGGCAAGTGCTTTTAAAAATTGATCCCGCAGCCTATAAAGCCGCTTTATCATCGGCAAAAGCTGATTTAAGTTCTAGAATATCAGGCGAAAATAACGCGAAAAGTAACTTAAAACGCGCTAATGACCTTATTAACGATGGGTATATATCTCAATCTGATTTTGACCGATTAACTACCGAGGAATCACAAGCAACATCTGCGGTTAAGGCGGCAGAGGCTGCGCTTGAAAAAGCAGAGCTTAATTTAAGTTATACCACCATTACCGCACCTTTTACTGGGCGTATTGGTAAAGTCAATTATAACGTAGGTAATATTGTTAGTCCTACAAGCAATACGCTAGCAACGCTAATTGTAACAGATCCTATTTATGTTAGTTTTCAAGTAGAAGAAAGTGTCTATATTTCCTATCAACAAGCGCATCAAGGTGCACACAAAACGGGTGGGGTTGAATTCGATATTTCATTACGCCTACCGAATAACTCTGAATACCTTGAAAAAGGTAAATTAGACTTTGCTAATACCAAAATTTCTGAAGGTATGGGTACTGTTGAATTGCGAACTGTTTTTCCTAATCCACAGAATATAATTCTTCCAGGATTATTTGTGACCTTAACTCTTGAAAGTAAAAAGAAAGAAGAAGTAGCGTTAATTCCACAAGCTGCCGTACAAGAAAATCAACAAGGTAAATTTGTACTTATTGTTGATGCAGATAATAAAGTTAGCCAACGTCATGTGGTATTAGGTAGAAGAATTAATGCCATGTGGGCTGTTGAAAGTGGTGTTAGTGTTGGTGAAAAAGTTATTGTTGAGGGATTACAAAAAGTTCGTTCTGGTGTTGAAGTTAATCCCGTTGAAAAATATGTAGATCCTTTGGTAGGTACCATTTCAGATATTGATAATAAATCAGTCGATTCAGCAAAAGTAACTGAGCCTATTAGTAGCCCTAGTGCTAAAGCTGACAAGTAAGGGCGATTTTATGATCAGTAAAACTTTTATTAATCGACCTAAGTTTGCTTTTGTTATATCTATTGTTATAACTATGGCAGGTTTAATTGCGCTAAACGTATTACCGGTGAATATGTACCCGGAAATTACCCCACCTCAAGTTCAAATCTCAACAGTTTACCCTGGAGCGAGTGCTCAAATTGTAGAAGAGTCGGTGATCAGGCCCATTGAAGAGCAAGTCAATGGGGTTGAAGATATGATGTATATAGAATCTTCAGCATCAAACAATGGCAGCGCTATCATCACGGTTTACTTTAAAGTGGGTACTGATGGTGATATTGCCCAAGTCAATGTGCAAAACAGAGTTGCATTAGCAACCAGTTCATTACCGTCTGAAGTAACACGACAAGGTGTTAATGTTAAGAAAAAATCGAGTTCAATGTTATTAGGTATCAACCTCTTTTCAGAACAAGAAAGCATTAATCAACTGTTTTTAAGTAACTATGCAACTAACTATTTAACAGAGCCATTAGGACGAATTAAAGGGGTTGCCTCAGCCGAAGTCATGGGGGAAATGACCTACAGTATGCGTGCTTGGATGAACCCAGAGCGTATGGCTTCGCTTGGCATCACGGTAACTGAAGTACAACAAGCCCTACAAGAGCAGAATATGATTGTCGCTGCCGGTAAATTAGGGGCTAGCCCAACATTACCTAACCAACAGTTTGAGTATTCTATTCAAGCAAGAGGGCGCTTACAAACACCTGATGAGTTTGGTAAAACTATTATTAGGGCTCAACGTAATGGCAACTTTATTCGGTTAAGTGATATTGCACGTTTAGAATTAGGTGCTGAAGATTATTCGACTCAAGCAAGACTGAACGGTAAAGAAACAGCCTTCCTGGTAATTTATCAATTGCCTGACGCTAACGCGACAGAAGTTGCTACGTTAGTTAAAGCTGAAATGCTAAAGCTTGCTGAGCGCTTTCCTGATGGTTTAGAGTACGCTATTCCATACGATACCACTGAGTTTATTAACCGCTCTATTGAAGAAGTGATGGTGACTTTATTCCAAGCGATTGTGTTAGTAATCTTAGTTGTATTTTTATTCTTACAAAACTGGCGCGCGACCATCATCCCTACATTAGCTATCCCAGTATCACTTGTTGGTACATTTGCTTTTATGATTTTGATGGGCTATTCAATTAATACCATTACTTTATTTGGCCTAGTTCTCGCCATCGGTATTGTGGTTGATGACGCTATAATTGTTATTGAAAATGTAGAACGTATTTTAAAAGAAGAACAGTTACCAATTAAAGAAGCAGTAACTAAAGCAATGGAGCAAGTATCAGGTCCTATTATTGCTACTACCTTGGTATTACTTGCGGTATTTGTTCCTGTTGCTTTTATGCCTGGTATAACTGGGGAGTTGTATAAACAATTCTCTGTTACTATTTCTTTTGCAGTAATTATCTCTTCAATCAATGCACTAACCCTAAGTCCTGCACTATGTACGGTATTGTTAAGTGCAGATAAAATGAAACCAATTAAGTGGTTACTTCCATTTGAACGTCTCATTATTACTGTGACAGGTAAGTACAGTAATACGGTTGGCTTTTTACTTAAACGTTTAGCCAGAGTAGGACTTTTTATTGGCTTAATTTTCATCAGTGCCGGTTGGTTAACATCAGTAGTTCCAACAGGTTTTTTACCTGCTGAAGATCAAGGTTACTTGTTTGTTGATATTCAATTACCAGATGCCGCATCTAGTAATCGTACTCAAGCGGTTGTCGATAAAATAACGCCTGTTATTTTAAATGATGCTGCCGTAGATGACGTGATTACCGTTGCAGGCTATTCATTATTAGGTGGTGCGGGTTCAAATAATGCACTGGCTATTATCATTCTTAAAGATTGGGAAGAACGTACTGCACCAGAGCTTGGTTTAAAGCAGGTAATTCCAAGGTTAATGGGGCAATTATGGACAATGCCTGATGCCCAAATTATGGTGTTTAATCCGCCACCTATTCCAGGTTTAGGTAATAGCTCAGGTTTTGATTTTAAATTACAAGACAGTGAAGGGCGAGATCCTGCAGAATTAGCGCAAGTAATGAATGGTCTTATTTATGAAGCTAATCAACGACCTGAATTATCGCGTGTTTTTAGTACTTTTAGAGCCAATGTTCCGCAATATTTTTTAGATGTTGATCGTAATAAAGCTAAAGCACAAGGTGTTGCTTTGTCTGATATATTTCTTACATTACAAGCGCAATTGGGTTCATTATATATCAATGACTTTAGTCAATTCGGTCGTACTTATAGAGTAACTATTCAAGCGGAAAGTAAATATAGAGCCGATCCTACTGATTTACGTTTTTACTTTGTACGTAATAAAGATAATGAAATGGTGCCGTTAACAACCTTAGCAAGTGTTAAACCTATTCTTGGTGCAACAACGATTAGTCACTTTAACTTGTATCGTAGCGCAAGTATTACAGGACAAGCATCTCCTGGATATTCTTCAGGGCAATCTATACAAATAATGGAAGAGTTAGCGAGTAACCTGCCTAACGGTTATATATACGAGTGGTCAGGGCAGTCTAAACAGGAATTAGAAGCGGGTAACTTAGCACCAATATTATTTGGCTTAGCTATTATCTTTGTTTATTTATTCCTTGTTGCTCAATATGAAAGTTGGACTATTCCTTTTTCTGTAATAGCTGCTGTACCACTAGCACTGTTTGGCGCTATGCTGGCTTTGTATACCATAGGTATGGCAAATAATATTTATGCGCAAGTAGGCTTGGTTTTGTTAATAGGGCTTTCGACAAAAACTGCTATTTTAATCGTTGAATTTGCCATGGAACAAAGAGCTGCAGGTGAGACCATTATTAACTCTGCACTTAACGCTGCAAAAATGCGTTTTCGGGCGGTATTAATGACAGCCTTTTCGTTTATTCTTGGCGTTTTACCACTTGTATTTGCCACGGGAGCAGGAGCTGGAAGCCGTGTTTCATTAGGTGTCACTGTGTTAGCAGGGATGATTGCGGCAACCTTATTTGGCACCTTGTTTGTCCCTTACTTTTACTTATTAGTGCAACGAATGCGTGAAAAGTTTAAAGGTGAATCTGATCTTAACTAACCTGAGAACAGGATGATTAAATTGTAAAGTATAACAATATAACTGTTTGTACTCACGAATCTACAATAGTTTTAGTTATTATCCTTCAAGGCGGGAAAACGAATAATTAAGGCTGTTGTAGCACTTTGCTTATCCAGAACTCAGGTTAATTAGAGAGTTAACTTCAACAAAAGCGCAAACCCAAAAAAAGGGCACATAAAATTATGTGCCCTTTTTATTATATTTTTCGCGTTACTCTGACGCTTGCAGATTTTCTTCTTCTGCTGCAAGTCTAGCTCGCTCTGCTTTCGATACATACTTAGGTTTATTACTAGTATGTAATTTTGCATTAGATTTTTTTACTTTCTTTTTCAGAATATTGTTCATTTTCTTTTTTCTATTCATTTTAATATCTCTACGCTAAAAAATAATAACAATAAGCATTAATGGCAAATACGGGTAAATAACCGTTGGCTTTAACGCATTAGCAATATACTCAGCAATAAGCGCTGTAACACCTGAACGGTTAGCATGCCATTGTGTATAAAATAAGTAAGGAATAGTGTCAGTATCAGTAGTTAATAACGCTAATTTCTCTTCTACGGCAATTATCGCACTTTCAGTGCGTTGCTGAAAGGTTTTCCAAATACCTTCTTGTAACCACAGAGTGGCTAAAAGTAGCAGACCAACAAAGGTTGATATTGAATAAATAACTGAAACTAAGCATATTAATATAGCTACAATCTTGATTATTAAAGCATATTTTTCATAATCTTCATGACTATTATGTAAAGTTTGCCATTGCGCTAGAAGTTTCTGGCTGATTAATTGATTTGAATCTGTTGTCATAGGTTTGAAGTTACTGGGGTTGTACAAAAATTACTGGTATTATGCGCGCAATATCTTTTTCATGAAAGTTTCTTCTTTGTTGATTAGGCTACTTTATGTTTGCATGGTAAGCAAAACTGAAGTTTTTATGATTTTTAGCTTAATAATACCATTAACAAATGGCTTAAGCACTTTAGCAAATAATATAACCAGAGGCGTTTATTTTGAGTACACAATCAACTACATCATCAAAAGCTTTTTCATCACTTGGCTTAAAACAGGATTTAGTTAAAAATTTAGCGTCGCTTGGCTATAATGAAATGACCCCAATTCAAGCGCAAACATTACCTGAAATGCTTGCTGGTAAAGATGTTATTGGTGAAGGTAAAACGGGATCAGGAAAAACTGCGGCTTTTGGTTTAGCATTATTAAATAAACTTGAAGTGAAACGTTTTCGTATTCAATCACTTGTTATTTGTCCAACTCGTGAACTAGCAGATCAAGTTGCCAAAGAGCTTAGACGACTTGCGCGCTCTGTTCATAACATAAAAATTCTTACATTATGTGGTGGCACACCATTTGGCCCGCAAATAGGCTCCTTAGAGCATGGCGCTCATGTCATTGTTGGTACGCCAGGTCGTCTTGAAGAGCATGTAATTAAAGGCACGCTACAGTTAGATGATGTTGATTTGTTAGTGCTAGATGAAGCTGATCGCATGTTAGAAATGGGCTTTCAAGCTGCACTTGATAACATTGTTGGCCGTACGCCGCTTGATCGTCAAACTTTATTGTTTAGTGCAACATTCCCCGATCAAATTAAATCTATCAGTGAAAGTATCATGACAGATCCTGTGATGGTTAAAGTTGCTTCAAGTGAAAATAAATCAACGATTAGCCAAAAGTTCTTTAAAGTAGGTAATGATGATGATCGCATTGATGCACTGCGTTTATTATTACTAGACACGCAAGTTGAATCGACAGTTATCTTTTGTAATACCAAAAAAGAAACCCAACAAGTGGCTGAAGCCCTACACTTTGACGGCTTTAGTGTATTAGCTTTACATGGTGATTTAGAGCAGCGCGATAGAGATCAAACCTTATTACAATTTGCTAATAAAAGCGCTTCAATTTTGGTAGCTACCGATGTGGCTGCGCGTGGTTTAGATATTGATAGTTTAGACTTAGTTATTAATTACCATATAGCCCGTGACAGTGAAGTGCACGTGCACAGAATTGGCCGCACGGGGCGCGCAGGCAGCACTGGATTAGCGTATTCACTTTACAGTGATAAAGAAAGTTATAAAGTGGGCTTGCTTGAAGATTATTTAGAAGCGGTTATTTCACCAGCTGATTTACCGTCAACTGCCGTGTTAACTAACAAACGCCCGCAAGCTGTAATGGCTACCATTCAAATTGATGGCGGTAAAAAGCAAAAGGTACGTCCTGGTGATATTCTGGGCGCACTTACTGGTGATAACGGAATTCAAGGATCACAAGTAGGTAAAATATTAGTGCTTGATAATAAAGCTTATGTGGCGGTAACTAAACCTGCTTTAAACCTTGCTTTGAAAAAAATAGCCAAAGGTAAAATGAAGGGACGTACTTTTAACGCACGTCATTTAACTAATTAGATATTACTTTGTATTTATAACTGTTTATTTAAAATACTGTTTCATAAAACCGATGAGTGGATTCTCTCCCTGTTCACTCTTATCTAAACTAAATTGGTTTATTTAATGTTTTAGCCATTTGTAGATGATTGATTTATTATTTCAATTGGTGAATTTTCTAAGGAAAGCGTAATGGGCTTTTTTGTCAAAAGTATGCTGACAAGTGCTTTATCGATTGCTCTGATATCAACCAACGCATCTGCCAACCAGTCCTGTGATGTTGAGTTGTCAGCGGCTGTTCGTATTGATTCTACAAACACGATTTTTAGCCAAGAAGCGGATAAGAGAGATGACAAAGCTCATATCTTGTATCAAATAAACAATGGCACAAAATTGGTGGTTGAAGGGAAAACGATTAGTTTAAGCAAAACTCAACAAGCGATTGTAAGCCAATATGATAAAGATATTCGATTACTGGTACCGCAAGTTAAAAAAGTCGCTATCGATGGTATTGATTCTGCTATAGAAGGGATCAATGCAGCGTTTAATGGTTTATTAGGTAGTGGTAATCAATTAGTAAAAGATCTAACTAAAGAGTTAACATTAATTCGCTCACAAGTTGATACCAACCTTTCTATTGAAAAAGGTATTAACATTGGCACCGACGGTATTGAAGGCGAGGATATCTTAGGTAAAGATTTCGAACAACGCATTAAAACCGCAGTGCAAAATGCGGTGGTAAATTCTATGGGCAGCATTTTAATGGCGATAGGCCAACAAATGATGTTCGACAATGGTAAAGGTGGAACCTTTGATACCCGAGTAAAAAAATTCACTGATAATATCGAGCAAGAAATAGAAAAAAGAACGGCAACCATAGAAAATGAATCGAATTTACTTTGTCCCAAAATAATTAACATTGATAGCCTAGAGTGGCAATTAAAAACCAATGTTAAAGCACTGGAAAATATTAATGTATTGACGGTGACTAAAAATGTAAACAGAGACCTAACAAAGTCGGTAACTGATGCAGTATCTAAAACTGTCGATCAAACTAGAAAACAAGTTACACAACAAGCGAATTAGTATCGTGTTAAGAAGTTAAACCAGCAAATCAGTAAGTAAGAGTCATTAAATGCACGCGGTTCATAAACTCCACGAATATCGTAAAAGTATTAGTACCACAACCTATAAATCAAGAGGGCAGCGAGTAGTGCGTTGCCCGCTTTGTCAATTAGCGAAAGACTATTGTATTTGTGCAATATCGCCAAGTAATCAGCAAGTGCAAACAAGTGCGGGTTTCTTGTTATTAATGTACGACACAGAGGTGTTAAAACCAAGCAATACAGGCAAACTTATTGCAGACTTAATTCCTGATACTTTTGCTTTTTTATGGTCAAGAACGGTAGGGAATTCTGAGCTGTTAGCGGTAATTAATGACGAACAATGGTTTCCATTAGTGGTTTTTCCACAAGAATATGCATCTGATACACGTCAAGTATTTACTAATAAAGTTGAGTGCCCAGAAGGTAAACGACCTTTATTTATTATGTTAGATGGTAGTTGGCGTGAAGCTAAAAAAATGTTTCGTAAAAGCCCCTATCTAGACCGATTTCCTATGGTGTCTTTCGATGCGAGTAAGGCAATACAAGCTATAACTGACTCAGTAACGAGTAACGCCATAGGTAGTGACTTAGTGAGCACGTCATCACAGCTTCATAATAAATTATCACCTGTTGGGCAAGACTCTCGCTACACGGTGAGAAAAACCGAGCTTGAACATCAATTTTCAACAGCTGAAGTTGCTGCCCGAGTATTAGCCATGCATGGCGAAACAAATAACGCACAAATATTAGATTTATGGTTTGATGTATTTAATTATCAATATCAAAGAAGTGTTTGTCAGCGTAATAAAGGTAATGTAAAAGCGATGGAGAATTATCAGGATTTTATCGATCAAAACTTTTAAGGTTGATAATATAATAAGAGAACTAGTATTAGCTATCAGTTACAAATAATTCTTTGAATAATTTACCTAGTTTAGATCTCGACAAAGTAAATATAAAATAGACATTAAAAAGCCCGCTTAATTATTTACATTAAGCGGGCTTTTTTATAAATTGTAAACTTCAGTTTAGTGTAATATTCTTGCGCGAATAGTACCTTCAATACGTTTTAATGCTTTTAATGCTAACGTACTATCCTGAGAGTTTATGTCAATTACCACGTAACCAATTTTATCATCAGTTTGTAGGTATTGTGCGGCAACGTTAATATCGTGCTCAGCAAAAGCTTGGTTAATTTTAGTCAACACACCTGGTTGGTTGTGGTGAATATGTAATAAACGGCTAGTGCCACCTTGTCCTGGCGTACCGTGTTCAGGTAATGATACTTCAGGGAAGTTTACTGCTGATAAGCTTGAGCCATTATCTGAATATTTAGCGAGTTTTGTTGCAACTTCTAAACCGATATTTGCTTGTGCTTCTTTAGTACTACCACCAATGTGTGGTGTTAAAATTACATTATCGAAGCCACGTAATACCGAAGTAAATTCTTCGTCATTACTTTTTGGTTCAGTAGGGAATACATCAATTGCAGCACCCGCTATTTTCTTGCTTTCTAAAGCTTGTGCTAACGCAGGAATATCAACAACAGTACCACGAGAAGCATTGATGAAGATTGCACCATCTTTCATTGCGTCAAATTGTGCTTTGCCAATCATGTCTTGTGTATGTACAGTCTCTGGTACGTGCAAGCTAACAACGTCAGACTCACCAAGCAAGGCGTCTAAGGATGGTGCTTGGCTTGCATTACCTAAAGGAAGCTTAGTTTCTACATCATAAAAACGTACACGCATACCAAGAGTTTCAGCTAAAATACCAAGCTGCATACCAATGTGACCGTAACCAATAATACCTAATACTTTACCACGAGCTTCTACCGAGCCAACAGCTGACTTAAACCATTCGCCGCGATGTGCTTTAGCACTTTTCTCTGGAATACCACGTAATAATAATAACGCTTCGCCGATAACAAGCTCTGCTACAGAACGTGTATTAGAGAAAGGTGCGTTAAATACTGGGATACCACGCTTTTGTGCAGCTTGTAAGTCAACTTGGTTTGTACCAATACAGAAACAACCAATAGCAACTAATTTCTTCGCATGACTAAGTACTTCATCAGTTAACTGAGTACGTGAGCGAATACCAATAAAGTGAACACTGGCAATCTTTTTAATTAACTCTTCTTCAGATAATGAAGTTTTCAGTGATTCAATGTTTGAATAACCCTTTGACTTCAGCTCTTCCAAAGTACTTGGGTGTAAACCTTCAAGTAATAAAATCTTAATTTTGTCTTTTGCTAATGAGTTTTTGTTAGAAATGGTCATAAAATTGGTTTCACTTATCAAAATTAAACGAGTAAAAATATTGTTGTTACTATACGTTTAGATGGCTAGATATCTAAATAGGTTTTTAATATATCATATAGTGTTTAAACACTAAAAGAATTATTATTGACCTATTAGCATAAAAATTTCTGGTTATTGTTAACAATAGTAAAAAAATGCTATTACTTAAGAACTTGAATTCCTGCTTTGCTACCCATTACTAAAGTGTCAGCACCGCGCAATGCAAATAAACCATTAGTCACCACACCAACAATATTGTTAATTGCTGTTTCTAATGCTTTTGGGTCAAGTATTTCAAGGTTGTGTACATCAAGAATAACATTACCATTGTCTGTTACTACGCCTTGACGATATACCGGATCACCCCCAAGTTTAACAAGTTCACGCGCTACATAACTACGCGCCATTGGAATTACTTCAACCGGTAATGGAAACTTACCTAATACTCTGACTTGTTTTGTATCATCAGCAATACAAATAAACTTTTTAGCGACAGCGGCAACTATTTTTTCGCGAGTTAGGGCGGCGCCACCACCTTTGATCATAGCCATGTGTTCGGTAATTTCATCAGCACCATCAATGTATACATCTAATACATCGACACTATTTAAATCGAAAACTTCAATTCCGTGTGCTTTTAAACGCTTACTTGATTCTTCTGAGCTTGACACTGCACCAACGATTTTATCTTTTATGGTGGCTAATGCCTCAATAAAAAAATTAACTGTTGAACCTGTACCAACGCCAACGATAGTATCGTCTTCAATGAACTCTAATGCCTTGATGGCAGCTGCTTTTTTCATTTCATCTTGAGTCATATTAAGCCTTATTAGTCATCTTTATTGGCACTGATTTGAACGTACCGTATTAGTAGTATATTTTCTGCCTTGATGGCTAGGGGCGGGATTATAGCATTAAATGTATGCATTATTGCTACATTAATTAAGGTTGATTTTATCTACCGGTAATGAATGAGATTTTTATCAGTTTGTGGTCAGTTACGAATTAACTATGAGGGCTTGTGTTTTTGCTGAAAGCGTAAAACGGTATTAACAAGTTAACAATCAATCAAACAACAGACTCAGAGCAGTGGGATTTATGAATAAACGTTGTCGATGTTACTTAGGGCGTGAGGTAATCTTAATTGAGTTGATATCTTGGCCAATAATATAAGCATAATTAGATCTTACTTTGTTTTGAGTTTTTTGGCTTTTTTCGCCTCTAATTTCTATACCCATTATTGTACTGTCGGGTAAATAGTTATCTTGACGCTCAGCGAAAGCAAGCATCATGCGCTGATCCTCAGGTATGGGTCTATTAAGTAGTGACATTAATAACGCTTGATCTGAAGTCGCAGGTTTTTTTACGGAATTGACACTGTTGCGAGTAAACTCATAGTGACTAAATTTTTTAGCATAATAATTATCACTTTGTGGTGTTAGGCTAGTCTGCTTTGTACTACTGCAGGCGGTAATAGTGAAGTAAATGAAAAATAAAAAACATAACTTTAAAATAGTCATAACAAACCTAATGCTAATAAAGAGTAAACGGAGTTACTATCAATAGGGCAAGGGTTATGCCATAAAATTATTTTTTGTCTGCGGTTTTGTTAGAGATTTGTAACTATTATTTGTAATCAACTGAATTAATTGATAATTGTTTTTTAAATAATCTATCAATTATTAGCCTTTAAATAAAAAATCTCACTATCCTATTATTTTATTAACAACTTGAGGTTAAATAAGTAGGTGGTGAGATTGGCTATAGTACTAAGTGTCAATTTTTTAACGCGTGACCGATAAGTAATATAAACTACTCTTCAGAGACTGAGCGTAATAATTCATTAATAGTGATTTTGGCTAATGTTTTTGCATCTACTTTTTTCACTATAATAGCGGCATATAAGCTATAAGTACCACAGGCTGAAGGTAAATTACCTGGTACAACAACAGAGCCTGCCGGTACTCGACCATAATGTGTTTCACCTGTTTCACGATCAAAAATTCGAGTGCTTTGTCCGATATAAACGCCCATTGAAATAACAGCGCCTTCTTCGACAATCACACCTTCAACAATTTCTGAACGTGCGCCAATAAAGCAATTATCTTCAATAATAGTTGGACCAGCTTGTAGAGGCTCTAAAACTCCACCAATGCCAACACCTCCAGATAAATGTACGTTCTTACCTATTTGTGCACACGAACCAACTGTTGCCCAAGTGTCAACCATACAGCCTTCATCAACATAAGCGCCTATATTGACAAAGCTCGGCATAACTACAACGTTTTTACCAATAAAGCTACCGGTGCGTACACTTGCGCCAGGTACAACACGCACGCCATCGGCTTCAAACATTTCTTGGTTGTAACCATCGTATTTCATTGGTACTTTGTCGAAAAAAGTACTTTCGGCGCCATCAATAACTTGGTTGTCCCAAATACGAAAAGAAAGGAGTACGGCTTTTTTTAGCCATTGGTTAACGTGCCAGTGACCGTCTAGCTTTTCAGCAACGCGGGCACTACCATTGTTTAATGCCGTAAGTGCATCGAGAACCGCTGTTTTAATTTCATGTGTAACAGTAGTAGGGGTAATATTAGCTCTGTCATCAAAAGCTTGTTCAATTACCTTTGCTAAGTGTGTTAAATCTGTCATTAGGCTATCCTCTTTTAAAACTTTTTTCTAAATAGTATTAGGTAAACTGGGTTAATTATTTATTAACTCAACTTACCCGTACTCATTTATAAAATATTGTAATCCATTAAATGCTAAATAAACGCTGAAATAAGTGAAGAAGTATATTACTTATTCAATTTCTTCCGTTAAGTGCAATACTAATGCGGTTTTTTCTTCTTCACTTAATGCATCGTCATTGGCATTAGAAATAGTAAAAACATCATCGGCTTTTTCACCGAAAGTAGTGATTTTTGCTGAATGAATATTAATTTTGTCTTCTTGAAAAACTTCGGCAATATTTGATAATAAACCGGGTCTGTCTAAAGCCACTATTTCAATCATTGTTCTATTTTTGGCATGTATGTTAATAAAGTTAACGCGTGGTGCTACATTAAATTGTTTTAACACTCGGGCCACTTTCGGCTCAGGTAATACAGTCACATCTTGTTGCGCTAATCTTTCAACTAACTCATGACTCATTGTCTTAGTATAGGAACTTTCACGTAATGGTTTATTACGACTATCAAGTACTACGAAAGTGTTAACCGTATAACCTGTTTTGGTAGTGATAATTTTTGCGTCATGTGTTGAAAGCTTTTTGGTCATAAAATATGAGACCGTACTGGCAAAAGTATTGTTTTTTTCTTTAGTGAAAATAAATACCTCAGTACCACCGCGATAAGGAATAGGGCTAATAAGCACTAGTGGTTTTTCTCTATCGTGTTTAATAATGTTTTTACATTGTCTTGCTATTTGCGCTGGTGAGTAACGTAAAAAATAATCAACTCTAAATTCAGACCATAGTGCTTTAACTTGTTGTTCATTGATTCTATCATCGAGCAATAAGGCGAGAGCTTGTTGTTGGTTTTCTCGGATTTTAGAGCGTGTTTCAACCGGTTTCTCTAAACCATTTCGAAATGCACTAAGGGTATTAAAGTAAAGCTCTTCGAGTAGGTTAGCTTTCCAGTTATTCCATAAGCTTTCGTTAGTACCGCGCATATCCGCTACGGTTAAACAATAAAGGTAATTTAAGTGTGCTTCATCACGTACTATTTCACCAAAAGTTCGAATCACATTTTCATCGTTTATATCTCTGCGCTGAGCCGTAACTGACATTAATAAATGATGTTCAACAAGCCATGCCACCATATTACTGTCATGTTTACTCATTTTATGGGATAAACAAAAGTCTAACGCATCAACGGCGCCAAGTTTGGCGTGATCGCCGCCACGACCTTTACCTATATCATGGAAAAAACCACCTAGATATAATACTTCTGGTTTACGAATTTTTTGTACAATTTGACTACACAGCGGAAATTTATGGTTATGCTCGGGTTGACTAAACTGATGTAGGTTTTTAATTACACGAATAGTGTGTTCGTCAACAGAATAGGCATGAAAAAGATCAAATTGCATCTGTCCAGCAATATCTCGCCATATGGGTAAGTAGGCACCAATAATACTATGCCTATGCATTAACGTTAATGGTAATCCTAAACCACGTGGATGACGGATAATAGACATAAATGTTTTACGGCAATCCTCATAGTCAAGTAAACCTGATATAAGTCGACGGCGGGCATAACGCATTAGTCTAATGGTGTGTGAATGAATACCTTTTATACGAGGCTCTTGGGCAATAATTAAAAACATTTCAATTATTTTGAATGAGCCCATAAATACTCGGTCATTGCGAACATTGATTAACGTGCCAACCAATTCGAAATCGGTATTTAGGTTCGTAATATCATTTGTGTTCGTTTTTTTAATAATGGCATCTTTAAAATGCTGTAATAGCATAATATTTAATTCAGTCACGCGAGAAAGTATACGGAAAAAACGTTTCATCATGCGTTCTACCGGCGCTTTACCTTCATCACCAAATCCCATCATTTTTGCGACATCGGCTTGGTAATCAAATAATAAACGGTTCTCACTTCGTCCGGCAACAAAATGCAATGCAAAACGCATACGCCATAAATAATCTTGTGCTTCTAAAAGTTCAAAAAATTCATTCGGATAGAGGTAATTATGTTCAACTAATTCCTCAAGTGAGTCAGCGTTAAAGTGCCTTTTAGCTACCCAAGCAATAGTTTGAATATCTCGTAAACCACCAGGGTTTGCTTTTAAATTAGGCTCTAATGTATAGGCTGCACCGCGGTATTGTTGATGTCTACCACCTTGCTCTTTGCACTTGGCAATAAAGAACTTTTCAGATGTCCAAAAGTCATTTTTATTTAAGGTAGCTGTTAATTGCTGAACGAGTGATTTACTGCCAGCTATTTGACGCCTTTCCATTAAGGTAGTAGCCACAGTAACATCTTTTTCAGATTGTTTTATACACTCTGAAATAGAGCGAACACTGTGTCCTACATCTAACTTTACATCCCATAACTGTGTAATAAAGCTAGATATTTTTTCTTCTAACGCTGAACTTACTTGTTCTTGCGTTAATATTAATATATCTACGTCTGAGTGAGGGTGTAATTCACCTCTTCCATATCCACCAACGGCAACTAAACTAACTTGATCTTCATCTAGGTGATGTTGAGACCATAATTTAGATAATAATGCATCAACGAAACTAGCACGTGCAATAAGTAAGTCATTAATATCATTTTGATAAAAAGCATCTCTTAACCAAATATTGAAGGCACCACGTAATTGAGATATATCACGAAGAGACAGTGAATTAGCACAAACAGCTAGTTTATTCATGAAATGCTCAGGAACTAACGTTAATGCTGCTAAGTTTGTGGTTATTATATGATTAGCCAAGAGCGTACCTTGTATTGTTTTAATTTATCTTAAATTAATATTGTTAGTGATTATTGATAACGTATTATCACGTAATGAAAGCTACCGGATAAAGATTTTTTATAACGTTTGCAATAGTCATTAAATCTAGTTATGTAATATGCGCGGAATAGTTTCTTCACCACGAAGCGTTAATATTTCACAACCCGTAGGAGTAACGACAATAGTGTGTTCCCATTGCGCTGATCTTTTACCATCAACAGTATACACAGTCCAATTATCTGTTTTATCCAAAACGGTGCCTGCTTTACCTAAGTTCACCATTGGCTCGATAGTAAAACACATACCGACTTCCATCTTGGTTTTATCATTGTTTTTATAGTGAACAATTTGTGGTTCTTCATGAAAAACATTACCAATACCGTGACCACAATAATCTTTAACGATAGAGTATCGGCCTGACTTCTTGATAAATTTTTGAATCGTCGTGCCAATATCACCAAAAGTAGCGCCTGGCTTTACTTTTTTAAGGGCTAAATATAATGATTCTTGTGTAATACGACATAAACGATTATCTTCAGGTGATACATCACCAATTAAAAACATTTTACTGGTATCGCCATGGTAGCCGTCTTTTATCACGGTAACATCTATATTAATAATGTCCCCATCGGCTAAAATAGTGTCATCAGGAATGCCATGACAAACCACATGGTTAACTGAAGTACACACCGATTTAGGGAAATCGTGATAATTAAGAGGCGCTGAAATAGCATTTTGTACTTTATCTGTGTAGTCAGCACATATGGTATTGAGTTCGTCAGTTGTGATACCTGCTTTTACATGAGGTCCAATCATTTCTAAAACGTCGGCAGCTAATTTACCTGCAATACGCATTTTTTCAATTTCTTCTTGGCTTTTTATGCTGATGGCCATAGTTTTTTTTTCTCTTTTGGTTATTCGTTAATTTATTACGGGTAATAAATATTGGTTAATCTGAGCTCGAGATAATGAAATTGTAAAGTATAACAATATCAACTGTTTGTACTAGCGCATCTACAATCGTTTTAGTTAGTCGTAGTCCAAGGCGAGAAAGCGAAGCCAATAACGAGTTATTGATAGTTTTCTTAACGAAGGAATACGGATAAATAAGGCTGATGTAGCACTTTGCTTATCCTGAACTCAGGTTAGTTATCAGTCAGCTATTTATTCATGAGCCAATAATATTTAGTTTGGCACATTTAGCAATAGTGCATAAATAGCATTATCGTTTGTAACATAGTGCTATTAACTGTTTTTATTTAATTCTACTTTTACCGCTTCAACAAAGGCGTCAGTATCTTGTAAATAAAGGTTGTGATTCATTAAAACTAATTCATCATCAACAGCTAATAAAATAGCAGGGATGGCTTGTGTTTGAATGATTTCTTGCAACGCATAAACTTCTTGTACTTGTACTTGTGCATCGCTAGTTAATTTAGTTTTATTAAGTACCTTTGCCGGAATAGATAATTTAAACTCTTCAACAATATCAGTTAAGTCAGTTTGTTCGCTAAGTTCATTACCTTTATTAAAATGTGCAGTTTGTAATGCATTTAATAAGGCTAATGCTTGACGTGGTGTTTTGGCTGTAGCCCAAGTCATTAAATTAGCACACACGGTTGAGTCTTTACTCTGGGCTAAGCTTTTTATATATTCAGGTGAAAAGTTTACCAAAGATAAGTCTTTTACTTGGCCTATTTGCTGTTTAGTAATGAAGTTATCACCATCTGCATCAGAAAAATAGGCACAATGCCATAAGTTAATACTGACTTCTGGTAATATTTGGTTTACGGCGTTCACTAATGGAGTTACTGCATAGCTCCAAGGACAGTGAGTGTCATAAATAAAAAAAATTTGTGCGGCCATTTCTATCTCTACAAAGTTAATACTAAAAAGTGATTATGTTCTCATTAATGTAAATGTAATGAGTTACATCAATAATAAAGTGATTTTAACTCGCCTTGCTTTAATATCCCACCTTAAATCGTGTTTTGGTGAAAAATGATTTTTATCTCGCCAAAATAGCTTAGTTATGGTATAAAGTGCGGCGCTAAATTTTTAGTTAGCTTATTTTCTTGCTGAATCGTTTTTGGTAGATTGCTTTTAATTAGAGATTAATTTTTATAATTAAAGACTTTGCTATAAACAGAAGTAACTTAGATTACTGCTTTTTTAATAAAAGTGTTAAGTCAAAGGGTGAGTAAAAATAACAACCTAGCTTGGTTTAGTGACACTTTAAATCGACTATTTGATCAGGGGTTATTAAAGAACCTGACTTATAAGTCATTATTATAAACTCACATACATCTATTAAAGGTATACCGGGGTGCCCAGTTTTTGACAATAATGTCGAAACAAAGAGGTCGTGTATATTGGGTGTATGAACGCTTAACCCCATAAAGGAAAGAAAAATGTCAAACGTTTCAATGCGCGATATGCTTAAAGCAGGTGTTCACTTCGGTCACAAAACTCGTTACTGGAATCCAAAAATGAAGCAATTCATCTTTGGTGCACGTGATAAAGTTCATATCATCAACCTTGAACAAACAGTTCCAATGTTCAATGAAGCTCTTACTTTTGTAAACAATGTTTCATCGAAAAAAGGTAAAGTGTTATTTGTTGGTACTAAACGTGCTGCAAGTGATGCAATCAGAGATGCAGCTATCAAGTCTGACCAATTCTACGTTAACCATCGCTGGTTAGGTGGTATGTTGACTAACTGGAAAACAGTTCGTCAATCTATCAAACGTTTAAAAGACTTAGAAGTTCAAAGCACTGACGGTACTTTCGAAGCTCTTACTAAGAAAGAAGCGTTAATGCGTACTCGTGAAATGGAAAAGCTTGATAAAAGCTTAGGTGGTATCAAAAACATGGGTGGTTTACCTGACGTTTTATTTATCATTGATGCTGATCACGAGCACATTGCTATTAAAGAAGCAAACAACCTTGGTATCCCAGTAATTTCTGTAGTTGATACTAACTCAAACCCTGACGGTGTTGATTACATCGTACCAGGTAACGATGATGCAATCCGTGCTGTTACTTTATACTGTGACGCTGTTGCAAACTCAGTGATCAGTGGTCGTGAGCAAAACATCGTAGTACAAGCTGAAAAAGACGGTTTTGTTGAAACTGAATAATTTCAGTTTATAATACGTTTATTTTCTTTTGCCACAAACGCTCGTTTTGTGGCAACTTATTTAATATTTATGCCCAAAATTGATGTAACTATTTTTAGATTGTAAAATATCGATATTTTAATTTTGGGGATAACTGAACACCGAGGAATTAACTCATGGCAATTACTGCTGCAATGGTTAAAGAACTACGTGAACGCACAGCTGCGGGCATGATGGATTGTAAAAAAGCGTTACAAGAAGCTGAAGGCGATATGGAACTTGCGATTGAAAATATGCGTAAGTCTGGCCAAGCTAAAGCAGCTAAAAAAGCAGGCAACATTGCTGCTGAAGGTGCTATTTTAATTAAAACTGCTAACGGCATGGCTGCATTAGTTGAAGTTAACTGTCAAACTGATTTCGTTGCAAAAGATGCTAACTTCTTAGCATTTGCTAACGAAGTTGCTCAAGCAGCTGTAGAGTCAACATTAAGCATTGAAGAATTACAAGCTCAATTCGAAGAAAAGCGTATTGCACTTGTAACTAAAATTGGTGAAAACATCAATGTACGTCGTGTTCAATACATCGGCGGTACTGCATTAGCTTCATATAGCCATGGCGCTACTATTGGTGTTGTTGTTGCTGGTGAAGGTGATGCAGAAGCACTTAAGCACATTGCAATGCACGTTGCTGCAAGCAAGCCTGAATTTTTAACTCCTGATGATGTTCCTGCTGAAGTTGTTGAAAAAGAAAAAGCTATCCAAATCGAAATCGCGATGAATGAAGGCAAGCCTCAAGAAATCGCTGAAAAAATGGTTAACGGCCGCATGAAGAAATTTACTGGTGAAGTTTCTTTGACTGGTCAAGCTTTCATCATGGAACCTAAGAAAACTGTTGGTGAAATCTTGAAAGAAAAAGGTATCACTGTAGCTAACTTCATTCGTTTAGAAGTTGGTGAAGGTATCGAGAAGAAAGTTGAAGATTTTGCTGCTGAAGTTGAAGCTCAACTTGCAGCTGCTAAAGGTTAATTCAGATTATTAAAAACACTATTAAATAATAGTGCTTTTTCATAATTAGAATCAAAAAACGTCTACCTAGGTAGGCGTTTTTTTATGTCTATACTTTAGTGTCAGTTGATCTTTCGAGATTAGTTTACAGCAACTTGTCTGGCACTTAGACAAGACAGAGCATGTTCGTGTAACTGGCTACACCAACATGCACAAGCGCAGTATAAATTTCAAAAAAGTGCTGTCTTTAGGTTCATTTAAAACGAATTTACTCTTTGTTACACGCTTTTTAAATAGAATTACTATGCTACAAAGCTCGCGCCGCGATTCAATCCGTTTTAAACTGAATAAACTTTAACCCTGAAAGGTCAACAGCCCCTATAATAAATACATTGAAAGTTCTTTTTTTTGTATGAAAATTATCCGTTAAAATTAAACCGCGCTAAAAAATTACATAATAAAATAGAGTTTTTGAAGTTTAGACTATCGTGTATGAGCTAAACGTATTAAAATAGCCGCGGTCTTTTTGACCTAGGCAAATATTATGCTTAAATATTATTACTTTAACCGCGACAGGAATTTCCCCTATGACAACCAATTCAAAACCTGCTTATCGACGCATTCTATTAAAACTTAGTGGTGAAGCCCTAATGGGGGATGAAGGTTTTGGTATCGATCCAAAAGTACTAGACCGCATGGCACAAGAGATAAAAGAGCTAGTGGAAATGGGAATTCAAGTCGGTTTGGTTATCGGTGGCGGTAACTTATTTCGCGGTGCTGGCTTAGCTGAAGCGGGTATGAACCGTGTTGTTGGTGACCAAATGGGTATGTTAGCAACCGTAATGAATGGTCTTGCAATGCGTGATGCGCTTCATCGTGCTCTTGTTAATACACGTTTGATGTCTGCTATTGATTTAGCGGGTGTTTGTGACCGTTACAACTGGGCAAATGCAATAAGTTTATTAAAATCAGGCCGCGTTGTTATTTTTTCTGCTGGTACAGGTAATCCATTTTTCACAACCGATTCTGCAGCTTGTTTACGCGGAATTGAAATTGAAGCTGATGCCGTATTTAAAGCAACCAAAGTTGATGGTATTTACTCAGAAGACCCAGTTAAAAACCCTAATGCCGAGCTTTATAGCGAATTAAGCTATGATGAAGTATTAGAAAAAGAATTAAAAGTAATGGACTTAGCTGCCTTTACTTTAGCAAGAGATCACAATATGCCAATTCGTGTTTTCAATATGAATAAACCAGGTGCACTTAAATCAGTCATCATGGGTAGCAGCGAAGGTACAGTGATCACACACAAATAACGTGTTGAGACTTAAGTCAAAACTTAGGATAGACAAGTCAGTATTTGAGTGTTTAGTTTACTCAAAAAATAGAACAAGTGATGTTTAATAAGTAAACACCTAGAACTCGCTGGCTTAAATTAACCTCTTAATATTTAGGAAGATTAACGTGATAGATGAAATAATTGAAGATGCAGAAGATCGCATGGGTAAAAGTATTGAAGCTTTAAAAAATAGCTTGACTAAAATTAGAACGGGTCGTGCGCATGCTTCATTACTTGATAACATAGTAGTTGAATATTATGGTATGGACACGCCATTAAATCAGGTTGGCAATATTTCAGTACCCGATGCCCGTAACTTATCAATTACTGTTTTTGATAAAGGCATGATCAGTGCTGTTGAAAAAGCTATTTTAAAATCTGACTTAGGCTTGAATCCTCAGTCGAACGGCACTTTAATTCGTATACCATTACCTCCGTTAACAGAAGAACGTCGTAAAGACTTAGTTAAAGTTGTTCGTGGCGAAGCCGAAGGCGGAAAAGTAGCGATTCGTAATATTCGTCGTGATGCAAACTCTGATTTTAAAAGCTTATTAAAAGATAAAGAAATCAGTGAAGATGAGCATCATCAAGCAGAAGATTCTATCCAAAAAATCACTGATATTTATGTAAAGCAAGTTGATGAAGTACTTGTGAAGAAAGAAGCTGAATTAATGGAAATCTAATGTTGTCCTTGAAAAAAACGCCGTACTGCTCATTAAAAATTGGTAGCTAGCAGGCGTTTTTTACTAAGATTAACAGTTATAAATTAACTCGTTAGATAATGTCAGTTTTTCAGGTTGTTTAATTTCGTAATCGAAAATTTATTTGAAAAGTTACTCGGTAATTTACTAAGTGCTAGGCTCTAAGTATTAAGTAGCTTACACCGTAATGTATTAGATAAGATAATCGATTGATGAATTGCTAGCTTATACATGGTCAGCGAGTGATTGGTAAATAAGTATTTGTTAAATAGGTAATAGTTAAGTGGGTAATAGTGACGTCGTGGCTGAACAAGCAGAGCATAAAAATATCCCTCAACATGTTGCTATCATCATGGATGGTAATGGCCGTTGGGCACAGTTACAAGGCAAAGGACGTGTAGCCGGTCATAAAGCAGGTGTAGATTCTGTTAGAGCTGCAGTTGCTAGTGCACGTAAATTAAACGTAAAAGCACTTACTCTTTTTGCGTTTAGTAGCGAAAACTGGAAACGTCCAGAAACAGAAGTTAGTGTGTTAATGGATCTATTTATGTTTGTTTTAACGAAAGAAGTTAAACGCTTACATAAAAATAATATTCGGTTTCAAGTTGTTGGGGATTTAAGTCGTTTTTCTGAGAAGCTACAAAAGAATATTGCTAAATCAGAGCAGCTTACCGCAGAGAATACTGGTTTGGTTTTATCTGTTGCCGCAAATTATGGTGGCCGATGGGATATAGCCCAAGCGGCTAAAAAATTGGCGACTGAAGTCTCACAAGGTACAATGACACTTGATGATATTACTGAAGACAGCCTTCATCAAGAAACGTGTTTAGTTAACCTCCCTGAGCTAGATCTACTTATTCGTACAGGTGGCGATTATCGCATAAGTAACTTTTTGTTATGGCAGGCAGCTTATGCTGAGCTTTATTTTACTGATACTTTATGGCCTGATTTTGATGAAACGCAATTTCAAAAAGCGATAGATAGTTTTGAACAACGAGAACGCCGCTTTGGTAAAACCGGTGAGCAAGCTAGAAATGAAACCATTAGCTAGAGTTATAAGACTGAGTTAAGAATACGAAGTTAAATAAATAAAATTAATAAATAACACTAAGATATTAACTGATAAAATAAGCTGAGAGGATACTCAGCGATTATCTGGCTAGTGATAGTCTAATACTAAAAAAAGGGTAGCCCTTGTTAAAACAACGAATTATAACGGCTTTAATACTAGCTCCATCTGTAATCGCAGCAATTTTCTATTTTCCGATTAACTACTTCGCAACACTTTTAATGGCTATTATCGCTATAGGTGCTTGGGAATGGGCTCGCTTTATGGGCTTAGTTAGCACCATTCAACGTTTAGCGTATGTTGGAATAACGTGCGTATTAATTGCATCATTATGGCTGCTCTTACCTGTCAGTGATACCTGGCTAGTCGTTTCAGGTGTAACACATGAAATCACTTCAACCTTGTGGTTAAGTGTTGCTTGGTGGGCTTTAGCTGCGATATTAATGTTTTCATTTCCTAAATCTAGCGCTATATGGGCAACGAATAAATTCTTTATTGCAGTCTTTGGTTGGTTAACATTAATACCAACTTGGTTAGCATTCATGGTGCTTAGAACAAACAATTATGCTGTGGATGATTTTCAAGGTGCACAGTTATTAATGTATTTATTTATGCTGGTATGGAGCGCTGACGTTGGCGCCTATTTTGTTGGTAAATCAGTCGGTAAACATAAATTAATGCCTAACGTTAGCCCAGGTAAAACCATCGAAGGTTTCTTAGGTGGGGTAGTATGCGCCGCTATATTAACAGTGGTTGTTGGCATGTCATTACAATGGGCAGTTGAAGAGTATATTACAGCTTTGTTGGTTACTTTGCTTATTGCATCAATTTCAGTGTTAGGTGATTTAACCGAGAGTATGTTTAAACGCCAAGCCGGGGTTAAAGACAGTGGCGCGATATTACCCGGACACGGTGGTATTTTAGATCGTATCGATAGCTTAACAGCAACGGCTCCTATTTTTGCGCTTTGTTACATATTACTAGCATAAGACTCTTTGCTTGAAAATAATGTATAACGCGCGCATTTTTAATTAATTTATTGGGAGCAGTAACGTGTCTAAACGACAACTTTGTATTTTAGGTTCAACAGGATCTATCGGCTGTAATACACTCGATGTGGTTCGACTTCATCCCGATAAATTTCAAATAATCAGCTTGGCAGCACATGCCAGTGTTGATGTCATTTTTGCCCAATGTGTTGAATTTAAGCCTAAAAATGTCGTGTTAGTTTCAGCAGAGCATGCGGCTATATTGTCTGAAAAATTAGCGATAGCTAATATCTTAGATATTACAGTGTTATCTGGCGAGCAAGCTTTAGTCGATATTGCTGAAGAAACAAACACTGATACAGTTATGGCTGCAATTGTTGGCGCAGCAGGCTTATTACCAACCCTTGCAGCTGTTAATGCCGGTAAAAGAGTTCTGTTAGCTAACAAAGAAGCTTTAGTGACCTCAGGCGCAATATTTATGCGTGCAGTAAAAGAGTCAGGCGCACAACTTTTGCCAATAGATAGCGAGCATAACGCTATTTTTCAATGTTTACCTGTCAATCAACAGACTAAAATTGGTGATTGTAACTTACTAGATAATGGCATTAATAAAATTTTACTGACTGGTTCAGGCGGTCCATTCCGAACCCTAGCCGTTGATGCTCTAGAGTTCGTTACACCAGATCAAGCCTGTAATCATCCTAATTGGGACATGGGACGAAAAATATCTGTCGACTCAGCCACTATGATGAATAAAGGCCTCGAGTTTATTGAAGCTAAATGGCTTTTCAATGTTCAAGCTGAAGATATTAAAGTGGTTTTACATCCGCAAAGTACTATTCATTCAATGGTGCAATATAAGGATGGTTCGGTCATTGCGCAAATGGGTAACCCCGATATGCGTACGCCTATTGCCCATGCATTGAGTTTTCCTGATCGAATTAATTCTGGTGTAGAGCCACTAGATTTTTTTAATACGCCAGCATTTGAATTTCAAGATGTTGATTTTAAAAGATACCCTAATTTAAAGTTGGCTATTGATGCCTGTAGTGCAGGTCAGGCAGCATGTACCGCATTAAATGCCGCAAATGAAATAGCAGTAGCTGCTTTTTTAAACGGACAGGTAAAATTTACCGATATATTTAAAATAAATGAAACTTCTGTGAAAAAATTTGTCTCACAAGAGGTAGATAATATTAATGATGCGATTGCTCTTGATAAACAAGCTCGTATATTCGCACAAACATTGTTGAGCGATTTTACTGTCGTTTCCAGCGCTAATGCGACAGAGTAATGCACACCATGATTGATTTTATTTGGAACCTAACCTCGTTTGTGGTTGCCTTAGGCATTTTAGTTACCGTTCATGAATACGGTCACTTTTGGGTTGCGAGAAAAAATGGCGTTAAAGTAGAACGCTTTTCTGTTGGTTTTGGTAAGGCTATTTATAAACGAACAGCTAAAGACGGCACAGAGTACGTTTTGGCGATGATACCGCTTGGCGGCTATGTCAAAATGTTGGATGAACGTGTTGATGATGTACTTCCCGAAGATAAAGATAAAACCTTTAATAGTAAAAGCGTATACCAACGTATTGCTATTGTAGCTGCGGGGCCAATGGCTAATTTTATTTTTGCTTTGTTTGCATTATATCTTATGTTTTTGATTGGTGTGCCTAGTGTAAGACCTGTTATTGGCCATGTTGAAGTGAACTCCATAGCGAGTAAAGCGGGTCTGCCTAATAATACCGAGATAGTCAGTATCGGTGGTAATAAAACACGTGATTGGCAAGAGGTAAATCTTTCCCTTATAGGTGAAATTGGTAATGAAAAAATTGAAGTTAAAACAAAAGATGGTGACAATCTTTATATTGCTACGTCAGTTTTAGATACCCGTGATTGGAATTTTTCACCTGATAAAGTTTCTGCCTTAACAAGTTTAGGTATCACGCCTTTTAGACCTAACGTACATAATGAATTATCAGCAGTGGCTGAAGATAGCCCTGCAGCATTAGCAGGTTTAAAAGTTGGCGATAAACTTGTCGCGGTTAAAGGAAAGCCTCTTGATACTTGGCTTGATTTTGCGAAAGAAATAAAGTTATACCCGTTGCAGGAAGTATTAATTACCATTAATCGTGATGGGAATGTAATGTCGTTACCCATTACACCAAGCAGTATTGAACAAAGTGGCAAAACAGTCGGTTATATTGGTGTAGCACCTAAAGCTGATGCTTGGCCTGAATCACAACTTATAGAGTTGAGTTACGGTCCACTTGATGCCTTAATGGAAAGTGCTGAGCGAACTTGGAATCTAACAAGTTTAACTTTTAGTATGATTGGTAAATTAATTACTGGTGATGTTTCAGTTAAAAATTTAAGTGGGCCTATTGGTATTGCGCAAGGAGCAGGCAGTAGTGCAGGGCACGGATTTGTATATTTTCTAGGCTTTTTAGCCTTAATAAGTATTAATTTGGGAATAATTAACCTTTTACCGCTTCCAGTACTTGATGGCGGACACTTACTCTATTATCTTATAGAGCTTTTTACTGGAAAAGAAGTACCCGAGAAAATACAAGAAAGTGGTTTTAAGTTTGGCGCATTAGCCTTGTTAACGTTAATGGCAATCGGTTTATTCAATGACTTTAGTCGAGTATTAGGCTAATTCAGATAACGATTATCTCGGCATATTTCGAGTTGCGAAACAAACTAGGCATTAAGTCCTAAATATAAATGTATATACATTTATATTTAGTGAATAGGTTTAACGCTGTGATTTTTGAAAATAGTAACAGTGCCAGCAGAGCGTAGGTTGAGTGTTAGTGTCGAGTGTTAGTTTAGTTAAGACGTTTAGAGAGTGTCGCTAACAGTTTTTATAAAAAGAAGTAACGAAGTTTATAATTTATGATCATGAGAAATCTAACCTTTTCCCTTTTATTAGGCGTATTAGGCACAACAGCGCAAACGGTTCAAGCTGCTCAAGCAGTACAAGCGTCTGAACAAAGCTTCCAAGTTGAAGATATCGAAGTAAAAGGGCTGCAACGTGTGGCACTAGGTGCGGTATTAACACACATACCATTTAACGTTGGTGACAATGTTAATGATTTCCGTATTTCCCAATCTATCAAAACACTTTATAAATCTGGCCACTTTAATGGCATTAGAGTATATCGCGATGGCAACCGTTTAGTTTACCGCGTCCGTGAGCGTGAAACCATTAGTGAAGTCACTTTTGATGGTAACAAAGATCTTAAAGATGAACAGTTAACTGAAAGCCTTGATAACAGTGATATTCGCGTAGGCGAAACCCTTGATCGTACAGTTATTTCAGGCATCGAAATGGGCTTAGAGAATTTTTATCACAGTGTTGGTAAATACAACGCCAAAGTTACCGCAAAAATCACCCATTTACCAAGAAACCGAGTCAATATTGAATTTGTTTTTATTGAAGGTGATTCTGCCGCTATCAAGCAGATAAACATCGTTGGTAATGAAGTTTTCACCGATGCTGAGTTATTAGAAAAAATTGAACTGACCTACGATTCGCCATGGTGGGATTTTATGGCGGCAGATAGGTATCAAAAACAAACATTAGAAGGTGATAGAGAAACTATTAATAGTTATTACCTTAACCGTGGCTATTTACGTTTCAAAGTAGATTCAACGCAAGTGTCAATGACCCCAGATAAAGAAGCAGTTTATATCGCGTTAAATGTTACAGAAGGTGATACTTACCGCATTAGTGAAGTTGACTTTATTGGTGAAATGGCAGGTTTTGAAAACACTATCCGTGCTATTAATCCATTACAAGCGAATGAATTATATAATGGTGCTGAGGTTACTTATACTGAAGAAGTGATCAGTAAATTTTTAGGTCGATATGGTTATGCTTATCCAAAAGTAACAACAATCCCCGATATTGATGACGAAAATAAAACCGTTAAACTTTCAATTTCAATCGACCCTGGTAAGCGTGTTTATGTAAATCGCATCAATATCGTTGGTAACCATGTTACTGAAGATCAGGTTTATCGTCGTGAAATGAGACAAATGGAAGGGGCTTGGTTATCTAACTCGGTTGTTGAATCGTCAAAAGCATGGTTAATGCGTTTACCTTATTTAGAAAGTGTTGAATTTGAAACCAAACAAATTGAAGGTGAAGATGATTTAGTTAATGTTGACTTTACGGTTAAAGAACAACCATCTGGTCAATTTACTGCGGGTGTTGGTTATGGCTCACAAACAAAATTAAGTTTAAATGCAGGTGTTCAACAAAATAACTTTTTAGGGACGGGTAATCAGTTAGGTTTTAGTCTTGCTAAAAACTATTATCAAAAAAGTGCAACAATTTCATATACTGACCCTTACTTTACCGTTGACGCTGTATCGTTAGGCGGGCAAGTTTATTATAAAGATTATGATGCAGGTAATGCTAACTTAGTTGAGTACAATAACAAAACCTTTGGTGTTGGCCTTAACTGGGGTTTCCCTGTTAACGAATACCTACGTTTAAATTTTGGTGTTGGCTGGAAGTACAATAAAATTGGACAATTACGTCCATATGAGCAGATTCAGACATTTTATGATATTTATGCTGATCCTAACGATCCTGATGGAGCATTAACGTTTAAAACTTTTGATTTAAATATTGGTTTGTCGCGTAGTACATTAAACCGAGGCACTTTCCCGTCAGATGGTTCGTCACAACGACTTGATGCTAAAGTAACTACACCAAAGTCTGACCTGCAATACTTTAAGTTAAATTACAACGCAAAATTTTATTTTCCATTAAGCAGAAGTCAAAAGTGGAGCTTATTAACTCGCTTACAACTAGGTTATGCCAATGGTTATGGGCAAATTGATGGTAATGATCAATTACTACCTTTTTGGGAAAACTTCAGTGCTGGTGGTGCCGATACATTACGTGGTTTTGAAAACAATACCATTGGACCAAGAGCTATCTACGCCACTCCACAGACTATACCTGGGGGCTGTTGTTTAGGGCCAGAATATGATTCACTTAATGTTTCATTAAGCTCGGTTGGTGGTAATGCAATGGCATTGGCGGGTATAGAGTTAATTGTGCCTACACCATTTTTAGATGAAAGTTTCTCTAATAGCGTTCGTACTAGTATATTTTGGGATGCTGGTAACGTATGGGATACTGAATTTAATTTAGAAAACTATGAAGATTTATCTCCATATGAATATGATAAGTTACAAGATTATTCAGATGGTTTGCGTTTTAGAAGTTCTGCAGGTATTTCCATCCAGTGGTTATCACCAATGGGGCCAATGATATTTAGTTTTGCTAAATCAATTAGAGAAGAGCCAGGTGATGACTTATCCTTCTTTAGTTTTAATATAGGGCAAACTTTTTAAAGAATTTAAATAAAAGTGTAGATACACCTTTTAAATATATATTTTTATCCGCATATATCTTAAGAAGTAAGTTTTT
The DNA here is from genome assembly GCF_002843355.2 of Colwellia echini. GTDB lineage: Bacteria > Pseudomonadota > Gammaproteobacteria > Enterobacterales > Alteromonadaceae > Colwellia > Colwellia echini. The sequence goes on from NZ_PJAI02000009.1 coordinate 143,108, forward strand.
ATGCGGAAATAATTTAATCTTGTTATATTAATTCACTTGAAGCAAACTCACTTAAAGAATTAAGTTTGTTAACAAGACACAGATAAAAAACAATCAATCAAATTTAGGGGAACAACGTTGAAAAAAGTTATTAAAACTATGGTAATGGGCGTAGCAGCTACAGGTATGTTATTAGCAAGTTCAGCAATGGCGGCAGATCAAAAAATTGGTGTTGTAAACTTTCAAGAAGTTATGCAAAAAATACCGCAAACAGCAGCGTTAATGCAAAGCTTAGAAAGTGAATTTAAAGATGAAAAAGCGCTTATTACCCAACTTGAAAAAGATATTAAGTACTACACAGAAAAGCTACAACGTGACGGCTCTTTAATGAGCGCGAAGGAAAAAGAAGAACTTGAAACAACGGTTCAATCTTTATATCAAGACTATCAAGTTAAAGGCAAAGCATTACAGCAAAAAGCCACTGAACGTCAAAACCAAGAAACTAATAAAATTATTGCTGTAGTTCGCCAAGCAGTTGATAGTATCGCTGTTAAAGAAGGTTATGATTTAGTATTAGCACAACAAGGTGTTATCTACTCTAAACCAGATTCAAGCATTACAGAGCTTGTTGTTGAGCAAGTAAGTAAAATTAAGTAACGCTTAATACTATTAATTAATGTTTAACATAACGTTGATAATTAATGTAAATAACTTACGTTAAACATTAACTAAAACTTGCCCAAATTATTGCTGCAGAGATACTACGTATGACACTTACACTAGCTGAGATAGCTAAAAAATTAGATGCCGATCTGATTATTCCATCGCACCTTGATGCTTCTTCAGCGCAATCTTGTCATATTAGTAGCTTAGCTACATTAGCTAAAGCATCAGCAGGGCAAGTAGCATTTTTAGCAAACAGTAAATATCAGCAACAATTAAGCAGTACGCAAGCGACTGCCGTTATTATTTCGCCTGATATGGTAGAATTTTGTCCGGTCATTGCCCTTGTAATGAATAATCCGTATATGGGCTATGCTATTTTAGCTAGCTTATTAGACACTACACCTAAAGTTGCGAATGGAATTCACCCTAGTGCCGTAATCGCTGAAGATGTTACCTTTGGTGATAACGTCAGTATTGGCGCCAATGCGGTAATTGAGACAGGGGTAAAACTAAGCGATAATGTTAGCGTTGGCGCAGGTTGCTTTATTGGTAAAAATGCTATTATTGGTGAATCGACAACACTTTGGGCAAATATATCTATCTATCACAATGTCGAAATTGGTCATCATTGCCTAATTCAAGCAAATACTGTCATTGGCTCAGACGGTTTTGGTTATGCACCTGTTAAAGGTCAATACAAATGGCATAAAATACCACAGCTTGGCAGCGTCATTATTGGTAATCATGTTGAAATAGGTGCTAGTACGACAATTGATCGCGGCGCGCTAGATAATACCGAAATACATGATGGGGTTATTTTGGATAATCAAATCCAAATCGCGCATAACGTTGTTGTTGGTGAAAATACCGCTATTGCTGGTTGCACTGTTGTTGCTGGTAGTACCGTTATAGGTAAAAACTGTACTATTGCTGGCTTAGTTGGTATTAACGGTCATATTAATATTGCCGACAACTGTGTATTTACAGGCATGTCAATGGTCACTAAAAACATAACCGATGCGGGAGTATACTCTTCAGGTATGCCGGTTGTATCAAATAAAGAATGGAATAAAAATAACGCTAGAGTTAAGCGCTTAGAAAGTTTAATAAATCGAGTTAAAGAGTTAGAAAAATTAGTTTTGAAAAACTAGCTATTCCCCCCGCCAATGCGTAAAATACGGCAAAGTATTTAGTGTCGTCTTTTATATCGCAGCTATATAGTAACTATATCGCAATTGTAACTATATGGTAACTGTGCCTTTATCAAGGCAGAAAGATGACTATTACAGCAAACTATTAATAAAACAATTAGTTTATTACACTAACTGTTCTAGCGTTGAACTAGCCAAAAAGGAATATTCATTTGGAAACTGTTAAAAAACCAATCGATCTTAATGAAATTAAAACACTTATACCTCATAGATACCCTATGTTATTAGTTGACAGAGTGTTGGATCATGAACCTGGTAAGTCATTACATGCTATTAAAAATGTAACTATAAATGAACCTATTTTTACGGGGCATTTTCCTGAGTTAGCTATTTTTCCTGGCGTTTTAATTTTAGAAGCTTTAGCTCAAGCTACTGGTATTCTTGGTTTTAAAAGTACAGAAGGTCGTGACGAAAACGAAATGTATCTTTTTGCTTCGATCGATAACGCTAAATTTAAAAAGCCAGTGATTCCTGGTGATACTATGCACCTTCATGTTGAGTTCATTAAAGAACGTAGAGGCATGTGGAAATTTTATGGTGAAGCTATTGTTGATGGTAAAGTGGTATGTAGTGCAGATCTTATGTGTGCTCGTAGAGCCTTATAAATTTCATTTACACTAAACCTTATTCGTCGATTACCTATTAATTATTACCTATTAGAAGATTTTACTTATGATTCATCCTCAAGCTATTATTGAACCTGGTGCTGTTATTGGCAAAAACGTATCAATAGGTCCGTGGACACACATTGCTAGTAATGTTGTTATTGGAGATGACTGTGAAATTAAATCACATGTGGTCATTAATGGTCCTACACGTATTGGTAAAGGCAACAAAATATTCCAATTCGCCAGTATCGGTGAAGATTGTCAAGATCTGAAGTATGCAGGTGAGCTGACAGAGTTGGTGATTGGTGATAACAACACGTTTAGAGAGTCTTGTACTGTTCATCGCGGAACTATTCAGGATAACAGCCTTACCCAAATAGGAAGTAATAACTTATTTATGGCTTATACCCATGTAGCCCATGATTGTATGGTTGGAAGTCATTGTGTCTTTGCTAATAACGCTTCAATTGCAGGACATGTTCATGTCGGTGATCATGCCATTATTGGCGGTATGGTTGGCGTTCATCAATTTTGTCATATTGGTGCGCACAGCTTCATTGCAGGTAATGCTTTAATATTAAAAGATGTACCCGCATACGTTATGGCTTCAGGACAACCGGCAAAACCATTTGGCTTGAACAGCGAAGGTTTGAAACGCCGCGGCTTTGATAAAGAAACTATTTTATCAATTAAACGTGCTTATAAATCTGTCTATCGCCAAGGATTATCGGTAGAAGAAGCTTTACAGGCTATCACTGAAATGCCTGTACAATCAGCTGAATTAGAAATATTTAGTAATTCAATCAAAGAATCTAATCGTGGTATTATTCGTTAATATTACTGAATAATATTAACTAATATTAACTAATATTACCGTGTCGTTAATACTTATATTAAGTGGTTATTTTGCTATTAGCTTAATATAAGTACTTCAACTTTAAGTACTTTAACACTTATGACTGCTCAAACTCCAAGTGAGATCCCGCAAACCGTATTCGCCATTGTTGTTGGTGAACATTCAGGCGATACCCTAGGTGCAGGTTTAATTACCGCATTACGACTAACACATCCTGGTGCAAAGTTTATTGGTATGGGCGGTCCTAAAATGCAAGCATTAGGTTTTGAGAACCTTTTTGCTATGGACGAGCTCTCGGTCATGGGACTTGTTGAAGTACTTGGTCGGATCAGACGTTTACTCTATGTTCGTAAAACCTTAGTAGAATATTTTGAGAGTCATAAACCAGACATACTTATTGGTATAGACGCGCCTGATTTTAATATCGGTTTAGAATTAAAGCTTAAAGAAAAGGGCATTAAAACTGTTCATTACGTAAGTCCCTCAGTTTGGGCTTGGCGTGAAAAACGTATCTTTAAAATAGCCAAAGCAACCGATATGGTGTTAGCGTTATTGCCTTTCGAAAAGGCTTTTTATGATAAGCATAAGGTACCTTGTACTTTTGTTGGTCATCCTCTTGCTGATGATATTCCGATGGAAAGTGACAAAGCCTTAGCAAGAAATAATTTAGGTTTACCTCAAGGCAAAAAAATTCTAGCGCTTATGCCTGGTAGTCGCGGCGGAGAATTATCACGTCTACTTAAAGATTTTTTTACAAGTGCTCAACAGCTACTAGCACAAGACCGTGAGTTAGTGCTTGTCGCACCGATGATCAGCGAGAAAAGAGTTGAACAGTTTAACGCTCTTAAAGCAGAGCTTGCGCCTGATTTACCAGTACAAGTTATTTTGAATAAAACACAAGCGGTAATGACAGCGAGTGACTGTTTGTTAATGGCATCTGGAACTGTTACTTTAGAGGCGGCTTTAATCAAACGACCTATGGTTATTTGTTATAAATTTAGCCCGATCACCTTTTTTCTTGGGCGACGCTTTGTTAAATTAAAATGGTTTTCACTGCCTAATTTACTCACGAATAAAACCTTAGTACCTGAGTTATTACAAACTGAAGTTTGCCCTGAAAATATTGTGCCATTAGTTAAAGAGCGCTTATACCAAGATCAAAGCCAACTCAATGCAAGTTACACCGCAATACATCAACAACTTAAATGTGACGCCAGTAAACAAGCCGCTAAAGCCGTGCTAAATGTACTTGAAAAAAATGATTAACTATCATGTGACAATGATACTTTAAGCGGTAAGTTTATACCGACAAATAAGTTCAGTGTCGCTCAGCAGTAGTATAAACTTAAGCGGTGTAAAACAGACACAAACTACAGATAAAAGACACATAAAGCATAAATAAACGGCGTATAAATTCTATGGCAGCTAAACCAACTTTTCCAGATTTTGAATATCCCATCGCTTATTGCATTGCGGGAGTTGATGAAGTGGGGCGCGGACCTTTAGTTGGTGATGTAGTTACCGCCGCAGTTATTTTAGATCCCGATAATCCTATTGCAGGTTTGATGGATTCAAAAAAGTTATCTGAAAAAAAACGTGCTTTATTGTCTGTTGAAATCAAAGAAAAAGCCATCGCTTGGTCTATCGGTCGAGCTAATCCACAAGAAATTGACACGTTAAATATATTACATGCCACCATGCTTGCTATGCAACGCGCTGTTGAAGGTTTGTCTGTAGAGCCAGACTTTGTCTTGGTAGATGGTAACCGCAGTCCTACTTTTTTAGTTCATGGTATTAGCAATCATACTCACCACGAAGAAAATAGCACAAAGATACCAAGTCAGGCTGTAGTAAAAGGTGATGCGCGTGTTGCTGAAATTAGTGCGGCATCTATTATTGCTAAAGTTGCTCGTGATGATGAAATGATAGCTCTTGATAAACTTCATCCAGAATACGGTTTTGCTAAGCATAAAGGTTATCCGACTAAGCTCCATTTAGAAAAAATTATTGAGCACGGTGTGTTAGATTGTTATCGACAAAGTTTTAAACCTGTAGCCCGCGTTTTAGGCACATACCATGAGTAATAATATGACTGAAGACGTTATTGTTGAACAAGAAAAAGTCTTTATTCCCCCTAAATTTATCCATTTAAGAGTACATAGTGATTACTCTATGTGTGATGGGTTAAAAAAAGTAAAACCTATCATAGCAAAAGCGGCAGAATTAAATATGCCCGCTTTGGCGCTTACCGATCAAACTAACCTTTGCGGCTTAGTTAAATATTATCATGCCGCACATGGCGCGGGCATAAAGCCTATTATCGGCTGTGATTTTTGGGTTAAGAGTGATGAATTAGAAAATGAGCTTTCACGCATTGTCGTGTTAACTACTAATAACGCTGGTTATAAAAATATCACCGAGCTTATTTCAAAAGCGTACCTTCGTGGGCATATCCAAAATAAAGCCGTTATAGATAAATCATGGTTGGTTGACTATAAAGAAGGGCTCATTATACTTTCTGGTGGCAGGGAAGGTGATATAGGTAAAGCTTTATTAAAAGGTAATACACCACTTGTAACCGAAATGGTTAGTTTTTACCAACAACATTTTGACCGTTGTTTTTTCCTTGAGTTAATCAGAACCGGCCGAAATGACGAAGAAAATTATATTCATTTAGCCATAGAGCTTGCTGAGAAACATGGCTTGCCTGTTGTTGCTACCAATGAGGTAATGTTTCTTTCGCCCGATGACTTTGATGCCCACGAAATTCGTGTTGCCATTCATGACGGTTACACATTAGATGATAAACGTCGACCTAGAAAGTATAGCGCTGAGCAATACTTACGCTCTGAAGAGGAAATGTGTGAGCTTTTCAGTGACATTCCTGAAGCGTTAGCTAACAGTGTTGAAATAGCTAAACGTTGCAATGTTACAGTTACCCTTGGTGAATATGTATTACCGGATTTTCCAACCGAAGGTTTGGAAATCAATGACTATTTTATCAAAGTATCTGAAAAAGGTTTAGAAAAACGTCTCGATCAATTGTTTGATCGAAATGCTGAAAACTTTGCTGAAATTCGAGCACCGTACGATGAACGTCTAAAAGTCGAATTAGAAGTTGTTAACAACATGGGCTTCCCTGGTTACTTCTTGATCGTAATGGAGTTCATCCAATGGAGTAAAGACAATAATATTCCTGTAGGCCCTGGGCGTGGTTCAGGTGCGGGCTCATTAGTTGCTTATGCGCTTGATATAACCGACTTAGATCCGCTGGAGTACGATTTACTTTTTGAACGTTTCTTAAACCCTGAACGTGTTTCCATGCCCGATTTTGATATCGATTTTTGTATGGATAGACGTGATGAAGTAATCGATCACGTTGCCGAATTATATGGTCGTGACGCGGTATCGCAAATCATTACTTTTGGTACTATGGCTGCAAAAGCTGTAATTCGCGATGTTGGCCGTGTGCTTGGTCATCCTTATGGCTTTGTTGACAGAATTTCAAAACTTATTCCGCCAACTCCTGGTATGACTTTAGCTAAAGCGTTTGAAGAAGAGCCAAAATTATCTGAAGTTTATGCGCAAGATAGCGACGTAAAAGATTTAATTGATATGTGTCGTATTCTTGAAGGTACAACACGAAATGCGGGTAAACATGCTGGTGGTGTTGTTATATCACCAACGACTATTACTGATTTTGCTCCTCTTTATTGTGATGATGAAGGAAAAAACCCGGTAACACAATTTGATAAAAATGATGTAGAAGATGCAGGTCTAGTTAAATTCGATTTCTTAGGGCTGCGTACCTTAACTATTTTGCAGTGGGCTATTGAAATGGCCGATGCTAAATTGTTAAAAGCGGGCAAAGAGCCAATCGATATTACTAAAATCAACTTAGAAGACCCAGCCAGTTTTAAATTGTTACTTGCCTCAAAAACAACCGCGGTATTCCAATTAGAATCAAGCGGTATGAAATCGCTGATTGAAAAACTTAAACCCGATTGCTTCGAAGATATCATCGCACTGGTAGCCTTATTTAGACCAGGGCCATTACAATCAGGCATGGTTGATAACTTCATTGAGCGTAAACATGGTCGTGAAGCCATTAGTTACCCTGATGAAACGTGGCAACATATTGATTTAAAACCAGTACTTGAACCTACTTACGGCATTATTTTATACCAAGAACAAGTAATGCAAATTGCCCAAGTACTTGCTGGTTACTCGCTTGGTGGCGCTGATATGCTTCGCCGTGCAATGGGTAAGAAAAAGCCTGAAGAAATGGCTAAGCAGCGTGCTGGTTTTGAGCAAGGTGCAAAAGATCGTGGTGTTGATGGCGAGCTTGCCATCAAAATATTCGATTTAGTTGAAAAATTCGCGGGCTATGGTTTTAACAAATCTCACTCTGCTGCTTACGCACTTGTATCGTATCAAACGTTATGGATGAAAACCCATTTTCCGGCGCCATTTATGGCTGCGGTAATGTCTGCTGATATGGACAATACCGAGAAAATTGTTACCCTCGTTGATGAGTGTGGCAATATGGAAATTGACTTATTACCGCCTGATGTTAATGCCGGACAGTATAAGTTTACGGTTAATGATGATAATCAAATTGTATATGGTATCGGGGCTGTTAAAGGGGTTGGTGAAGGCCCTATTGAAGCTATTATTGCAGCGCGATTATCGGGCGGCCCGTTTACCGATTTATTTGACTTTTGTGCTCGCCTTGATCTTAAAAAGACCAATAAACGCGTATTAGAAAAGTTAATCAAATCAGGTGCCATGGATGCACTAGGTCCTAATTTTGAAAAAGGTGTGGCTAAAAATCAAGGTGCTAACAGAGCGGCGCTTTTTGAAACCTTACCTGAGGCGATAAAAGCGGCTGAACAGCATGCTAAAGCAGAATCTTTAGGTCAAAATGATTTATTTGGCTTAATTAATGATGAGCAAACTGATTCACGACAAAGTTTTAAAGTTGTTAAACCTTGGGCAGAAGAAGTTTGGCTTGATGGTGAAAAAGAAACGTTAGGACTCTATTTAACAGGTCATCCAATAAATCGTTATCTAACCGAAATAAAAAAATACTCCTCAAATCGATTAGTATCGATGCAACCAACAGGACGAGACAGACAAGCTGTCGCTGTTGGGTTAGTTATTGGTGTACGCGTACTTGTTAATAAACGCGGACGGCGCTGGGCTTTAGTTACCTTAGATGATAAAAGCGCGCGTATGGATATTCGCTTATTCCCAGACGATTATGATCGCTTTGCTGAGCTGCTAGTAACCGATGCCATTTTAGTTTGTAGTGGACAAGTCAGTTTTGATGATTATTCTGGTGGTAATACGATGACCGCTCGGGATATAATGACTATTACAGATGCGCGAGAAAATTATCTTAGCTCTATCGATATTCAAGTGAATAGCAGTTTAATTAATGATAATTTCATTGACCAATTTACTCAGGTATTAACGCCTTTTAAAGAGGGTACCTGTCCGGTAAGAGTCTTTTATCAGCGCGAAGAAGCTCAGGCTACGCTTGAGTTAGGCGTACAATGGCGAGTAACGCCGGCCGATACGCTATTATACGAATTAAAAACATTACTTGGCGAAGAACATGTCGCTATGGAATTTAAATAATACAAGTTAGCGGTATTATTTTTGATTTTCTTTGATTATCTTTTAATTAAGATATTAATAGTTAAGATATTGATGAGAATTTTACGTTAAGTTGTAAATACTATTTTAAAAAATTAACTAGATTTATTAGGTAAAAATAAACATGTCATTAAACTTTTTAGATTTCGAACAGCCAATTGCTGAACTTGATGCAAAAATTGAAGAGCTTCAGTTAGTTAATAACGGTCAAGAGCTTGATCTCGATATAGAAGAGCAAATCACGCAATTACGTGAAAAAAATAAAGAGCAAACCAAGAAAATATTTTCCAATTTAGATCCTTGGCAAACCGCGCGTGTAGCACGTCATCCACAGCGTCCTTATACACTTGATTATATTTCACGTGTTTTTACTGAATTTGATGAGTTAGCAGGTGATCGCGCCTATGCTGATGATAGCGCTATTGTTGGCGGTACTGCGCGTTTAGACGGCAGACCAGTAATGGTTATTGGTCATCAAAAAGGTCGTTCAACGGCTGAAAAGGTTAAACGCAATTTTGGTATGCCGCGTCCAGAGGGTTACCGTAAAGCGCTGCGTTTAATGGAAATGGCAGAACGTTTTAATATGCCAATCATTACTTTTATCGACACCCCTGGTGCTTACCCTGGTGTTGGTGCTGAAGAGCGTGGTCAAAGTGAAGCTATTGCTCGCAACTTAAAAGTGATGGCGCGTTTAACGGTTCCTATTGTTTGTACAGTAATAGGTGAAGGTGGCTCTGGTGGTGCTTTAGCCATTGGTGTAGGCGACAGAGTTAACATGTTAAAATATGCAACCTACTCGGTAATTTCACCAGAAGGTTGTGCATCTATATTATGGAAAACCGCTGAAAAGGCTTCAACGGCAGCGGCTGCTATGGGTATTACTGCACAGCGTATTAAAGAGTTAGACTTAATTAACGGTATTGTAGAAGAGCCATTAGGTGGCGCGCATCGTGATATGGATCTTATGGGTGCTTATCTTAAACAAGCAATTAAACAAGATTTAGCCGACCTTGAGGGTTTGAGCAAAGAAGAGCTCATTGAGCAACGTTACGACAGATTAATGTCATTTGGTTACTGTTAAGTAATCTTCGCTAAAGTGTGCAGTTAAGTACGCTTTAGTAGCCTTTACAAGCGGAATATTGTCGATAACCTCATTGCATAATAATGAGTTATCGACATTTTTGTATGGATAAACTTACCTCCACACTACTAAAAAAACTCAAACCTCTTTTCCATACTTATGGAAATATTGAGTTGATTATTGCCTACAGTGGCGGTGTCGACTCGCAAGTGCTTTTACACGCTCTGGTGCAATTAAAACAGCAACAACTTATCCGTAATGAAATTACCGTTTGTCATGTTAATCATGGTTTGAGTAATAATGCGGAAGTTTGGCAAAATTTTGCAGTGAAAGCCTGTGAAAAATACGCGGTAAAACTGATTGTCAAAGCTGTGAATGTTCAAGCACAGGCGCAACAATCATTAGAAGCATTAGCTCGCGATGCTCGGTATGATGCACTTAAGTCATTAACAGATAAACCTGCGATAATATTAACAGGGCACCATAGTGACGATCAAAGTGAAACCTTTCTATTAGCACTCAAACGTGGCTCTGGTTTAAAGGGGTTGTCAGCAATGTTGGCTCAAACTAATCTTGCTCAACATTTATTAGTGCGACCTCTGCTTGATACATCTCGCCAAGAAATTGAACATTACGCTAAAGCTAATGGATTAAACTGGGTAGAAGATGAATCGAATAGCGATATCAGCTTTGACCGAAACTTTATTAGACAAAGCATCATGCCGCTTTTACGTAAACGATGGCCAAGTATTAATACTACTATTAACCGCAGTGCAGAGCATTGTTTGGCAGGACAAGAATTGTTAGATGAGCTTGCTGAACAAGATTTACAACAATGTAAGGCAAGTTTAGACAGCTTACGGATTGATGAGTTAAAAGCTTTATCAACAGCGCGCTTTAATAATCTGCTTCGATATTTTATGGCGCAACATCCAAGTTATCATTGCTTGATGCCAAATACTGAGCAAATTAATCAGGTACGTATGCAGCTTGAAGCTAGTAATGATAAAACACCTGAAGTTAAGGTTGGCTCTCATTTTTTTAGACGTTTTAAAAATGCGCTTTATCTAACGCCTACTTATAGCGATTTAAGTAGTTGGCAAATAGAGTTTGATCTATTTAAACTATTAACGCTTATTCAGTCAGAGCAGTCAGAGAAAACAACGAATCTAGAGCTATTAACACAGCCAGACGCGCATAAACATGTTTGTCAGGTTACTTTACCTGATCATTTAGGTAAGGTAATTTTTACAGCTAAAAATATTACTGCTACTGCTACTGCTAATGTTGTTATTAACGTTCAGCATGAAAGAGCGGATGTTGAAAAGCTAATGCCAAATATTTTATTACCTAATACAGGGCAACAAGTGAGTATTAGTTTTGGTCATAACAACCCTAAATGTTTACCTCACTTTAGACAACACTCACGCAGTGTAAAAAAAGTACTTCAAGAGCTAACAATACCTCCTTGGCAGCGTAAGCGTATTGCATTTTTATATTATGACAACGTGTTAGTTTCTGCTTTAGGGTACTTTGTATGTAAGCCTTTTATCGCGAGTAATAATCAACCTTCGTTGTCTGTTGAATTCAACGGTTAACCCCTAATTTTTATTCCCCTAGCTTATTCCTCCTTAGCTGATTCAAGTTATGCACTTATTATTTGAATCCAAGAATCATTAAAAATCAATATTTTATAGAAAGTTGAGGCGATATTAAGAGCACAAGCGTATAATATCGCTACTTATATGATTTAACTCATCATATTAGTGATTATTATAATCACCTATTATTTAATATGATGAGTTAAGATATTTACTACCTTAATGGAATTAATTATGGCGACTGAACAAGCTTTAAAAAACCGCAGTAATAACACTTGTGAACTTTGCACTAGCGCTGAAAATTTAACGGTATATCCAGTGCCTCCAACCAGTGACTTAAGTGCTCAGCAATCTATTTATATATGTCAAAACTGTTTATCTCAAATAGAAGGACAAGATTCACTAGATGTTAATCATTGGCGTTGTTTAAATGACAGTATGTGGAGCCAAGAGCCAGCTGTACAGGTTATGTCTTATCGTATGCTACATAAACTTTCGAGTGAAAGTTGGGCACAAGATGCACTAGATATGATTTACCTAGAAGATGAAGTGAAAACATGGGCCGAACAAGGCATAGCCGCAGAGCGTAGAGAAGGGCCAACTCGTGATAGTAACGGTGCTGAATTACAAGATGGCGACAATGTTACTTTGATCAAAGATTTAAAGGTTAAAGGTGCTAACTTTACAGCTAAGCAGGGCACAATGGTTCGTGGTATTAGCTTAACGGATAACCCAGAGCATATTGAAGGCAAAGTAAACGGAACGCGTATCGTGCTTGTTGCAGCGTACTTGAAAAAAGCTTAAAAATTTATCTCTATATAAAGCTCTTAACATACAAATGGTAATACAAAAAAACGCTGTGATATTCCTATCACAGCGTTTTTTATTTATATTTTCTATTTAGATGAATATAGTTAGAACAATTTTTTGTAACTATTATAGATTGTCTTTGCGATAAGCTTCACAAGCAACTTCATCTTCGCACTCACCGTATAAATATAAGCTGTGAGCTGTTAATTTTATTTTTTCGGCAACGGCGATATCTTTTTGTCTTTGTTCAATAACATCATCTTCAAACTCAACAACTTTACCGCACTTCAAACAAACTAAATGATCATGATGTGCTTTATGCGCTAATTCAAAAACTGATTTACCACCTTCAAAATGGTGGCGAGTAACAATACCAGCATCATCAAATTGGTTTAATACGCGATATACTGTTGCTAACCCTATTTCTTCATGTTGCTCTAATAATATTTTATAAACATCTTCGGCGCTGATATGTTGGTTCTGTGGCTGTTGAAGAATACTGAGGATTTTTATTCTAGGAAGGGTGATTTTTAATCCTGCACGTTTAAGTTCTTCGTTTTGTTCAGCCATACTAATTCTCTAAAGTAATTAAATTATTTGATGGCAAAATTATAGGGGGTTATAGCTAAAGAGAAAAGCTTTAGTTTATTTCTTTTTGGAAAATATTGTCTTTGTTTACAAAAGATAAAAAAAAAGCCCAATAAATGAGCTTTTAATTATACTAGTTTGAATAGTGTGTTTTTTATGTTCTTTGCTAAGTATTATTAATACGCAGTGACAGTTATATATACTTAGCCGAAAGCATTACACTAGCTCAGCTAAACACATTTCTTCGTTTAATTGAGCAACCCATTTATCAACACGCTCTTCGGTTAATTCACTTTGTCTATCTTCATCGATACATAAGCCGATAAAAGTATTTTCATCAATTAATGCTTTAGAGGCTTCAAACTCATAGCCTTCAGTTGGCCAATTTCCAACAACGATGGCGCCTTTACTTTCAACTATGTCACGTAATGGCTCCATAGCATCACAAAAATATTCTGAGTAGTCTTCTTGATCGCCTAAACCATAAATTGCTACAAGTTTATCGGCAAAATCGATTTCTTCTAGATCAGGTAAAAAATCATCCCAGTCACATTGGTTTTCACCGTAGTACCAAGTAGGTATACCTAAAATAAGTAAATCGAACTCAGCGATTTCTTCTTTAGTACTTTTGGCGATGTCTTTTACATCAACCAGTTGCTTACCTAATTTTTTCTGGATCATTTTACCAATTGCTTCAGTGTTACCTGTATCACTGCCGAAGAATAAACCTACGATTGCCATGAAAATACTACCTTAAAATTACTTAATGTGTGCCGCTAATGATTCTATTAAAAGCGATTCTATTAATTCGCTTCTACTCAATTGTTGAGCTTTAGCTAATTGTTCTAATTGTTCAAATAAGCTGTGATGAACTTTAAACTCAACACGCTTTAAACCTTTATTTTTATCTCGTTTAACTTGATTACGTTTATTGATTTTTATTTGTACACTGCGTGAATTGGGGTTCGTTTTAGGACGACCCGGTCGCTTTTCATCGCTAAATAAATCAATGGTTGTTAAATCTGCTATTTCTTTTGCCATGGTTAACCAACACCCTGACTTTCAAAAATAAACTGAATAATACCTTTAGCGATAAAGCCAGCACAACCTAAAAACAATACAAAATACACTACAAACTTGCCCATTTTAGGAATATCATTTTTATTCATTACGTCATGTATGGAGAGGCCGATAAAACCAAAGATAAAAAGAAAAAACAAGTTGAGACCGATAGCCTCTATAAGCTCTAAATGTTCTGCTAGCATAATGGTTATTTATTCTTATAGCGTCTTTACACCAAGGCCAAATTATTTTACGGCCAAAAAATTGGCGACATTATAGCATATCATCGCCGCCATACCATTAGCATTTGTCGCTAAAAAGTAATTACTCATGTCTAAAATTACTAATGGCCCACTTGGTTGTATAAATTTTGATATTTATTTATGAGTTATTAATGAAATCGGACACTATTTTATTAAAGGCGATAGTTTTTTCTGCATGCAGCCAGTGTCCTGCGCCTTGAATCACTTTTGCTTTACTATTAGGTAACAGAGCAGCAATGGTTGTTCTATGCTCTGGTAGAATATAATCGGAAGTCCCACCTTTTATAAATAATGTAGAACCTTGATATGCGCTTGTACTATTTGTGAGTTCATTGCCTTTCATTATCTGTGGATAACATGCACTAATATCGGTAAGGCTGCATTTAAACGCGAATTGTCCTTGATCGTTCAGGGCTAAATTACGTAATAAAAATTGTCGAACGCCAACACTCTCAACAAAAGGAGCTAATTGCGTATCAGCATCTTTACGTTTCGTTACTTTTGATAAGTCGATAGCTTGTAAGCCTTCGATAATTTTTAAATGATGAGCAGGGTAGTTAACAGGTGCTATGTCAGCAACAATTAGTTTAGTTACTCGTTCAGGGTGCTCTAATGCTACTTGAATTGCTATTTTTCCGCCCATGGAATGGCCTAATAAAATACAGCGTTGAATATTTAAATGATCTAATAAGTTGACAATATCTTGGGCAAGTTCAGAGTATTCCATTGATTTGGCATGAAATGAATCACCATGATTTCTAACATCGACACTCGTAACGCGGTAATGTTCAGCTAATGGTTTTGCGACCATATTCAGGTTTTCTAAAGTGCCAAATAAACCATGAATTAATACGATGTTTTCACCATTACCAATTTGTTTAAAATTAAGAAATTGAGATTGTGCTGTCATGATTTTTATTTCTATTGAGTTATGCTTGTTAATATTGTCCTGTTTTTAACGACTATTTGCAATTTAAACCCATTACCTCTGTATTAAGTGAAATAATTGGGTGAGTGATGAATTGATGTGGATAAGTGATTTTGCATAAATAAGTTCAACATAAACGCATTTACCTATATACTCTGCCGCGATATTCTACCGTGAATTATTTAAGCTAAATAATACTGTTAAGTTTTTTTTAAGTTAAAGGGTAACAATGAAAAACATCGAAATAGACGAAGAACTTTATCAATATATTGCAACCAACACTCAATTTATTGGCGAAAGTGCTTCTGCCATTTTACGTCGTTTACTAAATTTTGATTTAGCAACTGGTGCGGAAATACATGAGCTTAAAGAGCCTGAATCAATAGTTAACGAAAATGTTACGCCTGAGAATAGTGAGCCAACAACAAGTGATTTTGAAACTAAAGCAATAGATAAACAAGCGAATAAAACGACTGTTGTTAAAGTTAAGACCGACAGTCATGAAACGGTTTTTAATTTTATTAATAAAGAAGAACTAGCTATGCAACGCGGCGCTGTTGGTCGATTTTTATTAATTCTTGCTGGATTATACCGTGCTCATCCAGAGCAATTTGGTGTAGTATCTGAAATTAGTGGGCGTGATCGTTTATATTTTGCAGATAGCGAAAGCAAACTGGCTGAAAGTGGCAGTAGCACTAAGCCTCGTCAAATTCCAGAAAGTCCTTTTTGGGTTATTACCAATTCTAACACCACGCGTAAAAAGATGATGTTAACTAAAGCCGCAATTTCATTAGGCTATAGTGATGTGGATGTTGAAAAGATCCGAGAATTATTATAAATATTTAACATTGTTAACTTACAGCTTTCTAATAGCCATAGAAAAATTAGGTTCATAAGGATTTAGCTAAGTTAGTACTTTGTGAATTCGATATAAAAGGCGCTATTACTCTTAATTTAAATTAGAGTAATAGCGCCTTTTCCGTTCTATTTATATAAGTTGTGCTAGCTATCTAATTAGTTATGTAATTCGTTATGTAATGTGTTGATCGTTAAGATACTAAGGTTAAAATCCACATTGTTTACCTTGGTTTTTGTTTTTCAACCAAACATGCAAAGGCGCAAAGTAATCTAAGATAGCGCTAGCATCCATTTTCTCTTGTCCTGTTATCACTTTATAAGCTTGTTGCCATGGTTGACTGGAGCCCATGGTTAACATGTTATTAAGTGCAGTTCCTGCTATTTTGGAGTTATAAATAGAACAACGATGAATAGGATCAGTATTACCTGCTATTGCACATAACGCACGATGAAATTCAAACTGTTGAATATGCGCCAAAAAATATCGGCTATAAGGTACTCCGCCAGGAACATGATATTTAGCGCCGGGATCAAAGTCTTGCTCACTTCGCTCAATTGGAGCGGTCACGCCTTGATATTTTTCACGTAACTCCCACCAAGCACTATTATAGTCATCAGGTCCTATTTCGCCTGAATAGACTTTCCAGCGCCATTGATCAACTAACAAACCAAATGGAATGAAAGCAACTTTATCAAGCGCCTTTTTAAGTAGTAAACCAATGTCTTTAGACTGATCAGGAATAGTGTCAATTAAACCAATTTCTTTTAAGTATTTTGGTGTTACTGATAAAGCGATAGTATCGCCTATGGCTTCATGAAATCCATCATTGGCACTATTTTGAAAATATATCGGTTGATTGTTATAAGCGCGTTGATAGAAGTTATGTCCGAGTTCGTGATGAATTACGTTAAAGTCTTCGCCTGTTTTTTGGATGCACATTTTAATGCGAATATCATCTTTAGCATCAAGGCTCCATGCACTTGCGTGACAAGTTACTTCTCTATCTGCAGGTTTGGTAAATAAAGATCGACTATAAAAGGTTTCAGGCAGAGGCTCAAAGCCAAGTGAAGTGAAAAATTTTTCAGCGCCTTTAACCATATCAATTTCGCTGTAATTGTGAGCCGTTAATTGTTTGGTAATATCATAACCAGGATCGGCTTCATTAGGCGCAACTAAATCATAAATATTTCCCCAGGATTGTGCCCACATATTTCCCAGCAAATGTGCTGGAATAGGCTCGTCTAATGGAACTTTTTCGCTGCCGTAGGTTTTTGATAACTCACTACGAACGTAACAATGTAAATCATCATATAAAGGTTTTACTTGTGCCCACAATCGATCTAATTCAATTGAAAATTCATCAGCAGGCATATCATAATTTGAGCGCCACATAGCACCTAAATCTTGATAGCCTAAACCTTGTGCGCCTTCATTAGCCAATTCAGTTTGACGGGTATATAACGGTTTCATTACTGGGCTTATGGCGCGCCAGCCAATCCATATTTCTAGTAGTTCGTTATAATTACGAGAATTAGCCATTATTGTTGTCATATCGCCTAAACTCAATGTCTTGCCGTCTTTAGTGGTATAACTTCCTTTACCATAAATACTGCTAAGTTTAGCGCCTATTGACGCTAATTCAGACGACTTAACTGAGTTTTGTGGTGCAGGTAAAACTAAACTTTGCTTTAGAAAATTCAATTGTCGTCGTTGCGTAGGGTTAACGGCTACGTTATCAAAAATAGCCGCTTGCATTGCGTATTTAACTCCAGCTTCAGTTGATTTTTGTTCGGCCTGTGCAGCTAAATGTGCTGTATCTTCAGTAATGAAATTGGCATAAATCCATGCAGCGCGAGCATTTTCAATATTTAAGGCGGTTAATTCTTCGGCTGTTTTCTCTAAGAAATTTTGCGCATCACTAGCGGTTAATTGTGCTTTAACATTTACAGTGTCTTCCGATAATTTTTGTGTATCTGATACTCGTTTCGTGGTTTGGTCGCAGGCTGTAATACCAATAACGAGACTAATCGCAAACGCTAGTGTTGAGAGTTTAGTCATTGTATGAAGTTGTTTCATTTTATAATAATCATTAATGCGAATTGATATTTAAAAACAGTATATAAAATTACTCGTGTGATACAACTCTTATAAATGTGAGTTGGCTTACATAAGTGAAATAGCTAATTAAATTAATGAAGCTAGTAATTCCGTCCCTCCTAAATTTTAGGCAAAAAAAAGCTCATTCAAAATGAATGAGCTAAAGCAACATAAAACATAAGGGGGATAACAATATCAAGTAACACAGTAAATATTGGTCATTGCTGCTTGCTTGAAACTGAATTCATCTTAATAGGTAATAGTGTTTTTTACTGTTTCAGTTATGTTATTAATTGTAATGATACAATTAGAAAACATTCTAGGAGTATGATGCTTTTTATTTATGGGTATATTCTAGGCAAAAAAAAGCTCATTCAAAATGAATGAGCTAAAACAACATAAAACATAGGGGGATAACAATATCAAGTAACACAGTAAATATGGTCATTGCTGCTTGCTTGAAACTGAATTCATCATATCCCTTTGCTTTGTATTTTACTGTATTGATTAGGTAATGAATTGTAATTACGCTTTTGTAATAGCACTATGGTATAATTTATTACAATGTATTAATTTGTTAAAGTTATCACTAAAATTAATTAGCTTAAGTTACTTGAAACTTATTCACCAAGTTGAAACGCTTGACCTATTTGTTAAAAGCACGTAATTTTTGTATTGAAACGAGTGTTTTAAATTGTCTTTTTTTCGTTTCGTTAACCCCTTAGACAATAACCTGTAAATAATAGAAGTAGAATATGAGTACCAAAAATAAAATATTAGATGTCGCCGATGTACTTTTTGCTAATAAAGGCTTTAATGGCACATCGTTAAGAGAAATCACTAGCCAAGCTAATGTTAATTTAGCTGCTGTGAATTATCATTTTGGTTCTAAAAAAGAATTGATCAAAGCGGTAATGTCTCGTTATATGGATGAATTATCTCCGCAATTAGAATCAGCGTTATCTTTGATCTGTCAAGCAGAAGAAAAGCCTACGTTAGATGAGGTTTTTTCGGCATTTATTGAGCCGTTATTAAACCTTAATAGTTTTAAAGAAAATGGCACAAGTACTTTTCTACAATTATTAGGTCGAGGTTACACCGATAGCCAAGGTTTTTTACGTTGGTTTTTAACTACGCAATACCCTAATGTGTTTACTCATTTTACTAACGCTGTTAAAAAAGCCTACCCAGAATTAAGTACTGAAGAAATGTTTTGGCGTTTACATTTTACCATGGGCACCTTGGTTTTTACTATGTCATCTAGTGAAGCGTTAATTGATATTGCACAAAATGATTTTAATAATAAACTAGATATCGCTGGTGTTATTGCCCGAGTTATTCCTTATGTTGCCGCTGGGGTTGCTGCTCCTATTACAAAATTATGAGATTAAGAAAATAGCCATTAAGTGGACAATTAATTAATCACTAAACTACTTACTAACCTAAACAATAAATTAATCAATACTAGTTCTGCTTTTAACAACAATTTGTATTATAATCCGCGCCAATAGTGCTATTTTCAGCATGTAATAAGTTTATTTAGGGTTCAGGTGAGATATGAGTGTTGATGCAATTGGCTTGTCAGCCGATTTATTAAAGGCGGTTAAAGAGTGTGGTTATAAAAACTTAACCCCGATTCAACAAGAAGCTATTCCAGTTATTCGTCAAGGCTCTGATCTTTTAGCGAGCGCACAAACGGGTACAGGCAAAACAGCCGCGTTTAGTTTACCTATATTAGATGCAATCGCTAAAGCAAATCATGCATCTAATAGCGCGAACAAGTCAGAAGATTCGAAAAGCGCTTCAGGTCAAGCAATTCGTGCTTTGATATTAACGCCTACTCGAGAGCTTGCTAATCAAGTTGCAGACAACATAAAACAATATAGTCAATACTTACCAATTAAAAGTGGCGTGGTATATGGCGGCGGAAAAATGGCGTCGCAAACTAATATGCTAAAACAAGGTGTCGATGTGTTAGTTGCAACGCCGGGACGTTTATTAGAGCATTTAAACTTACGTAATGTGGACCTGTCTCAGGTAAAATTTTTGGTTCTTGATGAAGCCGACCGTATGTTAGATATGGGGTTTTTAGCTGATATTGAAAAATTATTGGTGGCGGTAAAACATAAACATCAAACCGTTATGTTTTCCGCAACATTTTCAGAACGCGTAAAGTCGTTAGCTAATCAATTATTAAAATCACCTAAAACAATCAGTATTTCTAAACAAAATACCACCTCAGGTAAAATTAAACAGGCGGTTTATTGGGTAAGTGAAGATCGAAAACGTGAATTACTCTCTGAAATTATAGGCGTTAATAATTGGCAGCAAGTACTGGTTTTTGCGGGCACTAAAGAAAGCGCGAATATTTTAGCGAAAGAATTGAAGTTAGATGGTATTAAAGCCGCTTTATGTCACGGCGATAAAACCCAAGGAGCTAGAAATAAAGCATTAGAGCAATTTAGTGAAGGTAACGTTCGCGTATTAGTTGCAACAGATGTTGCCGCTCGCGGACTAGATATACCTAATCTTAATTATGTAGTTAACTTCCATTTACCTTTTTTACCTGAAGATTACGTTCATCGTGTGGGTCGTACAGGTCGAGCAGGTAAATCAGGAACGGCAATCTCTTTAGTAAGTCCAAAAGATGAGCGCTTCTTAGAAAATATTGAACAGTTAATTGAGCGAAAATTTGAACGTATCGTTGCCCCTGGTTATGAATTTAACCGTCAAGAGTTCGATGCTTATCAAGAAGCAACTGTAAAGCGTGATAGTAAAAATAGATACCGCGCAACCCAAGAAAAGAACCAAAGCTTGGCAAAGAAAGATGTAAAAGGTAAAGAGCAGAATAAAAACAAAGCTGCGCGTACAAGTACTAAGTACAATAATAAAATTCAGAAAAAGCGTTAAGCTTTATTCGAAGAGCTTGTTAAAATGACAAAACCAGTAATGGATTTTATAACACAAACTGTTGTTATAACGGAAACGCCTTTTGATAAAAGGCACTGTTGCTGGTTTTGTGGCGAGCCAAGTCATGTGAGCTTTAATTTCCCCCCATCTTCCAACACTTCTAGCGCTATTTATAACACTAATTATCTAGTTGTTAATTGTCCACACCCGCGTATTTCAGTTCCTTGTTGCAGTGAGTGTAAAAGCCTTGCACGTAAAGCAGAAGTCGACAATATCTGGGCTGTTAATGCTTTTGTAAAAAAACAGTTATTAAAAATTTACGCTAAACATCTCGCTATTGGTGTAAATTGGACGCAAGAAGAGTTAGCAAGCAGTGAATTTGAACACGGAAATTTTGCAGGGTTTGCTAGAAGTGCTTGGTTTGTTTATGAAGTAGCAAAGGGGAGGGTAAGTTATGCCGGTTGGCCATTAATTGCTAATGGCGTGGTACTTGATGAGTCGGTTTACGAGGAGTTACAAGCAGAAGAATTGTTTCACTTTGATGGTGTAGCATATCCATCGGTTACTGCGGCGATTGAACATTATGCGGGTATATTTTTATTAGACCAAGGTTATGTTAACGCGGTTTTACAATATATGGCTGATGGACATATAGATGAGAAATCATTTGCGAAAACGATTCGCTTTTGTCGATTATTAGTAAATGCCACGCAGAGTGAGTTAAAGGTGGCATTTTTGACGTTAATTAATTCGAATGATTAATCAAAATAATTAATTTACTAGTGACTGGTTTTTACCTATTAAACGACTGATAAATGAGCTGCACTTTGTGTTTTTCTTCGGTACAAAATTTGATCAGCCCGTTCAAAAAAGCTTTCTTCATTATCAGCTCTACTCATGAACGTTGAACCTACACTGCATGATAATTGATACTTACTTAACAGCGGATTGTTTTCTAGAGCAAAAACAATTCTACTTTCAATAATAGTCAATGCTGAATCAATAGAGTTTTCTACAATAATGGCGAATTCATCACCACCAAACCTAAATAGGCTATCAGAGTCTCGTGTACATTGACGTAACACGCTAGCAAATTCTTTTAATACAAGATCGCCAGTTACATGTCCAAAGGTATCGTTAATTGCTTTAAACTTATTTAAATCGCCTAACACTAAACCCACTAAAGTATGGTGTCTATTCGCATTATGCATGGCTCGTTTTAATTGTTCATCAAAATACCTTCTATTCCCAAGACCTGTTAACCCGTCTTGCATAGCTAGTTGTATAGCACTGTGATAAGCGATTGCATTTTTTATCGGGTATAGTAAACAGTTGTGAAGTTGTTCTAAAACTTTAAAGTTAGTTAAGCTTATCGGACTATTAATCCCATAAGTTAATGTACCGACAAAATCGTCCCCCATCTTTAATTCAAAACAACGTTCTTTTTTAGCTTTTCTACTGCCGCGTAACGTTTTATTTAATTGAGGACTTTTAAAGTATAAACCTGAAAAATCAATATAACGAGCGGCCTCAATCGAAAATATAGTTAATAATTTATCGAGATCAAGCGTTGTTTGTAATTGACTCATGAAGGTTACCATTTGACGCTTGTCAAATAACAACTGAGTAAAACCTTCTGCTACAAGCGCATCCGTGCTTAACGTATTATAGGTATTCAATGCTGAGAATCTATTATCAAGTACGTTTAGTGTTTGCATACAACAACCTCTTTAACTAATCTTTTACCTGTAGGGATCAAATATTCATTGCAAAGCGCGAAAATATTGACGGTAAATCTTATCTAGTTAGAGTAAAGCAAAATATATACCAGCATTGTTTTTTGATGTTTTTTTTAATTTCCATACAAGCCATATTGCAATGTATTTTTTAATTGATTGATATTTATCGTTTTTATGTTTTGTTGTCTTTTTTTTGATGAAATAGGTTATTTGTTTAATAGTTTAGGCGGCAATAAATTGCCGCTATTTAGAGAGCTTGGTAATAAAGGCTAAATAGTATTACTAGAGGCTGTTTTAGATGTTCTATCTGTTTAAATCAGAAGTTAATTATTGTAAAAATAATCTCGAATGGTCAATAGGGCCAGATTCAACGAATCAAGCGTTGATAAGTAATCAGGTTATCAATAAGCCTACATTCTCAATGTAAATCATTATTAAACTGATAATAAAGGATCTTATGTGAACGGATATTTTGAGATATTAGTAATACTCAGCTGTGCCGTTTTTGTGGTGTGGGTATTTCGCTGCCTAAAATTGCCTGCTATTTTGGCTTACTTAGTAGCAGGAGTTATTGTTGGTCAACATGGTTTTGATATAACTAATGATCAAGTGGATTATGATCATTTTGCTGAACTGGGTATTGTTTTTTTACTATTTACACTGGGTTTAGAGTTTTCATTACCTCGATTGATGGCCATGCGACATTTGGTTTTGTCCGTTGGTAGTTTACAAGTTGCTATAACACTTCTCATTTTTATGGTGGCAGGTGTATTTTGGGGATTAAGTTTTTCTGCAGCTTTTGTGGTCGGCGGTATATTAACACTTTCTTCTACTGCGATTGTTATTAGGCAATTAAGTGAAACTGGGGCGATGAAGCGTAAATCAGGGCAAATTTCTGTTGCCATTTTACTTTTTCAAGATGTTGCGGTTGTTCCTTTGTTAATTATTATTCCTATGTTGACATTATCTAATCAAACAACCATGGTTTGGGCATTAATATTTGCCATGATTAAAGGGATAATTGTTGTTGCATTACTGCTATTAATTGGCAAATGGTTACTACCAAAAATATTTAAAATTATTGCTCAAGTACGTACTGATGAACTGTTTGTTTTAACCACACTATTGGTCACCTTATTAGCGGCGGCATTTACACAATGGTTTGGTTTGTCGATGGCATTAGGAGCATTTCTAGCTGGTATGATGCTCAGTGAAAGTGAATATAAACATCAATTAGAAGCTGATATTCGCCCATATAGAGATATTTTACTAGGTTTATTTTTTATCACCGTAGGGATGAAACTAGATGTAGCTTTACTTATTTCGTCTCCATTTAGTCTACTCAGTTTAATGTTTGTTTTTATGGCGATAAAAATATTAGTGATTAAAGTACTGGCAGTAAAAGCTAGAGAATCTGATAAAGACGCCTGGGCATCTGCTTTGATGTTGGCGCAGATGGGGGAGTTTGGTTTTGTGTTAATTGCATTAGCTAGTCAAAGTAATGTATTACCGACGGATGTTGCATCTATGTTATTAGGTGCAGGGATTCTTAGTATGGCAATCACTCCGTATATGATAAACAATGCCAGGGCGTGGGCTTTATTACTCTGTGATAAAACTACCGAAGCTACTTTGAAATTATCAATTTTACCTGAGGCAAAAAAATTAGAGAGTCACGTTATAATTTGTGGGTTTGGTCGTGTTGGGCAAACAGTAAGTCGATTTTTAAAACAAGATAATATCGACTTTATTGCTATTGATGTTGATCCACTTCGTACACAAAAAGCACGGGATGCTGGTGAGAAGGTATTATTTGGCTCATCACGACAAACGGAGGTGCTTACTGCTGCAAATCTTGGTAAAGCAAAACTGGTAGTTATTGCGTTTGGCAATGATAATCAATCGATAGAGGTGATTAAAAAAATTAGACGAATTAATACCGATGTTCCTATTTTAGTTAGAACAAGAAATGACGACCAATTAAATAATTTACGTGAAGCGGGGGCGAATGAAGTAGTACCAGAAAGCTTAGAAGGCAGTTTAATGTTAGTGTCTCAAGTGTTGTCTTTATCAGGGGTGCCGTTAATTAAAATTATGCGTAGCGTACAAAAAGAACGTAAGAATCATTATAGCCATCTCCATGGATTTTTTCAGGGCGAGCAAACGAATATGGGACCTGAAACTATTGATCGACTTGAGTTTGCCCATGGCGTGCAATTAAGCGATCATTCTTTTGCATGCCACAAGTCAATTCATTTATTAGCATTACAACTTCGTAATGTTTATGTGGTTGCATTACATAGAGAGGGAATTGAAATAGCTGATCCAGCAATGGAAACTACTTTGCAAAATCAAGACACGCTAGTGATAAGAGGGAAGCCAATAGATGTTGAACGTGCAGAACATTACTTACAAAAAGGTAAAAGGTGAGTAGCTTTATCTATTTTGAATACTCTAAACACTTATAAATCGAGAAAATACCTAATCGATTGTTCTTTTTCCATTGCGTCATCAAAACCTAACTTTATTAATTCACTACAAAAGTTTTTATCAAATAATAAATAACTGAGAATACTCGATTCAGAATCATTACCTATGCCAGCACTTCGTAATAGAAAGCGTATAGTTATGGGAAGATCATAGTAATACTTTGCAGCAATAGCATTAAAATCGTGACTAGGATTTATTACAAAAGTATCAATATGCTGTAAACCTGCATTAGCTTTTCGATCTTCAGCTGATATTAATTTGAGAGTTTGATTAATTCGTTTCAAACGCTCTAAATCACTGTGCATGGTATCTGCAAATATGGAGTCTAACAAATGACCTGCAACGGTTGCAGAGCTTGGTGGATGAGAAATGTTTTCTATTGGATACAAAGACTCTTTGGGTTGATCAACACCAATTACAAATATTTTTTTCGCACCTAAATGAATTGCAGGACTTAACGGTGATAATTGATGCACAGAGCCATCGCCAAAATGTTGATTTCTAATGTTGACTGAAGGGAATACCATCGGAATCGCAGCAGAAGCCATTAAGTGCTCTGTATTTAATTGGCATAACACGCCGCGTCTTTTGGCACGAGTCCAGGGAAGTGCTATACCATTTGATTGATAAAAGCTGATTGAATCACCGTTACTATAACTTGAGGCGGTGATAGAAACGGCTGACAAATAGCCGCGAGCTATGTTCTGATCAATACGCTTGAAGTCAAGTATCTGGTTTAGTAAAGATCGTAAAGGGGAGTTATTAAGTATACTTCGAGGTTTTTTATTAGCATAATCGGCTTGAAAACTGGCTAGCATGCCTTGACCAATATGACCAAAAACATGAAGTGGATCACTATGATAAATACTTGATATATTAAAATTCTTCCAAGCCCATTCTAATTTCTTAACACCTAAATTAAAGCAAGATGCATGACAAGCTAAAGCAGTTGTATTAATAGCACCAGCCGAGGTGCCAGAAAGTATTGGGAAGGGAATACCATGATTTCGAGGAATTAACTTTGCAATAGC
Source organism: Colwellia echini (assembly GCF_002843355.2). Classification (GTDB taxonomy): domain Bacteria; phylum Pseudomonadota; class Gammaproteobacteria; order Enterobacterales; family Alteromonadaceae; genus Colwellia; species Colwellia echini. Next base: position 169,548 of record NZ_PJAI02000009.1, read on the forward strand.
CGATAAGACACCTACTTGGTAAGCAGCCCTCGCGCCTCCACCAGTAAGTACAAGTGCATTATTGCTATTAAGGTAACTACGTTTTTGGATCATAGAGTTATTATTATAATAATTTGGTTAATTTAAATATATCGATTTTTGATCAATTTCAATGAATTAAGTGTAAGTGGTTTTAATTTACTTCGCTATATATTGGCATATAAATTAATGGTGAACATAGGTGAGGTGATTCAAAATATTCACATTAATAAATATTTTGAATCACATTTAATAAAATATTGAGATAAATTTTAACTAAATATAGAGGCTTAACGCTAGCTTAAAATAGACCTAACCATTTATACGATCGTTAGCGGCATCAAATAACGGTTTTGAAGTTGTTTCTAATGCAGGTAAATTCGCTGCAACATCATCTTTAGGTAATTTAGAAATGATCAGCTCACCAACATCTAGTGAACCAGAAGTTGCCGAGAATTCTAATATATTTTGACCGTTACAACGGAGTTCACCAAAGATATGACGAATTTTAAGTTTATTTTGTTTTAAAAGTGAACGTAGACGATTTTTATTATCACTCGCGACATACTCACAAATAGTTGTGCCAATATCTGCCGCTTTTACTTTTGGGGCTGTCATAGCCGATGTAAATATTAAAACACTGATGGTTGATACTATTAATACTTTTTTCATTTAATAACCTTATTATTGAGTCAATAAAAGAAAAAACCCCGGATATCCTGTTAATGGAGGTGACTCCGCTGTCGTAGGAAAAGATAAAATAGATTTTCCCTTAGACCGGTGGTTTTGCGTAATACACTTTCATGTACTTTGCCTTTTCTTTATTGTTAATAAGTATCATGCAATAGTAACAAAAGTGCAAGTCAAGTAAGGAAATGTAATTCATTGTTAAGTTATTGAAGTAAATAGTACTCATTTCATTTAATAACTATCTAACTGAATTACCGAGCTAAAGAGCTAGAACTTGCATAATAGATTAATAAGAACCAACTATGAATCAATTGAAGAGAAGTCTTAATTTTATCCGCGTGTACGACAATACTTAAGCCGGTAGGTATTTTACTGCTTAATTGATATTGACATTTAAACAAAAGTTAAGCTCATACAAAAAGAAATATGAAGCATGCTTTAAGCTGAAGCTCAATGAATTGTTTGATAAATGAGCTAACAAACAAGAAAAATAAAAATAATGAAAATAACGCTTGATCATTATTAAGAACTCTCTACAATGCGCTCCAGTTCCGAGGGGTTCACGCAAAATGAATCATCAAGAGCTTGTTTTACTAAGTTATCTACTCG
>NZ_PJAI02000090.1 GCF_002843355.2 Colwellia echini
ACGTTTAACCTTACGGCAACCGACGGCAGTTTATTAATCACAGACATCTCAGGATTTGAATTAATTGATGGTGTGGGTAATGCCACTTTAACAGGCGACAGCGCGAACACCTGGTTAGTTAATGGTAATAATGCAGGTACCTTAAACGGTATTAGTTTTACAGACTTTGTGAAGTTAGTCGGCGGTAATGGCATTGACAGTTTCACCGTAAATACGGGTGTTTCTATTGGCGATATCAGTGGTGGCAATGGCGCAAACACGTACGCGATTAATGGCACTGCGGGTGCTATCACGGGTGGTGTTGATGCAGATACCTTTACCATTGGTACAGCAGGTAAAACGGGAGCTCTTGTTGGCGGTGCCGGTGATGATGTTTTCACTATTACCAGCGGTGCTGCTAATAGAATTGCCAGCATTTCAGGTGGTGATGATAATGATACTGTCGCAATTTCTGATGTAGAGGTGGTTACTGATCCAATTGATGCTGGTTCAGGTGGTACGAATAAAGATATTTTTGAATTTACTGGGAC
>NZ_PJAI02000091.1 GCF_002843355.2 Colwellia echini
TTTTTTAAGCTTGAAGCAAGTTCCTCGCTGTGATCTAATAGATATTATTCACCGATAGCAAAATATCATGGCCAATTATAAACCTGATTTATCCTGTCAGAGTAAGTTCATTCCCATCGACTTCTCACAACAAATAATCCCTGGAACGCTTGAATATGCGCTTGCGCATATTGTTGATAATCACCTTGATTTATCGGGCTTCGAACATTGGTACCAAAACGACAATGGCGGCGCTGCAGCTTATTCACCGTCTGTGATGCTCAAAATAATTCTCTTTGGTTACTCCCGTGGTTTTATCACTAGTCGCCGTATTGCTAATGCGTGTGAAACCAACATTACCTTCATGAGCTTATCAGGTGATGTGCAACCTCATTACACCTCAATAGCTTCGTTCGTTGCTCGAATGAAAGACCAAATAGAGCCTCTCTTTACGCAAGTTTTAATGATATGTGATAAAGAAGGTTTGATAGGCCGCAACATGTTTGCCATTGATGGCTGTAAACTAAAATCAAATGCGAGCAAAGAGTGG
>NZ_PJAI02000092.1 GCF_002843355.2 Colwellia echini
CCGCCAGCGTTCAATCTGAGCCATGATCAAACTCTTCAATTAAAAATCGTTTGTGTAACCTCATCGCAAGCGATGTGTTACTGCTCAATGAATTCTGTCGTGATACCAACCGAAGCTGATATCGCATTACATAGTCGTTACCAACCGAAGTTAGTAACTATATTTATTTGCATGAACATCATTCATTAAGCGTTTTTTGTTCCGAAGAACTATGTAAAACAACATTAATGTGAGTGCTCACACAAATTGCATGATAACTAATTGTTAAAGAAATACAGAAGGTAAACACATTCGCTACTCTTCTTACTACAGGCCTTGCCCGAGTGAGATGCGCATTATACGCAACTAAACCTTAAAGTAAATACTTTAATTAAACTATTTACTAAAACAGTATTTTTTAATCTAATCACTTTGTTATCAGATAATTAAATTAAATTAAAAAATATTGTTTCATTTAAAAACCCGTAACATTGTTACGGGCTTTTCAGAGCTTTCGCTCAAATTAAAAGTCAAGTAATGTCCCGCTA
>NZ_PJAI02000093.1 GCF_002843355.2 Colwellia echini
CAGTTTGCTGTTTCGTGCCTCAACATTTTAGCAAACAATTTTTTGCCTCTTAATGAGGCGTTATGCAGATACAAAAGGAATGGCGTATATGAATGATGTTGATGATAAATTTTATGAAAGAGCTGATGCCCATATCCATTTATCAAACGATCAAATAACAGAAGATGTGGGACGCGGCAAGGTTAGCTCTTCTACTATGTATTCAACTGCGAGATTTAACGCTTGGGTAAGTGCTTGTAGCTGCGATAGCCGAGAAAATATGATCGAAGACAAAGCTGAAATGTTAGAGTATTTTGTTTCTGAATATAAAAAAATGCTGGATGAGAATCTAGATGACTATATTGAGAATTTCAATGAATACATGGGTGTAGATGATAAATCTGCATAACAAGCTGTTCAAGTGGGACAAAATACAGTTGGCTGTTTTCGCTCCGCTCAACATTTTAGCCAACTGTATTTTGCCCCTTAACAGGGCGTTAGGTGTATTGGGTTATTTGCGTAAGGTATATTTTTTGATTCACGTTTTG
>NZ_PJAI02000094.1 GCF_002843355.2 Colwellia echini
TATTGAAATCGTTAACGTCAGCTAAATCTAAGGTATTGCCGCTGCCCGTTAGGTTTAACGTATCACTGCCAGATCCTGCTTCAATAATATTGGTAACACTTGCTATATCAGCAATGTTCAAAGTATCGTCATTATCGCCTAAATTAAGGCTCGCAATAGCATCAGCAACATTCGTATTAATCGTCACACTATCGTTACCAAGACCTGTAGTAATGCTTGAAATAGCGCCGCTATTAACGGTAATAATATCAGCACCATCACCTGAGGTTATACTGGTAACATTAGCAGAAACGGTATAGTCATCCTTATCAGAACCACCAACTAAGTCTCTAAAACCGCTAAAGGTCGTTGTATCATCATCACCTAATTTAATAGTACCCGCATTTTCAGCGTTAACTACCCAGGTATTAACGGTATTTGTCGCTTGTAAAGTATTGTTGTTATTGGTGGTGGTATAAATATTGAAATCGTTAACGTCAGCTAAATCTAAGGTATTGCCGCTGCCCGTTAGGTTTAA
>NZ_PJAI02000095.1 GCF_002843355.2 Colwellia echini
GATGGTAGTGTGGGAGTTCCCATGTGAGAGTAGGACATTGCTAGACTTCTAATTTGAGCGAAAGCTCTGAAAAGCCCGCAACATTGTTGCGGGCTTTTTGCTTTTTAGCATTTAAAGAATACCGCGTAGGAAGCTGCCCTGCAGGTGACCTAAAACGTATTTTTTTCTGTTATTTACCTCCATATATTGATGAATATATGAGACATAAACATTCAGGTGCACTAATCTTTTCGCCTGCAGGGCAGCCTCCTACGTCGTGCTGTAGGACATTCTCCACTTCAAATTTGAGCGTAAGCTCTGAAAAGCCAGTAACAATGTTACGGGCTTTTTGGTTTTTAGCATTTGAAAAATCTATATTTACTTTCGTATTAGAAAAACTTTGTAGGAAGCTGCCCTGCAGGTGAGCCAAAACATAGTTTTGGTTGTTATCTACCTCAATTTATTGATGAATAACCAACACATAAAGTATTTAGGTGCTCTAATCTTTCGCCTGCAGGGCAGCCTCCTACAGTCGTGC
>NZ_PJAI02000096.1 GCF_002843355.2 Colwellia echini
CAATTCCGCCAAACCCGCATAACCATCAAGTTTTAAAGAGACTTGAACTCTCACATCTTGCGATATTGGAACCTACTCTCTAATAGAAAGCAGCGCGTCATTGTTTTTCAATTCCGCCAAACCCGCATAACCATCAAGTTTTAAAGAGACTTGAACTCTCACATCTAGCGATACCGGAACCTACTCTCTAATAAAAAAGTAGCGCGTCATTGTTTTTCAATTCCGCCAAACCCGCATTGTATCCAAAAGTTTACAGAGTTATTTAGCTCTAGACACTAAAAAAGTTACTAAGAATAGTAACTTTATTATTTGCATATATAAATATGGCAGGGATAAGAGGATTTGAACCTCTGAATGACGGGATCAAAACCCGCTGCCTTACCGCTTGGCTATATCCCTACAGGGAGGTAAAATACATTAACTGCTTTTTATTGTTACTTATAATGAAGTTAAATAAAAAGTGGCAGGGATAAGAGGATTTGAACCTCTGAATGACGGGATCAAAACCCGCTG
>NZ_PJAI02000097.1 GCF_002843355.2 Colwellia echini
CTAACGAGCTTGTAGAATAACTCATTTTTATGTTATTTATTAATAAAAATACTCTAACTGGATTATTTTCTTTTAACAATCAAAAACGTTTACGTTTTTGGCGATTTAATTTTTTACATCGTTAATTCATTGAAATAGCTAATTGGTGCTTAATAATTCAGTGTAATAGCGGTTTATATGATGTGTAGTTGGGCTTTTAACCCTTAATGCAGGTTGTTTATTAACTTTTCAATATTATGAACAAGGCAATACAGTTGCCATTGAGTGTTTACTTTTTCTTGACCGCGTAAGGTCAATTTATTCATACCTTTATTGACAGTAATATTGCCGAAGACTGGCTCGATAGCACCTAATCGTTTACTGTATTGTCGTCGCCCTATTGGGCTGTCTATTTTGACTTTCATTTTGTCAATGTAGCTTAGCCTTTTACCCGAATCACACTGTTTAAACTGAACTTGCCGTCCTGTTTTTATTGGCGGTTTTCTCATGCATTGCTGTTGCAGTGGGCAACTT
>NZ_PJAI02000098.1 GCF_002843355.2 Colwellia echini
CTTTTTACTTTATACCGCAAAACTCCCGCGAGGGGGAGGAGTCCATACATCTCCTTCGTCGCTAATTATAGCCAACAATTTTATTGCCTCTTAACGAGGCGTTAGGTGTATTGGGTTACTTGCGTAAGGTATATTTTTTGATTCACGTTTAGTGCATCTATTAAGTATTCTAAAACGTAATTTAGCTTTGTATTTATCGCGCGTATATTATTGTTTCGCGGTGTTGCGTAAAATTGAGCAAAGCAGTTTATTTAACTTTTTGGTGCGCTAATTTCTCAGTTATTACTGGAATATTTCGTGCAAGACTTTGCCAATTACTTTATTGTGGTTTGGTAAGTTTAGGTGGCATAAATTCTAATCAGTTCAAACACCTAACAAGGCATTAAAGCAGGACAAAAAACAGTTTGCTGTTTCGTGCCTCAACATTTTAGCAAACAATTTTTTGCCTCTTAATGAGGCGTTAGGTGTATTGGGTTATTTGCGTAAGGTATATTTTTTGATTCACGTTTTG
>NZ_PJAI02000099.1 GCF_002843355.2 Colwellia echini
GTGGTGGCAATGGCGTAAACACGTACGCGATTAATGGCACTGCGGGTGCTATCACGGGTGGTGTTGATGCAGATACCTTTACTATTGGCACAGCGGGTATAACGGGAGCTCTTGTAGGCGCTGCTGGTGATGATATTTTCACTATCAATGGTGATACAACAGGTCGAATTGCTAGCATTTCTGGTGGTGATGGTGATGACACGGTTAGTTTGGATAATACGGGCGTAGTTACTGGCACGATTGCGGGCGGCGCTCAAGGTGTTGCTTTAGATGCAAAAGACACGTTTAACCTAACCGCAACGAACGGCAGTTTATTAATCACAGACATCTCAGGTTTTGAATTAGTTGACGGTGTAGGCACAGCCACCTTAACGGGTGATACGACGAACACCTGGTTAGTTAATGCGAATAACGCAGGTACTTTAAACGGTATTAACTTTACAGACTTTGTGAATTTAATCGGCGGTAATGGCGTTGACAGTTTCACGGTAAATGCGGGTGTTTCTATTG